>NZ_LHVL01000009.1:0-577367 GCF_001269775.1 Pseudomonas sp. Pf153 | reverse complement strand
GCCACTGGTGTTCCTTCCTATATCTACGCATTTCACCGCTACACAGGAAATTCCACCACCCTCTACCATACTCTAGCTCGTCAGTTTTGAATGCAGTTCCCAGGTTAAGCCCGGGGCTTTCACATCCAACTTAACGAACCACCTACGCGCGCTTTACGCCCAGTAATTCCGATTAACGCTTGCACCCTCTGTATTACCGCGGCTGCTGGCACAGAGTTAGCCGGTGCTTATTCTGTCGGTAACGTCAAAACCATCACGTATTAGGTAATGGCCCTTCCTCCCAACTTAAAGTGCTTTACAATCCGAAGACCTTCTTCACACACGCGGCATGGCTGGATCAGGCTTTCGCCCATTGTCCAATATTCCCCACTGCTGCCTCCCGTAGGAGTCTGGACCGTGTCTCAGTTCCAGTGTGACTGATCATCCTCTCAGACCAGTTACGGATCGTCGCCTTGGTGAGCCATTACCTCACCAACTAGCTAATCCGACCTAGGCTCATCTGATAGCGCAAGGCCCGAAGGTCCCCTGCTTTCTCCCGTAGGACGTATGCGGTATTAGCGTCCGTTTCCGAGCGTTATCCCCCACTACCAGGCAGATTCCTAGGCATTACTCACCCGTCCGCCGCTCTCAAGAGGTGCAAGCACCTCTCTACCGCTCGACTTGCATGTGTTAGGCCTGCCGCCAGCGTTCAATCTGAGCCATGATCAAACTCTTCAGTTCAAACATCTTTGGGTTTTGAGAAAACCCTAAACTTGGCTCAGCAATCGTTGGTTACATCTTTGATTTCTCGCGGAGTAACTTGTGATGCTGATAATCTGTTGACTAGCAGTCTGACTCCACAAGCACCCACACGAATTGCTTGATTCAGTTGTTAAAGAGCGGTGGGCTGAGGCTTTCGTCTCAACCGAGGCGCGCATTCTACAGCGCCCCGTGTATCTGTCAAGCGGTTATTTTCGAAGTTTTCAAAATTTCTTTTTCAACTTCAACCACTTGCGCTTTCGATCTCTCGTTAGCGGGAGGCGAATTCTACAGCGTTAGTCGCTGCTGTCAACACCTCTTTTTTACCGCTTTCGACCGAGAAGATCGAACCGTCGACTGAGCCAAAAACCTGCTCCGCTGACTCCTTCCGTGCTTCGATGACCTGAAGCCCTGCATCGCCGAAACCTACTTAACTCATTGAATCTCAAGGAGTTTTCCGTTTCGACTGCGCCGGAAGTGGGGCGAATTATAGAGACTCAGAATCTGCCGTCAACCTTAATTTTACTTTTCTATCAATAAGCTGCGTTATCGGGAAAAACCTCTTCTACGCGCGCCGCCTCTATATAGAAAGAACAACTCAGAGAACTCCTGCCTCCCCAAGCGCGATCAATGCGGCCTCATCCAAACCCAACACGCGTTGCAGGACCCCAACCGTATGCTCACCTAGTAAAGGTGGCGCGCTGCGATATTCCACTGGCGTCTCGGACAGTCTGATCGGGCTCGCAACCTGTGGCACTTTACCGGCCAGGACATGAGGCAGTTCGAGCGCCAATCCACGGGCCTGTACTTGTGGATCGGCAAACACTTGGGCCAGATCATTGATAGGCCCGCACGGCACACCCGCCTGTTCCAACAGAGCAACCCATTCGGCCGTCGTCTTGAACACCGTCGCCTGGCGAATCAAGGGAATCAATACCGACCGGTTCGCCACCCGTTGCTTGTTTGTCGCGAAACGAGCGTCATCCGCCCACTGCGGCTGACCTGCCACCTCGGCAAACTTGCGGAACTGTCCATCATTGCCCACGGTAAGAATAAAGTTACCGTCAGCCGTAGGAAAATCCTGATAAGGCACGATGTTCGGATGAGCATTGCCCAGCCGCTTCGGCGCAACGCCTGTGGTCAGATAGTTCATCGCCTGGTTAGCCAGGCAAGCCACCTGGACATCCAGCAAGGCCATGTCTATATGCTGCCCGCCACCGACATGATCACGATGAGCCAACGCTGCCAGGATGGCGACGCTTGAATATAACCCTGTAAGGATGTCCGTCAGCGCGACCCCGACCTTCACCGGCCCCGCGCCCTCATCGCCTTCAGGTCGCCCGGTAAGACTCATCAGCCCACCGAGCCCCTGGATCATAAAGTCATACCCGGCACGCTTGGCATAAGGGCCCGTTTGACCGAACCCGGTGATCGAGCAATAAATCAACTGCGGGTTGATGACTTTCAGGGAGTCATAATCCAGGCCATAAGCCGCCAGCCCGCCCACCTTGAAGTTCTCGATCAGGATGTCGGACTTGGCCGCCAGCTCTCGCACCAATCTCTGCCCTTCGGGTCGCGTGAAGTCGATGGTGACCGATTGCTTGTTGCGGTTGGCTGACAGGTAATAAGCCGCCTCGGTGGTGTTCTCGCCGTCTGCGCCCTTCAGGAAGGGCGGCCCCCAGGCTCGCGTATCGTCGCCGTTGCCGGGACGCTCGACCTTGATGACTTCAGCCCCCAGGTCCGCCAGGATCTGCCCGGCCCAGGGCCCGGCCAGAACTCTAGATAAATCCAGTACCCGCAGGTGCGAAAGCGCGCCCATGACCGCCTCCTATTAATAGAACGCCTGGATACCGGTCTGCGCACGCCCAAGAATCAGCGCATGGACGTCGTGGGTACCTTCATAAGTGTTCACCACCTCCAGGTTCACCAGATGACGAGCGATACCGAACTCATCGGAGATTCCGTTACCCCCCAACATGTCCCGCGCCATACGGGCAATCTCCAAAGATTTGCCACAGGAGTTGCGCTTCATGATCGAGGTAATTTCCACCGCTGCCGTGCCTTCGTCCTTCATGCGCCCCAGGCGCAAGCAACCTTGCAACGCAAGGGTAATCTCGGTCTGCATGTCGGCCAGCTTCTTCTGGATCAATTGGGTCGCCGCCAGCGGACGGCCGAACTGCTGACGATCCAGGGTGTATTGGCGAGCGGTATGCCAGCAGAACTCGGCGGCACCCAACGCACCCCAGGAGATTCCGTAGCGTGCGGAGTTCAGGCAGGTAAACGGACCTTTCAGGCCGCGTACATCCGGGAAAATGTTCTCTTCCGGAACGAAGACGTTGTCCATGACGATTTCGCCGGTGATCGAGGCACGCAGCCCAACCTTGCCATGGATAGCCGGCGCACTCAGCCCCTTCCACCCTTTCTCCAGCACAAAGCCACGGATATCGCCAGCGTCGTCCTTGCCCCAGACGACAAATACATCGGCAATCGGACTGTTGGTGATCCACATCTTGCTACCCGTCAGGCTGTAACCACCCTCGACTTTGCGTGCACGGGTAATCATCGCGCCCGGGTCCGAACCATGGTTCGGCTCGGTCAGACCGAAGCAACCAATCCACTCACCAGAGGCCAGCTTTGGCAGGTACTTCTGTTTCTGGGCCTCAGTACCGAACTCGTTGATCGGCACCATGACCAAGGAGGACTGCACGCTCATCATCGACCGATAGCCAGAGTCGACACGTTCCACTTCACGGGCGATCAGGCCGTAACTGACGTAGTTCAAGCCGCTGCCACCGTATTGTTCGGGAATGGTCGCGCCAAGGAGCCCTACTTCACCCATTTCACGGAAGATCGCCGGATCGGTTTTTTCATGGCGGAAAGCTTCCAGTACTCGCGGCGCGAGCTTCTGCTGGGCGAACTGCTCAGCAGTGTCGCGGATCATGCGCTCTTCTTCGGTGAGCTGCTGGTCCAGCAGCAATGGATCGATCCAGTTGAAGCTCGCTTTACCGGCCATGAAAAATTCCTCGTCAATCGATGAAAGAAACGTGGATTGATCCTAGGCGCGGTTTCCTACGAGGGCAAACGAGGATTGCGCACGGTGTTGTGCTAATTTCTCACTCCGTAAACGCCATAAACCCCGTTTACGCAGACAATCAGTGAGGTGCCTGTACATGCGTCGAAAGATTCCCAGCACTGCGGCCCTGGTCAGCTTCGAGGCGGCCGCACGCCATGAGAGCTTCACCAAGGCCGCACAGGAGCTGTCCCTCACCCAAGGCGCCATCTGCCGGCAGATTGCCAGCCTGGAGGACTTCCTCAGCGTGGAGCTATTCCGACGCTCACGCCGCGGCGTCAAACTGACCGAAGCGGGTCTTTCCTATAGTCGCCGGGTTGCCACCCAGCTGGACGCCGTCGAGCGCGACACACTTTCGGTTATGGGCCATACCGGCGCTAACGTGATCGAGCTGGCGGTGGTGCCTACCTTCGGCACCCAGTGGTTACTGCCGCGCCTGAAGGATTTCCAGCAGCAACATCCGGAAGTCACCGTCAACCTGACCAACCGCACCCGGCCTTTCCTGTTTGCGGATACGGAGTTTGACGCAGCCATTTACTTTGGCGATGCGGACTGGTCCGGCACCGAATCCCACAAGCTCATGGGCGAAAATCCGATGCCGGTCTGCAGCCCGTCCTTGTTGAATAATCAGAGTCACCTGACAGCGGATGCGATCGCCGAATTGCCGCTGCTTCAGCAAACCACCCGCCCGTACGCCTGGCGCCAATGGTTCAACGCCCAACATCTGAATGTGGCTCGCGACCTGACAGGCCCACGCTATGAACTATTCTCCATGCTTGCCCAAGCGGCCATGCATGAAATGGGGATCGCCTTGATCCCGCCTTTTCTGATCCAGCGCGAGCTGGCAGAAAGAAGATTGGTCGTCGCCAATCGGAACGCGCTGTCGAGCATCAAGGCTTACTACCTGATGATTCCCGAGCGAAAGGTGGAATCCGCGTCCCTTCGGGCTTTCCGCGATTGGTTGATCAAACAAGCCCATGGCTATGCTCTTGATAAATAAGAAAAAGCTATATAACCGACTCCGGTAGTAAGCTAACCAAAAGCGCTACAGATATAAGTTTTTGTCGCATACAGTCAATCTGTTATGGAATCGGTACAGTAGTCTCAGAACCGTTCAAATACGTGGCTTTGAGCCATATTGCGCCAGCCATGGCGGCTTATTCACGCAGCCGATGTTAATTTTTATCGATTTGCGCTTTAAGCCTTGTAATGCACGGCCTGCAAGGGATCAGGCCTGACAGTTGCGACATTCGGTCACAGGGTGACTTGTAGTTAATTTTCCGTCACACGTCATAATTCCTTGAAGGGTCGAAATTTCGCCTGCAAAATGCCGCGCCCCGCCTGATTCGGCGGGATCGTGCTGATCCGCCGCCCCAGTCGCGCCATCCGAAGTGCCTGGGTTTACTCAATAAGATCACGCAGGAGATTTGACGTGCACATTGGTGTCCCTCTCGAAACCCAGACGGGTGAAACACGGGTTGCTGCTACCCCGGAAACCATCAAGAAACTGATCGGCCAGGGTCATAAAGTCACTGTTCAAAGCGGTGCCGGCATCAAGGCCAGCGTTATCGACAGTGCCTACGAGGCGGCAGGCGCGACCATTGGCAGCGCCAGTGACGCGTTTGGAGCCGAATTGATCCTCAAGGTGGTCGCGCCCAACGACAGCGAGTTGGCGCTGATCAAGAGCGGCACCGTCCTGGTAGGCATGCTCAATCCGTTCAACAACGAAATCATCGCCAAGATGGCCGAACGCGGCATTACAGCGTTCGCCCTCGAAGCCGCGCCACGCACTTCCCGGGCCCAGAGCCTGGATGTGCTGTCCTCTCAAGCCAACATTGCCGGCTACAAGGCGGTGCTGTTGGCAGCTCACTACTATCCACGCTTCATGCCGATGCTGATGACAGCCGCTGGCACCGTGAAAGCGGCGCGCGTGCTGATTCTCGGTGCCGGCGTGGCCGGGTTGCAGGCGATTGCGACAGCCAAGCGTCTGGGCGCGGTAATCGAGGCGTCGGACGTGCGTCCTGCGGTGAAGGAGCAAATCGAATCCCTCGGCGCCAAGTTCGTCGACGTGCCTTATGAAACCGATGAAGAGCGTGAATGCGCCGTCGGCGTCGGCGGCTACGCCCGTCCAATGCCCGCGAGCTGGATGCAGCGCCAGGCCCAGGCCGTACACGAGCGCGCCAAGCAGGCTGACATCGTCATCACTACGGCACTGATTCCGGGCCGCAAGGCACCGACCTTGCTCAGCGCGGAAACCGTCGCGCAAATGAAGCCCGGTTCGGTGGTGATCGACCTCGCGGCAGCCCAGGGTGGCAACTGCCCGCTGACCGTGGCCGACCAAGTGGTGGTCGAGAACGGCGTGACCATCGTCGGCCCGACCAATCTGGCCGGCGAAGTCGCAGCCGATGCCTCGGCGCTGTATGCCCGTAACCTGCTGGACTTCCTGAAGCTGGTCTTCACCAAGGAAGGTCAGTTCGACGTGAACCTGGAAGACGACATCGTCGCCGCGTGCCTGATGTGCCGCGACGGCCAGGTCATCCGCAAAAACGCCTAAGCAGGGATTCAGACAATGGAAGAGCTTATCTCCCCCGGTATCTACAACCTGATCATCTTTGTACTGGCGATTTATGTCGGTTACCACGTGGTCTGGAACGTGACACCCGCTTTGCACACGCCATTGATGGCGGTGACCAACGCCATTTCGGCGATCGTGATCGTCGGCGCCATGCTCGCCGCAGCGCTGACCGTGACGCCGCTGGGCAAGACAATGGGCACGCTCGCCGTGGCCCTGGCAGCGGTGAACGTGTTCGGTGGCTTCCTGGTCACGCGCCGGATGCTTGAGATGTTCAAGAAAAAAGCCCCGAAAGCCGTAAAAGAAGAGGCGCCCAAGTAATGAGCATGAATCTGGTAACGACGCTCTACCTGATTGCGTCCGTTTGCTTCATCCAAGCCCTCAAGGGCCTGTCGCACCCCACCACGTCCCGCCGCGGCAACCTGTTCGGCATGCTGGGCATGGCGCTGGCGGTGCTCACCACCGTCGGCCTCATCTATAAGCTGGGCGCTGAGCTGGCCACTGCGGGCATCGGCTATGTCATCGTCGGCCTGCTGATCGGCGGCACCGCCGGTTCGATCATGGCCAAGCGCGTCGAGATGACCAAGATGCCGGAGCTGGTGGCGTTCATGCACAGCATGATCGGCCTGGCCGCCGTGTTCATCGCCATCGCCGCCGTGGTGGAGCCACAGTCCCTGGGCATCGTCAAGCAACTGGGGGATTCGATTCCGGCCGGTAACCGCCTGGAGCTGTTCCTCGGTGCGGCCATCGGTGCAATCACCTTCTCCGGCTCGGTGATCGCCTTCGGCAAGCTGTCGGGCAAGTACAAGTTCCGCCTGTTCCAGGGCGCACCGGTACAGTTTGGTGGACAGCATAAGCTCAACCTGATCCTGGGTCTGGCAACACTGGGCCTGGGCGTAACATTCATGGTCACGGGCAACTTCGGTGCATTCGCCCTGATGCTGGCCCTGGCGTTCGTGCTTGGCGTGCTGATCATCATCCCGATTGGCGGCGCCGACATGCCGGTAGTGGTGTCGATGCTCAACAGCTATTCGGGGTGGGCGGCGGCCGGTATCGGCTTCTCACTGAACAACTCGATGCTGATCATCGCCGGCTCCCTGGTAGGTTCGAGCGGTGCGATTCTGTCCTACATCATGTGCAAGGCCATGAACCGTTCGTTCTTCAACGTACTGCTCGGCGGCTTCGGCAATAGCGCCGATGCGGGCGGGCCGGCCGGCTCGAAAGAAGCGCGCCCGGTGAAATCCGGCTCCGCTGACGATGCGACCTTCCTGCTGACCAACGCCGACACCGTGATCATCGTTCCGGGCTATGGCCTGGCCGTGGCGCGGGCGCAGCATGCGTTGAAAGAGCTGACCGAGAAGCTGACCCACCATGGCGTGACAGTGAAGTACGCGATTCACCCGGTGGCCGGACGCATGCCCGGCCACATGAACGTCTTGCTGGCCGAAGCCGAAGTGCCTTACGACCAGGTGTTCGAAATGGAGGACATCAACTCCGAATTCGGCCAGGCCGACGTGGTGCTGGTGCTCGGCGCGAACGACGTGGTCAACCCGGCGGCGAAGAACGATCCGAAATCGCCGATTGCCGGCATGCCGATCCTCGAGGCCTTCAAGGCCAAGACCATCATCGTCAACAAACGCTCGATGGCCAGCGGCTACGCCGGCCTGGACAACGAGCTGTTCTACCTGGACAAGACCATGATGGTGTTCGGTGATGCCAAGAAGGTGATCGAGGACATGGTCAAAGCAGTGGAATAAACCTGCTCGATTTACCCAGAACGCCCCGACTTGTCGGGGCGTTTTGATTTGTATCAAGCCCCCCTGTTACCGATCCGGTAATAATGTTTTGCCTGAAACGCCCGTAATAGACGCCTCAAATGCGACTTTTGTAGCGGGACGGGCAAGGAGTGAATTCACTAGACTGCGCATCCTGCTTCCAGCCCGAGATAGCCCTGTATGTACCAAGATCGCATCCGCCTGCCTTCGTTGTTGAACAAAGTGATGAGCGCTGCCGAAGCAGCCATGCTGATCCAGGACGGCATGACCGTTGGCATGAGCGGCTTCACTCGCGCCGGTGAAGCGAAAGCAGTGCCCCACGCCCTGGCCGAACGGGCCAAGGTCACGCCGTTGCAAATCAGCCTGATGACGGGCGCGAGCCTGGGTAACGACCTCGACAAGGAGCTCACCGAAGCTGGCGTGCTCGCTCGGCGCATGCCTTTTCAGGTCGACAGCACGCTGCGCAAGGCCATCAATGCGGGCAAGGTCATGTTCATCGACCAACACCTTTCGGAAACAGTCGAACAACTGCGCAACGGTCAGCTCAAGCTACCTGACGTTGCGGTGATCGAAGCAGTGGCTATCACCGAACAGGGCCACATCGTGCCGACCACATCGGTGGGTAATTCGGCCAGTTTTGCGATCTTCGCCCGACAAGTGATCGTCGAGATCAACCTGGCCCACAATCCGAATCTGGAAGGTCTGCACGACATCTATATTCCGACCTATCGCCCAACCCGCACACCGATCCCCCTGGTGAAGGTGGACGACCGCATCGGAAGTACCGCCATTCCGATTCCACCGGAAAAAATTGCAGCCATTGTCATCACTAACCAAGGCGACTCGCCGTCCACCGTCACACCACCGGACAGCGACACCCAGGCCATTGCCGATCACCTGATCGATTTCTTCAAGCAAGAAGTGGCGGCCGGACGAATGACCAATAAGCTCGGCCCATTACAGGCCGGTATAGGGAACATCGCCAACGCCGTGATGTGCGGGCTGATCGACTCGCCGTTCGAGCAATTGAGCATGTATTCCGAAGTGCTGCAGGACTCCACGTTCGACCTGATCGACGCCGGCAAGCTGAGCTTCGCCTCGGGCAGTTCCATCACGCTGTCGGATCGTCGCAACGCCGATGTGTTCGGAAATCTGGAAAAGTACAAGGACAAACTGGTCCTGCGTCCGCAGGAAATTTCCAATCATCCGGAAGTGGTGCGTCGCCTGGGTATCATTGGCATCAACACCGCGCTGGAGTTCGATCTCTACGGCAACGTCAACTCCACTCACGTCTGCGGCACCCGGATGATGAACGGCATCGGTGGCTCAGGGGACTTCGCGCGCAATGCGCACCTGGCGATTTTCGTCACAAAGTCGATTGCAAAGGGAGGGGCGATCTCCAGCGTCGTGCCGATGGTCAGCCATGTGGACCACACCGAGCATGACGTCGACATCCTCGTCACCGAAATCGGCCTGGCCGACCTACGAGGCCTGGCGCCACGGGAGCGGGCACGGGTGATCATCGACAATTGCGTGCACCCATCCTATCGCCAGGCGTTGAACGAGTACTTCGAGGCCGCGTGTGCCTTGGGCGGACATACACCTCACATCCTGCGCGACGCACTGAGTTGGCATCTGAACCTGGAAGAGACCGGGCGCATGTTGGCGGTTTGATACAGCTAGAACACCGTTACCGCACACACAGTTTTGATCATCCAGGCAAGCACGGCCCGTTTCGTCAAAAACTGTATTGCTGTACCGGTGTTTTCCGTAGGATATTCCTTTCTCCGCGCCGTCAAAGCGTGACAAATGCACCAAAACAGCGCAGACAGGTACAGTTGCTTCAATATGGACCAGCACACTGCGGTTTAACAGTTAACTGGTCGCGCACAATACAGGTGAACTGTATCTACAGTGACTGGCCAAACGAGAGGATCATGGGCACCAGTTAAACCACTACCTGATCCCGCCACAAGCGGAAGGATGTCAACCATGGAACGTACACTCAGTTCCGAGCTGTTTTTCGAAGACAAAGCTGCAAAAAACCAGGCTTCCCTGCCTCTTCGCATTATCGCCAACCTGATGCTGTGGCAGCGCCGCATCGCCAGCCGCCATCAACTGGCTCGTCTGGACTCGCGCCTGCTGGCCGACGCCGGTATCAGCGAAGCACAGCGCTACGAAGAGCTGAGCAAGCCGTTCTGGCGCTAATTCAGCGTCGCTGGCCCTGACCCACCGGGTCCACCGCCAGCACCGAATTGAACAAGCAAAACCCGTCGCGGGAAACCGCGACGGGTTTTGTCGTTTCAGGATGATGCTTTCAGAAAGCGCCGAGATAACAGTTATAGAAAACAACCAAATCAACCAGTACAGTTTATTTGAGGCCCCTCCAACTCACTTCATAAAGCTGTCTTCCTTCACGTTCTGACTTAATATCGGATGAACGTGGCGAAGCGAGTCGAGTACGCGTCTCCTCTTTCAGCTACCTGCACCGGCACCACCTCATATCCAAGGAGTTTCATCATGAACCGACTTCGTCTGCTCAGCGCCGCAACCCTGCTGGCCGTCGCCGCCCAAGCCAATGCCAGTAGCTTTATCGTTACCACCGACTCCATCGTAGGGGCGCTCAAGGCGACTTCCGACGTGACGTCCGATGCCACCTCGTCGCTGCGAGACAACAAAATCGTCCAGGCCGCCCGTGACGACGCCGCCAGCTTCGTGGCCAGTGAAGGTGCCATCCGTGGTGTGAAACTCGAAAGCGCCCTGGATTACATCCGTCAGCAGGCTCCCCAGTTGCAAGCCACTGACGCGCAACTGGCCCAAGCGATCCTGGTGATCTGATCCAACATGAAACATCGGACACCCAATGGTGTTCCGATGTTTCAGCGCTGGCTCTGGCCCGCAGGTTTGCGCTAGCCTTTGGACTCGCCATCAACTGTCGAGTCCCATGCGTTTTCACTTCGATCTGTTCATCGCCGTTTTCTTCCTTGCCGGCTGGTCCGTTCCAGCTCATGCCTTCGATGTGTCCACCCAGCAACTGGTTGCCAGTGGCTATGCCACGAGCATGGTGACCTCCGCGCCCTTCGACCATAAAATAGTCGCCGTCGCCCGCGACGACGCTGCGGCATTCGTTGCCAGTGACGGGCAACTGCGAGGTGCACGGCTGGAGTCGGCCCTGGATTACCTGCGCCAGACCCGGCCAAAACTTCATGCCAGTGACCTTGAACTGGCACAGGCAATTCTCGTCCAATAGTTATCCCTATATTTCGGAGTCGTTCCATGCGTAGCCCGCTGATTGCTGCCGCCCTAGGCCTGTTGGTATTGGCCGATGTGGCCCAGGCACATACCCTGGTAGCCACCAGTAACATCATCGTTCGCGCTTCCCAGCGTTCGATCGATTTCACCTCCGATACCACCACTTCCATCCGTGATTCGAAGATCATTCGTGAAGCCCACGACGATGCGGCCAGCTTCGTTGCCAGCAATGGTGAAATCCGCGGCGCGCATCTCGAAGCCGCTTTCGACACCTTGCGTACCCGCGTGCCGGAAGCTCGCGACGCCAGTGACCAGGTTCTCGCCGAAGCCATCCTCGCATTGTGAGGCGGCTCGCCGCCTGGCTGACCGCCGGGGTGATGCTGCTCATGGGCAGCACCGCCCAGGCCGGTTTGCAACTGCACCTCATCGACGAAGGCCTGAGCCCGGCACAACAGCAGGCCAGCCGGGCACTGCTCGATGAAGCCATGCAGGCCCTGCCGCCACGCTTCATCGAGCGCCTGGATCGACGCATAGATGTCGGCTGGACCGACCAGATGCCGGCCAACGCCTACGGCCAGGCCTCGCTCGTCTCGGAACTCGATCTCAACCGCAACCTGCTGGACAGCCTCACCAACGGCAGCGCCGCCACACAGAAGACCCATCGCCCCCACGGCACCGTACGACGGGAACTGCTCGCCACGGTCCTGCACGAACTGACTCACATTTACGACCGCGCACGCCTGTGGCCGGATGCCGAACGCACACTGATCCAGCGGTGTACCCGGCGCAACAGCAGCGCCGGCTTGATTGGCCTCCCCGACGAGTGCCGGGGCCAGAACGACCGGCGTTTCACCCTCAGCGACGATCCCCGCCTGCTGGATCTCGCCGGCTGGCCACAATACGTCGGCCGTCGTGGAGAACGGGAACAGCATAACCGGCAGGTCGCCCGCAGCCCGGATCTTTACGAGACGAGCAGTCCGAAAGAGTTCGTTGCGGTCAACATGGAGTATTTCCTCCTCGATCCGAGCTACGCCTGCCGACGCCCCGCCCTGTATCGCTACTACCAGGAACATTTCGGTTGGGCTCCCGCCGCCAAGGACACTTGCGCCAAATCGTTCGCGTTCCTCAACGCCGGTAACGACTTCGCCCGGACGCCACTGGGCAAGGTCGATCCCGAGCGGGTCTATGCCGTCGACTACTTGCTGGCCGAAGCCAACCAGAACTGGGTCAGCCGCTGGGGTCACAGCATGCTCCGGCTGGTGATCTGCGCGCCGGGCCGTCCCCGTGGGCCGGATTGCCGGCTGGATCTGGATCAACACTTGGTGCTGTCCTATCGCGCCTTCGTGGGCGATGTGCAGTTGTCGAGTTGGGACGGGCTGGTGGGCAAATACCCGTCGCGCCTGTTCGTCCTGCCACTGGCCCAAGTCATCGATGAATACACCAAGACCGAATTGCGCAGCCTGGCATCGGTGCCGTTGAACCTGTCGCGTACCGAGATCGAAGAAACAGTTGAACATGCCGCCGAGATGCACTGGAGCTACGACGGCAATTACTACTTCCTGTCCAATAACTGCGCGGTGGAAAGCTTGAAGCTGTTGCGCAGCGGCAGTAATAACGAGCAACTCAAGGGCCTCGACAGCATCATGCCCAATGGTTTGCTGGAGGTGCTCAAAGGGCGAGGCCTGGCAGATACCAGCGTGCTCGACGATCCCAAGGAAGCCTTGCGCCTGGGCTACCGCTTCGACTCATTCCGCGAGCGCTATCAGGCCATGTTCGAAGTCCTGAAAAAACACCTGCCCATCAAGCAGCAAACGGTTGAAGACTGGCTCGCCCTGGACGCTGCAGAACGTCGCATCTGGTTCGAACAGGCAGACCTGCGCACCAGCGCGGCGTTGCTGCTGCTGGAACAGGCCAGCTATCGCCGGCAACTCCTGCTGGCTCAGGATGAAGTCAAACAGCGTTACCTCGGTGCCCGTGAACTTCAAAACGGCGGCATGGAAAGGGCCAACGCGACACTGCAGCAGATTCTCGTCAACAGCGGTTTCCTGAGCCGTCCCGCCGAGCTGCTGGGCAGCAGCGGTTATGGGTTGCCACAGCCTGGCGAATGGCAGCGACTGGAGTCGGAAAGCAGCCTGCGACAGAAACAGCTGCAAACCTTGACCGGTGATCTGGATAAGGAAGTCCGGGCTCTACTGGAGCCGCGTCGCGCCGCTGAAATAGCCGCCTGCGAGGCCAACGTCAAAGAGATCGGCGAACACTTGCGCAAACTGCACAAGGCCGGCGGCGGATTGGTGCTGCCGTAATGCAAAAAAGGGGTTCAGAACCTGGTTCTGAACCCCTTTTTTTGTACAGCTCGATCAGATGCGAGCCTTGCGCACGCCCTCCGCCAAAGCGGAGCACAGGCTCAACACCCCGTCGATCGCCTGCGCTGGCGTGTCGGCACTGGCGATATGGTCGATCAACGCCGAGCCCACCACCACTCCGTCAGCCAACCGTGCAATCGCGGCAGCCTGCTCCGGCGTGCGGATGCCGAAACCGATGCTGATCGGCAGGTCGGTATGGCGACGCAGACGCGCCACGGCTTCTTCCACATGCTCCAGCGTCGCGGCACCGGCGCCGGTCACACCCGCCACCGACACGTAGTACACAAAGCCCGAGCTACCATCGAGCACGGTCGGCAACCGCGCATCATCAGTGGTCGGAGTAGTCAGGCGAATGAAATCCAGGCCAGCAGCCTGGGCCGGTTCGCACAGCTCGCTGTTGTGCTCGGGCGGCATGTCCACGACGATCAAGCCATCGACGCCAGCGTCCAGCGCCTCGCCAATGAAACGCTGCACCCCATACCGATGGATCGGGTTGAAGTAACCCATCAGCACCAGCGGTGTTTCGGTGTTGTCCTGGCGGAACTCGCGAACCATCTGCAGAGTTTTCGCCAGGTTCTGCCGCGCTCCCAGTGCACGAATGTTAGCCAATTGGATTGCCGGGCCGTCGGCCATCGGATCGGTAAACGGCATGCCCAACTCGATCACATCGGCACCGGCCGCCGGCAGGCCCTTGAGAATCGCCAGCGAGGTGTCGTAGTCCGGGTCACCGGCGGTGACGAAGGTCACCAGGGCGGCACGGTTCTGTTCCTTGAGTTCGGCAAAACGGGTTTGCAGGCGGCTCATCAGTGTTTCTCCTGCTGGGACTGTTCCATGTGATGCATCACGGTTTGCATGTCTTTGTCGCCACGGCCGGACAGGTTGACCACCATCAAATGGTCCTTTGGCAGATTCGGGGCGCGTTTGAACACTTCTGCCAGGGCATGAGAGCTTTCCAGGGCAGGAATGATCCCCTCCAGGCGGCAGCATTTATGGAACGCATCCAAGGCTTCGGCATCAGTGATCGAGGTGTACTGGACGCGGCCGATGTCATGCAACCAAGCGTGTTCCGGGCCGATGCCCGGATAGTCGAGGCCGGCGGAAATCGAATGGGCGTCGATGATTTGGCCATCTTCGTCCTGCAACAGGAACGTGCGGTTGCCATGCAGCACGCCAGGCACGCCACCGTTCAGGCTGGCGGCGTGCTTGCCGGTCTCGATGCCGTAGCCCGCCGCTTCGACGCCAATGATTTCGACGCTTTTATCGTCCAGGAATGGATGGAACAGCCCCATAGCGTTGGAACCGCCGCCGATGCAGGCCACCAGGCTATCGGGCAGACGACCTTCCTGGGCTTGCAACTGATCGCGGGTTTCCTTGCCAATCACGGCCTGGAAGTCGCGAACCATGGCCGGGTACGGGTGCGGGCCGGCCACGGTGCCAATCAGATAGAACGTGCTGTCGACGTTGGTAACCCAGTCACGCAAGGCCTCGTTCATCGCATCCTTCAGCGTGCCGGTACCGGCGACCACCGGGATCACTTCGGCACCCAGCAGCTTCATGCGAAACACGTTGGCCTGCTGGCGCTCGATGTCGGTGGTGCCCATGTAGATCACGCAATCCAGACCAAAACGCGCGGCCACGGTAGCGGTCGCCACGCCGTGCATGCCGGCGCCGGTCTCGGCGATGATGCGTTTCTTGCCCATGCGCCGCGCCAGCAGGATCTGACCGATGCAGTTGTTGATCTTGTGGGCGCCAGTGTGGTTCAGCTCCTCGCGCTTGAGGTAGATCTTGGCACCGCCGCAGTATTCGGTCAGGCGCTCGGCGAAATAGAGCGGGCTTGGGCGACCGACGTAGTCACGCTGGAAGTAGGCAAGCTCCTCGATGAAGGCAGGATCTTCCTTCGCCACCTCATATTCACGGGCCAGATCGAGGATCAACGGCATCAGGGTTTCGGCCACATAGCGGCCACCGAATGCGCCGAACAGGCCGTTGGCGTCAGGGCCACTGCGCAGATTGAAGGGGGTCGTAGACTGGGTCATCGGGCGCTCCAGGCAAAATGCTCACAAGGACAATGAAGGTCACTCTACCCCTGACACTCGCCCCTGAAAACCGATAAGATCGCCATAACCTGTCAGGAAAACTCACATATCAGATGAGCCACGATCTTCCACCGCTCAATGCCCTGCGCGCCTTCGAAGCGACCGCCCGCCTGAACAGCGTAAGCCAGGCGGCGGAACAACTGCATGTCACCCACGGTGCCGTCAGCCGTCAACTGAAGGTGCTTGAGGAGCATTTGGGCGTCAGTCTGTTCGCCAAGGACGGTCGCGGCCTGAAACTCACAGATGCCGGCTTGCGCCTGCGTGATTCCAGCGCCGAGGCTTTCGATCGGTTACGCAGCGCTTGCGCGGAGCTGAGCCAGAGCACGGCTAACTCGCCGTTCGTGCTGGGCTGCTCGGGCAGCCTGCTGGCACGCTGGTTCATTCCGCGCCTGGGCCGGCTCAATGCGGATCTGCCGGACTTGCGCCTGCACCTGTCCGCCGGAGAGGGCGACCTTGATCCCAGACGACCGGGGCTGGACGCGCTGCTGGTGTTTGCCGAGCCTCCGTGGCCGGCGGATATGCAAGTGTATGAGCTGGTCGGCGAACGGATCGGTCCGGTCATGAGCCCGCGTTATGCCGGATTCGTGCGCCTGAAAAGCGCACCAGCCGATGCGCTGCTCGGGGAGCCACTGCTGCACACCATGTCCCGCCCCCAGGCATGGCCAACCTGGGCACGGCAAAACGACCTCGATCCCCAAGAACTTAAGTCAGGCCAAGGCTTTGAGCATTTGTATTATTTGCTGGAGGCCGCTGTCGCAGGGTTGGGTGTGGCCATCGCCCCCGAGCCATTGGTAGCCGAAGACCTGCGCGCCGGCCGCCTGGTCGCGCCTTGGGGCTTCGATGAAACCCCGGCGCGACTGGCGTTGTGGCTACCCAAGCGCGCCGCGGACGGCCGCGCCCGGCAACTGGCCCAATGGCTCAGGCACGAGCTGGGCCAGCCGACTCAGTGACCGCGCTTGCACAGCAAGTAGGCAGCCAGCAAACCGATGGCGCCCACTGCTACGCCGGCGGTGGTCCACGGGTGTTCCTGAGCGTAGTCGCGGGTAGCAATCCCGGTTTCGCGGGTTTTCACCTTGACCTCTTCATACGCATCGCTGAGCAGATGCCGGGAATGTTTCAGTGCGTTCTCGGCATTGGCCTTGAGCGCCTTGAGGGTCTTACGCGACTCGTCCGACGTATCATCCTTCAGGGTCTCCAACGACTTGAGCAGATTCTCGATCTCCGCTTCCATGCTTTGCAACGAGGCTTTACGTAACGAAGTGCTTGCCATGGTGGCTCTCTCCTGCAGTGGTTGAGTGCGTGTGAAAGTTGGGACTCCAGCCGTTTGTGAAAGTGCAGTAAATCTGAACTTTCAAAGCGTAAACAGCGACACACGTAAGGCGAACAATCGCTGCTAGTCTGTTTCAGACAACCCAGGAGGAACGTCATGAGTGATCACCACACGTACAAGAAGGTCGAGCTGGTCGGCTCGTCTCCCACCAGCATCGAAGACGCCATCAACAATGCCCTGGCCGAGGCCAGCAAAAGTCTCAAGCATCTGGAATGGTTTGAAGTCACCGAAACCCGTGGGCACATCGAGAATGGCCGGGCGGCGCACTTCCAAGTAACTCTCAAAGTCGGGTTCCGGATCGCAAACAGCTGATCGCGATGAACTTGCGCGCTGGCGGAGTGCCATAGGGAATGGCGATGCGCTATTGTCTGCGCGTCACGATTGTCCATACCTGCCTTATTCGATCCGACCAAGGAGTGCGAGCGATGAAAAAGTTGATGGTAGCCCTGGGCTTGTTGAGCCTGGCGGGCGGTGCATTTGCGGCCGGCAAGCCTTGTGAAGAACTGAAAAGTGAAATCGCCGAGAAACTGGATGCCAAGGGCGTGTCGGGTTATACGCTGGAAATCGTCGATAAAGGCGCGGCAGCTGATGGAAAGATCGTCGGCACCTGCGAGGGCGGCACGAAGGAAATCGTTTACAAGAAGTGATGCCCCAGAAACGAAAAGGCCGACGCATGCGTCGGCTTTTTCATGGGCGCGATTCAGCCTTTCATAACCTGCGCCAGCAGTTCATAAGAGCGCAGACGATCCGTATGCTCATACAGATCGCTGGTAAAAATCAGCTCGTCGGCCTGGGTTTTCTCGATCAACACCTCGAGCCGGGCACGGATTTTCTGCGGGCCACCTACCATCGCCAGCCCCAGGAAGTCGCCCACCGCGTCTTTCTCGTGGGGCAGCCAGAGGCCGTTCATGGTCTCGACCGGCGGACGTTGCACCAGGCTCTGACCACGGATCAGGGCCAGGATCCGCTGGTACACCGAAGTCGCCAGATAATCGGCCTGCTCGTCCGTGTCCGCTGCCACCAGCGGCACCCCGAGCATTACGTAAGGCTTGTCGAGTACCGCCGACGGTTGGAAGTGATTTCGATAAATGCGGATCGCCTCGTGCATGTAGCGCGGGGCAAAATGAGAGGCGAAGGCGTAGGGCAAGCCCCGCTCACCGGCCAGTTGCGCGCTGAACAGGCTTGACCCCAGCAGCCAGACTGGCACGTTGGTTCCGGTGCCGGGCATGGCAATGATGCGCTGGTCAGGAGTACGCGGGCCGAGATAACGCATCAGTTCGGCCACGTCATCGGGGAAATCGTCCGCACTGCCTGAGCGCTCGCGACGCAAGGCCCGGGCGGTCATCTGGTCGGACCCGGGAGCCCGCCCCAGTCCCAGGTCGATTCGGCCTGGATAAAGGCTTTCCAGGGTGCCGAACTGTTCGGCGATCACCAACGGCGCATGGTTGGGCAACATCACTCCCCCGGAGCCAACGCGAATGGTCGACGTGCCCCCCGCCAAGTAACTGAGCAACACGGCCGTCGCGGAACTGGCGATGCCATCCATGTTGTGGTGCTCGGCCACCCAGAAGCGGGTGTAGCCATACTTCTCCACGTGTTGCGCCAAGTCCAGCGAGTTGCGCAGGGACCGGGCTGCGTCGCCGTCCTCGCGTACAGGCACAAGGTCTAGGGTCGAAAATTTCACGTCGGACAGCTGTTTCATCGGTTGGGATCTCCAACGGCATTCCGGGCTCTTCCTACGGGCAAAAGCCTGCCGTTTCTATGGGTGTGTTCCATGCAATGTGGGCATATACCCGAGTTTCAATGGCTGCGTCGAATTTTCCTACTAAATTCGTCAGCTAATCGACAGGATGAACTTTATTTGCCGGTCTATCCTCACAACCCTGACAGCTGAAAACACCCAGGCGCGAATACCTCGCGCCAGCTCTTGAGGAGGAAGACATGGCTATTGTCAAAAAAGCATCGGCTCACTGGGAAGGTGATCTGAAAACCGGTATCGGCTCCATCTCGACGGAAACCGGCGTGCTGCGCGAAGCGCCTTACGGCTTCAAGGCGCGTTTCGAAGGCGGTCGGGGCACCAACCCGGAAGAACTGATTGGCGCGGCCCATGCGGGCTGCTTTTCCATGGCATTTTCGATGATCCTCGGCGAGGCCGGACTCAAGGCCGAGCGTATCGACACCCAGGCCGAAGTGACCTTGAATCAGGTCGATGGCGGCTTTGCGATAACGGCGGTCAAGCTGATTCTGAAAGCGAAGATTCCCGGCGCCACCCAGGCGCAATTCGAAGAATTGAGCAAAAAGGCCAAGGAAGGTTGCCCGGTTTCCAAAGTGTTGAATGCGAACATCACCCTGGACGCCACACTCGAAAGCTAATCCATGAGGAAGATCGCAGCCCCCGCAAGCATTGCCGGAGGCTGCGATCTACCCCTGTCACCCCACCTCCCATTTATGGTCGAATGATGCATGCAGTTTCAGCGCAAAGGCGTTGCGCGCTGCAAAGAGGAAGTCGAGCATGAAACGATTTGCCGTGATGGTCATGGGTTGCGCATTGGCTACATCGGTTCTCGCGGCGCCCAAATCCTGCGAGGAGCTGAAAGAGGAAATCGAAGCGAAGATTCAGGCCAACAACGTGTCGTCCTACACGCTGGAAATCGTCACCAACGATGAAGTCCACGACCGGAACATGGTGGTGGGCAGTTGCGAAAACGGCACGAAGAAAATCATCTACCAGAAGAACGATCGCTGAACGCTAGGCTCTGTACGAAAAGTCTTGAGACGAAGGTCAGGCAGTTTTCAACGCAGCATGAACGAGTATCAAGGCTTTTCGTACAGAGCCTAAGGCAGGCAGTTGGCCCGACGATCCTCTGCAACGACTTCTCGCTTGGCGTTGTAGAGCCGGGCACTTGGTGTGAACGCGAGGTTGCGCGCTTCCAGCCGATAACGCTGGCCGGCCTGGAACTGATCGTAACGCACGAGCAGGTAGCACATCCGCTCTTGCGGCTCGGCTTGCATGCCCAGTCCACCACCGCTGATGACCTCGAAGTCAAAACGGACCTCCAGCTCATGGCTGCCGGGCGGAACCTGGAAGAATCGCCCGTCCCGCAAGCGCTGGCCGTCCAGGCTTTCAGCCATCAATACCTTGCCACCCGGCGCTGGCATAGCGAACTCTACCCAGGCCATGTTCGGGTCTGCCTCGGGTAACGGGCTTGTTGCACAGCCGCCCAGGGAGACGAAGGCAAGTATCAGCATGTTTAGGCGCATGGTGGTTTCCTGAAGTCAGGTCCTGAGCATAGCGCCGATCAGCTTTGCTGGCAGCCCGCCGGGGTCGCCAGACCCACTACTTTGCGCTGCTGATCATAGAGCTTGGCCCAGGGCCGGAACCCAATGTTGCCAGCCTGCAACTGGTAGCGCTGGCCTGCGTTGAAGTCCTTGAACTTCACATTCAACCGGCAATCACGCCACAGCGGCTCGGCGTTGGGACCAATGTTGCCGGGCTCTACGGCAAACTGGTAACGCACCGTCAGTTCATGGCTGCCGGGTTGGACTTCGAAGTAACGTCGGTCAACGGAGGTCTTGTCATCGACTTCCAGCGCTTGCAGCGCCGTGTTTTGATGGTTTCCAAGGTCGATCCACGCTTGCGATGGATCAGGGTCAGGCAAACCGGCACAACCGGTCAGCAACAACAGGCCACTCGTCAGCATCAAGACGCGCATAGCGAAGCTCCGGGCAGGCGGGATAGTCTTGTAGGCAGACTTTTTCCCAAGGTGATTGCAATTGATCAGGCCGCATTCAAGCCATCGGTTACTCGACCGTGTTTTCCGGTTTTTGTTTCCAGGCCTGCTGCTTTTGTTACTCAACGGTTGTTCCAGCGCCGCTTACTACAGCCAGCTTGTCGATGGCCAACTGCGACTGCTGAAGGCTCGGGAACCCATCGACCAGGTCATCGCCGCCCCCGCCCGCGATCCCGCATTACGGGCCCACCTGGCCCAGGCCCGTGAAGCTCGGACGTTCGCCAGCGTCCACCTGCATCTGCCGGACAATGAAAGCTATCGCCTGTATGCAGACATCGGTCGACCGTTCGTGGTCTGGAATGTCTTCGCCACGCCGGAATTTTCCCTGGCAGCGCAAAACCATTGCTTCCCGATAGCAGGTTGCGTCGCCTATCGCGGCTACTACAGTCAGGGCGCGGCCCGTGGCGAGGCTGCGTTGCAACGTTTGAAGGGTATGGACGTGGCGATCGGTGGCGTAGAGGCGTACTCGACCCTGGGCTGGTTCAACGACCCGATCCTCAGTTCGATGATGCATTGGGGTGACGAACGCCTGGCGACGCTGATTTTCCACGAGCTGGCGCACCAGCGTTTCTACGTGAAGGACGACACGGAATTCAACGAGTCCTTCGCCACGTTCGTCGAACAGGAAGGCACCCGGCAATGGCGTGCGAGCCGCGGCCTGGCGCCGGATACGGGATTGCGGTGGCGTCAAAGCGAGCAGTTCATCCAACTTATCCTCGACACCCGCCAGCGTTTGGAACAGCTTTACGCCCAGCCCCTGCCGGCCGACCAGATGCGCCAACGCAAGGCCCTGGAATTCGAACGCCTGCGCGCCGATTATCGACGACTGCGCGATACCCAGTGGGCGGGCGACAAACGCTACGACGCGTGGGTCTATGCGCCCCTCAACAACGCGCGGTTGTTGCCGTTCGGTTTATATACCCGGTGGGTGCCGGCGTTCACGGCGCTGTTCAAGCGGGTGAACGGGGACTGGATTGCCTTTTATGCCGAGGTCGAAAAGCTCGGCCGGCTGCCGGTCGACGATCGCCGAGCGGCGTTGAAGACGCTGGCTGAATCACGTCCCTCGATGCCGCCTCATTGAACGAAAATACAAACCGGCACCGTACAAGCCCCCTGCTTGCCCGTTACGGTGATGTATTTGATAGGGCTGCTTTCCGGAATCATGATGTTGATGGGGACCTGTGGATAACTCAGGCTCTTAAAGCTCTGCGTCGGCTCGATGGGCTCCTGGGCCCGACCTTTCTGGCTGACGACGATAGGTACTTTGCTTTTGTTCCAGACCTGCGCCGTCACTTCTGTCGCCGGCGCCGCGGGCACTTCGCCCTCGGGTGCAACGGCGGGTTGCACCGTCGTATCGGCATGCGTGGGTTGCAGGTAGAACGCAAAGAGCAACACCACCCAACAGAATCTCTTGGTGTCCATTTCCGGTGCCCCTAGTCAGGTTGCAAGTCAGCGAAGCGGAAATCTTTAGTGACGTTGATTTAACCGTCCGTGTAACCGGGTGTCACCTGTAAGAACTAACAGGGCAGGGCTGTTCAGGGCGCGGGCGAATGCACCAGCCCCGTTAACCAACTGCGAAAAGCCACGATCTTTTTCGAGTTGGCATATTCCAGTGGCGTCACCAAATAGAAACCCAGGTCGGACTTCAACTTGAGGTCGAACGGCGCCACCAGCCTCCCGGCTTTCAGATCGTCATCGACATAGGTAGAGCGACCGATGCACACCCCCAACCCGTCGATGGCGGCCTGTACGGCCATCATCGCCAGATCGAAGGTCAGTCGTGTGCCTTCGGCGAGTTTCATCGGTTGCCCTGCCGCGCTCAACCATTTGCTCCAGTCGTTATTGGTCATGCCGCTGACCTGCAACAGCGTGTGACTGGCCAGATCGGCCGGACTCTTCAACGCCTCAGGACTGGCCAGCAGCTTGGGACTGCACACGGGGAAGATCTCATCGGACATGAGCCAGTCCGCCCGCATGCCTTTCCAGGTGCCGGAACCATAGCGGATGGCGGCGTCGATCCCGCCCTTGCGGAAGTCGACCAACTCGGTGGACGCCGTCAGCCGAACATCGATGTCGGGAAATGCCTTCTGAAAGGACGGCAAACGCGGTAATAGCCACTTGGATGCCAGGGAAACCAGCGTACTGATGGTCAACGTGCTGTTGTTGCTCGATTCGTGCAGCATTTGCGTGGAATAGCGCAACTCCTGAAACGCTGCGCGAACGCCCGGAAAATATCCCTGGCCTTCAGTGGTCAATGCCAACCCATCCTTGAGCCGAAGAAACAGACGAACGCCCAGCTCATCTTCAAGCCGGCGGATCTGATGGCTAATCGCAGTCTGCGTGACATTGAGCTCGTCGGCGGCCTTGGTAAAACTCATATGCCGGGCAGCCGACTCAAATGCTTTAAGTCCATTGAGGGAGGGGATTCTGGCGACCATCAGGTTTCGAAAGACTCATGAAATTTTGTCATAACCTAGCATTCGACAAGTCCTTTGCAAAAGGTCAGGTCGGTCGCGGATCCTTGCTTCGTTCTTCAGCCGCAACGGCTTAAACCAGGAGCTCTCCATGAAACTCTACTTCGCCCCAATGACCTGCTCCCTGTCTCCGCATATCGTGCTGCGCGAACTGGGGTTGGCTTTCGAACTGATGCGGGTCAACAACAAGACCAAGGCTACCGCCGACGGCCGTGATTTACGTGACATCAATCCAAAGGGTTATGTAGCTGCGCTGGTGCTGGATAACAGCGAAGTGCTCACCGAAGGTCCGGCCATCATCCAGTACCTCGCGGATCTGGTTCCCGGCAATTCCCTGGCAGCGGCCAACGGCACCTGGGAACGCTCTCGCTTGCAGGAGCTGTTGAACTTCATCGCCACAGAAATACATAGCG
This sequence comes from Pseudomonas sp. Pf153, assembly GCF_001269775.1. Lineage (NCBI taxonomy): Bacteria > Pseudomonadati > Pseudomonadota > Gammaproteobacteria > Pseudomonadales > Pseudomonadaceae > Pseudomonas > Pseudomonas sp. Pf153. The sequence goes on along the minus strand of NZ_LHVL01000009.1, from coordinate 553,493 downwards.
GCAGCGCTCCGTTGTTCAACACCGAAATTCACGAGTCCGCCAAGGCAATTTTCCGGCAGAAACTGTTCAAGCGCCTGGATTACCTGAACACAGGCCTGCTGGGCAAAAATTACCTGCTGGGCGACTTCGGCCTGGCCGATGCCTACCTGTTCACCGTGCTCAAGTGGCTCCCGTTCTTCAATATCGAGATCAAGGACTGGCCGGAACTGGCGTCGTTCATGGAGCGCGTCGAAGCACGTCCAAGCGTACAAGCCGCCATCGCCGCGGAAGAGGCAACGCAGGCGGTTTAAAGGAACTGGTCGATGCCGGCGCTTATGAGGACCGGAAAAAATTCAAGACTGTGGGTGACTGAGGGACCTCATCGCGGGCAAGCCTTGCTCCCACAGAGTGAACTGCACCCCACAGGAATGCATCCAGCATGAACAACTGCCTGTTCATATTCCAGGGAGAAGAACCCTGTGGGAGCAAGGCTTGCCCGCGATGAGGCCAGTCCAGACACATCCTGCTCCAACATTCCACATCCGATCCGCTCTTGCTGTCCTAGCCTTGAGATGGAGCCAGATCAAGGAGGATCAGACATGACAACATTGCCCCATTCCCATCGGTTACGGTTCGGGCGCTATTCGCAGCCCGGCCAGATCTACCTGCTGACTGCGATTACGCTGGACCGCGATCCGGTTTTCAATCGCTTCGAGACGGGGCGTCTGGTGGTCGACGCTTTTCGAAAGGCTCAGCAAGAGCAATTTGCTCACTCATTGGCCTGGGTGGTTATGCCAGACCATTTCCATTGGCTAATTGAACTTCAGGGGATAGAGCTTTCGAAATTGCTTGCACGAACGAAGTCCCGGACCACCGTAGCCTGTAATCGACTGATGCAACGTCAAGGGCCGCTTTGGCAGAAGGGCTTTCACGATCGAGCCATTCGTAAGGAGGAGGATTTGCAAACTGTTGCGAGGTATATCGTGGCGAATCCGCTGAGGGCGGGTTTGGTGAAACGGATCGGGGACTATCCGCTGTGGGATGCGGTATGGGTTTGAGTTGGCTCTGATGGCGGCCATAAGGGCCTCATCGCGGGCAAGCCTTGCTCCCACAGAGCTTGCTCCTAAAGAGCTTTATTCCCATGGAGCCAGCGCCCAAGAGGGGTAAACTCTGTGGGAGCAAGGCTTGCCCGCGATGACGGTGTAACTAACCCCGCAGAAACGCCTGATGCAACTCATCCACCGTCTGGAAGTGAAACGCAGGGTTCTCGGCGCTCAGCTCTTCATAACTGCCAAACCCATACCCCACCGCCGTCGCATCCAGGCCATTGCTACGGGCGCCGATCAGGTCGTGTTTGCGATCACCGATCATCAGTGTGTTCGCCGGGTCGAGCCCTTCTTCAGCCACCAGATGAGCGATCAGCTCGACCTTGTTGGTGCGGGTGCCGTCCAGTTCGCTGCCGTAGATCACTTTGAAATGCCGGGCAAAGTCGAAGTGGCGAGCGATTTCCCGGGCGAAGACCCAAGGCTTGGAGGTGGCGATGTACAGCTGCCGCCCTTGGCCTGCGAGGGTTTCCAACAGCGGCATCACGCCGTCGAAGACGCGGTTTTCATACAGCCCGGTGACTTTGAATCGTTCGCGGTAGAAGTTCACCGCTTCCCAGGCCTTGGCTTCATCGAAATCGTAGAACTGCATGAAGGCCTGCAACAGCGGTGGGCCGATGAAGTGTTCGAGGCGGGTGAGGTCGGGCTCGTCGATGCCCAGTTTGCTCAAGGCGAACTGGATCGAACGGGTGATGCCCTCGCGCGGATCGGTGAGGGTGCCGTCGAGGTCGAACAGTACAGTGGGGTGATGCATGGCAGTTCCAGGACTCAAAATGAAGTGTGTGACGAACAGGCCCTCAAATGAACATCAGGCCTATGGCTGGTCGTAGCCTTCAGCCAAGTGCAAATCCTTGAGCTTCACATAGTTCGCCGCACTGTAGGTGAAAAACGCCCGCTCTTTGTCGGTCAGCGGCCGGGCCTGTTTCACCGGGCTGCCCACGTACAGGAAGCCGCTTTCCAGGCGTTTGCCCGGCGGGACGAGGCTGCCGGCGCCAATGATCACGTCGTCCTCGACCACCGCGCCGTCCATGACAATGCTGCCCATGCCAATCAGCACCCGGCTGCCGACGGAGCAACCATGGAGCATGACCTTGTGGGCGATGGTCACGTCGTCGCCGATCAATAGCGGGAAGCCATCGGGGTTGAACGGTCCGGCATGGGTGATGTGCAACACGCAGCCATCCTGGACGCTGGTCCGGGCGCCGATACGGATGCGGTGCATGTCGCCGCGGATGACCGTCAGCGGCCAGACGGAGCTGTCTTCGCCGATTTCAACGTCGCCGATCACCACTGCGGTGCTGTCGACGAAAGCGCCCCGGCCCAGCCGTGGCGTGTGGTTCTGGTACGTGCGAAGGGTCACGATAGGCTCTCTCTTTTCCAGTGATAGTCGCTGCTAGCTGCGGTGAAGGTCGATTGTAATTAAGATGGGCCAATGTTTCTTCCAGCCAAGGTGCCCACCGTGAGCGTGAACAACCCTCTTTTGCAGCCCTACGATCTACCGCCATTCTCGGCGATCCGTGCCGAGCACGTGCAACCGGCCATCGAACAGATCCTGGCTGACAACCGCGCCGCCATCGCTGAAATCCTCAAGACCCAGGGCAGCCAGCCTACCTGGGCCGGCCTGGTGCTGGCGATGGACGAACTCAACGATCGCCTGGGCGCCGCCTGGAGCCCGGTGAGCCACCTGAACGCCGTGCGCAACAGCCCGGAACTGCGCGAGGCCTACGAGGCCTGCCTGCCGGCGCTGAGTGCCTACTCCACCGAGCTGGGCCAGAACCGTGAGTTGTTCCAGGCTTTCGAAGCCCTGGCCAACAGCCCCGAAGCCGCCGGTTTCGACGTGGCGCAGAAAACCATCCTCGAGCACTCCTTGCGGGACTTCCGCCTGTCGGGCATCGACCTGCCGCCCGACCAGCAGAAGCGCTACGCCGAAGTGCAGAGCAAGTTGTCCGAGCTGGGCAGCCGCTTCTCCAATCAACTGCTGGACGCCACCCAGGCCTGGACCAAGCACGTCACTGACGAAGCCGCCCTCGCCGGCCTCACCGATTCAGCCAAGGCGCAAATGGCCGCGGCCGCCCAGGCCAAGGGGCTGGACGGCTGGCTGATCAATCTGGAATTCCCCAGCTACTACGCCGTGATGACCTACGCCGAAGATCGCGCCCTGCGTGAAGAAGTCTACGCCGCCTACTGCACCCGAGCGTCTGATCAGGGCCCGAACGCTGGCCAAAACGACAACGGCCCGGTGATGGAGCAGATCCTCGATCTGCGCCAGGAACTGGCCGGGCTGCTGGGTTTCGCCAACTTCGCCGAACTGAGCCTGGCGACCAAAATGGCCGAGTCCAGCGATCAGGTCCTGAGCTTCCTGCGGGATCTGGCCAAGCGCAGCAAACCGTTCGCCGCCCAGGACCTGGAACAGTTGAAGGCATTTGCCGCCGAACAGGGCTGCCCGGACTTGCAGAGCTGGGACAGCGGTTTCTATGGCGAAAAACTGCGCCAGCAACGCTACAGCGTGGCCCAGGAAGCCCTGCGCGCCTACTTCCCGATCGACAAGGTACTGAGCGGCCTGTTCGCTATCGTGCAACGCCTGTACGGCATCGAAATCGCCGAGCTGAAGGAATTCGATAGCTGGCATCCCGACGTGCGCCTGTTCGAGATCAAGGAAAACGGCCAGCACGTCGGTCGTTTCTTCTTTGACCTGTATGCCCGCGCCAACAAGCGCGGCGGTGCCTGGATGGATGGCGCCCGTGACCGTCGACGCACCCTCGATGGCGTGCTGCAAAGCCCGGTCGCCAACCTGGTCTGTAACTTCACCCCGGCTGACAGCGGCAAACCCGCGCTGCTGACCCACGACGAAGTCACCACCCTGTTCCACGAGTTCGGCCATGGCCTGCATCACCTGCTGACCCGCGTCGAACACGCCGGCGTTTCCGGCATCAACGGCGTGGCCTGGGACGCAGTTGAGCTGCCAAGCCAGTTCATGGAGAACTGGTGCTGGGAGCCGGAAGGCCTGGCGCTGATTTCCGGTCACTACGAAACCGGCGAACCGTTGCCCCAGGACCTGCTGGAAAAGATGCTCGCGGCAAAAAACTTCCAGTCCGGCCTGATGATGGTTCGTCAGCTGGAGTTCTCGCTGTTCGACTTCGAGCTGCACGCCACCCACGGCGACGGTCGCAGCGTGGCGCAAGTGCTCGAAGGTGTGCGCGACGAAGTCTCGGTAATGCGTCCGCCCGCCTACAACCGCTTCCCCAACAGTTTCGCCCACATCTTCGCCGGCGGTTACGCGGCGGGCTACTACAGCTACAAATGGGCGGAAGTGCTGTCGGCCGACGCGTTCTCCAAGTTCGAAGAAGACGGCGTACTCAATGCCGACACCGGCCGCGCCTTCCGCGAAGCGATCCTGGCCCGTGGCGGTTCCCAGGAGCCAATGGTGCTGTTCGTCGACTTCCGTGGCCGTGAGCCGTCGATTGACGCACTCTTGCGCCACAGCGGCCTGAGCGAGGACGCGGCAGCATGAGTGAGGGGCCTGTGATCACCAAGAAACGCTTTATCGCCGGGGCGGTCTGCCCGGCGTGCAGCGAGCCGGACAAGTTGATGATGTGGAATGAAGACGGCGTGCCGCATCGCGAGTGCGTGGCCTGCGGCTACTCCGACACGCTCAACGAACAGGGCCTGTCAGTGCCCAAGGAGCTGGGCACCCGGGTCAATACCTCCGCGCCCAAAGTGCCGGACGCCAAGGTCCAGGCGGTGCAGTTCTTCCCCAATCCCAAGTTGAAGAAAAAACCCGACTGACATCGGCGGCATCACCTTCCGGGCCGTCCGGCCCGGAAGCGATATTTATATACCGCCCGCCTTGTCGCCTTCCTGCCCAGACTGACCCTCCAGTCCAGACAGGAAGCGATCCCATGCCCGACGATGATAATCCGCTCTTGCAGGCTTATGACCTGCCGCCCTTTTCGCAGATCCAGGCCAGACATTTCCTGCCGGCGCTCGAACGGATGCTTGCCGAAAGCAGCGATCAGGTGGCGGCAATCATCAAGACTCAACAGCCCTTTCCTACTTGGGATGATCTGGTGCTGGCCATGGACGAAATCCATGTCCGGCTGAAGCGTTTCGATTATGTACTGGACTGCCTGACTTCGACCCGGACAGGAGAGGCCTGGACCCAGGCCTCACTGGACTGTCACCAACGATTGCAGGATTTCCAGCAGTCGTTGGCGCGCAACCCCGATCTGTTTCGGCTCTACCAGCAGTTGGCAGGCAGCCAGATCGCCCGGCATTTCGAACCGGCGAGAAAACGTGTCCTGGAAAAAATTCTGCAACGTTTCCGCCGAAACGGTTTGAACGGGTTACCCGATGCGGTCCAGACAGACCTGAACCTACTGAAGCGACGTATGCAAGGAGCTCGGCAACTCTTCCTGGAGCACCTGCAGGCAGCCAACAAGGCCTGGAGCCAATCATTCGATGATGAGCGGCAGTTGAGTGGTCTGCCGCCCCCCTACAAACAGCAGATGGCCAACCAGGCACGGGAAGCGGGGCGTACGGGGTGGTTGCTCACGCTCAGTGACGAATCGTTCGGCATCGTGACGAGCTACGCCGACAATCGCCAACTGCGCGAAGACATCTACATCGCCTACAGCACCCGGGCCTCGGATCGAGGCCCCCATGCCCACCAGTTCGACAACGGTCCCGTACTCTGGCAATTGCTGCAGGATCGTCGTCGTTACGCCAGCTTGCTGGGCTACTCTGACTTCGCTCAAATGGCCATCGAACCGGATCAAGCCGAGTCCACCGCTCAGGTCATCGCCTTTTTGCAGGACCAGCTCCAACAACACCAGGACGTTTTTATCCAGGACACGGAACAGCTGAAGGCGTTTGCCAGGCAACAAGGTTTCAATGAACTTCGTCCTTGGGACTACCCCTACCTGACGGAAAAACTTCGCCAGCACACAGCGGGGTTTTCAATGCACGCAGCCAGCGCCTGGTTCCCCCTGGAATCCACCTTTTCCCAACTGCTGCTGATGGCGAAAGAGCTGTTCGCCGTGGACCTCATCGAACGCCGGGACGTCGCGACCTGGCACCCGGAGGTACGGCTTTTCGAGGTCCGGGAACGGGGAGAAGCCATCGGTTACCTCTATTTCGATCCCTTCGAGGACGCCAACGCAGGCGGCTACCCCAGCACCACCGTCTTGCGAAACCGCCACATCACCGCCGAAGGCCGGCCCCGTCACCCCATCGCCGCCCTGCACGCCTGGCTGCCACGCAGCGCCGACGCGAAACCCGTCCTGCTCAATCATCTGCAACTGCGCGTGCTGATGCATGAGTTTGGCCATTGCCTGCACCACCTGTTGAGCCGGGCGGAATATCGCGACGTGTCGGGAATCATGGAGTTGTCCGGCGATACGTCCGAGTTTGCCGGCGTGTTGTTCGAGCAATGGTGCTTTGCCAAAGATTGCCTGGTTCGCCTGTCCGGGCATTACCAGACCGGCAAGCCCCTGCCTGACGAAACGGCCGACCAGCTGCTGACCTTCGTCAATACCCAGGCCAGTTGGGAAACGGCCGCCCTCTTGCGCAACGCCCTGTTCGATATGGAACTGCACCGCAGCCACGGCGACGGTCGTACGGTTCAGCAAGTGTTCGATCAGGTCAGCGCGCAGATCGGGCACCTGCCCGTGGCCGGTTACGAACGCTGGTCCAACGCGCTGGACTACATGGTGACCGGCTATGCAGCCCGAATCTACGCCTACATCTGGTCGAAGGAACTGGCCTTGAATGCATTTGAGAGATTCAAGCGCGAGGGATTGTTCAACGCGGCCACCGGCCGGGCGCTGCGCGAAACGGTCTTCGGCCCGGGCGATTCGCGACCACTGGCCGAATCCATTGCAGCGTTTTCAGCCACACCGGCGGTCATTGCCCGGGACGTGAGGTGCGCGTCGAAGTGATGGCTGTCGCCAAAGCCACCACCTTCGATCATTTCGTTCAATGCGTCCTCGTTGCTCCAGCCTTGCATAGTGGGTGCGATAGGACAATTGCACCCGCTCGATGCCGGGCGTGGACAGGCATTGCGCATCCGAGTCCGGCAGAAAGGTGATACCGGGAAATTCGAGTCGCCCAGTGTCGACTCGCTCCGGTTAAAAACCTGTCGGCGGGATGTCAAAGCGCCGTGAACGGCCAAACCAGACTGCCGAATGGCACTGGCCTGAATCACAGATAGCGAATACTGTATACACATACAGCATTCGGAGCATATCCATGTCAGCCTCTCTTCCGCCTCGCGGTCGCGGCACGGCCGCCAACCCGCATAACCGCTTCGCCCCAAGTCGCTCGGTGGTCGAGGACGACGGCTGGTATCAGGAAGTACCGCCGACCCAAGGCACCGAAGTACGCATCGAAACGGCAAAAACCATCATCACCCGCAACACCTCGCCGGACATCGGTTTCGACCGCTCGATCAACCCCTACCGGGGCTGCGAACACGGTTGCATCTACTGCTACGCGCGCCCCAGCCACGCCTATTGGGACATGTCGCCGGGGCTGGATTTCGAGACGAAGCTGATCGCCAAGACCAATGCCGCCGATGTGCTGGAAGAACAGTTGTCCAGGCGCGGCTACCAATGCGCGCCGATTGCCCTGGGCGCCAATACCGATCCCTACCAGCCTATCGAACGCGAACACGGAATTACCCGACAGATCCTTCAGGTGCTGCTGCGCTATCGCCATCCGGTGACGATCGTCACCAAAGGCTCGCTGATTCTGCGCGACCTGGATCTGCTGACCGAATTGGCACAGCAGCGCCTGGTCAGGGTCATGATCAGCCTGACCACCCTGGACGATGAACTCAAACGCATTCTCGAACCGCGCGCGGCGGCACCCAAGGCGCGGCTACGAGCAATCCGGGTAATGCGCGAGGCGGGTATTGCGGTGGGGGTGTTGTGTTCGCCGATGATTCCGATGATCAACGACAGTGAGATCGAAAGCCTGCTGACCGAAGCCCATGCCGCGGGAGCGCAAAGCGCCTCCTATATCATGCTGCGGCTGCCGCTGGAGGTCGCCCCGCTGTTCGAGGAGTGGTTGCAGGCCCACTACCCGCAGCGCGCCGCCCACGTCCTGAGCCTGGTTCGCCAGAGCCGAGGCGGCGAGCTCTATGACAGCCGGTTCGGTACGCGAATGCGCGGCGAAGGGCCGTTCGCCGACCTGCTGGCCCAGCGGTTCACCAAGGCCCTCAAGCGCCTCGGGCTCGAGCGACGCGGCGGTTACGATCTCGATTGCGACGCCTTTTGTCCGCCGGGCCGACAGATGTCGTTGATTTGATTAAAGTTGACCTTGTGACATAGGCCCGAAATGATCGCACCTGTACTTTAGGCCATGCCTGTAATCGTTGTTCTAGAGCCATCGATTCAGTTTGAGTTAAGTTTCGGTCGCTACCTTGTTCATCGAGTGACTGACGGGTCGAACCCTTCGACCTGGATGTTTTTTAACCAGCCACTGGCGTTATGAGGATGAATCATGAGTGACAAGGATAAACAGCCGTTGGCTGCGTCGGCTTCAGCCCAACCGGAGGCGGAAACCGCCGATGCAGCGCTGCAGCATATTGTTGACGGCTTTTTGCATTTCCATCACGAGATCTTTCCGCAGCAGGAAGAACTCTTCAAGAAACTCGCCACTGCCCAGAAGCCCCGGGCAATGTTCATCACCTGCGCCGATTCGCGCATCGTGCCCGAGCTGATTACCCACAGCTCACCCGGCGACCTGTTCGTGACCCGTAACGTGGGCAACGTCGTTCCACCCTACGGACAGATGAACGGTGGTGTTTCCACCGCCATCGAATACGCCGTACTGGCCCTCGGCGTGCAGCACATCATCGTCTGCGGCCACTCCGATTGCGGCGCCATGCGCGCAGTGCTCAACCCCGATACCCTGGAAAAAATGCCCACGGTCAAGGCCTGGCTACGCCACGCCGAAGTGGCCAAGACCATGGTTCACGACAATTGCCCGTGCGGCGATGAAAAACAGACCATGCCCATCCTCACCGAAGAGAACGTGATCGCGCAGCTGCACCACTTGCGAACGCACCCTTCGGTGGCCTCTCGCATGGCCAGCGGCCAGTTGTTCATCCATGGTTGGGTGTACAACATCGAGACCAGCGAGATCAAAGCCTTCGACGCGGACCGGAACTGTTTCCTGCCGCTCGATGGTAGCCATCCGATCCCGGTGGCGACGCCCAAAGCGCGCTTCTAACCGCTCCTAAACATCTGCGTGGTACAAGCCCAGTCTGCTTTCGAGCGGCCTGGCCTTGCCATGCCTGAAGAATCTCGGGAGAGTCGCCATGCGTGCTGCTCAATTGAAAGCTGTTCTGCCACGGGAGCTGCTGGCTTCGGTGGTTGTGTTTCTGGTGGCATTGCCCTTGTGCATGGGCATTGCCATCGCGTCCGGCCTGCCACCTGCCAAAGGGTTGATCACCGGTATCGTTGGCGGCTTGGTGGTGGGTTTTCTTGCCGGTTCCAAGTTGCAAGTCAGCGGGCCGGCCGCCGGCTTGGCGGTGCTGGTCTTCGAACTGGTGCGCCAGCATGGCGTAGGGATGCTCGGGCCGATCCTGCTGCTGGCGGGTTTTCTGCAATTGCTGGCCGGGCGTTTTCGCCTGGGCTGCTGGTTCCGGGTCACCGCGCCTGCGGTGGTGTACGGGATGCTGGCGGGTATCGGCGTGCTGATCGTCCTGTCCCAGGTCCATGTGATGCTCGATGCGGCGCCCAAGCCGTCGGGACTGGATAACCTGGCGGCGTTCCCTGGCGCAGTGTCCCAGGCGTTGCCGTCATTCGGCTGGCAGGCCGGTTTGCTCGGTTTGTCGACGATTGCAGTGATGTGGTTGTGGGAGAAGTTTCGTCCGCACAGCCTGCGCTTCATTCCTGGCGCCTTGCTCGGCGTGGGCCTGGCAACCGTTGCCAGTCTGTTATTGGCCTTGCAGGTCAAGCGCGTGGAAGTGCCGGACAACCTCGCCGAAGCCATCGACTGGCTGCGCCCGGCGGACCTGCTGAACCTGGCAGACCCGAGCGTGCTGATCGCGGCGTTCGCTGTGGCCTTCATCGCCAGCGCGGAAACCCTGCTGTCGGCGGCCGCCGTGGATCGTATGCACAGCGGCGAGCGCGCCGACTTCGACCGGGAACTGTCCGCGCAAGGTGTCGGCAACATGCTGTGCGGCTTGCTCGGCTCACTGCCGATGACCGGCGTGATCGTACGCAGCTCGGCCAACGTCCAGGCTGGCGCCACCACGCGCATGTCGACGATTTTCCACGGCCTGTGGCTGCTGCTCTTCGTGCTGATGCTGTCCAGCGTGCTGCAAAGTATTCCGGTGGCGAGCCTGGCAGGCGTGCTGGTGTACACCGGTTTCAAACTGGTGGATATCAAGGCGTTCCGTAACCTGGGCCGTTATGGCCGGATGCCAATGTTCACCTACGCCGCGACGGCGCTGGCGATCATCTTCACCGACCTGCTGACGGGTGTGCTGATCGGCTTCGGCCTGACCCTGGCAAAACTGGCCTGGAAAGCCTCGCGCTTGAAAATCAGCCTGGTCGACCTGCCCCAGGAAGGCGAAATGGAACTGCGGCTGGTAGGCGCGGCCACCTTCCTCAAGGTTCCGGCGTTGACCCAGGTTCTGGACACCATCCCTCCAGGCGTCACGGTGCATGTACCGCTCAACAACCTGAGCTACATCGACCATTCGTGCCTGGAACTGCTGGAAGAATGGAGCCGGGCCAATGCCAGCAAGGGCTCGAAGCTGCTGATCGAATCGCGCGGGCTCAAGCGCCGGTTGGAAGGGCGGTTGCGGACGAATGTTGGGGTTGGCGCGACAGCAGGATAGTCCGCGATCCTGTGGGAGCGGGCTTGCTCGCGAAGGCGGAGTGTCAGGCAACATGTCTGTTAGCTGATACACCGCGTTCGCGAGCAAGCCCGTTCCCACAGTATTTGGTGTTTGCTGTCATTTCCCACTGGGTTCTGTGTGTACCTGGGATGGTTCAGGCCACCGGCTGTTCCAGCTCCAGGCCCACACCCAAGCGGCGGGACATACATGGCCAGCGCTTCCAGGCCTCGCCGGTTTGCGGGCTGCTGAGTTTCTCGCGGTAGGTTTCTACCGACTCCAATGCAAACGTCTCGTCATTGAGCATTTCATCGAAGGCGTGGTGCACCACTTCATCGAGCTGGTTGGCAAATTCCTCACCGATCAATTGATGGGCAATCAGGTTGGCGACCGTCATGTCCAGGGGGATCAGCGGCTGGCCGAAATGCTTGATGTACAGGTCGTTGACCTCTTCCACGAACCGGTGCGCCAGGTAGGCCTCGTCCAACAGGCTGTCGAGCCCGACATGGCCGTCCATGATCGAGGGCGGCTGTAGGAAATACTGCTCGGCAATTTTCAATACCGGCTTGATCTGCGACTCGATGCCCGCCTCCCGGGCGACCTCGTTGGCCGCGTCCAGCAAGTCAGGCACCTCATCGATGTAGGCGGCGACGAAGCGCGTCAGGGCGTCGTTGGCATTGGCGTCCGGCAATTGGATCGCTCGGTGCAGGTTCGGCAACTGGGCTTGCAACTGACGGGTCAACTGGCCGGTCTCGGCCTCGTGTTGTTGGGCTTTTTGGATCTGCTCGCGCAATGCGGCGGTGTTCATGAAAACTCCAGGAAACGAAAGGCAATGAAATAGGGAAGACATAACTTAGCTGGCGTAAAAAAACGCCTAAGACCTATTTGTAATAAATCCTTCGTCCTTGATGCCTGAGCGTTATATCTGTTTGCCATCACTCAGGCTGCATCCTTCTCCATTCGCGGGCTTGAGCGCAAGTCCCGGTCTGTTTCATGTGATTTACGTCATCGCGTTGCGAGGTTGAAGTCGCTGTCTATACTCGGGTTGGAATGGAGTTAGCTGATGAACCCGATGTAAGGCAGCAAGGCACGGCGGTTCGAGTTCGTAGTCTGGTGTAGCCGCTCCCTTGCCGCAGGCGTTAGGCCTACGGGATAACAAGAACGATAAGGGGAACCCGCAATGATGCGACATCCACATGTATGGATGGGCCTCCTGTTGTGTTCGATTTTCAGCCAGGCGCAAGCCGCCTGGACTGTGAATATGGCGCCTGGAGCGACACAGATCAGCAATGCAGTATTCGACCTGCACATGACCATCTTCTGGATCTGTGTGGTGATCGGCATCATCGTCTTCGGGGCCATGTTCTGGTCGATGATGATGCACCGCCGCTCGACGGGCCAGAATGCGGCCCACTTCCACGAAAACACCCGCGTCGAAATCCTCTGGACCATCGTGCCCTTCCTGATCCTGGTGGCCATGGCGATTCCCGCCACTGCCACGCTGATCAAGATGTACGACTCCAGCGAATCGGAGATCGACGTCCAGATCACCGGTTACCAGTGGAAGTGGCACTACAAATACCTGGGCCAGGACGTCGAGTTCTTCAGCAATCTGGCCACGCCTACCGATCAGATTCATAACCAGAGCGCCAAGAGCGAGCACTACCTGCTGGAAGTCGACAAGCCGCTGGTGCTGCCGGTCGACGCCAAGGTGCGCTTTCTGGTGACCTCCGCCGACGTGATCCACTCCTGGTGGGTGCCGGCTTTCGCGGTCAAGCGCGATGCGATCCCTGGCTTCGTCAATGAGGCCTGGACCAAGGTCGACAAGCCCGGCATCTATCGCGGCCAGTGCGCCGAGCTGTGCGGCAAGGACCATGGCTTCATGCCCATCGTGGTCGAGGTCAAGAGCAAGCCCGACTATGAAAAATGGCTGGGCGAACGCAAGGCCGAAGCTGCCCAGCTCAAGGAGCTGACCAGCAAGGAATGGACCCTCGAAGAACTCAAGGAACGCGGCGACAAGGTCTACCACACCACCTGCGTGGCCTGTCACCAGGCCGAAGGCCAGGGCCTGCCGCCGATGTTCCCGGCGCTCAAGGGCTCGAAGATCGCCACCGGGCCCAAGGCTGACCACCTGAACATCGTCTTCCACGGCAAGCCCGGCACATCCATGGCGGCCTTCGGCAAACAGCTATCGGAAGTCGATATCGCGGCGGTCGTGACCTATGAACGCAACGCCTGGGGCAACAACAAGGGCGACATGGTCACACCGAAAGAAGTGCTGGAACTCAAACAGGCGCAAAGCCAATGAGCCGGCCTGACGTGTGTTCCCGCAACCGGGCGGGGCTCGTTGCCCCGCGCCGTCCAGCCCATTCGTTCGAAGGAGACAGGACATGAGTGCTGTGATCGATGACCACGGTCATGCCGGCGCCGACCACGCCCACGGCCCCGCCAAGGGCCTGATGCGCTGGGTGCTGACCACCAACCACAAGGATATCGGCACGCTGTACCTGTGGTTCGCGTTCTCCATGTTCCTGTTGGGCGGCTCGTTCGCCATGGTGATCCGCGCCGAGCTGTTCCAGCCCGGCCTGCAGATCGTGCAGCCGGAATTCTTCAACCAGATGACCACCATGCATGGCCTGGTGATGGTCTTCGGCGCGGTGATGCCGGCGTTCGTCGGCCTCGCCAACTGGATGGTCCCGCTGATGATCGGCGCGCCGGACATGGCCCTGCCGCGCATGAACAACTTCAGCTTCTGGCTGTTGCCGGCGGCGTTCCTGATGCTGGTGTCGACCCTGTTCACCCCTGGCGGCGGGCCGAACTTCGGCTGGACCTTCTATGCGCCGCTGTCCACCACCTATGCGCCGGAAAGCGTGACGTTCTTCATCTTCGCCATCCACCTGATGGGCATCAGTTCGATCATGGGCGCGATCAACGTGATCGCCACCATCCTCAATCTGCGCGCCCCCGGCATGACCCTGATGAAGATGCCACTGTTCGTCTGGACCTGGCTGATCACCGCGTTCCTGCTGATCGCGGTGATGCCGGTTCTGGCCGGGTGCGTGACGATGATGCTGATGGACATCCACTTCGGCACCAGCTTCTTCAGTGCCGCCGGTGGCGGTGACCCGGTGCTGTTCCAGCACGTGTTCTGGTTCTTCGGCCACCCCGAGGTGTACATCATGATCCTGCCGGCCTTCGGCGCCGTCAGCTCGATCATTCCGGCGTTCTCGCGCAAGCCGCTGTTCGGCTACACCTCGATGGTCTACGCCACGGCGGCCATCGCGTTCCTGTCGTTCATCGTCTGGGCGCACCACATGTTCGTGGTGGGCATTCCGCTGGTGGGCGAGCTGTTCTTCATGTACGCGACCCTGCTGATCGCCGTGCCCACCGGGGTGAAAGTGTTCAACTGGGCCAGCACCATGTGGCAAGGCTCGCTGACCTTCGAGACACCGATGCTGTTTGCCGTGGCGTTCGTGATCCTGTTCACCATCGGTGGGTTCTCTGGATTGATGCTCGCCATCGCACCGGCGGACTTCCAGTACCAGGACACCTACTTCGTGGTCGCGCACTTCCACTACGTGCTGGTGCCCGGTGCGATCTTCGGGATCTTCGCCTCGGCCTACTACTGGCTGCCGAAATGGACCGGCCACATGTATGACGAAACCCTCGGCAAGCTGCACTTCTGGCTGTCCTTCGTGGGCATGAACCTGGCCTTCTTCCCGATGCACTTCGTGGGGCTGGCGGGCATGCCTCGGCGGATTCCCGACTACAACCTGCAGTTCGCCGATTTCAACATGGTCTCGTCCATCGGCGCGTTCATGTTCGGCACCACGCAGATCTTCTTCCTGTTCATCGTGATCAAGACCATCCGCGGTGGCGAGCCGGCACCGGCCAAGCCGTGGGATGGGGCTGAAGGGCTGGAGTGGAGCGTGCCGTCACCGGCGCCGTATCACACGTTTACCACGCCGCCGGAAGTGAAATGAGATGACTCAAAAGACCCGTGTGGGAGCGGGCTTGCTCGCGAATCAGACGACGCGGTCTAACAGAAACACCGCGTCATCGTTCTTCGCGAGCAAGCCCGCTCCCACAGGGTTCGGTGCAAGGAGCCGCGTCCATGGCTGATTCAATTTCGATGAAGAAACTCGTCACCCGCCTGATGATCGTGGTGGTGGCGATGTTCGTCTTCGGTTTTGCCCTGGTGCCGATCTACGACGTGATGTGCAAGGCGTTCGGCATCAACGGCAAGACCGGCGGACAGTACGAAGGCGAGCAGACCGTCGACGAGTCGCGGCAGGTGCGCGTGCAGTTCCTGTCGACCAACGCCGTGGACATGGTCTGGGACTTCTACCCCAGAGGCGATGAGCTGGTGGTCAAGCCCGGGGCGGTGAACGAAATGGTCTTCGTGGCCCACAACCCCACCGACCGGCCAATGAGCGCCCAGGCCGTGCCGAGCATTTCACCGAGCACCGCGGCGGCCTATTTCCACAAGACCGAATGCTTTTGTTTTACCCAGCAAGTGCTGCAACCCGGCGAACGCATCGAAATGCCTATGCGCTTCATCGTTGACCGGGACATGCCCAAGGAAGTGAAGCACCTGACGCTGTCCTACACGCTGTTCGATATCACCGCTCGTCATCCACCGGTGGCTCAAAACACTGAACGATAGCGTGCCCGATAAGGAGAACAATAAATGGCAACTCATGAGCACTATTACGTTCCGGCCCAGAGCAAGTGGCCGATCATCGCCACGGTCGGGATGTTCGTCACGGTGTATGGCCTGGCGACCTGGTTCAACGACCTGAAAGCCGCGCGCCCGGATTCCCACGGCCCGCTGATCTTTTTCGTCGGTGGCCTGTTGCTCGCCTACATGCTCTTCGGTTGGTTCGGCGCGGTCATCAAGGAAAGCCGCGCCGGCCTGTACAGCGCGCAGCTCGACCGCTCGTTCCGCTGGGGCATGAGCTGGTTCATCTTTTCCGAAGTGATGTTCTTCATCGCATTCTTCGGCGCCCTGTTCTATGTGCGCATGGTGTCGGCGCCGGGCCTGGCCGGCGAAGGCAGCAAGGGCCTGTCGGAGATGCTCTGGCCGAACTTCGAATACGTCTGGCCGCTGCTGAACAACCCCGATCCGAAACTCTTCCCGCCGCCCAAGGACGTGATCAGCCCCTGGGGCCTGCCGCTGCTCAACACCGTGTTGCTGGTCAGCTCCAGCGTCACCGTGACCATCGCCCACCATGCCCTGAAGAAAGGCCATCGCGGCGCGTTGAAACTCTGGCTGGCGATCACCGTGCTACTGGGGTGCGCGTTCCTGGGCTTCCAGGCCGAGGAATACATCCACGCCTATAAAGAGCTGGGCCTGACGTTGGGTTCGGGGATCTACGGCGCGACGTTCTTCATGCTCACCGGTTTTCACGGGGCCCACGTGACCATCGGCACGATCATCCTGTTCGTGATGCTGATGCGCATCATGCGCGGGCACTTCGACAACGAGCACCAGTTCGGCTTCGAGGCCGCGAGTTGGTATTGGCACTTCGTCGATGTGGTGTGGATCGGCCTGTTCATCTTCGTCTACGTGCTCTGAGACCACCGTCACCAAGGGGCGTGAGAGACCAACTGGCCGCTGAAAAAACCCCAGGCGATCAAGCCGACGGTGACAGCGGCCAGGCTGACCCGCACCGCCAGGGCGATGACCAAGCGATTGGAATCGCTTTCGTCCTTGACCAGAAAAAACAGGCCACTGAACAGGCTGGCAATCGTGGCAATCAGCATCAGGACGATGGCTGCTTTGAGCATCAGGAACACTCCGGGGGGACGCGATGCACGTGAGTATAGCTATCCCGTTGAACCGCTTTCGGACGGCGCCATGAAGGGCTTCCGGCCGGGCATCGTGCCGTCTTTGGTGGTGGCCGTGCTGGTGCCGGTGATGGTGTGCCTGGGGTTCTGGCAACTGGGCCGGGGCGAACAGAAACGCATGCTCATGGAGAACTATGCCGAGCGCCGCGTAGCGCCGCCGCTGGACAGCACCGAGCTGCAGCACACCGCCGACCCGGCGTTTCGTCCGGTGCAGCTCAACGGCCAGTTCGACGCCGAGCACAGCATCCTGTTGGACAACCGCCAGCACGACGGCAAGGTCGGCGTCGAACTGCTCCAGCCGTTCCTCGATCACGCCAGTGGCCTGTGGCTGCTGGTCAATCGCGGCTGGCTGCCGTGGCCCGATCGCCGCACCCCGCCGGTCTTCGACACCCCCGAACGCCCCGTCAGCCTGCAGGCCTGGGTCTACGTCGCGCCGGGCGCCACCTTCCAGTTGCACGCCGACCCGACCAACGCGCCCTGGCCACGCCTGGTCACGGCCATCGAACCGGGCAAGCTCTGGGCCGAGCTGGATCGCAACGGCTTCGCCTATGAACTGCGCCAGCAAAGCGGACCCGGCGCCTACCGCACCGACTGGCCGGTGGTGAGCATGGGCCCGGAAAAACACCTCGGTTATGCCGTGCAGTGGTTCGCCATGGCGACGGCACTGTTCGGCCTTTTTCTTTATCTCGGATGGCATAACGCAGGGAGACACCATGGGAAGCGCCATGAATCCAACCAACACGTCTGAGGCACCTTCGGCCCACAGCCGCCGCAAGGGACGCCTGCA
The DNA here is from genome assembly GCF_001269775.1 of Pseudomonas sp. Pf153. Classification (NCBI taxonomy): domain Bacteria; kingdom Pseudomonadati; phylum Pseudomonadota; class Gammaproteobacteria; order Pseudomonadales; family Pseudomonadaceae; genus Pseudomonas; species Pseudomonas sp. Pf153. Next base: position 535,927 of record NZ_LHVL01000009.1, on the reverse strand, counting down.
ATTGCTGCTGATTGTGTTCGGGGTCGTCGGCCCGATGATCCTCGCCACCGGCATGTATAAATTCCAGTTCTGGGTGCCCGACAGCCGCAGCTACCACGGCGAACTGATCGGCACCGGCCAGACCCGCGCCGAGATCGGCGTGCAGGCCGATGAAAAGCGCTGGCAGCTCCTCGTCACGGCGCCCAAGGACTGTTCCGTAGACTGCCGGCAACTGGTCTATCTTGCCCGCCAAGTGCAGATCGGCCTCGGTCGCGATGCCTCCCGCGCCAGCCACGCCCTGGCCATCGCCCAGCCGCTGGATGCCGAGTACGACGCCCAACTGCAACGCGAATACCCGCAACTGCAACGCTACCCACTGGACCTGCCCGCCTATGAAAAAGGCGCTCAGGGCTCCGGCGGCGCCCAGCTGTGGATCATCGACCCCCACAGCAACCTGGTGCTGCGCTACGACGCCCGCGTCAAAGGCAAGGACCTGCTCAACGACCTGCGCCACCTGCTGAAACTGTCGAACATCGGATGAGGGCATCGACATGGCCAAACCAGGATTTCGCCTCGCGCTGTTTGCCACACTGCTGGCACTGATCGTCGTATTGCTGGGCGCCTACACCCGACTGACCCACGCCGGCCTCGGTTGCCCGGACTGGCCCGGTTGCTACGGCTTCATCAGCGTGCCCAAGAGCGAAGCCCAACTGGCCCATGCCGAGCTGCTTTTCCCCGACACCCCGGTGGAGGCCCACAAGGGCTGGAACGAGATGGTCCATCGCTATTTCGCCGGCGCCCTGGGCTTGATGATCGTAGCGTTGGCGGCACGGTCCTGGATGAACCGCCATCGCCCGGGCCAGCCGCTGAAGCTGCCACTGTTTCTGCTGGCGGTGGTGTTCGCCCAGGCCGCGTTCGGCATGTGGACGGTGACGCTCAAGCTCTGGCCGCAAGTCGTCACCGGGCATCTGCTGGGCGGCTTCGCCACATTGAGCCTGCTGTTTCTGCTGACGTTGAGATTGTCCGGCGTACTGCCGGCGCTGACCGTGCCCAAGCGCCTGCAACACTGGGCCACCGCCGGGCTGCTGCTGGTGATCGGCCAGATCGCCCTCGGCGGTTGGGTCAGCTCCAATTACGCCGCCGTGGCCTGCATCGATTTCCCCACCTGCCACGGCCAATGGCTGCCACCGGCGGACTTCGCCAACGGCTTTCACCTGACCCAGCACATCGGCCCGAACTACCTGGGCGGCCAGCTCGACAGCGATGCGCGCACCGCCATTCACCTGACCCATCGCATCGGCGCGTTACTGGTGACGCTGGTGTTGCTCGGGCTGGCCTGGCAGTTGAAAAGAGTGGGCATGACCCGCTTGGCAGGGCTGGTGTTGATTGCTCTGGCCGCGCAAATCACCCTGGGCATCAGCAACGTGCTGTTCCACCTGCCGCTGCCGGTGGCCGTCGCCCACAACGCCGGGGGCGCAGCGCTGCTGCTGACCCTGGTGCTGGTCAACTATCACGCCCGCACCAGCCTGGTCCGGGTCAAGCATCAGGTCCCGCTGCGCTGGCGGTTCAACCCGCATAAACACAGCGTCAGCCCCATCACCATCAAAGGAGAGATGCCATGGCAACCCTGACCGGTACACGCCACAGCCGGGCGATCTGGCGCGATTACCTGGAGCTGACCAAACCGAAAGTGGTGGTGCTGATGCTCATCACCTCGCTGGTGGGCATGTTCCTCGCGACCCGCGCCGGGGTGCCGTGGACCGTGCTGGTGTTCGGCAATCTGGGCATCGCCCTGTGTGCCGGCGGCGCGGCGGCAGTCAACCACGTGGTAGACCGGCGCATCGACGCGGTGATGGCCCGCACTCATAAACGCCCCTTGGCCGAAGGCCGCGTCTCACCTGCCGCCGCCCTGACCTTCGCCCTAGCGTTGGCCGTGGCCGGGCAAGCGCTGCTGTTGGCCTTCACCAACCCGCTGACCGCCTGGCTGACCCTGGCCTCCCTGCTCGGTTACGCGGTGGTCTACACTGGCTTCCTCAAGCGGGCCACGCCGCAGAACATCGTCATCGGCGGCCTCGCCGGCGCCGCCCCGCCGCTGCTGGGTTGGGTCGCCGCCACCGGCCACGTCAGCGCCGAACCGCTGTTGCTGGTGCTGATCATCTTCGCCTGGACCCCGCCGCACTTCTGGGCCCTGGCGATCCACCGCAAAGAGGAATACGCCAAGGCCGATATCCCGATGCTGCCGGTGACCCACGGCGAGCACTACACCAAAATCCATATCCTGCTCTACACCCTGGTGCTGCTGGCGGTGAGCCTGATGCCCTTCGTGATCCAGATGAGCGGCTTGCTCTACCTGATTTGCGCCCTGGTACTCGGCGCCCGGTTCCTGCAATGGGCCGTGGTGTTGTACCGTGGCAGTCGGCCGCACGCCGCGATCAACACCTTCAAGTACTCTATCTACTACTTGTTCCTGCTGTTCATCGCCCTGCTTGTCGATCACTACTTATTGTTGAGCCTATGACCCGAACCCAGAAAACCGTCTTCATCCTCGTGGCCGTGATCGCGCTGATCCTCGGCCTGACCATCAACAAGGTGCTGACCGGCAAAGGCCAGGGCGACCAAACGGCCCTGATCGACGCCGGCATCATCCTGCTGCCGCAAAGCCGCACCCTGCCGGACGTGAAAATGACCGACCAGGACGGCCAGCCCGTGGCCGTGAACGCGTTGAAAGACAAATGGAGCCTGCTGTTCTTCGGCTACACCTTCTGCCCGGACATCTGCCCCACCACCCTCGCCCAACTGCGCCAGATCAAAAGCGAACTGCCGCCCGAGGCTGTGGATAAACTGCAAATCGTGCTGGTAAGCGTCGACCCGAACCGCGACACGCCCAAGCAGCTCAAGCAGTACCTGGGTTACTTCGACCCGCAGTTCAAAGGCCTGACCCCTTCATCCATCGAAGACCTGCAAAAACTCGCCAACGCCGTGAGCATTCCCTTCATCCCGGCGGATACCAGCAAGCCCAACTACACCGTCGACCACAGCGGCAACCTCGCCGTCATCGGCCCGGACGGCAGCCAACGCGGCTTTATCCGTGCGCCGCTGAACAACCAGAAACTGGTGGCGCAGTTGCCGGAGATGCTCAAGCGCAAATAACCCGCACAAGCTCGCCCCACCACCATTCCCTGTGTAGGAATCCCTGTGTGGGAGCGAGCCTGCTCGCGATAACGCCAGATCAGCTTGCACCTCTTCTCAAGCTGCCCACCCCACCACACCCACCACAAATCTCCCGAAACATACCGGTTAATGTTCGGTGCAACTGAATGCAGGCAATCAAAACCTTATTGGGAAAGCGGGTCAACCATGAAAAAAACACGGACGACAATTCTTCTATTACTCACCGCCGCCGCATGCCTGAACGGTTGCTATGACTATCGTAGTGGTAAACATTGGAGCGTCACTGACGACAGCGATTGGAAGTCGGTATCCCCCGTGGAGTGGGTCAATCAGTCCTGTAATTCACCCGCCAAGATCTCAACGGTAAAGGCCAGCGAAGGCTACGCTCATTCGCTATTCCTTATTCCGCTAGGGCTTGGGGGGACTGCTGATAATCCAACAACCACTTCTTTTTTTGTCATTGGAGCAGGTTTGACCGGCCGCTGTGACAACGCTGCGTTGGTCGTATCAGTAAATGGGCGCACGCGAAATGACACGACAATTTCAGCCTGTTTAAAAACCCAAGATTGCTGCGCAATATCCGTCCCTGTCAGCCGCGATGTCATGGAGTCGTTGCAAGTCGCGATCAACAACACCGGTGCGTCTTGTAGCTATGCGCCACTGCTGCTCAATAGCAGGCGGCACGTTTGCCTGCGTGAAACCCGGTTCGGTGGGTCGAATGGATGTGATTACTGAACAGTCAGGGGGCCAGATTTGTTTTTCTAACTCGAGCTGTCCGCTTCGGCCAAAAAGCGGTCCCTCAGGTACGCTGGGAACCCTCGGGAAAATCATTGGCCCAGGGGAGTGGAGGAGAGCCCCACTCTCGTACACTGCCAATCAATCTGCGGCCTTAATGCCTGTAGTAAAAAGGAGGTTTACATCGCCATGGAAATCCAAGAAATCAAGAAACGCTTGGCCCGCCCTGCCGTGAAGCTCATTGCCGGCGGCTTTCGTCCTGCCGGCACCGACGAAGAAAGCTGGCTGGGCAACGTCTTCCTGTTCCGGCCTGATGAAGATGTACCCACCAACCAGGCGGGGCAACCGTTGCTCCCCTATGCGCAGTTTTACCTGCCTGCCCTGCCCATCCACAGCCCGCTGCTGGCGGGAGTTCGTATATTGACGGTGTTCATTTCAAACCCGTTCCCCGAGCACTTTGAGCCCATGGGGAATAATTGGGTCATCCGCGAATATGGGCCGGATGATGTGTTGGTGCGCAAGTCTTTGCCGGTGGCAGGTACATTCCTCAAACCCTTCCCACTGACAGCGCAAGCGGTGCCGGAGGACTTTCCACTGTGGGATGGCGGTGGTGTCCCGGAGGACCTTGAGCAAGCAATCCTCAGGTTGGAACGCGCGGGCGAGATACAGAGCTATTACGACTTGATCACCCACACCTACGAACACAAAATCGGCGGTTACCCTTCGTTTTGCCAGTCGGGTGTTGATCCGGGTGAAGGGTTCGAGTTTGTGTTCCAGATCTCATCGGACGCGAAGATCAATCTGAATGTGGTCGACAGTGGGAGCCTGATGTTCTGGAAGCACAACGAAACTGGGGACTGGGCGCTTTATTACGACTTTTACTAGGAATAGGGGAACAGATTTATTTTCAGAAAATAAATCCCCTTTTTGTCCATCGCTGATCCTCAAAGGAAGATGTATGGCAACCGCACTGCATACCGGGACGCACGCCGGCTATAGCACTCTTGACTGGAACGATGGATACGACGTTAACCTGGGCGACCTCATTCGCCAGCTTCCTCAGCTCGTACGTGGCCGTTATGTGGCAATTGCTGCATCGGATAGCGGGCCCTATAACCTTAGCGCTGCTGAGATTGCTAGCGGATGGCAACGTATAGGTGACTTGGCGATCAGCCCGATCATTACGGATATCGCTCAGCTGCCCACACCGGGCTTTGATGAGTGGTATGTTTTTGAGCGCTTACCTGATCAGGTAAGGCTCTCCAAATTTAGCAGCGCTATCGCATTTCAACCGTTCGGAGAGAGCGATAAGGTCGACGAGTTCTGGTCACAAATTGAAGATTTACAACCAGTACATGCTCTGCTTGGCGGCTGTAGCCTCTTACTGATAACTCAAGACGCCGCAATACATGAGAACGTACTTACGTTCTATTCAACCTAAGCGCTGGGGCGATGTCTTGCACAGATCTGCAGGAATAAGGGGATAGCGCCGTCAGCACTGCGTGCCGGTTGATGTCGGTCGGCACGCGTGTCCATTGTCCTGGCCTTGGTTTGGCTGCTTAACCTAAAGACTCCGCAACCGAAGCAGTCCCCCGCCCAATCAACCGCCCCAACACCCCACTCTCATCAAACAACGCCCCTTTCGCCGCCGCCGCATCAGAATCCGCCAGCAACGCCGCCAACCCCGCCGGCAATCCCACACTGACCAACACCCCCTCAAACTCAGCCTGCGGCAAATTCTGATAAACCACCGGCTTACCCACTTTCTGGCTGATCAACGCAGCCAGTTCGGTCAACGTATAGCTGCTATCCCCCGCCAGTTCATAGACTTTGCCCGCCTGCCCTTCAGTGGTCAGCACCACCGCTGCGGCTTGGGCGTAGTCGGCACGGGGCGCGGAGCTGATGCGGCCCTCGCCGGCGCTGCCGAGCAGGACGCCATGTTCCACGGCGCTCGGTACGTTCGCCAGGTAGTTTTCGGTATACCAGCCGTTGCGCAGCAATACGTGGGGCACGCCCGAGGCTTTCAAGGCGGCTTCGGTATCGCGGTGTTCAGCGGCCAAGCCCAGGGTGGAGGTGTCGGCGTGCAGGACGCTGGTGTAGGCCAGGAGCGAGACACCCGCGGCCTGGGCGGCATCGATCACGGCGCGGTGTTGGGCGGCGCGGCTGCCCAGTTCATTGGAGGAGATCAACAGCAGTTTATCGACGCCTTTGAGCGCGGCGCTCAATGTGGCCGGCTGGTTGTAGTCGGCGCTGCGTACCACCACACCCCGTGCGGCCAGGTTCTGGACTTTGCCGGGGTCTCGGACCAGGGCGACGATTTGCTCGGCGGGCACGCGTTCAAGCAGGGACTGGATAACGAGACGGCCCAGTTGGCCGGAGGCTCCGGTGATGGCGATCATGACAAATACCTTGATGGGGAAAGGACGAAAAGCCATCCTAGGGACCAAGGTAACTTTTTGTAAGTACGTACATAAAGGTAAGTATCGTGGACACAGCCACCGGAAATTCCGAGTCGTTCAGCGCCGCTGTTCGACGCGGCGATGTACTGAGCGCCGACTGCCCTTCTCGCGAAGTCCTCAAGCACATGACCAGCCGCTGGGGCGTGCTGGTGCTGGTCATGCTGCTGGACGGAATGCATCGCTTCAGCGAGCTGCGCCGCAAGATCGGCGGGGTCAGTGAGAAGATGCTGTCGCAGACGTTGCAGGAGCTTGAAGCGGATGGGTTGATCAACCGCAAGTCGCTGCCGGTTGTGCCGCCGCATGTGGAATACCGCTTGACGCCGTTGGGTCTGGAGGCGGCGGAGCATCTTGAGGTGATGGTGAATTGGATTGAGGAGAAGATTCCGCAGATTATGGCGGTGCGGCGGAGTCGGTTAGGAGGTGAGGTGGAGGGGTGATTGGGCTGCTCGGCGGGGAGGCCTTTGCCTATCCACATGATGATGCCCAATTCGGTACTTTTCATCCTGTACGCGTCCAGCTATAAAGCCATTGCGTTGTCCAAGGTGACACAAGACATTTCGCTGAAAACCAATTAGCTATGCATCTTGATACATGCTTTATAACCAGGCTGGCCTTGGTCAAATAGGGATGTTCGCACCGCGGGTAGGGACATAGTTCCAGGACGGACGGCGGGATTCTTATGAAGAGCGAAACCACACGGAAACATAAGTGAGCATGATGCCAGACCTCGACAGCACCGACTTAAAGATCCTCGAAATCCTCACTGCGGACGCACGCACCAGTATTTCGGACATCGCTCGCCGAGTGCACAAGTCTCGGACTGCCGTCGAAGCGCGGGTCGCCCGGATGGAAGCACAGGGGCCCATTCTTGGGTATACCACGCGCCTCGCCGCGCCAACGAATGAAGCACCTTGTCACACCGCGTTCATGCAGTTCACCCACACCCGGCCAAATCTGTGCGCTCAGGTGTGGGACTACATCAAAGACAAGCCTGGCGTGATTGAAGCATTCTCACTGTTCGGCGACGTCGATTTGCTCGTGCGCTACGACCATACTCACATCAGCAACATGATTGAGTTCAAGGAAAGCGCTCTGGCTACCGGACTGGTGAAAAGCGTGACCATTATGCCGGTGTTGCGACATTGGCCGGAGCAGTAACCGGCACCGTCCAAACGCGTAATTGGGGGCAAGTGGCTCTAATAAGCTGTATCGCAAGACTCAGCAGGTCGTCGCTGAAGGATGCACCGCCCTGGTGATGCCCAAGTGATACGAGCAACACCGCACACCGCTCGGACCTGTTGGATATTCAATGCCGATTCAATCATGGAAGCACGACTCCAGAATTTGTCGCACGCGAGCTTCGGCCCGGTCGAGCTCGGCCAGTTCGCTTGCGGCCAGCCAGACGATGCCAGGGCAGGTGGCCAGGTCTCGGGTCAGTGGCAGCCGCTGGTCCGCGTCCATGAAACGTTTGAAACCCTGGAAAGCCCCAACCGTGTGCAGCTGTTGCAGCGCTTGCTCGCTGACTTCAAGGCGGGCGCCCTCTCGTTGGGTGATCAGGAATACGATCCGGCCCTGTTGCCGCAGGCGGCTGGTGGCGGGGTATGCAACCGGCTCATGGATATATGTGGAAATCGCCACCGACAGCAGGTCCGGTTCGTAGCACTGTTTGAAAAGGCTAGGTGCCACGCCACCGTGCAGCCGTGCACCGGCCTCGATCATGACCGGCCCTGCCGGGCTGTCGATCAACTCCATGTGCAGGGGTCCGAAGCGTACATCCAAGGCCGAGGCACAAGCCTTGGCATAGGTCACCAACGCACTGGAGCCTGCGTCGGTGGGGTCCAGGACCTCAAGGCCTTCGTACACGAAACGCGAACCGTTGTGCTCAGCCTTACGGTAGCGGCACAGGCTCGACACGTGGATACCCTGAGCTGACACCACCATATCGACCACATATTCAGGACCGGATACAAACTCCTGAATCAGATAGCGACCCTTGGGCTCCCCCAAAGCGTTGCTACCAAGCCAGTCCAGACTCGCCAGTGCCTGTTCGAGGCCACTTCGTCCTTGGACCAGTTCCACGCCATCCGTCATAAACGAATTGACCGGTTTGAGCACGAACTCGCCCTGCTCAGGAAACTGTTTCAATGCGGCTTGTGCATCCTCCGGCGAGCTGACCTCGACGCTGGGGATATGCCGTAAGCCGGCATTAGCAATGGCGTGCTGCATGGCATTTTTGTCTCGCCGCCAGGCCGACGTTTCCGGGGGATTACCGGAAACGCCGAAGTGCTGCGCCAGTTGGTCGGCCACCCGAACGCCCAGCTCACTGCCCGCCACGACCGCACAAACTTGTCGCGGGTCGATCAACGCAACGATCTCCGTCGCGGCGATCAGTTCGGCCTGTTCGAAACCTTCACCCGTGAATGCCTTGATGAAACGCTCGGGAACCGTGGGCGCTGAAAGGACAGCATGGCAGCGGTAGCCTTTGGCCTTGAACAGCGGTGCGTAGAGAGCCCCAGTCGAGAAGGGGTCAACGATCAGAATCACGTTTTTTTCATGCTTCATGGAATTTTCTCTTAGCGCACCATTACAGCGCGAGGAGGATTCAGCCTGGTCATGACGACCGTCAGCATCAACAACACACCAACGCCCACGAACACATAAGGCGCGGCCGTGCGGCCAAACGCGTAGTCACTGACAAGGAAGCCCACGCACAGCGGGGCCGCCGACTGCAATACGATGAAATACAGAGAACTGGTCGCGGCCAGGCTGTTGGCCTGTTCGGGTGTGGTTGCCAGCTCGATCAAGTGTTGGCGTATGGATATACGCAGGGTGTTGATGCTGAATCCCACCAGCGCGCATACACCGATGGACAGCAACGGCAGCGGGCTGAACGCGAGTACGTAATCTGCCGCGACCAGCAGCCCCGCGAACAGCAGTGCGTTGAGCCTTGGCAAGGGCAAGATCGCCGCAGCGAAGGCGCCCAACCCGGCTACGCCGCTGGCCAGGCCGAACTCGGCGGAACTCCAGCCGTTCAATCCCTGATACACCAGCGGAACCATGGTATTGAATGAGCCGATATGGAAACCGATCATGCCCAGTGCCAGGCACAGCAGGACCGCGCCACTGCCCACCGATGCCGCCGCCGGGGCAACACCGTTCTGACGGTTGGCCGAAGCCGACGGTTGCCCCGCATTGACCCTGGCCACGGAAGCGAAGGCAGTGACGATAAGCGACACAGCGCCCATGCCGTAGACCAGGGTCGGCAGCGAGGCCTTGTCCAGGATCAGTCCGCCCAGGAACGAGCCTGAAAAAGCCCCTAGCTGAAATGCAGTCTGCATCCAGCGTGCGGAGCGCCCACTATCGATCAAGCCAGCCAGTACTTGCTTGGTATTGGCCGCTTCATAAGCGCTAGTAGTGATGTAGTTGAGGATGCCCACCAGCAACGCCGTCAAGACGAAGCCATTCAAAGTTTCCAGTAGGCCACTTGCCGCGATCAGCGCCAGCACTGCATAGACAGCGGTACGCACTAGCACCACGCCACGTACCGGGAGGCGCGTGCTGTCCAGCGCGGGAAACACTCTGCGCAACGTGAACGGGACAAAGGCACTCAGACCAAGTAACACGCCCAGTAGCAACGGCGAGGAAGTCCCCCGAAGCGCCGCCCAGATCAGTCCAATCAACAGCGCCATATCGGTCAGGGCCGATACGGACACCACGGCATAGAAGCTCATTATATGGCGGTTCATGAGCAGATGTCCTCACGTTAAGCTGCGATGGTTGAAACTCATGGTCTTCATTTATGCCTGCCGCAATTGGCTGGCGATGAATACCCCGTGCTGTTCGCAGCGCACTTCAAACAATCCCTTGTCATGACCACCCACATCTTGAAGATGAATGACGGTGATGAAGGTTGGGGATTCTTCTGGATGGTCCTGCCAATGAGCCATAGCGGCGAGTTCAGCCAGATCCTTGGGGGTACACAAGCCGACGTAACTGGACGGTAACGAAAGCTGACCCACCAGTGTGTTGGCGCTATAGCGAATGATCATGCTTTCCCAAGACCCGCTTTAACGGCCTGGGACCGGGTCAGGCTTATCAGGGGGTGTTTGCGCACGAGATCGAGTGCATTTTCCAGCAGGGCATCGTCCATGTATGTCGCGAGCATCTCCAGAGATCCTTATTTAGCTTGCTGTAACTACGGCTATTGTCTACACATAGCCAGCAAGTTAAATAAGCAAATCTAGAGTTTCATTAGTTAAAACGGCGTAAGTGTTAGTGAATTTCACTACGACGGCGAAAGCTCGCAATAGTGGACTTATCCGCACTGGCGTCCCATTGCGTGGGGCCGGTGCTAGGATAGTTTGACGGGGATTTTTTATGCCACAGACTCTACCCTAAGATTAGGGTCAGCACTTTTGATGCCATAAAGCTGCAACTGATAATAAGTATAAAAACAGGAAGTCGTTAAAAACATCAAGAAAGTTGGCAAATGGTTCGGGTGCAACCAGTAAATCAGGTTTTCAATTAATAGGACTGCCGTTACGATAGTAGCTAGAATGCTTATCAATTTTGCAAGAAGGGTACAGGGCGTATTGTTTAACCTTCTTGATCGATAGCGTCGCTGCAGCCTTAGAGCCAGCAACGATATGAACAGCGTGCCAACAATCGCTGCGAATGGGATGGCAATGATGTCATGCTCGACTGCATACACATCATTCTCAAAGTTTGAATATAAATTGTAGCCACCGATTATCGGTGTAGCTGAGAGACTTGCCAAATACAATAACAACGAATATCTTATCTTCATACTTCTGTTTTTGTATTACGGCAACAGCGCTATCCATGCCAGAGACACTTCGCAAAGTTAAATATACTGTCACCGAAACTGCTTATCTGAATTTCCAATTAAGCACGGAGTAGCAGTACCCTCAATACCTCAATGGCAGCTTAGGAGATGGACTACAAGACTTTCGGAATAAGGGGACGAATTTATTTCCAATATTCAATCCGTTCCCTTTTCCCGTTCAGCTAATCGGCTCAAACTGCCGACGTTTCAGGCCCAAGGCCACGGCAACGTTCAGTGGGGATGATCCTTTCCCCTATCACACCACCGAAGCCTCAACCCCTCTCGAACGCCAGGCAAACCCCAGCACCATCAGCAACCCCAGCCCCGCCATCGCCGCGCCGGCCAGGGGGATCGCCGGGTAGCCCAGCCCGGCGTTGATCACCGCGCCACCCAGGGCCGCGCCGATGGCGTTGCCGAAATTGAAGGCGCCGATATTGACCGCCGAGGCCAGGTTGGGGGCGTCCTTGGCGGCTTCCATCACGCGCATCTGCAAGGGCGGTACCAGGGCGAAGCTGGCGATGCCCCAGACCAGGATGGCGACACTGGTCGGCAGCGACCAGCGCATCAGGACGGTGAACGCCAGCAAGACGACGATCAGCACGCTCAGGGAAACGATCAGGGTGCGGTCTATCGAACGATCGGCCGCCCTGCCGCCCCACATGTTGCCCAGTGTCAGCCCCACGCCAAACAGCACCAGCATGGCAGTGATGAAGGCGGTGGATGCGTGGGTTTCGCTGCTCAGGATCGGCGCAATGTAAGTGAAGACGGTGAACATCGCCCCCGAGCCGACTACGGTGAGGGCCAGCGCGGCCAGTACCGGGCCACGGCCGAGTACGCGGATTTCCGCCGCTGCGCCGCCGCTCTTCGGCAGGGGGACATCGGGCAGGGCGAACCACAACGCGACCATGGCCAGCACGCCGAGGCCGGTGATGCCCCAGAAGGCCGTGCGCCAGCCGAACAGATCGCCAAACCAGGCGGCCAGCGGCACGCCGCCGATGGTCGCCAGGGTCAAGCCCATGAACATGGCGGCGACCGCTCCTGCGCGTTTTTCCGGGGCGACCACGCTGGCGGCGACGATGGAGCCGACGCCAAAGAACGCACCGTGGTTCAGCGAGGTCACCACCCTGGCCGCCAGCAGGCTGTAGTAATCGGTCGCCAGCGCCGACATGAGGTTGCCCAGGGTGAAAATGGCCATCAGCCCGATCAGCAGATAGCGCCGGGGAACCCTGCCGGTGGTCAGGGTCATCAGCGGCGCGCCCAACAGCACGCCCATGGCGTAGGCACTGACGAGCAGGCCTGCCGCCGGAATGGAAACGCCGAGGTCCGCCGCGATACCAGGCAACATGCCCATGGGCGCGAACTCGGTGACGCCGATGCCAAAGGCACCGATAGCGAGTGCAACGAGGGGAGGATTGATCTGCATGGAAGTCTCCTTATCTGTGCCATAAATGCTACGATCCTTGATTTCCTCGCGGTAGACCGGTTTTTCTACATACACTTTTGCCTACGGAGCACAAATGGACATTCAGGGCCGGTCAGGTGAAATGACGGTGTTCGCTACGGTGGCCCAGGAAGGCAGTCTCTCGGCGGCCGCGCGAGCGCTGGGGCTGACCCCCTCGGCGGTCAGCCGGATCATCGCGCGCACCGAGCAACGGCTTGGCACCCGCCTGCTGTTGCGCACGACCCGGGCGATCACCTTTACCATCGAGGGCGAGGCTTACCTGCGCGCCGCCCGGCGGATCCTGGCCGACATGGCCGAGGTCGAAGAAGCCATTGCCGACCAGGGTGTGCCGAAGGGGCGTCTGCGGGTCAGTGCGGCGCTCGGCCACGGGCGGCAGACCATCGTTCCGCTGGTGGCGGCGTTCAGTGCCCGCTACCCGAATATCGTCATCGATCTCAACCTGGGGGACGAAGTGGTCGATATTCTCGCCGGTCAGGCCGACGTGGCGGTGCGCTTCGGCCATCTACCCGACAGCCCGCTGACGGCACGCAAGATCGGTGAAACCGGCCAGGTGGTGGTGGCCTCGCCGCGGTACCTGGAGCGCCATGGCACACCCCAGGAGCCGGAAGAGTTGCTGAGCCACAACTGCCTGCGCTTCAACTTCCGCCGTGCCGAACCCAACTGGCCGTTCATCCGCAACGGCAAAGCGTTTTCCCTGAAGGTCAGCGGCAACATCGAGTGCAGCAGTGGTGAGGCGCTCGCACGACTGGCACGGGTAGGCGCCGGCATTGCCCGTATCGGCGAGTTCAGCGTGGCCGAAGATCTGCGGCGCGGCGATCTGGTATCGCTGCTGGATGCCTGGAACCCCGGCGACCGGGAGCCGATCCATGCCGTGTTCGTGGGCGGCGCGGCCATGCCAGCGCGGGTGCGGGTGTTCGTGGATTTTCTGGTGGAGCATCACCGGATGTAAGCCGACCCTAGCCACGAAACGCTTCCCAATGAAAAAACCCGGCCTACCGTGCCGGGTTTTGGGTTCTTCTCGGAGCAACAGGCGGATGCGCGAATCGGGCCTTTGGCGCCAAAGGCCCGGCTCAGCGGAATCAGCCCTTGGAACTGGCCTGCGCCGCTTCAACGATCAGCTCTGCCACTTTATCCGGGTTGGACGTCATCACCACGTGGGACGCGCCCTGGACAGTGACGGTCTTCTTCGAACCTGCACGGTCGGCCATGAACTTCAGGGCAGCCTCGGGAATGTTCTTGTCCGCCGAGCCGTAGATGAACCAGGACGGCGTTTTTTTCCAGGCCGGTTCGCCAGACGCTTCCTTCAAGGCCGCCTCGCTGATGGGCCGTTGTGTGGCAGCCATCAACGCGGATTCGGCCGCCGGCACGTCGGCGGCAAACTGTTGGCCGAATTTGTCCTGCTGGATGTAGAGGTCTTTATTGCCGTCGTCCAGCGGCACCGGCGCGGCCAAGGTCGGCCCGAGGGTGCCGCCAGGGTAGCGGCCGGACAATTCGATGGCGGTTTCGCCTTTGTCCGGCGCGAAGGCCGCAACGTAGACCAGCGCCTTGACGCGGGGGTTGTCATGCACAGCGTTGGTGATCACGGCTCCGCCGTAGGAGTGACCCACGAGGATGACCGGTCCGGCGGTGTGCTCGACGATGTCGGCGACGTAGTCGGCGTCCTGCTTCACGCCGCGCAGCGGGTTGGCTGCAGCCACCACCGGATAACCCTGGTTCAGTAACCGGGCGGCAACGCCGTTCCAGCTGGACGATTCGGCGAATGCGCCATGCACCAGCACGACGGTGGGCTTGGCGGCGTCGGGTTGCGCGGCGGCGCTGTGAAGCGAGGTCAGTGCCAACGCAGCGGTAATGGTAGCGGCCAAGAGCGATTTGATATTGAGCATGATCATTCCTTTTTCTTTATGGGTAGCAGCGGGTGCGATGGGTTTACTGGCCCAGGAAGTCCAACAGGTCCTGGTTCAGACGGTCCTTATGGGTGTCGGTCAGGCCGTGGGGCGCACCCGGATAGACGATCAACTCGGCGTTGCGCACCAGCCGGGCGGCGGCATGGGCTGAGGCGTCAATCGGGACGATCTGATCATCGTCGCCGTGCACGATCAGGGTCGGCACGTCGAACTTGGCCAGGTCGGCGCGGAAGTCCGTCGCCGAGAATGCCGCGATGCAGTCATAGGTGTTCTTGTGGCCGGCTTGCATGCCCTGCACCCAGAATGAATCGATCAGTCCTTGGGAGACTTTCGCTCCGTCGCGGTTGAAGCCGAAGAACGGGCCAGACGCAATGTCGCGATATAGTTGCGAACGGTTGTCCAGAGAGGCCTGGCGCAGGCCGTCGAACACTTCGATCGGCAGGCCGCCCGGGTAGTCCTCGGCCTTGAGCATCATCGGCGGCACGGCGCTGATCAGGGCGGCCTTCTTCACCCGAGCGGTACCATGGCGACCGATGTAGCGGGTGATTTCTCCGCCACCGGTGGAGAAGCCCACCAGGGTGACGTCGTTGAGGTCCAGGGTGTTGATTACAGCGGCCAGGTCATCGGCGTAGTGATCCATGTCGTTGCCTTCCCACGGTTGGCTGGAGCGACCATGTCCGCGGCGGTCGTGGGCGATGACCCGATAGCCCTTGTCCGCCAGGAACAGCATCTGCGACTCCCAGCTATCGGAATTCAGCGGCCAGCCATGGCTGAACGTCACGACCTGCCCCTCTTTCGGGCCCCAATCCTTGTAGTAGAGCTGTACGCCGTCCTGGGTGGTGATGTAGCTGCCGGTTTGGGTCGGGATGCGGGTGCTCATTCTTTTGCTTCCTTGTTTTGGGCAGTCGGGGTGACCGCTTCTGAGAAATGTGTGGAAGAGATAAGTCGTGCCTGAGAAGGCTGCTTCGCTTGCTGCCGATCGCGAGTCTGTCAGGAGGCGACTGCCGCCCGGCGCATCGACGCCTGCCTGGCTTGGCTGCGCTTGTTGGCCTTGGCCAGCTTGCCCACCAGTCGGATCGCCACGGCGGCGCAGGTGATGCCGAAGGGCAGCACGTACCAGTCGCTCATCGGGATGCGTTTGAAGTTGGAGAAGGCGAATACGGCGGCAATGACCCACATGCCGGTGACGTGCAACGTCTTCCATGCCTTGGGCCCCAGCAACCGGGCTGGCCCTTTGAATGAGGTCAGTGCCATCAGCAGAATGAAGGCGTAGGCGGTTCCGCCTGGAATGTTGTTCGCCACGGTGCGGGCGGGCCAGAACTCGGTATTGAGTTGCCCATAGGCGTAGATCAGCACGGCATGCACCAGATGCGAGAAGGCAAAGGCGAGGCCGATGAAGCGCCTTTCGCGCACCAGTGCCTTGGAGAATGGTGAAGGCACCAGTACGGCAAAGGCCGACGCGGTGAATGCGATCAGAAACAATGCGAAGGAAGAACGGGCGGTGGCACGAATGGCGCTGCGCAATCCTTCGACTAGATCAGGGTGGACGGCTACGGTCGTGATGCTCATCGCGACCACCAGCGCCGCGATCAGGCCGAACAGTTGCCAGCCCTGGGGGCGGAAGGTTGAGGTATTCATGGCAAGAACTCCTGTCGTGAGGGCTCGCTATTCGGGGATCCGATGGCGAGTCGATGGAGAGAATTCTTGCAGGGGCATGTATACCGGCTATGTTCGACAACCGGCGGTTATACGTTCTTATGAGTATGCGAATGTGCTGGATACAGTGGCTTACAAATGGCCCCTGGATCCGGCCGGTAGAGGCTGCACACAAGGTGCAGCCAGCACAGCCTACCGATCGGCGCTGAAGTCGAGGGTCACGCAAAGACCGCCGCCGTCGCGGTTGCGCAGGCTCAGCGACCCACCAATCGCGACAGCCAATTGCTGGGCGATGGCCAGGCCCAGGCCGGTGCCGCCAGTGCTGCGGTTGCGTGAGCTTTCCACCCGATAGAACGGCTTGACCACCTCGGCCAGGACCTCCTCGGGAATGCCCGGGCCTCGGTCGAGCACACTGATCGAAACGCCCGTGCTCGCGTCGCCACCGATCTCCACCTCGGCGGAGCCAGCGTACTTCAGCGCGTTGTCCACCAGATTCACCAGGATACGGCGCAGGGCATGGGGTCTTGTCTCGATGACCGCGCCGTTCTTGCCGCACAGGCTGACCTCGCGACCGGTGTCCTGATAGTCGCAGACCAGGCTGTCGAGAAACGAGTCCAGCCCGATGCGGCAACTGGCCTCGGTCGCGCCATGGACACTGCGAGCATAAGCAACGCCTTCGCGCACCAGGTGCTCGATTTCATTCAGGTCGTTGCCCAGTTTGTCCTTCTCTACCGAGTCGTCCATGAATTCGGCGCGCAGCTTCATGCGCGTGATGGGAGTCTGCAAGTCATGGGAAATGGCCGCCAGCAGTTGCATGCGCTCTTTCAGGTAAGCGGCGATACGCGCCTGCATGCTGTTGAAGGCCCGGGCGGCGTAGGCGACTTCCCGAGGGCCGCTTTCATCCAGCTGTACGGGGTGTGCATTCGGGTCGAGGTTCTCGACCGCCTCGGCCAGGCGGCTGAGCGGGCGTATCGCGATCCGCACCGCCAGCCAGGTGCAACCGATCAGCAACACCAGCTGGCCGACCAGGACAAAGGGCAGCCAGGGCGACAACGGCCTGACCGAGGGCCGCACGTCGATGGTGACCGGGCTGCCGTCAGCCAGTCGCACCTGGGCCTGGAAGTGCTGCTGCGGCCCGGGGATCTGGACGAAGGTCAGGTCATAGTTGCGGCCAAGCGCGCCTTGAAGCGATTGCGCGGCCGTCGCCGCGAGATCGTTCGAGGCCAGTGCAATGCCAGGGTCATGTTCGCGCAGCAAGTAGTCATAGTTGCGCCGCTGCAGACGCTTGGTCCACGCCGGACGCTCGTCGGCAGGCAGACGGTCGAGGATGGCGATGGAGGTCGCCGTGTCGTGCTCGAAGTTGCCCAACATGGCCGTCTTGGTGCTTTGGTAGCGTTCGTAATACTGGGCCGCGAACGTCAGGGACTGGGCGAGTATCAAACCGACCAAGAACACCAGCCATAGCCGCGAGGCCAGTGTGCGGGGCCATTGCAACGCGAGCTTCATGCCTGCTCCTCGAGCATTTCGACCGCAAAGGTAAAGACGTAGCCTTCATTGCGCACGGTCTTCAAATAGAGCGGTTCGCGGGCGTCATCCAGCAAGCGCTGCCGCACGCGGCTGACCAGCAAGTCAATGGAGCGGTCGAAGATGTCCGCGTCACGGCCCTGGGTCAGGTTGAGTAACTGGTCGCGACTCAGCACCCGCTGAGGGTGATCGAGAAATACCCGCAGCAGCCTGTACTCGGCGCCGCTCAGCGAAACGAGGGTGTCATCTTCATCGAGCAGATGGCGGGCGGTGGTGTCCAGGCGCCAGCGGCCGAACTTGAGCATGCGACCACTTTCGCTGACGACGAAGTTGGGTGGCAGCATGCGGGTACGTCGCAGCACGGCATTGATCCGCGCCAGCAACTCCCGGGCAGCGAAGGGTTTGGCCAGATAGTCGTCGGCGCCCATTTCCAGGCCAATGATGCGGTCGGTTTCGTCGGTGCGAGCGGTCAGCATCAGTACCGGAGTTGCCTTGTGCTTGCCGGCGCGCAGTTCGCGGCACAGCAGCAGCCCGTCATCCCCCGGCATCATGATGTCGAGGACGATGAGATCCACCTGGTTGGTTTCGAGAAAAGCCCTCATCTGGCGACCATCCGCAACCACGGTGGTGCGCAGACCATTCTTCTTCAGGTAGTTGCCGACCAACTCCCTGATCTCGCGATCATCATCCACGATCAATATGTGATCGACACGTTCCATGCCCTGCTCTCCGAAATGCGCGCAACCATTGCGCAGTGTGGCGATGCCCCGTTGACCAGAGCCCAGACAAAACAGCGGCGATTGTATCGCTGTGTATCGCAACCCGCCTCGGATACGTAACGCATTCAACCGAGGCGTTTCTCGACACAGCCGAGATACTCCACGGGCCTTTAATGAGCGCCATCGAGACAACATGAATCGCCTCGATGAAACCATCGAATTCATTGAAGGAAGACGACCATGAACCTGAAAAATATCGCCACCGCGTGCCTGATCACTGCCCTGGGCGCCGGCGCATTGCCTGCCATGGCCCAGAACACAGCAGCCAGCGAAAGCTACACCTACGGCACCCACCTGGACATCAAGCAAGTGGTCTCGCTGACCGAAGACAGTGGCCAGACCTGCGGGTTGGTGAATGCAAAGATGACCTACCTCGATTCAATGGGTGAGCAGCGAGCCGTGACGTACCTCAAGCATGCGGCCAGTTGCAATAACGAAGGGAGCTGACCTTCAGGAAAAGCATGAAAAAGGGTGAGACCTGTTTTTACGGGCCTCACCCCTTCTCACCTCATTACTCAGAGACTTAGCCTACAGGGCCTTTTCAGCATTAAAACCATCAGCGTTTTCAAACACGCCCATAAAGCCCGCGACAGTCGCTTCCCGCGCCCAATCGCGCTGGAGTTCGCAATACATCTGCACGCGACTGATCAGTTTGGCCCCCGCTTGCTCGATTCGCCGTAACGCCGCCTCATGCGCGGCAACGGAGGTGCCACCGACTGCGTCAACCGGCACGTAGACTTCATAACCCTCCTGTATCGCATCGAGTACTGGAAAGGTCAGGCACGCTTCAGTCCAGAGCGCGGTCATGATGAGTTTGCGCCGGCCAGTGGCTTTGACTGCCTGCTTGAACTCGACGTCTTCCCAACTGTTGATCGAGGTTCGGTCGTAAGTGGGCAGATGACCCATGACGTTCTGCAACTGTTCGATGGGCGGTTTGTTGCGACCGGTAGCGACGTTGACCGTCGAATGGATGATCGGAAGGTTGTAGTTGATCGCCGCCTTGGCCACGCTCGTGATGTTGAACACCAGTTCGTCACGCGGCATCGAGCGGATCGAGGACACTTGGATGGGCTGGTAGTCGATGATGATCAGCGCCGAGTTTTCAGGCGACAAGAGGTGGTCGGTCAGGGGGTTGCGGATTGCCTCGCTTGTCATGTGCTGCTCCTGCTTCTAGTTGTCGTTTGCGCATGGACGGTTCGAGGGCTCGATTGATGAAGAGCGAGCCCGCTGAAGTCGTCACTGCGTTGGAGGTGCTCACTTTCCGGGCGACGTCGCCAGGAAGCAGGATTGTGCTGTTGCGCCACTTGACTCAGTAGTAGCATCCCGAGGGTTTCTGTGTTGCAGAATGGGGAACGCTGATTTGGATATCGAAGCGCTGCAAACCTTTGTAGAGGTCGCTGATGCCGGGGGTATTTCGCCGGCGGCGCTGCGGCTGGGCCTGTCCAAATCGATCGTCAGCCGCAGGCTGGTGCGGCTGGAGGCGGAGCTGGGTATCCAGTTATTGGCGCGAACGACTCGCGGGGCGGCCCTCACCGAGGCGGGAACCGCTTTTCGCGAACATGCGGCCAGGGTCTGCGCCGAGATCGACATGGCCAAGGAAACGCTGCTGCCCACAGGGCCCCTTCGCGGTCGGTTGCGCATTGCCGCCCCGCTTTCTTTTGGACCGACTCACTTTGCGCCGATGTTGGCGGAAATGGCTCGCCGCCATCCCTCGCTGCATATTCAGACCTGCTACAGCGATCGCTTCGTCGATTTGATCGCCGAAGGTTTTGATTGCGCGATACGCGTCGGCTATCTGCCGGACTCAAACCTGATTGCCAGGGGTATCGGCCCGATTTATACCAAGCTCGTCGCCAGCCCCGGTTATATCGAGGCCCATGGCGCACCCGAATCGCCCGAGGCATTGTCTGCACACGAGGCGCTCATGCAGGGCACCGAATCCTGGCAGTTCATGGACGGCGGCAAAGTGGTGACGGTTCGTCCACACGGACGCTTCAAGGCGGACAACGGCGTCGCTCTGGTCGCTGCCGCTGTCGCAGGGTTGGGGGTCGCCTATCTGCCGGACTGCCTGACCTATGAAGGTGTGAGGTCAGGGGCGCTGGTGCCCATCATGACCCGGTATCCACCGCCTCCGGCAGGCGCTTATGTTGTCCGTCCGCCAGGGCAGCATCCGGCTCGGAAGATACAAGCCCTCACGGAACTCTTGATCGAGTCGTTCGGGCAGTCTCCACACTTCGCAAAACCGGTTTCCCTATGAGCGGGCCGCTTACATTTCCACCTGGGTGCCCAGTTCGATCACCCGATTCAATGGCAGCTTGAAGTACTTGAGGTTGCTGTTGGCGTTTTTCAGCAAAAAGGCGAACAGGCTTTCTCGCCAACGGGCCATGCCTATGCGTTTGCTCGGGATGACGGTTTCCCGGCTCAGGAAATAGGTGGTGCGCATCGGGCTGAAGTCCAGTTCAGCCAAGTGGCAGAGGCTCAACGCCAAGGGCACGTCGGGCTCTTCGATAAAGCCAAAGTGCAGGCTGACCCGGAAGAATCCTTCACCATAGGCGTGCACCTCGAACCGGCGTTCGGCGCTCACCCGTGGGCTGTCTTCAGACACCACGGTGAGCAACACCACTTGCTCATGCAGCACCTGGTTATGCAGCAGGTTGTGCAACAGTGCGTGGGGGACCGCATCGGTCCTGGCCGTGAGGAATACTGCCGTTCCCTGTACGCGATGGGGAGGTTGCGAACGGATGCTGCCGATGAACAGCGGCAGCGGCAGTGCCGTTTCATCCAACCGTTCGACGACGATGTTGCGGCCGCGCTTCCAGGTGGTCATCAAAATGAACAGGCCAATACCGGCAATGACCGGAAACGCACCGCCCTGGAAAATCTTTGGCGCATTGGCCGCGAAGTACAGGGTGTCGACCAGAAGAAAACCGATCAGCATCGGAATGGCCAACCAACGTGGGGTTTTCCAGAGCAGCAGGACGACAGCCGAGGACAGAAGGGTGGTGATCAACATGGTGCCCGTCACCGCGACGCCATAAGCAGCCGCTAAGGCGCTGGACGATTCGAAACCGATCACCAGCAGCACCACGCCGACCATCAACGCCCAGTTAACCGTGCCAATGTAAATTTGCCCCTGCTCCTGGCTGGAGGTGTGCTGGATGAACATCCGCGGGACGTATCCCAACTGGATGGCCTGGCGCGTCAGGGAAAAGGCACCGGAGATCACGGCTTGGGAAGCGATGATCGTCGCCAGTGTGGCGAGCGCAACCATCGGCAGCAGAGCCCAGCCGGGCGCAAGCAGATAAAACGGATTGCGCACGGCCTCCGGGTTTTCCAGGATCAAGGCCCCTTGGCCAAAGTAATTGAGTGCCAGCCCTGGCAGCACCAGCAGGAACCAGGCACGGGAAATGGGTTTGCGGCCGAAGTGGCCCATATCGGCATACAACGCTTCGGCGCCGGTCAATGCGAGAACCACGGCCCCAAGGATGGCCACGCCGATTCCCGGATGAGCGATAAAAAAATGCACGCCCCAATAAGGATTGAGCGCTTGCAGCACTTCCGGCCGCTGCAAGATGCCGTAGATTCCCAGTGCACCTAACACGACGAACCACAGCACCATCACCGGGCCGAACAGGATGCCAATGCGAGCCGTGCCGTGTTTCTGTATCAAGAACAGCACCACCAGCACGATCACTGACAAGGGCACAACCCAGTGTTCAATTCCGTCAAACGCCAGCTGTAGCCCCTCGACCGCCGAGAGCACTGAAATAGCCGGGGTGATCATGCTGTCACCGTAAAAAAGCGCCGCACCGAAGAGGCCAAGCAGCACCAGTACCTTGCTCAGGTGCGGATAAGGCGCCGCCGCGCGGCGGGCCAGCGCGGTCAACGCCATGATGCCGCCTTCGCCCTGGTTGCTGGCGCGCAGAATGAACAGGACATATTTGATCGAGACGACCCAGATCAGCGACCAGAAGATCAACGACAGAATGCCCAGCACGCCCTCATGATTGGCCTGGATTGCGAAGTGCCCGGAAAAAACTTCTTTCAACGTGTAAAGAGGACTGGTGCCAATATCCCCATAGACCACCCCGACCGCAGCGACGAGCAAGCCCAGCCCTGATGTTTTGGATGACGAGTTTTCATGGGTAAGGGTCGCGGTTTCACTCAAGGTTCGCTTCTCTCGAATGGCGGGGAAGAAGTCGTACAGGCACGGACGATCAGGAGAATCGCCGCCAGTATCTTTGAGGGTGGAAACAGCAGTCGTAAAGAAAGCGTAAAAATCTTTGGCTGATTGAAGCGCTAGCCGTTGCCCCTGGGTGACAAAAAATAGAAACGGGGAGGATTTATTTTCAGAATAAATCCTCCCCGTTTCTGTTTGGACACGCCTAGAAACTGCCCCCCTCAACATGGTAGACCTTCGGTTCTCCCGAGAAATATTCCTCCAGGCCCATCATGAACAGGCGATGGTCTTCACTCGCTTCGAAGCCCGGCGTGTGATCTTCCAATGATTGCCATCGCACGATCAGGTTGAATTGCTCGGGGCTTTCAATTCCTTGCGCGAGCAGGTGGCCGCCATAGCCCTTGGCGCGGGTGAGCAATGGGGCGACTTCGGCAAATGCACTTCGGAAACCTTCAATGCGTTCTTTGTGAATGGGGAGCACAGCGATTTCATAAACCATGATGCACCTCTGAATTGTCTGCGCAGTTACGGAATGAGTTACGGCTCGACGGCAATCGCGATTTTGCCTCGCAGGCCGTTGTTGGGACTTTCCAGTCGGGCATGGGCCAGGGGAATGTCGGCGAGCGAGTAGACGGCGCCGACGTGTGGGCGCAGCTGACCGCGGGCGATCAGGGCGCTCAACTCATCGAGCTTGCCGCGGTTTTGCCGGGTGAACACGAAGTGATAGCTCGCGTTCTTGCCCCAGGCCTGGACGAGGTTTTGTGGCTGGGCGATGTCGACGATCGAGACGACGCGGCCCAGTTGGGCGAGCACGTCGGGGCTGCGCGACAGGGTGTTGCCGCCGATGGTGTCGAACACGACATCAACGCCGTGGCCAGCGGTTTCCCGAAGGACGGCATCGACATAGTCTTCTTTCTCGTAGTCGATGATCACGTCGGCACCCAAGTTGCGGACGAACTCGGCGTTCGTGTCGCGCACGGTGGTGAATACCCGGGCGCCCATGGCTTTGGCCACTTGGATCGCGACATGCCCGACGCCTCCAGCGCCGCCGTGGATAAGAATGCTCTCCCCGACCCTGAGCGCCGCACGCACCACCAGCGCTTCCCACACCGTCCCGCCCACCAGGGTCAGGCTTGCGGCCTCAAGATGGCTCAACTCGGGCGGTTTCTTCCCGACAATGCTTTCGGCCGCGACGTGGTACTCGGCGTAGCTGCCTGACCCTTCAAATATCTGCGGGGTGTACCAGACTTCGTCTCCAGGCGCGAAGGTGGTCACACCCGGCCCAACGGCTTCGACCACGCCAGATACGTCGTGGCCGGTGATGGCCGGCAGTGGCACCAGGTCGGGATAGTCGCCGCGTCGAACCTGGTAATCCAGTGGGTTGATGGAAGTGGCGTGCACACGGACCAGGACTTGCCCCGCTTGCGGCACAGGCTTGGGCACGTCGCGCAGTTCGAACGATTCAGGACCGCCGAATGATTTCAGCATCATCGCTTTCATGGTAAATCCTCGCATCTAGAAAAAGGGATATCGAGATATCTCGATATATTGTGGCAAAAAAATACTACAGGTCTTTCCCGATGATCTCGGCCAGAGCGCTGATGGTTGCTTCATTGCGTTTGTAGTAGGTCCACTGGCCGATGCGCCGCACTTCCACCAGGCCCACCCGTTGCAGCGTTGCCAGATAACCGGACACCGTTGACTGCGACAGGCCGATGCCTTCCTGGATACTGCTGACGCAGACGCCGACCGTGTGAACGTCACCCTCATCCTGCGGGGGAAAGTTCTTTGCCGGATCCTTCAAACCTTTCAGGATTTGGAGACGTGTCGGGTTTGAGAGGGCTTTGAATATTTCGAGTAGGTCCATGCGGCGAGGATATCGAGATTTTTCGATATGTCAATACATAGGATCGGTCGCTCGTAGCCCAGTGATCCTTATCGTGTGTCGGGAGTGAGATCGTCATCGCGGGCAAGCCTCGCTCCCACAGGATCATCGTCGGCTATTGGCTAATTGGCTTCGATCACTTCATCCTGACAACCACCTTTCCCTTCGCACGGCCCTGGGCCAGGTAATCGAGCGCTTCCTTCGCTTGTTCGAAAGAAAAGACTCGGTCAATCACCGGTTTGATCCGTTCGGCGCTGATCAGGTTGCCAATCTCATTGAGCTGGGCGCCATCCGGGTGAACGAAGAGGAACGAATAAGTCACGTCGTGCTTTTTCGCGAGGCTCCTGATCTTGCGACTCATCAGACCGAATACGAAGGCAAGGAAGACGTTCAGCCGGCGGGTCTTGGCAAAGGCCTTGTCCAGCGGGCCGACGAGGGAGACGATCTTGCCCCCCCGATTGAGAATGCCCACGGACTTTTCAATCGCATCCCCTTTGGTGGTGCCGAGTACCACGTCGTATCCGCTTAGCACCCGTTCGAATGCCTGCGTCCTGTAATCGACGATCTCATCCGCGCCCAGGCTGCGAACCAGCTCGATGTTGGCGGCGCTGGTGGTCGTGCCCACCGTGGCGCCCAGGTGTTTGGCCAGCTGGATCGCGAAGGTGCCGATGCCCCCTGAGCCTGCGGGGATGAAGACTTTCTGGCCGGGCATCAGATTGGCGCGTTGTTTCAACGCTTGCCAGGAAGTCAGCCCGACCATGGGGATGGAGGCGGCTTGCACAAAGTCCAGGTTGTCCGGTTTCAGTGCGGCGACACGCTCGGGTACGACAGCGAACTCGGCGATTGAACCAGTGCCGAGATCGAAAATGCTGGCGAAAATCGCATCCCCTACTTTGAAGCGAGTCACTGCGCTGCCGATCTGCGTCACCACGCCAGCAAGGTCGCTGCCCATGACGGCCGGGAGCTGGAGCTTGATGACGGGCTTGAACATACCGGTCAGGATCATGTTGTCGATGGGGTTCACCCCGGCCGCGTGAACCTCGACCAACAGCTCGTCAGGCTTGAGGGTCGGGCGCGGAACCTGCTCGAACCCGACCTCCGGCGACTTGCCATAGCGTTTGAATGTGAGTGCTCTCACTGCACGGATTCCGGTTGATAACGCTCGGCGGCATGGGCCTGCCGAATGTCTGACATCAAGCCCTGACGGGCCTGCTCCAAGGCACTCCAACGTTCCTCTACGTGCAGCGGTGGGATGGTCACCAGCTCCCGGCGGTCATAGCCGATCAGGGCCGCATCGACGAGTTCTTCGACATCCATCACTTCGGGCAAGGCGTTGATATCAAACCCTGCGCGCTCCCAGATTTCGGTGCGGGTGGCCGCCGGCAATACCGCTTGGACGTAGACACCTTTGGCGGACAATTCCAGGTGCAGTCCCTGGGACAGGAACAGGACGAAAGCCTTCGTGGCGCCATACACCGACATGCCGAATTCAGGTGCAAAACCCACCACCGAGCCGAGGTTGACGATGGCGCCCGTACCCGACTGGGCAAAGCGAGGAGCCACCGCAGCCGCCAGGCGAGTGACCGCCAAGACGTTCAGCGAAACAAGCCGGTCGATCGCATCGGCGCTCTGTTGAACGAACCCGCCGGCCTGCGCCAGCCCGGCGTTGTTGATCAGTACACCAATGCGAGAGTCCTCACGCAGGCGGGCTTCGACTGCGCCAAGATCGGTGGCGGAGGTCAAATCAGCCTGGAGCACTTCGACAGCAATGCCGTTTTCTTCGCGAAGCTGCGCGGCCAGCGCCTCAAGGCGCTCTTTATCGCGTGCAACAAGGACCAAGTCGTGACCGCGATGGGCAAAGCGCTTGGCATAGGTGGCGCCGATACCGCTGGAGGCGCCGGTGATGAGAACAGTCGCAAGTGTGGTCATGGTGAGGCTTCCTGATGGCTTCTGTGAGGTGTGTTTCAACCGGAGATGGTCGGCTTCCGATACGGAATGACTTTTATGATTACGACCAAACTCTAAAAAGTCAACGTTTTGATGTTGCTCGACATCAATGTATGATGATGCCCTGTGTGGACAACGTTTGGATTGGATGATGAAAGTCACGAAACAACAGGCGCAGGCCAATCGTGCGCATATCGTGGAAACCGCCTCAGCGCTGTTCAGAGAACGTGGGTACGACGGCGTCGGTATCGCGGATCTGATGGCGGCTGCCGGTTTTACCCAAGGCGGGTTCTACAAGCACTTCAATTCCAAGGCCGATCTGATGGCCGAGTCATCCGCGTGCGGTATCGAGCGTTCGGCCGTGCTGACGACAGGCAATTCCGCCGAGGAGTACATCAGGTTGTACCTGGCGCGCGAGCACCGCGATGACCGCGCCAGCGGGTGCACGCTGGCAGCCTTGTGCGGTGATGCAGCGCGCAAAGAGGAAGGGGTTCGAGCCACCTTTGCCGCGGGTATCGAGACTCAGCTGGCGGTGCTGCTCAAAGGCCGGACCGAAAGCGGCCAAGCAGACGCTGAGGCTGCCCGGGCGCAGTGTCTTTCCAACATGGCCCATGCGCTTGGCGCGCTTGTCATGTCACGAGCCTGTCCGGACGATTCGCCGTTGGCCGATGAAATTCTAGCGGTGTGCCGTGATGCGATTCTGGAAACGCTTGCGTCGAGGACAGCGGCGGTTGAGCAGCCCGTTTAAGGACGGCTGACTTGGCTTGATCGTCGGTTTTTGTGTCAGGAATGGCGGTCCAGTTTTTTCAGGAACACGGTCATTTCCTTTTCAGCCTGCTTGTCGCCGTGGGCTTGGGCGGCTTGCAGGCCTTGTTCCCAGGCGTGGCGGGCGGCTGGGAGGTTGCCTTGGCCCTGGTGGGCCTTGCCCAGAAGCTTCCACGCGGCGGAGTATTTGGGATCGAGTTCAATGCAGCGCTGGAAGTGTTCGGCGGCGCGAGGGTAGTCGCCCAGGTCGAGGTAGCCTTTGCCCAGGCCGAAGCGCAGCAGGGGATTGTCGATGCCCTTGGCTAGCATTTTTTCCAGGGATTCGAGCATGGGGACCTGTCCTTTTTGGGTTGTTCCAGTGGCTGATCTGTTGAATGTTAGATGGCTATCGCGAGCAGGCTCGCTCCCACAGGGGATCGCTGGTAAACACAAATCTTGTGAGCAGCATTGAACCACTGTGGGAGCGAGCCTGCTCGCGATGAGGCCCTTGGCATCACTGCAAAACCCGGATCAGAAAAAACTCAACCCAACATGAAACAGCTTCTCGACATCGCGAATGTGCTTCTTGTCCACCAGGAACAGGATCACATGGTCGCCGGTCTGGATCACGGTGTCGTCGTGGGCGATCAGGACCTCTTCGTCTCGTATGATCGCGCCGATGGTGGTACCGGGCGGCAGGCCGATGTCGCGGATGGCTTTGCCGATGACTTTGCTGGACTTGGCATCGCCATGGGCAATCGCTTCGATGGCTTCGGCGGCGCCGCGGCGCAGGGAGTGGACGCTGACGATGTCGCCGCGTCGCACGTGGGCCAGCAAGGTACCGATGGTCGCCAGTTGCGGGCTGATGGCGATGTCGATGTCGCCGCCCTGGATCAGGTCGACGTAGGCCGGGTTGTTGATGATGGTCATCACTTTTCTCGCGCCCAGGCGCTTGGCCAGTAGCGAGGACATGATGTTGGCTTCGTCGTCGTTGGTCAGGGCCAGGAAGATGTCGGCGTCGGCGATGTTTTCTTCCAGCAGCAGGTCGCGGTCCGATGCACTGCCCTGCAACACCACGGTGCTGTCGAGGGTGTCGGAGAGGTAGCGGCAGCGCGCCGGATTCATCTCGATGATCTTCACCTGGTAGCGGCTTTCGATGGCTTCTGCCAGACGTTCGCCGATCTGCCCACCGCCGGCGATGACGATGCGCTTGTAGTTCTCGTCGAGACGGCGCATTTCGCTCATCACAGCACGAATGTTCGCCTTGGCAGCGATGAAAAAGACCTCGTCGTCCGCTTCGATCACCGTATCGCCCTGGGGCAGGATCGGACGGTCACGTCGGAAAATCGCCGCGACCCGTGTCTCCACGTTCGGCATGTGCTCGCGCAGCTGGCGCAGTTGCTGGCCCACGAGCGGCCCGCCGTAGTAGGCCCTGACCGCCACCAGTTGCGCCTTGCTCTCGGCAAAGTCGATCACCTGCAAGGCGCCGGGGTGCTCGATCAGGCGTTTGATGTAGTTGGTCACCACCTGCTCGGGGCTGATCAGCACGTCCACCGGGATCGCTTCGTTGTCAAACAGGTCGGCGCGGGTCAGGTAGGCCGCTTCGCGCACGCGGGCAATCTTGGTCGGAGTGTGGAACAGGGTGTGGGCCACCTGGCAAGCGACCATGTTGGTTTCGTCGCTGTTGGTGACGGCCACCAGCATGTCGGCATCGTCCGCGCCGGCCTGGCGCAGCACGGTCGGCAATGAACCGCGTCCTTGCACGGTACGGATGTCGAGGCGGTCGCCGAGGTCGCGCAGACGGTCGCCGTTCGTATCGACCACGGTGATGTCGTTGGCCTCGCTGGCCAGATGCTCCGCCAGCGATCCGCCAACCTGTCCTGCGCCGAGGATGATGATTTTCATCCGCTCACTCCTATTGAATCGGTCTTAGCCGCGCGCGGCGATTTTTATCAGCTTGGCGTAGTAGAACCCATCATGGCCGCCTTCCTGAGCCAGCAACTGACGGCCATGGGGCTGCTTCAGGCCGGCCTGACTGGCAATGTCCAGCTCCCGCGCGCCCGGCGTGCGAGTCAGGAAAGCCTCGATCACTTCAGTGTTCTCGGTCGGCAAGGTCGAACAGGTGGCATAGAGCAGGATGCCGCCCACTTGGAGGGTCTGCCATAAGGCATCGAGCAGTTCGCCCTGCAATACCGCCAGTGCGGCGATGTCGTCCGGCTGGCGGGTGAGTTTGATGTCGGGGTGACGACGAATCACACCGGTGGCCGAACATGGCGCGTCCAGCAGGATCCGCTGGAACGGCTTGCCGTCCCACCAGCTCGCGGTGTCGCGGCCGTCGGCGGCGATCAGCTTGGCGTCGAGGCCCAGGCGTTCAAGATTTTCCTTTACCCGCACCAGGCGTTTGGCCTCCAGGTCCACGGCCACTACACCGGCCAGCTTCGGCTCGGCTTCGAGGATGTGGCAGGTCTTGCCACCCGGCGCGCAGCAGGCGTCCAGTACCCGTTGGCCCGGCGCCAGTTCCAGCAGGTCGGCGGCCAGTTGCGCGGCTTCGTCCTGGACGCTGATCCAACCTTCGTCAAACCCCGGCAGGGTGCGCACATCGCCGGGGGTTTCCAGGACGATGCCATCGCGGCTGTGCTGGCAAGGGATCGCCGGGACGCCCGCCTCGCCCAGCAACGCCAGGTAGGCATCGCGAGTGTGGTGGCGACGGTTGACCCGCAGGATCATCGGCGGATGGGCGTTGTTGGCCGCGCAGATGGCTTCCCACTGCTCGGGCCAGAAAGCTTTCAGGGATTTCTGCAGCCAGCGCGGGTGGGCGGTGCGTACCACCGGGTCGCGCTCCAGTTCGGCCAGCAGGCTTTCGCTCTCCCGCTGGGCGCGGCGCAACACGGCATTGAGCAGGGCCTTGGCCCAGGGTTTTTTCAGTTTGTCGGCGCAACCCACGGTCTCGCCGATGGCGGCGTGAGCGGGGACGCGGGTGTAGAGCAGCTGATAGAGCCCCACCAGCAGCAACGCTTCGACGTCGGCGTCGGCGGCCTTGAACGGCTTCTGCAACAGCTTGGCCGCCAAGGCCGACAACCGTGGCTGCCAGCGGGCGGTGCCGAATGCCAGGTCCTGGGTGAAGCCGCGATCACGGTCTTCCACCTTGTCCAGCTGGGTCGGCAGGGAACTGTTGAGCGAGGCTTTGCCGCTGAGGACAGCGGCGAGGGCCTTGGCGGCGGCCAGACGCGGATTCATGAGGCGTCCGCCGTTTGGCCGAGGACCGTGCCGAGGGTAAATTTCTCGCGGCGGCTGTTGAACAAATCGCTGAAGTTCAGCGCCTTGCCGCCGGGCAATTGCAGACGCGTCAGACACAGCGCCTGCTCGCCACAGGCAACGACAAGGCCGTCCTTGCTGGCGCCGATGATGTGTCCCGGTGCGCCCTGCCCTTCGGTCAGGCGGGCCGCCAACACTTTCAGGGCTTCGCCGTTCAAAGTGCTATGGCAGATCGGCCAGGGGTTGAAGGCCCGCACCAGACGTTCCAGTTCGACAGCCGGGCGGCTCCAGTCGATGCGCGCCTCGTCCTTGTTCAATTTGTGGGCGTAGGTGGCGAGGCTGTCGTCCTGCACTTCGCCTTGCAGCGTACCGGCGGCCAGGCCGGCGATGGTCTGGACCACCGCTGGCGGACCGATCAGCGCGAGGCGGTCGTGCAGGCTGCCGCCGGTGTCTTCGGCGCTGATGGGGGTGCTGACCTTGAGCAGCATCGGCCCGGTGTCCAGGCCGGCTTCCATGCGCATCACGGTCACGCCGCTTTCGGCGTCGCCGGCTTCCACGGCGCGCTGGATCGGCGCCGCACCGCGCCAGCGCGGCAACAGCGAGGCGTGGCTGTTGATGCAACCCAGACGCGGAATGTCCAGCACAGCCTGGGGCAGGATCAAGCCATAGGCGACCACTACCATCAAATCCGGCTTCAATGCGGCCAGTTCAGCTTGTGCCTGCGCGTCTCGCAGGGTCGGCGGCTGCAGCACTGGGATGCCATTTTCCACGGCCAACTGTTTGACCGGGCTGGGCATCAGCTTTTGTCCGCGACCGGCAGGGCGATCCGGCTGGGTGTAGACCGCGACGATCTCGTGGGGGCTGGCCAGCAGGGCCTTGAGGTGTTCGGCGGCAAATTCGGGAGTGCCGGCAAAGACGATGCGCAGTGGCTCAGTCATGGGAAGCTCTCAATTACAAGGCAGTCGCAAAAAGAAAAAGGCTTGCCGCAGCAAGCCTTTGAAGAGGGGCGTCAAGCATTCTGGCGGTGGATTTTTTCCAGTTTTTTCTTGATCCGGTCACGCTTGAGGGTCGACAGGTAATCCACGAACAACTTGCCGTTGAGGTGGTCACACTCGTGCTGGATGCACACCGCCAGCAAGCCCTCGGCAATCAGCTCGTAGGGTTGGCCGTCGCGGTCCAGGGCCTTGATCCTGACCTTCTGGGGGCGGTCGACGTTTTCGTAGAAGCCCGGTACCGAAAGGCAGCCTTCCTGATATGGCTCCATCTCGTCGGTGAGGGTTTCGAACTCCGGATTGATGAACACCCGCGGCTCGCTGCGGTCTTCGGAGAGGTCCATCACGACGATACGCTTGTGCACGTTGACCTGGGTCGCGGCAAGGCCGATGCCCGGCGCTTCATACATTGTTTCAAACATATCATCGACCAACTGGCGCACTTCGTCGTCCACTACGGCCACCGGTTTGGCGATAGTGCGCAGGCGCGGGTCCGGAAATTCGAGGATGTTCAAAATGGCCATAAGCTTGATCAATGCACGTGTGAGGTAAAGTCGGGTGGCTGGCCTGGCGTGTCTTGGGATGCAGGCTACCGTTGTAAAACGCTGCTTCTGAATCGGCGCGAGCCATGGGGGCTCTGGCGTTTTACGCGAACGCACATGATAAAGGGATTCACCGCATGAGGAAATCACTACTCGCCCTGCTGCTCCTGGCCTCGGCCGGCCTTGCGCATGGGCAAGTGCAACTTCGGGAAGGTTTTCCGCAGCAATACACTGTGGTGTCGGGGGACACGCTGTGGGACATTTCCGGCAAATACCTGCGTGAACCCTGGAAATGGCCCGAACTCTGGCAGGCCAACCCGCAGATCGAAAACCCGAACCTGATCTATCCCGGCGACACCCTGACGCTGGTCTACGTCAACGGCCAGCCACGGCTGATCCTCAATCGCGGCGCGTCGCGAGGCACCATCAAGCTATCGCCGCGCGTGCGCAGCTCGCCGGTGGCCGATGCGATCCCAAGCATTCCGCTGCAGGCCATCAACAGCTTCCTGCTGAGCAACCGTATCGTCGACACACCTGAAGATTTCGACAAGGCCCCCTATGTGGTCGCCGGCGATGCGGAACGAGTGCTCAGCGGCATGGGGGACCGGATCTTTGCCCGTGGCATGTTCGACCCGAACCAGACGGCGTATGGCATCTTCCGCCAGGGCAAGGTCTATACCGACCCCGAGACCAAGGAATTTCTGGGTATAAACGCCGACGACATCGGGGGTGGCGAGGTCGTCGCCACCGAAGGCGATATCACCACCCTCGCGTTGCAACGCACCACCCAGGAAGTCCGTCTCGGCGATCGCCTGTTCAGCGGCGAGGAGCGCTCGATCAACTCGACCTTCATGCCCAGCGCGCCCAAAACGGACATCGATGGGCTGATCCTCGATGTGCCACGTGGCGTGACCCAGATCGGCGCGCTGGACGTGGTGACCCTGAACAAGGGACGTCGCGACGGGCTGGCCGAAGGCAACGTCCTGGCGGTGATGAAAACCGGCGAAACCGTGCGCGACCGCATTACCGGTCAACCGGTGAAGGTCCCGGACGAACGGGCCGGCCTGCTGATGGTTTTCCGCACCTACGACAAGCTCAGCTATGGCTTGGTGCTGTACGCCTCGCGCTCTCTGGCGATCCTCGACAAGGTGCGCAATCCATAACGGGTTTCACAACTTACCAACAGAGTTATCCACAGCTTGTTCCCGCATGAGCGGGGCCTATTACGATCAAGGACGATCGCATGTCATTACCTGAATCTGCTTCGGTTTCCCCAGCGGAACTGGAGGCTCGGTTACGCCTGCACCGCTTGCCGGAGCTGGGTCCCAAACGTTTCATGACCTTGATGGAGGCCTTTGGTTCGGCCTCGAAAGCCATCAGCGCGCCGGCCAGCGCATGGCGTGCGCTGGGGCTGCCGGCGACCTGTGCCGGGGCACGGCGCGATCCGGATGTGCGTGACGGCGCCGCCCAGGCATTGGCCTGGCTGGAGCGCGAGGGCCAGCATTTACTGATGTGGGACCAGCCTGAATACCCCGCGCTGCTGGCGCAGATCAGCGATGCGCCACCGCTGCTGTTCGTTGCAGGCGACCCGAGGATTCTGGAGAAACCTCAGTTGGCGATGGTCGGCAGTCGTCGCGCCTCGCGACCGGGCATGGACACGGCGGCGGCATTTTCCCGCAGCCTGGCCAGTGCCGGTTTTGTCATCACCAGTGGCCTGGCATTGGGCATCGATGCGGCAGCTCATCAAGCGGTGCTGGACGTCGGCGGACAGACCGTCGGGGTGCTGGGTACCGGTCTGGAAAATTTTTATCCACAGCGTAATCGTCGCTTGGCCAATGCCATGATCGACCAAGGCAGCGCGGTGTTGTCGGAGTTTCCGTTGGATGCGCCGCCCCATGCCAGCCACTTTCCGCGCCGTAACCGAATCATCAGCGGTTTGTCCCTTGGCGTGCTGGTGGTCGAGGCAAGCGTGGCCAGCGGCTCGCTGATCACCGCACGACTGGCGGCGGAACAGGGCCGCGAGGTGTATGCCATTCCAGGGTCGATC
Organism: Pseudomonas sp. Pf153; assembly: GCF_001269775.1. NCBI lineage: Bacteria > Pseudomonadati > Pseudomonadota > Gammaproteobacteria > Pseudomonadales > Pseudomonadaceae > Pseudomonas > Pseudomonas sp. Pf153. The sequence goes on along the minus strand of NZ_LHVL01000009.1, from coordinate 501,820 downwards.
CATCACCCCGGCGCGAGGGGCTGCCACCAATTGATCCGCGACGGCGCGGCCTTGGTGGAAACCGTCGAGCATATCCTCGAAGCGTTGCGCGGTTGGCAACGGATATCGGCGACCTCGGAACCCGCGCCAGTGACTCATCCACTGCTGCGCCTGCTTCATGCCGCACCGCAGAGCAGCGAAGCATTGGCCGACGCCAGCGGCTGGGGCTTGCCCAAGGTCCTGGCCGCACTGACCGAACTGGAAATGGAGGGACGGGCCATCTGCGACAATGGACGTTGGTTTGCACGCTAGGTTTTATGGGGAAGATCGGTAAACTGCGCACAGCCTTATTGTGTGTTGCGGAGAAACTTTCATGGTCAACAGTTGGCGTGTGCAACAAGCCGCGCGAGAAATTCGCGCCGGGGCGGTGATTGCCTATCCAACCGAGGCGGTCTGGGGCCTGGGCTGCGATCCGTGGAACGAGGAAGCGGTCGAGCGCTTGCTGGCGATCAAGTCGCGGCTGCCTGACAAGGGGTTGATCCTGGTGGCCGATAACATCCACCAGTTCGATTTCCTGTTCGAAGACTTTCCCGAGGCCTGGATGGACCGCATGGCCAGCACCTGGCCGGGGCCCAATACCTGGCTGGTGCCGCATCAGAACCTGCTACCTGAATGGATCACGGGCGTGCACGACACCGTGGCACTACGGGTCAGCGACCACCCGATCGTGCGCGACCTGTGCTCGCTGGTCGGGCCGCTGGTCTCCACCTCGGCCAACCCCCAGGGCCGCCCGGCGGCGCGTACGCGGATTCGCGTCGAACAATACTTCCGTGGACAGATCGATCTGGTACTCGGCGGCAACCTGGGCGGACGCAAGAACCCCAGCGTCATCCGCGACCTGGCGACCGGCAAAGTCGTCCGCCCGGACTGAGCAGAGTCCACCCTCGGCACCTTGCACACCCTCTGTGGAAGAGGGCTTGCCCGCGAAGGCATCGGCACATTCAGCATAGATGCAAGCCGATCCACCGCATTCGCGAGCAAGCCCGCTCCCACAGGTTTTTTTGTCAGGTGCAATATCTGTGAGCGCCCCACATTAGGTTTGCCACAACCCTCAAGGCAGGAGAATGGTCGACCCCGTCGTCCGCCGCGCCGACAGTTCAGCCTGAGCCTTGGCCGCATCCGCCAGCGGATACCGCTGGTTGATATCCACCGTGAGCTTGCCGCTGCTGATCATCCCGAACAGTTCATCCGCCATGCGTTGCAGGTTTTCGGCGTTGTTGGCGTAGGTCGCCAGGGTCGGGCGGGTGACGTACAGCGAACCTTTGGCCGAGAGAATGCCCAGGTTCACACCTTCCACCGCACCGGAGGCGTTGCCGAAGCTCACCAGCAAACCGCGGGGCGCAACGCAGTCCAGAGAGGTCAACCAGGTGTCCTTGCCAACCCCGTCGTACACCACCGGGACTTTCTTGCCGTCAGTCAACTCCAGGACACGCTGCGCGACGTTTTCCTTGCTGTAGTCGATGGTCTCCCAGGCGCCATGGGCCTTGGCAACGGCGGCTTTTTCCGGCGAACTGACGGTGCCGATCAGCTTCACGCCCAGGGCTTTGGCCCATTGGCAGGCCAGGGAGCCCACGCCACCGGCCGCGGCGTGGAACAGGATGGTTTCGCCGCCCTTGAGTTCATAGGTCTGGCGCAGCAAGTACTGGACGGTCAGCCCTTTGAGCATCACCCCGGCGGCCTGTTCGAAACTGATGGATTCCGGCAGGTGCACGAGATTGGCCTCCGGCAGCACATGCACATCGCTGTAGGCCCCCAGCGGACCGCTGCCATACGCCACCCGGTCACCGACCTTGAAGCGCTTGACCTCGCTGCCGACTGCCTCGACCACGCCCGCCCCTTCGGCACCCAGCCCCGACGGCAAGGCCGGTGGCGGATAGAGACCGCTGCGGTAGTAGGTGTCGATGAAGTTCAGGCCGATCGCCCGGTTGCTCACGCGCACTTGCTGCGGGCCCGGCTCGGCGGGCTGGTAATCCACGTACTCGAGCACTTCGGGACCGCCGTGGGAACTGAACTGGATGCGTTTGGCCATCATCACTTTCTCCATGTCTGAGGACTTTTATCAAGCCTGCTATCGGACTCCTATGCTTGACCGTCGTCAACTGTGGCATGGCCAGCGGCGGTGTTATCCTGTGCGCCCATTTGCCACCGGCTCGTTATACGCCGCGTGGCTCAGACCTGATAAGGGGATGTCATGACCACTCGCACCGAGGCCGTGAAAGCCTATCTGCTCGACCTGCAAGACCGCATCTGCGCTGCCCTGGAGGCCGAGGATGGAGGCACACGTTTCGTCGAAGACGCCTGGACCCGGTCTGCCGGAGGCGGTGGTCGCACTCGGGTGATCGCAAACGGTACAGTCATTGAAAAGGGCGGCGTCAACTTTTCCCACGTCTTCGGCAGCGGTCTCCCACCGTCGGCCAGCGCTCATCGACCTGAACTGGCCGGGCGTGGTTTTGAAGCCCTCGGAGTGTCGCTGGTCATCCACCCGCACAACCCCCACGTGCCGACCTCCCATGCCAACGTGCGCTTTTTCATTGCCGAAAAGGAAGGCGAAGAACCGGTCTGGTGGTTCGGTGGTGGCTTCGATCTGACGCCGTATTACGGCGTGGAGGAAGATTGCGTGCACTGGCACCGCGTGGCCGAGCAGGCCTGCGCCCCCTTCGGCCCAGAGGTGTACCCACGCTACAAGGCCTGGTGCGACAGCTATTTCCACCTCAAGCATCGCAACGAACCCCGGGGCATCGGCGGTCTGTTTTTCGATGACCTGAACGAATGGGATTTCGACACCTGCTTCGCGTTCATCCGCGCCATCGGCGACGCTTACATCGATGCTTACCTGCCCATTGTGCGCCGCCGCAAACATGACCCGTTCACGGCCAAGCAACGGGAGTTCCAGGAGTTTCGCCGTGGGCGCTACGTGGAATTCAATCTGGTCTACGACCGCGGCACCCTGTTCGGGCTGCAATCGGGAGGACGGACCGAGTCGATCCTGATGTCCCTGCCGCCGCAGGTGCGTTGGGGCTACGACTGGAAAGCCGAACCCGGCAGCGAAGAGGCGCGGCTGACCGAGTATTTCCTGCAGGATCGCGATTGGCTGGCGACGGCCTGAGGGATGTCCATGGATCGCTATGTTGTCATGGGTAACCCGATCGGCCACAGCAAGTCGCCGCTGATCCACCGCCTGTTCGCCGAACAGACCGGGCAGGTGCTGGACTACAGCACGCTGCTGGCACCCCTGGAGGATTTTTCCGGGTGTGCGCAGGCATTTTTCCGCGAAGGTCGTGGGGCGAATGTCACTGTGCCGTTCAAGGAGGACGCCTTTCGCCTGGCCGACAGCCTGACCGAGCGTGCGCAACGGGCCGGCGCGGTCAACACCTTGAGCAAGCTCGACGACGGGCGCCTGTTGGGCGACAACACGGACGGCGCCGGGCTGGTAAGGGACCTGACGGTCAATGCCGGTTTCAGCCTCAAGGGCAAGCGCATCCTGTTGCTGGGGGCCGGTGGTGCGGTGCGCGGCGCCCTGGAACCTCTGTTGGCCGAAGCACCGGCCTCGGTGATCATCGCCAACCGCACGGTGGAAAAAGCCGAATTGCTGGCGCAGTTGTTCGCCGACCTGGGCCCCGTCTCGGCCAGCGGTTTCGACTGGCTGCAGGAGCCAGTGGATCTGATCATCAACGCTACGTCCGCGAGCCTGTCAGGCGCCGTGCCGCCGATTGCCCCTAGCCTGATCGAGCCCGGCCGGACCTTCTGCTACGACATGATGTATGGCAAGGAACCGACCTCCTTCTGCCGCTGGGCCAGCGAACACGGCGCGGCGGTAGCAATGGATGGCCTGGGCATGCTGGCGGAACAGGCGGGCGAAGCGTTTTACTTGTGGCGCGGCGTTCGTCCGGACACTGCACCGGTGCTGGCCGAGCTGCGGCGACAGCTCGCTCTCTAGCGGCTGCGGGGAGAACTGTGGGAGCAAGCTTTGCTCCCACAGGTTGTGTCAGTCGGGCCTGTCAATCTTCGAAGTGAATCGGGCAGTTCTGAGCCCCTTCGAGCTTCTTCAACTCCTCCACCACCTGCGGGCGCGCCCTGCGCAGGGTCAGGCTGCGGCCCTGGCTGCGCAGACGTCGGGCTTCCTGGTGAAGCATTTCCACCCCGGAATAGTCGATAAAGTTGATCTGCGGGGCATCGATCACCACCCGTTGCGCTTGCAGCCGTTGCAGCCGCACTTGCAGATAATGGCTGGCACCGAAAAAGATCGAACCTCCAACCCGTAGGATGTCGGCGTCAGCTTCGTGGGAATGTTGCACCCGTGGCTGTGAGGTGCGCTTGAGGTAGAAAAACAGCGACGCCAGCACGCCCGCGTAAATGGCGGTTTGCAGTTCCAGCAGCAATGTCGCCAGACACGTCAGGCTCATCACCATGAATTCGGACCGGCTCACGCGGTACAGCGCCCGGATGCCGCGATGGTCCACCAGGCCCCAGGCAATCAGCAGGATGCTGCCGGCCATGGCCGGGATCGGGATATGCGCGATCAGCCTCGCGCCGGCGACTGCGAACAAGGCTACCCACAGCGCCGAGAACACTCCCGCCAAGGGTGAACAGGCGCCGGCTTCATAACTGAGGCCGGAACGGGTGAAGGAACCGGCTGACAAGGAGCCGGAAAAAAAACCACCAACGATGTTGGAGAGCCCCTGCGCCCGAACCTCTTGGTTCGCATCGAGCAACTGCCCGGAACGTACCGACAGCGAACGGGCGATGGACAAACTGGTCACCAGCCCGAGCATGCCCACCGCAACGGCCCCAGGCAGCAGACGCAGTATCAATTCCAGGTCCAGCGGCAACGCCGTGAAGGGTGGCAAACGCCCGGCAAAAGCGCTGACCAGCCTCACATGCCCGAACATCGCCGGCCACAACCAGACCACCAGGCTGCTGATGACCAACGTTATCAACAGGCTCGGCCAGCGCGGCAACAGCCGCTTGAGCACTACCCCCAGCACCAGCGTCCCCAGCCCCAACAACAAGGAAGGTTTATCCACAGCCCCGATATGGCTGAGCAGCATCAGCAGGCCCTTCAACGCCGTGGCTTCGTTGGGCAGGTCGAGGCCCATCAGGTTCGGCAACTGCCCCAACGCGATCACCACCGCCGCGCCCAGGGTGAAACCCAGCACCACCGAATGGGAGACGAAATTCACCAACGCGCCGAAACGCAACAGCCCTAGCAACCACTGAAAAATGCCCGCCAGCACTGTCAACAGCAGGATCAAGGTGATGTAGTCCTGGGTCGCGGGCACGGCCAGGGGACTGACGGTGGCGTATAAGACAATGGAGATGGCCGCCGTAGGACCGCAGATCAGGTGCCAGGACGAACCCCACAAGCAGGCGATCAATACCGGCACGATGGCTGCGTACAAACCGTACTCCGGTGGCAAGCCAGCGATCAGGGCATAAGCGATGGATTGCGGCAAGGCCAGGATCGCACCGCTCAGGCCGACGATCAGGTCCCGACCGACACTGGCACGGGTCTGCCGGGGCAGCCAGCTCAGGAAAGGAAAGAGTGAGTGGCGAGACGGGATTGCCATAGGGCCTCAGGGATGGGGTTTGGCGAAAGAGTAACAGGACAACGCGCCGCTCTCTCTGTGGCGAGGGGATAAATCCCCTCGCCACAAGCCGGCCTTACAGCTTGGCCTTCACCGCCGCCAACGCATCCTTGCCATCAACGGTCTTCACACCGTCCAGCCACTTATCCAGCACCGCCGGGTTGGCCTTGATCCAGGCCTTGGCCGCGTCAGCATTGCTGACTTTCTTGTTCACCACCTCGGCCATGATGCTGTTTTCCATCTCCTGGGTGAAACTCAGGTTGGTCAGCAGCTTGCCAACGTTCGGACAGGCCTGTGCATAACCTTTGCGAGTCAGCGTGTAGACACTGCCGGTTTCACCGAAATATTTCTCGCCGCCCTTGAGGTAGTGCATCTTCAGCTGCACGTTCATCGGATGCGGTGTCCAGCCGAGGAAGGTCACGAACTTCTGTTTCTTCACAGCCCGAGACACCTCCGCCAGCATCGCCTGCTCACTGGATTCCACCAGCTTCCAGTCGCCCATGCCGAAGTCGTTGGTCTTGATGATGTCCTTCAAGGACTGGTTGGCAGGCGCACCGGAGCCGATGCCGTAGATCTTCTTCTCGAACTTGTCAGCAAATTTGTTCAGGTCGGCGAAGTTATGCACACCTGCTTCCCAGACGTAATCCGGGACCGCCAGGGTGAACTCGGTGCCGTCCAGGTTCTTGGCCAGTTGCGTGACATCGCCATTGGCCACGAACTTGTCGTAGAAGCCCTGCTGCGCCGGCATCCAGTTGCCCAGGAACACGTCGACCTGACCGTCTTTAAGGCCGCCAAAGGTAATCGGCACCGCAAGGGCATCTACCCTGGGCTTGTAACCCATGCCTTCCAACAGGAAACCGGTGATGGCGTTGGTCGCCGCGATATCGCTCCAGCCCGGATCGGCCATCTTCACGGTTTCGCAGCTCTGCTCGGCCCACGCCGAAGCACTGCCCAACGCCAACAGCCCAGCGGCCAGTACTGTGGATAACTTTTGCATGTGCTTCCCCTTACGTTATTGGTTTTGGCAGGGTTGTGGATAACGTGCCTTGCGCTCCAGATCGTCCAGGTCGATGTGATTGCGCATGTATTGCTGGCTGGCGTCCACCAGCGGCTGGTGATCCCAGCTCTTGAGTTTGCCCAGGGTCAGCGCCTGGGCCACGAAACGACGGCGTCGCTGGCTGGCGAGCACCTGTTTGTGAATAGTCGGGATATCCCACCTCGCCCGCGCCTCGGCGAGAAAACCGGCAAACAGGTGTTGATGTTCGGGCGATTGGCTCAGGTTCTCCTGCTCCTTGGGATCGTTGCGCACGTCGAACAACAGGCACGGATCGTCTTCGCTGTAGATGAATTTCCATGACCCGCGGCGAATCATCATCAATGGGCTGATGGTGCCTTCGGCCATGTATTCGCCAAAGACCTCGTCGTGCCCGCCCTGCCCTTGCAGATGCGGCACCAGCGAACGGCCATCCAGCGGCAGCCCCGGCTCCAGCGCACCGCCGGCCAGTTCCACCAGGGTTGGCAGCAGATCGGCAGTGGACACCGAGGCGCTGACCCGCCCACTGGCAAACTGCCCCGGAGCACTGATCAACAGCGGTACCCGAGCAGCCATTTCGAACCAGTGCATTTTGTACCAGAGGCCCTTTTCGCCGAGCATGTCTCCGTGATCGCCGGAGAACACAATGATGGTGTTTTCCATCAACCCCGTGTCCTCGAGGGTCTGCAGCAGCTTGCCAACGTTGCTGTCGATGTAGCTGCAAGCGCCGAAGTAGGCCCGTCGGGCATCGCGAATCTTATCCACAGGCAGCGGCTTGCCCCATAGATCGTAGACTTTCAGCAGACGCTGGGAATGCGGGTCGAGCTCGGTTTGCGCCGGAGTGTGCGGCAACGGAATGTCGTTGTCGTCGTACAGGTCCCAGAATGCCTTGGGAATTGTGTAGGGGTCGTGCGGATGAGTCATCGACACGGTCAGGCAGAACGGCTGCTCGCCGTCCTCGCGAATGTGGTCGAACAGATATTGCTGAGCCTTGAACACCACCTCTTCATCGAAATCCAGCTGGTTGGTGCGCACGCATGGCCCGGCCTGAAGCACCGAGGACATGTTGTGATACCAGCTCGGCCGCACGTCCGGCTCGTCCCAATTCACGGCCCAGCCGTAATCGGCGGGGTAGATATCGCTGGTCAGGCGTTCTTCGTAGCCGTGCAACTGATCGGGTCCGCAAAAGTGCATCTTGCCGGACAGCGCCGTGCGGTAACCAAGACGACGCAGGTAGTGGGCATAGGTCGGGACATCGGCGGGGAAATCCGCCGCGTTGTCATAGGCGCCGATCTTGCTGGGCAACTGGCCGCTCACCAGGGTAAAGCGTGACGGTGCGCACAACGGGCTGTTGCAATACGCGGCATCGAACACCACGCCCTGGTCGGCCAGGCGCGACAGGTTGGGCAGTTTGATGGGTGACGGGCCATAGATCGGCAACATTGGCGCGGCCATTTGATCGGCCATGATGAAAAGAATGTTCTTGCGCTTCATGTAATCGCGGCATTCCATAGTGAGCAGTTATGCGAAAGTGATGCAATCGAGGATGTTCCCCGCGCCTGTTGCGGTAAAGCCCATGCAGGATAATGACTAGGATAAGCACAGCTTATGTATGAAGCATTGGGAGACCTGTCTTTGGATCTGTTCCGGGCGTTTGAAGCCGCAGCACGCCAGCGAAGCTTCACGGCCGCCGCCATTGAGTTGGGAACGACGCAACCGGCCATCAGCCAGCAGATCAAGCGCCTGGAAGAACAACTTGGCACACGCTTGTTCGATCGCATTTACCGGGGCATCGAACTGACCGAAGCCGGCACTATCCTGTTCGAGCAGGTTCAGGTCGGTTTGCAGAGCATCGACGCAGGACTGAGCGCAGTCACGGCCCAGCAGCAGCATGAAGTGTTACAGGTCGCCACGGATTTCGCGTTCGCTGCCTATTGGCTGATGCCGCGATTGCACCGCTTTCATGCCGCCAACCCTCAAGTGGACGTCAGCCTGGTCACTGGCGAGCGCAACCACAATATGCTGCGCACCGACATCGACGTTGCAGTGCTTTTCGGCGACGGTCGTTTCAAGCAAGGTGAAAGTCATTGGCTGTTCAGTGAAGAAGTCTTCCCGGTGTGCAGTCCGCTGCTGCTCAAGGAACGCACCCCGCCTTTGCCCGCCCAGGCCCTGTCGGAATTTCCGCTGTTGCATTTGCGTAGTGGTAACGGCAGCAGTTGGTTCGACTGGAATGGCGTGTTTCGCGAGCTGGGCATCACCTCCCCGCCGGCGCCAGGGCAACTGCGTTTCGACAATTACACCTTATTGATCCAGGCAGCCATTGGTGGCCAAGGCGTCGCCATTGGCTGGCGTCACCTTGTGGATAACTTATTGGCCCAAGGCCTGCTGTGTCGACCGATCGCCGAAACGGTGTTGTCGCGGTTGGGTTATTACGTGGTCTTGCCCCAGCGTAAACGGCGCGGGGCGCTGATCCGGCAGTTCGTGGAATGGTTGATGGAAGAACAAGCCATCAGTGGCGAGTCGCTCGCAGGGTTGCCGTTGCCTTCCATTGCCGTTTGAACGTGGGAGGCTTTCAAGCAGCGGGTATAAAACTCACATGCTGGCCCATATGCAGGTTCAAGCGCAGCTCGTCGGCGATGCCCACGGCCACCCTGTTCAGCCGCTCCAGTGACTCGGCCATGCCGGGTTCCAGGCTGGTGCTGACCTGGGTGAAGTGCTCGATACCCAGCCCCGGTGCGGCGTAAGGCGAATCGATGAGGGTCCACTGCAACGGGCTGTTTTGCAGGGCGTCGAGGATTTCTTCAGCGGCGTGACGCTGCAAATCATCTTCAACCTGCTCCTCGTCGAGCACCGCGAAATCACCCACCAGAAACAGCCGGGGGATGTTGGCCGCCTGCATCCCGGCGATCAGTGCGTCCACGGCCAGTACCTGCTCCACCGGGCCCGGAATGAGCATCCGTTCCACCTGCTCGCTGCTCATCGGCAAGCCGGGAGCATTGAGCAGGCATATCACGGCGTTGGCGCCGGCTACGCTTTGCTTGACCCGCTCGGGGTCATAGAGATCGCCGGTCTTGGTCCGCAACCCCGGACGCGGCGCCAGTGCCGTGAGATCGTCGAGGACGGCAATGATTTCATGCTGACGCCGCAGCATCTCAGCCATCAACGCACTGCCGAGGCTGCTCATGGCACCATAGAGCACCACTTTGACGACCGGGGTTTCGGCGTTTCTCATGACTGTCGACTCCTTTTATGCCGCGTATAAGCCTCTGACCCGCGGAAAATGAAGAGGGTTCGGCCCGTATTGCAAGGAGTGACAGATGCAACGGATCAAGGGCTACCACGCCCATGTGTATTTCGACGCCGGTACCCTCGACCAGGCACGGGCATTGTGTGAAGAAGCGGCACAGCTCTTCCCGCTGACGATGGGCCGGGTCCACCAACGCCCGGTCGGCCCCCATCCGGACTGGAGCTGCCAACTGGCGTTCGATCCGCAATACATCGGCGTGGTCCTGCCATGGCTGGCACTCAATCGCAATGGCCTGGTGATCTTCCTGCACCCCAATACCGGCGACGACCTGAAGGACCACACCGATCATGCTATCTGGATGGGCGCGGTAAGGCCGTTGGATCTTTCGGTGTTTTGATTTCGTGGATGATCACCTATGGGAGCAAAGCTTGCTCGCGATAGGGTCCGCCCCACCTCAAAAGACCGCATCAACTTCATCGCCGGCAAGCCGTGCTCCCACAAAGCCTTTGTTTACTGCGAAAGCTGGCTGAAAGCTTGCGCGATTAGCATCACCCGCACTACCGGCAAAGACCGGTGGCCAGAAACGGATTTCCACGACGACCCGTTCGGCCTTTTTAACAACAACAATGGTGATTCTGATGTCCGCTGCTCTACGTCCCGCTGCACCCCCTCCATCCGTCCGCCCCGTGTCTTACGTTCTGCGCTGACCTGTCCGGTTCGCCTTTACCCGCCGCGCCACGCCTGGAGTATTTCCCATGCTGACTTTCCTTGGCTTCGCCATGGTCATCACGTTCATGTTCCTGATCATGACCAAGCGCCTGTCCGCGCTGATCGCCCTGATCATCATTCCGATCCTGTTCGCCCTGTTCGGCGGTTTTGCGCCGAAGATCGGCCCGATGATGCTCGAAGGCATCACCAAGCTCGCGCCCACTGGCGTGATGCTGATGTTCGCCATTCTCTATTTCGCCCTGATGATCGACTCCGGCCTGTTCGACCCGGCCGTGCGCAAGATCCTCAAGCTGGTCAAGGGCGACCCGCTGAAAGTTTCGGTCGGCACCGCCGTTCTGGCGCTCGTCGTTTCCCTCGATGGTGACGGCGCGACCACTTATATGATCTGTGTGGCCGCCATGCTGCCGCTCTACAGCCGCATCGGCATGAGCCCACGGATCATGGCCGGCTTGATCATCCTCGCCGGCGGCGTGATGAACATGACCCCTTGGGGCGGCCCGACCGCTCGTGCGGCCAGTGCACTGCATGTGGATCCATCCGACATCTTCGTGCCAATGATTCCTGCGATGGCGTTCGGCGTCGTGGCCATCCTGGTGATTGCCTATCTGTACGGTAAACGCGAACGTGCACGCCTGGGGGAACTGCACCTGGTGGGCGATGAAATCGACCACAGCGAAATCAGCGTTTCCCAATTCCCCGACGCCCGTCGTCCGAAACTGATCTGGTTCAACGGCGCGCTGACCCTGGGCCTGATGTGCACCCTGATCGCCGGCCTGCTGCCGCTACCGGTGCTGTTCATGGTGGCCTTCAGTATCGCGATGATCGTCAACTACCCTTGCCTGCAGCAGCAGAAGGACCGCGTTGCGGCGCATGCCGGTAGCGTATTGGCGGTGGTCGGGTTGATTTTCGCGGCGGGTATCTTCACCGGCATTCTGTCCGGTACCGGCATGGTCGATGCCATGTCCAAGAGCCTGCTGGCGGTGATCCCGGACTTCCTCGGCCCGTACCTGGCGGTCATCACCGCCCTGGCGAGCATGCCGTTCACTTTCTTCATGTCGAACGATGCATTTTATTACGGAGTGTTACCGGTTCTCGCCGAAGCCGCCAGTCACTATGGCATCTCGCCTGTTGAAATGGCCCGTGCCTCGATCGTCGGCCAGCCCGTGCACCTGTTGAGCCCGCTGGTTCCGTCCACCTACCTGCTGGTGGCCCTGGCCGGGATCGAATTCGGCGATCACCAGCGCTTCACCTTGAAGTGGGCAGTATTGGTTTGCCTGTGCATAATGTTCGCCGCCTTGCTGATGGGGATCTTTCCGCTGTTCAGCACTCTATAAAAGCAATACTCGCTGCGTCGCTTTTTCGTACTGAACGGAGCGACGCGGCCTAACACTCGCTCAAAGGAACTCACATGGAATGGCTGATCAACCCGGAAATCTGGGTTGCCTTCTTTACCCTGACGGCCCTGGAGATCGTCCTGGGCATCGATAACATCATCATGATTTCGATCCTGGTCAGCCGCATGCCCAAGCACATGCAGGCGCGCACCCGGATCTTCGGTCTGGCCCTGGCCATGATCACCCGGATCCTGTTGTTGCTGTCCATCACTTGGGTGATGCGCCTGACCGCCGATCTGTTTGAATTGTTCGGCCAAGGCATTTCCGGTCGCGACCTGATCCTGTTCTTCGGTGGCCTGTTCCTGCTGTGGAAAAGCTCCCAGGAGATGTACCACGCGCTGGAAGGCGAAGATGAAAGCAGCGACGAGCCTTCGGGCAAGGGCGGCAACTTCCTCTACACCATCATCCAGATCGCGATCATCGACATTGTCTTCTCCCTGGATTCGGTCATCACCGCTGTGGGCATGGTTTCCCATGTACCGGTGATGGTCGCGGCGATCATCGTGGCCGTGCTGGTCATGATGCTGGCCTCGGGCACTATCAGCACATTCATCGACAAGCACCCGTCGCTGAAGATGCTGGCGCTGTCGTTCCTGCTGGTGGTCGGTACCGTGCTGATCGCCGAATCGTTCGATGTGCATGTGCCAAAAGGCTATGTCTATTTCGCCATGGCGTTCTCCCTGGCGGTGGAAGCCATCAACATCAAGATGCGCACCACGATTGCACGCAAGCGCAAGCAACAGGATCCGGTGAAACTGCGCAAGGATGTTCCGGGTCAGTAACGGTATGGGGCAATGAACGAAGGGGCTCTTGGAGCCCCTTTTTTCATGCCCGCTGAAAGGCAGGGCTGAATGAATAACCTGTGGGAGCGGGCTTGCTCGCGAATGCGGTATGTACGACCCATTTTCATCAACTGGCCCACCGCTTCGCGAGCAAGCCCGCTTCAACAGGGGTAGTTGCGGTGTTTTTATGACAGATTTGTTTCAATCGATTCTTTAGCTGTGCAATGCTGGCGTCCGGACCTTTCGCCAACTAAATCTTTAAGTACAAGTAAAACGAAGTGGCACCGTCAATTTGTCCCTTTGGGACGCTAACAGGGGGCTTCTCATGCTGACCCTGCTCAATTTGCTCTCCGCCGTGGCCCTGCTGATCTGGGGCACGCACATCGTCCGTACCGGCATCCTGCGGGTCTATGGCACGAACCTGCGGCACGTCATCGGACAGAACATGTCCAGGCGCTGGCTGGCTTTCATTGCGGGAATCATGGTCACGGCCATGGTCCAGAGCAGCAATGCCACGGCCATGCTCGTCACCTCCTTCGTCGGCCAGGGACTGATGGCGTTGACCCCCGCCCTGGCAACCATGCTCGGCGCCGATGTCGGTACGGCGCTGATGGCACGGGTGCTGACCCTGGACCTGTCGTGGCTGTCACCGCTGCTGATCTTCCTTGGGGTGATCTTTTTCCTGTCGCGCAAACAAACCCGTGTCGGGCAGATGGGTCGGGTCAGCATCGGCCTGGGCCTGATCATCCTGGCGCTGCAATTGATCGTCGAAGCCGCCACGCCCATTACTCACGCTCAAGGCGTGAAAGTGATCTTCGCCTCGTTGACCGGCGACATCCTCCTCGACGCGCTGGTCGGTGCCCTGTTTGCGATGATTTCCTACTCCAGCCTCGCCGCCGTGTTGTTGACCGCGACCCTGGCAGGCGCCTCGGTGATTAGCCTGCCGGTGGCCATTGGTCTTGTGATCGGCGCCAACATTGGCAGCGGCGTGCTGGCGTTCCTCAGCACCAGCATGCAGAACGCCGCGGGACGTCAGGTGGCATTGGGTAGCCTGCTGTACAAGCTGATTGGCTTGTTGCTGATCATCCCGGTGCTCGATCCGCTGGTAGGCTGGCTCGATAGCCTGGACTTCAGCCCTCAGGAAACGGTCATCGGCTTCCACCTGCTCTACAACTCGGTGCGTTGCCTGGTGCTGCTGCCCAGCGTCGCCCCCATGGCGAGGCTGTGCGCCTGGCTGCTGCCGGAGCGCCCGGACACCAACGGCACGGTCAAACCACGCCATCTGGACCCGGCCGCCCTCGCCACACCGAGCCTGGCCCTGGCCAACGCGGCCCGGGAAACCCTGCGCATGGGCGATCAGATCGAAAACATGCTCGAAGCCATGCTCGACGTGTTGCACGGCCAACAGACAGCCGTTACCCAGGAGTTACGGCGCGTAAGCGATGACGTCGAAGCCCTGTGCAGCGCCATCAAGTTGTACATGGCCCAGATGCCCCGCGAAGACCTGAGTGAGCAGGACAGCCGCCGATGGGCGGAAATCATCGAGCTGGCGATCAACCTGAAGCTGGCGAGCGACCTCATCGAACGCATGCTGCGCAAGGTCCAGCAACAGAAGACCTCGCAGCGTCGCTCCTTTTCCGACGTGGGCCTGGAAGAACTGGCAGGGCTGCACAGCCACTTGATCGCCAACCTGCGGCTGGGCCTGTCGGTGTTTCTCAGCGCCGACCGGGAAAGCGCCCGTCAGTTGCTGCGCGAGAAACGTCGCTTTCGCGCGCAGGAAAGACGAATGGCCCACGCCCACGTCAGCCGTTTGCATAGAAAGGTCGTACAAAGCCTGGAAACCAGTTCCCTGCACCTGGAGTTGATCGCTGACATGAGGCGCCTCAATTCCCTCTTCTGCGGCAGTGCCTATGTCGTGTTGGAGACTTCGGAGATCGGTGCCCTGGCGGCAGATGAAATTTCGGACATCACCCACTCGCCTTGAACGTCTGGCGCATTGTCCAGTCAACAAGGTTGGACTGTCAGCCGCCAGGATGCTCAACTTATGCGTGGTCTGTTACTCGCCCTCCTCTTGTCAGCCTCGCTGCCCGTGCCGGCCCTGGATCGGTTCCAGGTCGAAGGGTATGCGCTGCCCAACGGTATGCAGTTGCTGCTCAAACCGGGCAGCGAACGCGGGCATGTCGCGATCCGGCTGGTGATCGGCGTGGGCCTGGACGATTTCAGCTGCGCCGACAAGGAACTGCCGCACCTGCTCGAACATGCGCTGTTCAGCGGTGTCGATGGTGAGGACGAGGGAGCGCTGGAGGAGCGCATGCAGGCGTTGGGCGGCGAGTGGAACGCCTTTACGAGCAACGCTGACACCACGTTCGTGATCGAGGCGCCGGCCCGCAACCAGCGCAAGGTGCTGGATTTGCTCCTGTCGGTGCTGACCCGCACCCGTATCGACGACAAAGCCCTGGAGGCCGCCAAGCGGGTGGTCGAGCGCGAGGATGGCGGGCATTACACCCACCTGCAACGCTGGCTCGACCGTCAGGATCTCGGCCACAAGGCCAGCAACCAGCTGGCGGTGGAGCTGGGCCTGCGTTGCGCGGAACGGGCCGAGGTGGCGCAGCATACGCTCGCCCGGCTCGAGCAGGTGCGCAAAACCTGGTACGCACCGAACAACATGACCCTGATCGTGGTCGGTGATCTCGACCGCCTGCTGCCGGCCTATCTGGAACGTACCTTTGGCGCGCTCGAACCCGTCGAACCCAGCACCCATAGGCCGTTGCCGCAGATCCGCTACAGCGCCGTCACCAAGCGCAACCTGACTCACGGCCTGGTGGGCGACGGCGCCAAGCTGCACTGGCTATTCCCTGAGCCGGTGCTGGACCAGCAACACGACGAAACCTTCGACCTGCTCAAGGATTACCTGGACTGGGCACTCTACCGCCAGATGCGCCTGACGCACGGCCTGTCCTATGGCCCTTGGGCGGAGCGGGAAGTATTCGGTGGTGTTGGCTTCCTCAGCCTGAACGCAGACCTGGCCCGCGAGGACATTCCGGAAGCCGAACAGGCGCTCGAGGCATTGCGCAACACCTTGCTCAAGGACGGGCTGGATCCCGACACGTTCATGCGCATCAAACGCGCGGCTATCGCCCACCAGTCCTGGGCGGTTCAAGGCAACAGCGCCCTGGCCGACTATTACTGGAGTGCCCTGGCCGATTATGACGATGGCCACTTCGCCAACCCCGCCGTGCGCTTGCAGGCGGTGAGCCTTGAACAGGCCAACCAGGCCCTGGGCGAATTGCTCAAGGATCCGGGTTACTTGCGTATCGAGAAGCCACTGCTCAGCGACGATGAGCTGGTGTGGGGGTTGGGCGGTTTGCTGGGGTTGTTGCTGTTGGGATTGGTGGTGTGGCGGGTGCGTCGCAAGAATTGACCCCAGGATAAACCGTGCCACCTCATCGGGGGCAAGCCTTGCTCCCCAAGACAAATCCTTTCTACCCCAAGAGCATGCTCGTCACATCGAGGTTCGGACGATACTCTGTCAGGGATATTTCCTACGACTTACTGTGAAACCGCCTAATGCAGACCCTGACTCACTACATCCAGCGCATCCTTGAATTGATGAAGCGCTACCCAGGGGTCATTGCGCTCGGGGGCTTCATCTCCGGCGTCGGCAGTTTCATGCTGGTGGACCGCCAGCAGAGCCTGGCCAGTTGGATCTCGGTCATGATGCTGGTGAGCTGGCTCTGGCTGATGTTGGAAAACAGCCTGACCCGTCTGTTCACCCGGGTTTTCAAGCGGGAAATACCCCAGCCGCTGTTGCGTTACGCCACGCAAATGATTCACCAGGAGAGTCTGTTTTTCGTCCTGCCGTTTTTCTTCATCACCACTACCTGGAACAGCAGCCAACTTCTTTTCACCGGCCTGCTCGGTGCGGCGGCCTTGGTTTCGATCATCGATCCGCTGTACTACAAATGGTTGGCTCCCCGACGCTGGGCGTTCCTGGCACTGCACACGCTGACGCTGTTCGCCGCCCTGCTCACGGCGCTGCCCATCATTCTTCATCTGACCACCGACCAGAGCTTCAAACTGGCGCTGGGCATTGCGATGCTGTTGTCGTTCCCGAGCCTGGCTTCGATCTTCCCCATCCGCACCGTGCGCAACGCATTGGCGATTCTCTGCATCACCGTGGGCATTGGCGCCGCCGGATGGCTGCTGCGCTCCTGGGTGCCGCCGGCCACGCTGTGGATGACCGAAGTGGCGATCAGCACCCAATTGGAGGACCGTACGCCGGGCGCCAGCCTCAAGGAAGTCCCGGCCGCCCAGATTCGCGGCAACGGTCTGTTCGCGTACACCGCCATCAATGCGCCACGGGGTCTGGATGAGCGGATCTGGCACGTCTGGCAGTTCAACGGCAAGGAAGTGGACCGCATCGCCCTGGATATCCATGGCGGGCGCAAGGAAGGCTATCGCGCCTGGACCCACAAGCAGAACTTCCCGGCCAACCCCACGGGCAACTGGCAAGTGCGGGTGCTGACCGACAATGGGCAGATGCTTGGCGTGTTGCGGTTCAAGGTGACGGACTGAAGGCCCTGTGGGCCTTAATCGCGGGCAAGCCTTGCTCCCACAGGTTCAACCAAAGAACCAGTAACAAACCCCAATAGCCCCCAGCACACCGGCCAACTCGGCCAGCAACGCACAGCCCACCGCATGCCTCGCCCGCTGGATACCCACAGCACCGAAGTAGACCGCCAGCACATAGAACGTGGTTTCGGTACTGCCCTGGATAGTGGCGGCCACCAGGGCCGGAAAGCTGTCCACGCCGGACGTCTTCATGGTTTCGATCAGCATCGCCCGGGCGGCGCTGCCGGAGAACGGCTTGACCATGGCGGTCGGTAACGCGTCGACGAAACGGGTGTCCCACCCAGCCCACTGCACCAGGTGCCGGATGCCGTCCAGGCCGAAATCCAGCGCCCCCGAGGCCCGCAGCACGCCGACGGCGCAGAGCATGGCCACCAGGTACGGCAACAGGTTCTTGGCAACGTCGAACCCTTCCTTGGCGCCTTCGACGAAGGCTTCATAGACCTTGACCTTGCGCAGCGCGCCGATCACCAGGAACAGGATGATCAGGCCGAACAAGGTCAGGTTGCCCAGGATCGACGACAAACTCGCCAACGCCGTGGCCGAGAGCGTTGCCAGCAGCGCCATGAAACCGCCCAATACCAGCGCGCCAGGAACCAGGTAGGCCAGCACCACGGGGTCCCACAGGCGAAGGCGTTGCACCACCGCCACCGACAACAGCCCCACCAGGGTCGAACAACTGGTGGCGAGCAGAATCGGCAGGAATACCAGGGTCGGATCAGGTGCGCCTTGCTGGGCGCGGTACATGAAGATCGTGACCGGCAACAGCGTCAGCGAGGACGCGTTGAGCACCAGGAACAGAATCTGCGCATTGCTGGCTGCGGTCGGGCTCGGGTTCAAGTCCTGAAGGGCACGCATCGCCTTCAGGCCAATGGGGGTGGCGGCATTGTCCAGCCCCAGGCCATTGGCGGCGAAGTTGAGGGTAATCAGGCCGATGGCCGGGTGTCCGGGCGGCACTTCCGGCATCAAGCGCAAGAACAGCGGGCCAAGGGCCTTGGCCAGCCAGTCGACGATGCCGGCCTTTTCGGCGATCCGCAGGAAGCCCAACCATAAGGTGAGGGTGCCGAACAACAGGACCATGACCTCTACCGACAGCTTGGCCATGGCAAAAATGCTTTCCACCATCGCCGCGAAGATCCCGGCGTTGCCGCCGACCAGCCACTGCATCAGCGCCGACACGGCCGCCACGATAAAGAAGCCAAGCCACAGGCCATTGAGCATTGGTTAATCCCCCGGAAGATGTCGCGAATGATAGCGGGGCTGGCAGAAACGACAAACCCCGGATTTCCCGGGGTTTGTTCAGAGGCCCCCTTCGCGAGCAAGCTTTGCTCCCGATGGGCCTTTGAGGCCTTAATGCCTCAGCGGCTCGAAGGCTCGCCCGCCGGCAACGGCTCCTTGCTGCGCCAGTGCGGCAGGGAGTTCCAGTAGCGCTGGCCCTTGGCATCGTCGTACATACCTTCCCAACGCGCGATCACCAGTACGGCCAGGGCGTTGCCGATCACGTTCAGCGCGGTGCGGGCCATGTCCATGATGCGGTCGACACCGGCAATGAAGGCCAGCCCTTCCAGTGGAATACCGACACTGCCCAGGGTCGCCAGCAACACCACGAAGGACACGCCCGGAACGCCGGCGATGCCCTTGGAGGTCACCATCAAGGTCAGCACCAGCATCAACTGCTGGCTGATGGACAGATCGATGCCATACAGCTGGGCAATGAAAATGGCGGCGATACTTTGATACAGGGTCGAACCGTCGAGGTTGAACGAGTAACCGGTGGGCACCACGAAGCTGCAAATGGCTTTCGGTGCGCCGTAGGCTTCCATCTTCTCGATCACCCGTGGCAGCACGGTTTCGGAACTGGCAGTGGAGTAGGCCAACACCAGCTCGTCCTTGAAGATGCGCATGAGCTTGAGCACCGAGAAGCCGAACAGACGCGCGACCAGGCCCAGCACCACGAAGGCGAAGAAGGCAATGGCGACATAAACCAGAATGACCAGTTTCGCCAGCGGCAGCAGGGATGCGAAGCCGAAGTTGGCGACGGTCACCGCGATCAGTGCGAATACACCGATCGGCGCGTAGTTCATGATCATGTGGGTGACCTTGAACATGCTTTCCGACACGCCCTGGAACATTTTCACCAGCGGCTCGCGCAGGTCTGCCTGCAGGCTGGAAAGACCGAGGCCAAACAGTACGGAAAAGAAGATGATCGGCAGCATCTCGCCGCGGGCGGCGGCTGCGAAGATGTTTGACGGGATCAGGTTGAGGATGGTCTGAATGAACGCATGCTCATGCTGGACTTCGGCGGCCGTGGCCTGGTACTTGGAAATATCCACCGTACCCAGGGTGCTCATGTCGATGCCGCTGCCTGGGTGGAAAAAATTGGCCAGCAGCAGGCCGACGACGATGGCGATGGTGGTAACGATTTCGAAGTAAACAATGGTCTTGAAGCCGATACGCCCGAGTTTCTTGGCGTCCCCGACACCGGCGATGCCGACGATCAGCGAGGAGATCACGATCGGTATCACGATCATCTTGATCAGACGGATAAAGATATCGCCCGCCGGTTGCAGCACGTTGCTGATCCACCAGGCCTTCTCGGCACTGAAATGGTTGAGCAGCGCGCCGAGTGCAATTCCGAGCACCAGCCCGATGAGGATCTGCCAGGCGAGGCTTAGTTTTGCCTTCTTCATATCATTACCCTTACTTCGATTGGACTCGGGCAGACGCACAGACTGGATCGCCATTGCGATTCCAATCAGCGCATCCACCCCCGTATAAGGTCACCCCGAGCGCGCGCTGGCGGCTTACTGGCGGGCGAAAAAAGGCGCAACTATTGCGATGCGAGGTGGGATCGTCTAATGCCGTAAACGCCTAGCCCATGCCGAATCGGCATGAGATTTTTCAAACAGAACATACGTCCCAACCGGTTCGAATGTGCCATTTCAACTGGCAAAAGCGCCGTGTGCCGGCCATTTCAGCGTAGCCTGCACTTTTTTAAGCGCCCTGAAAACCGACGAAGCACAGACAAATTGTCGCAACGTCGACCAAAGAAATAAGGTGAATGTTCTCCGATTAACGGTCAGAGATCGAAAGAAGGAAGCCTTGTCGAGACAATATGCCGCATCGGAAAGACGACATCGAAAGGGATGTAACCAGCCGCTCTGGCCCAGGCATTCGCCATGGGCAGCTCTACGCAGGTTCGCCCAGCCGACTCGACTTTGCGAACCTGCGTCGCAGCTTTTACCTGACCCGGCCCTTTCGCAGGCACCCCCTGTGCCCGTAGGTCACTCCGACCCTTAATGGTCAGAACGTCCCGGCCCCCTGGTCATGCACCGGCCCTCTTCGGGCTGTGCAGAGGGAAAAGCAGGGCTGCTTTTCCCTTTGTCGAAACTCAATACCAGTTGGGATCCTTCTTGAGTTGCTCCATTAACAGTTCTTGCATACCTTCGTTGGGATTACCGAGAAAACGGTAGTCCGCATGACGGGTCGGGGACTTGTCGGCAGGGAGCCCGGCGGGCACTTCGACCAACAAGGCATAGGCCTCGTCCTTATCGAAACTGAAGGCGACGAACAAGCGCTTGCTGCGGCATGTCGCCTGGGTTTCACACAGCGGTCCGACCAGATATTTGTCACCGTCTTCCTCGACAGCGTTCATCTGTTCCGAATCGCCAGACAGGTTCATGACCCATTCCGGCAGACGCTCTTCTTTCTTGACGACGCGCTGCCAGGTTTCGCGGTACTGCGGGTCTGCTTCGAGCAGCTGACTGACCCGCATCTGTCCGTCATTGGCAGCCATTGCCAGGGTGCTACCGCCCAGCAAGAGGGCGGCGACCAATCCTTTCAGTGATGCGCCCATGGTCAGCCTCGGCCGCGACGGCCAAAGAAGAAGGAAGCGATGAACATCACCAGGAATACGACAAAGAGAATCTTGGCGATGCCCGTGGCGGTGCCTGCGATACCACCAAAGCCCAGAACGGCAGCGATGATGGCGATGATCAGGAAAGTGATAGCCCAGCTCAACATGGTGATTCTCCTTACGCTTTTCTATTTAGTTCGGGACAGGTAGTGATGGTTCCATGCGCGATAGTCACGGGCCCATCAGAGTTAAAACACCCAGCGTTCCTGATGGGACATATCGGCAATCGGCTGTGCCTGATCGACGTCCATCATGCGCATCGAGTCGGACGCCTGCGCAACGCTGCCCATGGGGCTGAAGTGGGTTTGGGGAGTTCTATGAATCGACACCAGCGGCGCTTCGGGCTGTTGGCTGTAATGCCAGAGGAGCAACTGCTGACCGACCGCGAGGGTCACCAGCAGCGCCACAACAGTCCATAGGCCCTGCTGAAGGTGCAGGGACGTAATTGGAAATCGGGCGGCACGTTGACGATTCATCCTGGAATTCCTCCCACCCCGGGTGGTGATCTGGTTGGGGCGCTCAAACGCCACGTTAATCAGACCATTGCAGACGGCATGCCAGAAATTTTTTACTAAAAAATACTTTAAAATCAGTTAGTTACAAGATAAGTAAATTGCGGCTTGGGCGCATCCTGCACGATGCCTCAGAAAAAAGTCGTGCGTTATGCACGATCGATCGAGTGGTGGCCAGCCGGTTTTCGCCGGAGTGCCGGGCAGGCATTCTTTTTTGAATTGCCACTCGTGAATGACGGTCGGAATGATCTGGGTCGGTCGTTAAGCGCACCGCGGCGTAGGAAAACGATTAGGATCCACCCGCTACAATCCCATCGCCCACAGCGATACTCCCAATGGGTAGTGTTCGCTCAGAATCGACCATGCAACTTGCCCGATTTTTCTGACACTAACCAACATCATTGATTTAAAGGAGCGTAGGAAAAATGGAATCCGCCACTGAGCATCAAGGCCGCATTCTGCTGGTAGACGATGAGTCCGCCATCCTGCGTACTTTCCGCTACTGCCTGGAAGACGAAGGCTATACCGTCGCGACCGCTGGCAGTGCCGCTCAGGCCGAAGCCTTGCTGCAACGCCAGGTATTCGACCTGTGCTTCCTGGATCTTCGCCTGGGTGAAGACAACGGACTGGATGTGCTGGCCCAGATGCGCATTCAGGCCCCCTGGATGCGAGTAGTGATCGTCACTGCCCATTCGGCCGTCGACACAGCGGTCGATGCGATCCAGGCCGGGGCCGCCGATTATCTGGTCAAACCATGCAGCCCGGATCAGTTGCGCCTCGCAACCGCCAAGCAGCTGGAAGTACGCCAATTGTCGGCGAGGCTGGAAGCCTTGGAAGACGAAATGCGCAAACCCAAGGACGGTCTCGACTCCCATAGCCCGGCGATGAAGGTTGTTCTTGAAACCGCCCGCCAGGTCGCCAGTACCGACGCCAACATCCTGATCCTGGGCGAGTCCGGCACCGGTAAGGGTGAGCTGGCCCGCGCCATCCATGGCTGGAGCAAACGAGCGAAAAAATCCTGCGTCACCATCAATTGCCCGTCGCTGACGGCCGAACTGATGGAAAGCGAACTGTTTGGCCACAGTCGTGGCGCGTTTACCGGGGCTAGCGAGAGCACGCTGGGACGAGTCAACCAAGCCGATGGCGGCACGCTTTTTCTCGACGAAATCGGCGATTTTCCGCTGACATTGCAGCCTAAATTGCTCCGTTTCATTCAAGACAAGGAATATGAGCGAGTCGGTGACCCGGTGACCCGTCGGGCCGATGTGCGGATTCTCGCAGCGACCAACCTCAACCTCGAAGACATGGTGCGCGATGGACGCTTTCGCGAAGACCTGCTGTATCGCCTGAACGTCATCACGCTGCACCTGCCACCGCTGCGCGAACGTGCCGAAGATATCCTGACCCTGGCCGACCGCTTCCTGGCTCGCTTCGTCAAGGAGTATGCCCGTCCGGCCCGTGCATTCAGCGACGAGGCCCGGCAAGCGCTGCTAGGCTATCGCTGGCCCGGCAATATTCGCGAGCTGCGCAACGTGGTCGAGCGCGCCAGCATCATCTGTGCCCAGGAAAAAGTGGAAATCAGCCATCTGGGAATGGCCGAACAACCCGTCAACAATGCACCACGCATTGGCGCCCCGCTGAGCCTCGATGAACTGGAGAAAGCTCACATCGGCGCGGTGCTGGCCACCGCTGATACCCTCGACCAGGCAGCCAAGACCCTGGGTATCGACGCGTCCACGCTGTATCGAAAACGCAAGCAGTACAACCTGTGAACGGTACCTTATGAAACTGGCGATGAAGCTGCGCACCCGGCTGTTTCTCAGTATCTCGGCCCTGATCACCGTAGCGTTGCTGGGGCTGTTGCTCGGCCTGGTGAGCGTGATGCAGATGGCCAATACCCAGGAACAATCGGTTCGTGACAACTTCGTTCTACTGGATCTGGGACTCAAACTGCGCCAGAGCCTGGGCGACCAGTTCATGATCATGCTCGATGACAAGCCTGACCTGGCCGCGTTGGAAAACGCCAAGCGGCATTACTTTCAATGGCTGGAGGAGGGCATCACCCACGAACAAAACCAGGACAACCCGACGGAGCGCTTCAGCCAGGCCAAAGTCGACTACCAGAAATTTCTCGACGCATACGCCGGATTTCGCCAGCAATCCCCCCCACTCTCTGGCATCCAGGACCTTACCGAGAAATTCAATGTGCTGCGCAACGGCCTCATCGAAGGGTATCGGAGCGCCCTGAACAACATCGGCGAAGCCCAGACCCACGCACGGGAGCGTGCGCTGCTGATTTCCAGCCTGCTGGGACTGGTGGGGCTGGCGGTGTTGATCATCGGCTTCATCACCGCCCATGGCCTGGCCCGACGTTTCGGCGCGCCAATCGAGGCGCTGGCCGCGGCGGCGGATGACATTGGCCAGGGCAATTTCGAAGTGACATTGCCGGTTTCCTCTGCTGCCGAGTTGAATCTGCTGACCCGGCGTTTCGGCATCATGGCCCAGGCACTGCGCGAGCACCAGGCCATGAACGTCGATGAACTGCTTGCCGGCCAGCAGCGCTTGCAAGCGGTGCTCGACAGTATCGACGATGGTCTGCTGATGATCGATCGCCAGGGCCGGCTGGAACACCTCAACCCGGTAGCGCAACGTCAATTGGGCTGGGATGAAGAGCGTCTGGGCCTTGGATTGGGCGAAGCCCTGGGGCGCCAGGAACTGGATGAGGAATTGCAACTGGTCCTGCGGGGCGGAACTCTGGAGCGGGCTCCGGAGGACCTGAGCATCGAGGTGGATGGCGAATCGCGCCTGTTGACTTATAGCCTTACCCCCGTCAGCCATACCCAAGGACACATCCTTGGCGCCGTCATGGTGCTGCACGACGTCACCGAACAGCGGGCGTTCGAACGGGTACGCAGCGAATTCGTACTACGGGCCTCCCACGAGCTACGCACCCCGGTGACCGGCATGCACATGGCGTTTGGCCTATTGCAGGAGCGCGTGCACTTCGCCGAGGAATCCCGCGAAGCCGACCTGCTCAACACCGTCAACGAAGAAATGCAGCGACTGATGCAACTCATCAACGACCTGCTGAACTTCTCCCGCTACCAGAACGGCCTGCAAAAACTGACCTTGGCGCCTTGCTCCATCGAAGACCTGCTGGAAGCGGCCCGATTGCGATTTGCCGACCAGGCCCAAGCCAAGGGCATCGCATTGCTCGTGGAAATCCAGGGCCCGCTGCCACGCCTGCACGCCGATGCCGGACAACTGGATCGAGTACTGGATAACCTGATCGACAATGCCATGCGTCACACAGCCGACGATGGCCAGATCCGCCTGCAAGCCCGACGCCACGGCGAGCGAGTAATCATCAGTGTCGAAGACAACGGTGAAGGCATTGCCTACGGCCAACAGGGAAGGATTTTCGAACCTTTCGTCCAAGTCGGACGCAAGAAGGGGGGAGCGGGTCTCGGCCTGGCACTGTGCAAGGAAATCGTTCAGCTCCATGGCGGACGGATGGGGGTTTATTCACGGCCAGGGCAAGGTACCCAGTTTTACATGGCACTGACGGTCTGAAACCTAGGCTCTGTTTGAAAAGTCTTGAGACGAAGGTCAGGCAAGGCGAAAACCGGCGAGGAAGTGCAGTTTACTGGAGTAAATGAGCATTCCGAGCCGGTTTTTAACGCAGCATGAACGAGTATCAAGGCTTTTCAGACAGAGCCTAGGCTTCATCATCCAGGCGCCGCCCTAGTCGCCGTCGCCCCCGTGTGATCAGTTCGATGAGCTGCACCGCGCTCAGGGCATGGGCAAACAGCCAGCCCTGGCCGAACGTGACTCCTTCGCTGCTCAGGTATGAAGCCTGGGCCTCATGTTCGATCCCTTCGGCAATCACCTTCAGCTGCAACGCATGGGCCATGTGAATGATATGTGGCGCTACGCCACTGCTGGCTGCGTCGTGACCAAGGGCATCGATAAAGGCTTTGTCGATTTTCAGGCAATCCACCGGCAGGGTTTGCAGGTACGCGAGGCTGCTGTACCCCGTACCGAAGTCATCGATCAACACCTGGTGGCCCAGATCGCGCAGCGACTGCAGGTTATCCCGGGCCACGAGCACATCGATCAACCCGCGCTCGGTCACCTCGAAGGCAATCTGACGCGCCGACACTCGATGCCGCTCCAGCAAGCGAGCGATCACCTCACCGATACGAGGCACCATGACGTCGCAGGCCGCCAGGTTCACCGAAATGTAGAGCTGCGGATTGGCCCTTAACAACTGGCCGAGCTGATCGAACAGTCTCTGTAATACAAAATCGGTGATCTGCCGAATCTGCCCGGTATTCTCCGCCATCGGGATGAAAAGGTCCGGGCTGGTCAACGTGCCATCGGGCCTTCGCCAACGCAGCAACGCTTCGGCACCGACACAGAGGCGACTGCGCAAGTCGAAAATCGGCTGGTACAACACCTGCAATTCACCGCGCCGAATGGCCCTATGCAGCTCCGCGTCCATGGATTGGCGCTGGCGGGCCAGAAGCAGCACCTGGAAACCGATCCCCAGGCCCAATGCCAGGCTGATGGGCAGCATCCACCAGGCATTGGTCGGGAAATGGAGACCACTGCGGGGGGTGATCAGCACCAACTGATATTCAGGGTTGTCGGTTTGCATTCGATAGATCAGCCGCGTGGGCGTCACCTGCAGGGCATTGTCCCTATTGGCTGGCCAGGGCTCTGGGGGTGGCCAGTATCGATCGGTGCCAAGCACGGGAATGGCCCGTTTGCCATGGTCAAGCACCACCAGCAGGCTGCTATCGGGAGGAAGGTCGACTACGTCGGTCAGATGCCCACGAGAAGTGGCAACCCGAAAGTTACCGCGACCGAGCATCAACGCGGCGCGGTTTTCATCAGGTTCGGTCGTCGTGTTGAGCCAGTAACTGTACGTCGGCCCCCGGATATCGGGCGCACGAGCCACAGGCAATCCACTTTGCCGCGGACGATTGGAGCATACGCCGCGGCTGTCGGTATACGCCGCCTCATAGACGAAGCGGTAATTGAAGCTGACCTGCTGCAAGGTCGCGATCATGTCATCGTCGCATCCGCGCAGCGGTTGTGTCTGCAGATCGTCGAGGCTTTCGCGCAGCTGCCCGAACAGCTGTTCCAGCCGTTGCAGAAAGCGCTCGCCCTGGGCATTCATCTGGTCGCTTTCGCGCTGCTTGACCTGCTGCACAGTCACGAACAGGCTCGCCGCCAGCAACAGCACCGTACTCAGGGCAGCCGCTACCATCGCCAGAAAAAGAGGGCGATGGAGCCAGCTTTGCAGGGCTTCGCGGGTAGCCGTCATCTTGGTAATCCGAAAGTTACCAATGAGTTATAGCTTCTGAATTGACTTTAGGCGTTATCGGCAGACAAGCGTCATTATTTTGTCTGGGTAAGCACCTGCAAGATTGCAGCACTTTGCGCGTCCGGCGTGCCGTCGAACCGGGCCGGCCGATAACGCATCTGGAACGCAGCCAGTACACGGTGGGTGGCCACATCCCATTCGCCAGTCTGGGGCGTCGGATAGCCCAGCCGGGCCAATTCCGTCTGAAACCAACTGGCACTGGGCAACTGGGCCGCGAAAAGGACTTGCTGGCGCGCCACGGCTTGCTCATCCGGCCAGATTCCCAGGCCGGCCTGCGCCAGACGTTTCCAGGGAAACAGCGGCCCTGGATCAAGCTTGCGCAAGGGGGCGATGTCACTGTGACCGATGATATTGCCTGGATTGATTGCGTTACGCCGAGTGATGTCCTTGAGCAGAACGATCAGGGATTGGATCTGGGCTTCGCTGTAGGGGTACCAAAGGCGACCGGTCGGCGTGTCGACGTACCCCGGATTGACGATTTCGATCCCGATCGAGCTGGAGTTGAGCCAGGTCCGGCCTTGCCATTCGCTTTCGCCGGCGTGCCAGGCGCGTCGGCTCTCATCCACCAATTTGTAGATAGTCGCGTTCTTATCGTCACCGATCAGGTAATGAGCGCTGACCTCGCCATGAGTCAGCAGGGCCAGGGACCGCTCCAAAGAAGCCGAGGTGTAGTGAACCACCACGAACTGCACACGATTGTCCTGATTGGCCGAAGGATGACTGGTGTCCAGCCGGGGCCCGCTGGCGCAGCCGGCCAAGGCCAACAGAAAAGCAATGATCGGAAAGAGTTTCATGGGGGCAGGGGCGTTTGCAGGTAGAAAATAATGCAACAGTGTAACGTATCGAATTGCGATGAGCCGATCCGCATTCCTTTATTAAACAAAATGGAACAATTGGATTAGCCAATCTCCACTCGGTTACGCCCGGCCGCCTTTGCCCTGTAAAGCGCCTGATCGGCTCTTTTGAGCACCAGATCACTGCGTTCTCCGGTTTTAAAGCGGGTAAGGCCAATGGACACCGTAATCGTGACCGGCTCACCCTTGAAATGGAATGGGCAGGCCTCGATGGCCGCTCGAAAGTTCTCGGCCAGTCCGCCGCCCGCCGTTAACGGTGTGTCCGGCAGCAGCAGGACAAATTCCTCGCCGCCAAAACGGGCAATGAAATCGCTGCCGCGCAGGCGTTTACGCAATACGGAAGCAATGATCTTCAATACCCTGTCGCCAGCCAGGTGGCCGTAGTTGTCGTTGATTCGCTTGAAGTGGTCGAGATCGAGTATGGCCAGCAGCAAGCTATTGCCATGCCGTTGCCACTGGGTGACTTCATGCTCCAGGCGTTCGCTCCAGGCGGCGCGGTTAGGCAGCCCGGTGAGTGGATCGATCAGGGCTTTTTGCCGCTGTTCTTCAAGGTTCTCGCGAACGACCTGGGCTTCCTGCTCCATCACCGCGACGCGCTCCGCCAGGCTCTTCAACCGAGCGGAAACCTCTTGCTCGCGCTGGTCCCGTTGCAGGCGGTGCTGATCCATCGTACCGAGCAAGCCTTCGAGATGGTTCTCCAGCACTTGCTTGAGTCCTTCCAGGTCATCGGCTTCCTGCATGCTGCTTTGCAAGCCATCGACCTGTTCGCGAATCTGCGTGTCC
This sequence comes from Pseudomonas sp. Pf153, assembly GCF_001269775.1. Taxonomy (NCBI): domain Bacteria; kingdom Pseudomonadati; phylum Pseudomonadota; class Gammaproteobacteria; order Pseudomonadales; family Pseudomonadaceae; genus Pseudomonas; species Pseudomonas sp. Pf153. Next base: position 472,925 of record NZ_LHVL01000009.1, on the reverse strand, counting down.
ATTTCCCTGGAAGCTGAAAGATTGTCCGCATGGCCTTCACTGGCGGCCCGCAGGCTGCTCTGGAATGACTCCAACCGATCATTGAGGCGCTGTAGGTAGGCTTCGAACTCGTGCTGCCCGCTGTCGGTGATTGCCAGCATGAGTGTCGCAAAATCGTCGAGAATCGGCAGCAACTCATACCAGTTCAAACCGTTTTGCAGCCGTTCACGCATCGCTTCGGCCTGGGGACGGTGGCGTTCGGGCAGCGTCAGGTCACCCAGCAAGCCCAACAATGTGTCTTCGATATGCCTGGCCACTGAGCTATAGGACGGCTCCGGCGAATCGGGCAGGGCATAATGGACATCCTCCAGGTCGACAGGCAGCGCCTCGACGGTTTCGGGCGCATCGGGCTCCGTATCCGGATCGGATACATGCGGATCGGTCTCGGGCGGCACCTCGGACACCAGCTCATCGGGGTTCTCGAACGCAGGCGCGGGAGCCGGAGCGGGATCAAGCATTGGCGGGATAAAAAGGTCCGGCTCGACGGTTTCGTCGGCGTGCCGTATCGGTTCCGCCGCGGGAGAGAGGGGTACAGGCTCAACGGCCAATTGCTTCGGCATCGCTGGCACAGCCCCAGTTTCAGGCCCCGTGTTGTCGGCGGCAGGTTCAGGGGATGGGGATGGGGATGAGCCATCTTCATGGCCATGGCCGCCAAACAACCGCTGCAGCAAGCCGGGACGATGCGCTTGCTCGGGAGCCTCCAACACTTCCAGGGCCTTGCCTTGCAAACCGCTCAGTTCGCTGAGCAGCAATGGAATTTCTCGAGCCTGGCCTACTCGCGCCTCGAGGTGTTTGGCGAACCTCTTGAGCGGCCGACTGACTTCCCTGGGCAACGGCAGGGTTTGTAACTGAGTGACAAGGGCGGTCAGGGCAGTGCTCATCTGCTCGGTTCGGGTCTCGCGGCGCTGCTCGGAATCCAGCACGGCTTTTTCCAGACGAGGCAACAGGGCGGCGAGCGCGGCGTCCATCTCATCGGTGCGCACCACTTCGCGCATTTCCTTCATGCATTGGTCGACGGCCCTGTCGGTGCCTTCGGCGGCCAGCGTACTGCGCACCAGGCCACGCCGCAGCAGGTCGAGCCGCGCATTCCAGCGTCGTTCGAGCTTCTCCTGCTGTTCGATGCTCCTGAGGTATTTCTCTCTCCAGCGTTCGGCGTCGTCGCTCATTCATCGGATCCGCAAGGGCCAGGACTCAACGCAGGGAATGTATCGGCCGTCAGCGAACCCGGCAAACGAATTTCGACCGCGACCGGCAGGTGGTCGGAAATGGGTTGGGCCAGGACTTCGACACGCTCAAGGGTCAAGGTCGGGCTCAGCAGGATATGGTCCAGGCAGCGCTGGGGGCGCCAGCTAGGGAACGTCGCTTCCAGCTGCGGCGCAAGAAGGCCCAGGTCACGCAGGGGCGAGCTTTGCAGCAGGTCGTTGGCATGGGTGTTCATGTCGCCCATCAATACCTGGTGCTTGTAGCCACCGATCATTTCGCGAATGTAGGCCAACTGCATCGAGCGGGTCCGCGCGCCAAGGGCCAGGTGCATCATGACCACCACCAGCGCCTCCGGACCTTCACCGAAACGCGCCAGGATCGCGCCGCGCCCTTTAGGGCCCGGCAGCGGATGATCTTCGATCGCCCAGGGCCGCAGGCGGCTCAACACACCATTGCTGTGCTGAGCGAAGCGCCCGAGGTTGCGATTGAGTTGTTGGTACCAATAGGGAAATGCGCCCAGTTGAGCCAGATGTTCGACCTGATTGACGTAGCCTGACCTCAAGCTACCGCCGTCGGCCTCTTGCAGCGCCACCAAGTCGAAATCCTTCAGCAGATCGCCGATCTTCTGCAGGTTTCCGGCGCGCCCGGTGTGAGGCAGCAAATGTTGCCAGCCGCGGGTCAGGTAATGCCGGTAGCGCTCGGTGCTGATGCCCACCTGAATATTGAAGCTGAGCAACCGCAAACGGTTGTCGGCGGGCAGGCCCGTTGAGGCGACATGGTGCTCGTTGACCCGTGGTTCATGCAGGCCAATGATGCGTTCGGTTCTCCAGCGGGCCATGGACGCAGTCCGCGCTTAGTTGGCAGCGGCCTTAGCGGTCGTCCGCTCCTTGGCAATCAGCTTGTCGGCCAGAGCCAGCGCTTCGTTTGCGCCGCCGGCGGAGCCGATATCGAAGCGGTACTTGCCGTTTACGATCATGGTCGGTACGCCAGTGACCTGGTATTTCTTGGCAAGATCCTTGGCCTTGGTGATCTGGGCCTTGATCGCGAAGGAGTTGAAAGTCGCCAGGAACTTCTCCTTGTCGACGCCTTGAGTAGCAAGGAATTCGGCCATGTCTTCAGGATCGGTCAGACGCTTCTTCTCATTCTGGATCGCGTTGAACACCGCGGCGTGAACCTTGTGCTCGACGCCCATGGTTTCGAGGGTCAGGAACATTTGGCCGTGGGCATCCCACGGGCCGCCGAACATGGCGGGGACGCGCACGAAATTCACGTCCGAAGGCAGCTTGTCGACCCAAGGGTTGATGACCGGTTCGAATGCGTAGCAATGCGGGCAGCCGTACCAGAACAGCTCCACCACTTCGATCTTGCCAGGCACCGCCACCGGAACCGGGTTGGTCAATTCGACATAGGGAGCCTTCGACTCCTCGGCGGTGGCTTGAGCGCCAATGCCGAACAGGCTGGCAACGACGAGCGCGGCGCTGATGATCAGATTACGCATGCTTTACTCCTGGACATGGATGGCCTCGCGAGGCGTGTCTTTGAGACAGGCCGTGGCGGGTTCAAGTTCGTAGTGTAACGGCAGCGGCCACAAAAAAGGGCGGCCAAAGCCACCCTTTTGATGTTTACCGCGACAGATTAATCGAGCGTTAACATTGCAAGCTCAGCCACGCAGGTCAATGCACTCAGTGCAAGCCCTGAATGTAGCTGGCCACCGCAGCGATATCTTCGTCACTGAGCTTGCGAGCGATGGTGCGCATGGTCATCGCGTCGCCATCGTTGGCGCGGCCGCCTTCTTCCTTGCGGAAATCGGTCAGTTGCTTGGTGATGTATTGGGCATGCTGGCCACCCAGGTGCGGGAAGCCGGCGGGGGCGTTGCCCTTGCCGTCTGGCGCGTGGCAGCCGGTGCAGGCTGGCAGTCCTTTTTCCAGGTTGCCGCCGCGGAACAGCGCTTCCCCACGGGCCACGAGTTTTGGATCGGCCGCGCCGACACTGCCCTTCTGGCTGGCAAAATAAGCGGAAATGTCCGCCAGGTCCTGGTCGCTCAGGTTGTTCAGCAGGCCGGTCATTTCCAGGACGGTGCGCTTGCCCGACTTGATGTCGTGCAGTTGCTTGTTCAGGTAACGCTCGCCCTGACCCGCCAGTTTCGGAAAGTTGGGCGCCATGCTGTTGCCATCCGGGCCGTGGCAGGCTCCGCATACGGCAGCTTTCGCCTGGCCGGCTTTCGCATCGGCGACGATGGAGGCACTACCGCCAGCGGCGTGGGCAACACCGGATATCCCCAAGGTCAACAGCAGACTCACGATCAGTTTGTTCATCAGCTAATCCAACTACGGCTAAGGGTTAAAGAGTTATGGACCGGGTTCACTCGCTCATCCACTGGATGATGGCTCGGTAATCCTCGGCACTGCAGTCCATGCACAAACCACGCGGCGGCATCGCCTTGAAACCCTGGGTCACGTGTTGCACCAGCGTCTCCATACCTTTCGCCAACCTCGGCGTCCAAGCTTCCTGATCGCCCTTGCGGGGCGCCATGGGGAGTTGGCCGGAATGACAGGCACCACAAACACGGTTGTACACAGCTTCCGGATCCTGTGTAGCCTGAGCGCTGTAAAGCGGCATCAAGACACCGGCAGCTAGCAGCCATTTCGTCATAAAACGACCTTTTCAGGGTTGAGAGCGAGCTGCGTTCTGATGCGCAATTCTGGTCGATCGCTCTCGTGAGCCTCATCCTACGCTGGGACAAAGCGCACACAAAATCTGCGGCATTATATACTGGCGTCACTGAAACGGAAACGACACCGCTTGCCGCGTCCATTCCCGACGCCGCCCACATCGGAAATCCCATGCAACTGAAGAACCCCATCCTTGGCCTGTGCCAACAGTCCACCTTCATGCTCAGCGCCGCCAAAGTCGATCAATGCCCCGACGACGAAGGCTTCGAAGTGGCGTTTGCCGGTCGTTCCAACGCCGGCAAATCCAGCGCGCTGAACACCCTGACCCATGCAAGCCTGGCACGGACCTCGAAAACTCCGGGCCGCACGCAACTGTTGAATTTCTTCAAGCTAGACGATGAACGCCGTTTGGTCGACTTGCCCGGTTACGGTTACGCCAAGGTGCCGATCCCGCTCAAGCAACACTGGCAGCGTCATCTGGAAGCCTATCTGGGCAGCCGCGAGAGTTTGAAGGGATTAATTCTGATGATGGACATCCGCCATCCGATGACTGACTTCGACACACTGATGCTCGATTGGGCAGTCGCCAGCGGCATGCCCATGCACATCCTGCTGACCAAGGCCGACAAACTCACCTATGGCGCGGCGAAGAACACCTTGCTCAAGGTGCAGTCGCAGATACGCAAGGGCTGGGGCGAGGCGATCACTATCCAATTGTTCTCGGCGCCCAAGCGCATGGGCCTGGAAGAGGCCTACGGCGTGTTGGCCAACTGGATGGAGCTGGCGGACAAGGGCAGCGAACCCGCTGAATAAGCCGAATCGCGGGCAAAAAAAACCCCGGACTTCTTATGGGGAGGGGGAAGTTCGGGGTTCAAGTTCCGGACCGCTAGGGCGGGGTCCAGATATCTGCCAACACTTAACACAACATAGGAGCTATTGAAGGGCTTCACCAGCCATTCAGAAACTCTGAGTGCTCTTTCACGGTTTTAGTTCAGATTATTTTTGGAAATAACCTTAGGAATTTTCCGAGCTAACGCCGACGTTGCCCTTTGGGGCAGGCTCTGCCTGCCCAAGGTTCATTGCCAGGCTCAGTGCGCCTCGTCCCAGTTATTGCCCACGCCCACTTCCACCAGCAGCGGCACGTCCAGCGTGGCGGCGGCGCTCATATGCTGGCGGATCTCTTCGCGAACCTGGTCCACCAGGTCTTCGCGCACTTCCAGCACCAATTCGTCGTGGACCTGCAGGATGACCCTGGCATCCAGCCCCGACGCACACAGCCAGCGATCCACCGCCACCATGGCTTTCTTGATGATGTCGGCAGCCGTACCTTGCATCGGCGCGTTGATCGCCGTGCGCTCGGCGCCTTTGCGCAGCGCCGGGTTTTTCGCGTTGATGTCCGGCAGGTACAACCGGCGACCGAAGATGGTTTCGACGAACCCCTGCTCGGCAGCCTGGGTGCGGGTGCGCTCCATGTACGCCAGCACCCCCGGGTAGCGTGCGAAGTAACGGTCGATGTAGGCCTGGGACTGCTTGCGATCGACGCCGATCTGCTTGGCCAGGCCAAACGCGCTCATGCCGTAGATCAAGCCGAAGTTGATCGCCTTGGCGCTGCGACGCTGGTCATGAGTGACGGCGTCCAGCTCGACACCGAAGACCTCGGCGGCCGTGGCCCGGTGCACGTCCAGGTCATTGCGAAATGCATGGAGCAGGCCTTCGTCTTTGGCCAGGTGCGCCATGATCCGCAGTTCGATCTGCGAATAGTCCGCCGCCAGCAGCTTGTAACCCTTGGGCGCGACGAACGCCTGGCGGATCCGCCGGCCTTCGGCGGTGCGGATCGGGATGTTCTGCAGGTTCGGGTCGATGGACGACAGACGGCCGGTCGCGGCGACGGCTTGTTGATAATTAGTGTGGACGCGGCCGGTGCGGCTGTTGATCTGCTCCGGCAGACGATCGGTGTAGGTGCTCTTGAGCTTGCTCAGCGAGCGGTATTGCATCAGCACCTTGGGCAGCGGGTAATCCTGCTCGGCCAGTTCGGCGAGCACGGCTTCGGCGGTGGACGCCTGCCCCTTGGCGGTTTTGCTGAGCACCGGCAATCCGAGTTTTTCGTACAGGATCACTCCCAATTGCTTCGGTGAGCCGAGGTTGAATTCTTCACCGGCGATAGCAAATGCCTCACGCTCCAGCGCCACCAGCTTCTCGCCCAACTCGACACTCTGAACCCCCAGCAGATTGGCGTCCACGAGCGCGCCCTGGCGCTCGATGCGCGCTAGCACCGGCATCAACGGCATTTCGATTTCATTAAGCACTTTGCCCAGGCTCGGGACCGCGGCGAGCTTCTCCTGCAAGGCCTGATGCAGGCGGAAGGTCACGTCCGCGTCTTCGGCAGCATAGGGGCCGGCCAGTTCCAGGGCGATTTGATCGAAGGTCAGTTGCTTGACGCCTTTACCGGCAATGTCCTGGAAGTCCGTCTTGCTTTGGCCCAGGTATTTGAGCGCCAGACTGTCCATGTCGTGGCGGGTTGCCGTGGAATCCAGCACGTAGGATTCCAGCATGGTGTCGAAGGCAATGCCCTGGACGTAAATACCGTTGTCCTGATCGCCATCGATGGCGCAGTTGGCGAGGATGTTGGTCTCGAACTTGGCGTGCTGGCCGACTTTGAGCTTGTTCGGGTTTTCCAGCAGCGGCTTGAGGGCCTTGAGCACTGTGTCGCGGTCCAGTTGCTCCGGCACGCCCATGTAGGAATGGGTCAGCGGAATGTAGGCAGCCTCGAACGGCGCCACGGCGAACGACAAGCCTACGAGCTGCGAGTGCTGGGCATCGGTGCCATTGGTTTCGGTGACGAAGGCAAACAGCGGCGCCTTTTCCAGCTTCGCCAGCCAGGTCTCGAAGCTCGCCTGATCGAGGATGACGTCGTACTTGGACTCGGCACCCGATTGCTCCTCGGCCACGTCGACGATTTCCTGGCCGGAGCGCTTGGCTTCGCGCTGGTTCTCCTCGAACCAGCTCTTGAATTCCAGCAGGGTGTAGAGCTCGGCGAGTTTTTCGTGGTCCGGCTCACCCATTTTCAAATCGTCGAGGCCGATATCCAAAGGCACGTCGGTCTTGATCGTCGCCAACTCGTAGGACAGGAAGGCCATTTCCTTGTGTTCTTCGAGCTTGGCGGGCAGGGTCTTGGCGCCGCGAATCGGCAGGGTGGGGACGATATCCAACTGCGCATACAGCTCGGTCAGGCCGCCGTTGACGCCCACCAGCAGGCCGGACGCGGTCTTCGGTCCGATACCCGGTACGCCGGGAATGTTGTCGGACGAATCGCCCATCAACGCCAGATAATCGATGATCTGCTCCGGAGCGACACCAAATTTCTCCTTCACGCCAGCCACGTCCAGCGAGCTACCGGTCATGGTATTGACCAAGGTAATGTGCCCGTCGACCAACTGCGCCATGTCTTTGTCGCCGGTGGAGATCACCACTGGGCGGTCGGCCGCGGCGCTGCTGCGGGCCAGGGTACCGATCACGTCATCGGCCTCGACGTTGTCCACGCACAACAGCGGGAAGCCCAGGGCCTTGACGCTGGCATGCAGTGGCTCGATCTGAACGCGCATGTCGTCGGGCATACTCGGGCGGTTGGCCTTGTATTCGGCGTACAACGCGTCGCGAAACGTCCCACCCTTAGCGTCGAAGACCACGGCGAACGGGCTGTCCGGATACTGCTTTCGCAGGCTCTTGAGCATGTTCAACACACCCTTGACCGCGCCGGTCGGCAGGCCTTTGGAGGTGGTCAAAGGTGGCAGCGCATGAAAGGCGCGGTACAGATAAGAAGAACCGTCCACCAGGACGAGGGGGGCTTGGCTCATGAGCAGGATCAACCTTTTCGGCGGGTCCGGGGCTAGAATAGCGGGACCGTTGACGACAAAGGGACAAGGTTATCATGCGTACACTAAATCGCCTGTTACTGGCTGGCTTGTTTGCAATGACACCGCTGGCCGTCATGGCGGCGGACGAAGCACCTTCGGCGGACCCGGACGTGACCATTCGCACGGAAGGCGACAAGACGATCCAGGAGTACCGGCAAAACGGCTTTCTGTACGCGATCAAGGTCACGCCCAAGAACGGCAAGCCTTATTTCCTGGTGCGCGCCGATGGCAGTGATGCAAACTTCATCCGCTCGGATCAGCCGGATATGCTGATTCCGTCGTGGAAAATCTTCGAGTGGTGATGCCGCTCCCGACTTCAACAACCGGCGCCCGCTGAAGGGCGCCCGTACTGGCAGTTTTAACCATGTCTGTGTTCACCCCCCTGGCTCGGCCCGAGCTGGAAACCTTTCTCGCCCCCTACGGGCTTGGCCGTCTGCTTGATTTCCAGGGGATCGCCGCCGGCAGCGAAAACACCAATTTCTTTATCAGCCTGGAGCAGGGCGAATTCGTCCTGACTCTGGTGGAGCGCGGCCCGGTCCAGGAAATGCCGTTCTTCATCGAACTGCTGGACGTGCTGCACGACGCCGACCTGCCAGTCCCTTATGCCTTGCGCACCACCGATGGCGTGGCGCTGCGGGAGCTGGCCGGCAAGCCGGCGCTGCTGCAACCACGCCTGGCGGGCAAGCACATCAAGCAGGCCAATGCGCAGCATTGCGCTCAGGTCGGCGAGTTGCTGGCGCATCTGCACCTGGCGACAAAGGACAAGATGATCAAACGCAAGACCGATCGCGGACTGGACTGGATGCAGGAGGAGGGCACCAAGCTCCTGTCGCATCTGGACACCGAGGCCCGTCGCCTGCTGGAAGCGGCGCTCGATGAAATCGCTGTGCAAAAGACCGCCATCCTGGCGCTGCCCCGGGCCAATATCCACGCGGACCTGTTCCGCGACAACGCGATGTTCGAGGGCACGCACCTGACCGGGCTGATCGACTTTTACAACGCCTGCTCCGGGCCGATGCTGTATGACGTCGCCATTGCCCTGAATGACTGGTGTTCGAATGACGACGGTGTGCTCGATGGCGCCAGGGCCCGGGCATTGTTGGGGGCCTATGCGGCCCTGCGACCGTTCACCGCCGCCGAGGCCGAGCTATGGCCGACCATGCTGCGGGTGGCGTGCGTGCGGTTCTGGTTGTCGCGGTTGATCGCGGCCGAATCGTTTGCCGGGCAGGACGTGCTGATCCACGATCCGATGGAGTTTCAGCAGCGGTTGGGGCAGCGGCAGGACGTTCATACCTTGTTGCCGTTCGCCCTGTAACAGCAAAACCGAGCACTCCCTCGCCACGGGCTTTTGCAAAAAGCAGGGAGTTAGAGTGACTCCAGGCATTGCGCCAGATCATTGCCCAACTTCTCCAACAACTGCTCATACCCCTGCGCCGTCGCCGGGGTATAGCCGCCCAGGGCATCCAGTTCCGCCAGTTTGACCGGCAACCCGGCCACCAGGGTTTCGGCCAGGCGCGGGCGCAGGGGCGGTTCGCTGAAGACGCAGGTCTTGCCTACCGCCTGCAAACGCGTGCGCATCGCCGCCACGTGTTGGGCCCCCGGCTGGACCTCGGCGGCCACGGCGAAAACCCCTGCGTGCTTGAGCCCGTAGGTGTCTTCGAAATAGTCGAACGCTTCGTGGAACACGAAATAGGGTTTGCCCGCGATCCCGGCCAGCCGCGACTTCAGGCGCGCGTCCAAGGCATCGAGGCGCTGGTTGAAACCCTTCAGATTGCTTTGATAGCGAGCCGCATTGGCAGGATCGGCTGCGCTCAGGTCGGTTGCCATTCTGGCAGCGATCACCCGAGCATTGACCGGCGACAGCCACAGGTGGGCGTCGATCGTACCGGGACGATGGTCATGATCATGCTCGTCGCCGTCATCGTCGGCATGGGATTGGCTGTCCTCGGCAAAGTGCCGCAGCTTGAGTCCCGGCAGCTCCTGCACCGCAACGGAGGGCAACGTACGGCCATTCAACACCCGTGGCAGGAAACCCTCCATGTCGGGGCCGATCCAGTAGAGCAAGTCCACCGATTGCACCTTCCGTACGTCGGATGGCCGCAAGGCATAGTGGTGAGGCGAAGCACCGGGCGGCAGCAGCACCTCCGGTACGGCCACGCCGTCCTGCACGGCGGCGGCAATCAGCTGCAGCGGCTTGATGCTGGTGAGAACCTTCACCTCGGCCTGGGCAGGGCAGGTCAACAGGAAACTTGCGAAAAAAGCGACAAACAACGAAAAAAATCGAGACACGATGACCACTCAATGAGGCGAGAACCGGTAACATAATAACGTCTCTCACTGAACACGTCGCTGCCCATGCCTATCACACCCCTCGCCAGTCGCCCCCATGATCACTCTCACTGCGTGCACAGCGCGCTGTCCGAGGCCGACGCCATCTGCGCGCGCCAAGGGTTGCGCCTGACCGCCTTGCGTCGTCGTGTGCTGGAACTGGTCTGGCAAAGCCACAAACCATTGGGCGCCTACGACATCCTGGCCGTGCTCAGCGAGCAGGACGGCCGTCGTGCCGCGCCGCCCACGGTTTATCGCGCACTGGATTTCCTGTTGGAAAATGGCTTGGTGCATCGCATCTCCTCGTTGAACGCCTTCGTCGGCTGCAACCATCCGGAGCACGCTCACCAAGGCCAGTTCCTGATCTGCCGAGAATGCCACGCCGCCATCGAGCTGGAACAGAAGTCCATCAGTGATGCCATCGTTGCCAGCGCCAAGGAGGTCGGCTTCGTGGTCGACACCCAAACGGTCGAAGTGGTCGGTCTCTGCTCCGGTTGCCAGGGGGCCTGATGAGCAACCCGTTGATCCGTCTCGAACAAGTGGCCGTGACCTTTGCCGGACAGAATGTGTTGGACAACATCCACTTGAGCGTCGAGCCTGGGCAGATCGTCACCCTGATCGGCCCCAACGGTGCCGGCAAGACCACTCTGGTGCGCGCCGTGCTGGGTTTGCTCAAGCCGGACAGCGGCAGCGTCTGGCGCAAACCGAAGCTGCGGGTTGGCTACATGCCGCAAAAGCTGCATGTGGACCCGACGTTGCCGCTGTCGGTGCTGCGCTTCCTGCGCCTGGTGCCAGGGGTCGATCGCACGCGGGCCCTGGCGGCGCTCGACGAAGTCGGCGCCGAGCACGTAATCGACAGCCCGGTACAAAGCATTTCCGGCGGTGAAATGCAGCGTGTGCTCCTGGCCCGCGCCCTGCTGCGTGAACCCGAACTGCTGGTGCTCGACGAGCCGGTGCAAGGCGTCGATGTAGCCGGCCAGGCCGAGCTGTACAGCCTGATTACACGCTTGCGCGACCGCCACGGCTGCGGCGTGTTGATGGTATCGCACGACCTTCACTTAGTGATGAGCACCACCGACCAAGTGGTCTGCCTCAACCGTCACGTCTGCTGTTCCGGGCATCCCGAGCAGGTCAGCGGAGACCCGGCGTTCGTCGAGCTGTTCGGCAAGAATGCCTCTAGTCTGGCGATCTATCATCACCACCATGACCACGCCCACGACCTGCACGGTTCGGTGGTCATCGGCGCCCCGGTTACCCCCCACGTTCATGGAGATGGCTGCAAGCATGGCTGATTTTCTGTTGTACGCCCTGCTTGCAGGCCTGGCCCTCGCGCTGGTGGCCGGCCCCCTGGGCTCGTTCGTGGTCTGGAGGCGCATGGCCTATTTCGGCGACACCCTGTCCCACGCGGCCTTGCTCGGCGTGGCCCTGGGATTCTTGCTGGACATCAGTCCCACGGTTGCAGTGAGCGTCGGCTGCCTGTTGCTGGCAGTGGTGCTGGTGACTCTGCAACAGCGCCAACCGCTGGCATCCGATACGCTGCTGGGGATCCTGGCTCCCAGCACCCTGTCCCTCGGGCTGGTAGTGCTGAGCTTCATGCACGATGTGCGGATCGACCTGATGGCCTACCTCTTCGGCGACCTGCTGGCGATCAGCCCAATGGATCTGTCGTGGATCCTGGGCGGCAGCGCGGCGGTCCTGCTATTGCTGGTTGCACTCTGGCGCCCTTTGCTGGCCGTCACCGTGCATGAGGAACTGGCGCGAGTCGAAGGCTTGCCCGTGGTTGGACTGCGGCTGGCGCTGATGCTGCTGATCGCGGTGGTCATTGCCGTGGCGATGAAGATTGTCGGTGTATTGCTGATTACTTCATTGTTGATCATCCCGGCCGCTGCGGCACAACGTCACGCCCGTTCGCCGGAGCAGATGGCCCTGGGCGCAAGCCTGCTGGGCATGCTCGCAGTGTGTGGCGGACTGGCGTTATCGTGGTTCAAGGACACCCCGGCCGGACCGTCAATCGTGGTCAGCGCGGCCGCATTGTTTCTGCTGAGTTTTGTCCTGCCTCGCCGAGGGGTGTAGACTTGCTCGCTTTTTGCGCAAATAGAGAGTCGCAGGAATGAAGCCGTTCGCCTCCCGTTATCTGCTCCTTGTCGCATTTTCACTGCTGCTGGGCGCTTGCAAGAGTTCGCCGCCCGTCACTGAGGCTCCCGATACCCGGGGCCCGGCCATCGCGCAGCTGGAACAAAGCCTGGCCAGCAACGAGCTGTCCACCGCTGACGATCAATTGGCAGCGTTGCAGGCCCAGAAGCCTGAAGACCCGGCCCTGGAGCCGTATCAACGGCAACTGGCCGAGGCGTATTTGCGCCGCAGCCAGATCGATCTGCAAAAGGGTGACGTAAACGCCGCCGCAACAGCCTTGAGCCGCGCCCGTGCACTGATGCCAAAGGCGCCAGCCTTGACCGGCGAGGTCAACAGTGCCATTGCCGAAGCCCGCAAGGCCGAGCTGGAAAAAGCCGAAGCCGACCTCAAGGCCGCCGAAACCAAACCGGTCGCCAAGCTGATCGACCCCAGCGCAGAGAGCACCACGGTTGCATTGAATATCGGCGATATTCAGCAGATGCGTCGTCAACTCGACGCAATCGCCGCTGATGTGGTGAATTTTCAATGTGACGTCAGTATCCAGGCTCCGCGTACCGATGATTATCCGTGGCTGGCGAATTTGCTGACCAAGCGGGTTAAAAAGCTCGATCCGGGGTTTGACCTGCAGCTTCGCAAACAGATTCTGCGTAGCTTACCGGCGCAGATGGTCCTGACACCCCGTAAATCTTAGAAGCATCGCGAGCCGGCTCGCTCCCACAGGGGGTTGGTGGCGGATACGAAATCTGTATTCACACCGACCATCCACTGTGGGAGCGGGCTTGCTCGCGAAAGCGGAGGGTCAGTCAAGAGGATGTTGAATGTACCGCCGCCTTCGCGGGTAAACCCGCTCCTACAGGGGGGTTGGTGGACGCGAATCTGTGTTCACACCAAATCCACTGTGGGAGCGAGCCTGCTCGCGATGGCGTCCTAGCGGTCGCCTTTCATCAAGCCGGAACCGCCTTGGCCTTGGGCTCCCGTGCCCAGACTCGATGCTGCGCAATCGCCGCAAAAAACCGCGAAAAACCGCCCGCTTCAGCATCCTCTATCAACCCTGCATCCACCTCCAGCTTCAACTCCACCAGCAACTGCCGAGCCTCACCATGAAGCCCAATGGCCTTCAGATGCTTGTAAGCTTCCAGTACGTAATGCAACGCCACGCCGTCCCGACTCAGGGCCTTGATCGACTCTGCGCCGCCCGGTACGAATACCGCATCGAAGGCAATCGACGGCAAGCCTTCCATGGACGCATCCACCGCCAGCGACTGTCCATCGGCCGTGGTCACCGGCGCCGAAGTCGGGCCAAGCACTTTGGCGTGAGCGCCCTCGGCCTTCAGGGCCTGTTTGAGCGCATCGATAATCGCCCCATCCACCCCGTTCGCCACCAGCACCGCGACTTTGCGGGTTTTGATATCGCCCGACAGTAAGTTCGCCTGGCTCAAGGCCGGGGATTTCTCCAGCGAAGGCGTCGGTACGTCCACGGTGCCGGCAGCCGGCGCTGGCAACCCCAGGTTCTTCGCGACCCGCGCCGCCAGCTCAAGGTCGATGTTGGCGAGGATCTCATTGACCTGCCGTGCCCGGATAAACTCGCGCTCCACCTTGCCCAGCTCAAAGCTGTAGGCGGCGATGATGTGCTCCTGCTCATGGGGGCTCATGCTTCGGTAGAACAGCCGCGCTTGCGAGAAATGGTCGCTGAAGGACTCGCTGCGCTGACGGATCTTGTAGGCGTCGATGCGTTCCGGATAGCTCTCGAAGCCACCGTCCTGTGGGCCGGGCGGGGTTTCCTTCGGCCAGCCACCGTCGATGGAGTTGGGCTCGTAGGAGGTCCGTCCCTTGTCGATGGTGCTGCGGTGCATGGCGTCGCGCTGGCCGTTGTGTACCGGGGTAATCGCCCGGTTGATCGGCAGCTCATGAAAGTTCGGCCCGCCGAGTCGGCTGATTTGCGTATCGGTGTATGAAAAGAGCCGGCCTTGCAGCAGCGGGTCGTTGGTAAAGTCGATACCCGGCACGATGTGCCCGGGGCAGAACGCGATTTGCTCGACCTCGGCGAAGAAATTATCCGGGTTGCGATTCAGTACCATCCTGCCCAAGGGGGTGATGGGCACCAGTTCTTCAGGAATCAGCTTGGTAGGGTCGAGCAGATCGAAGTCGAACTTGTGTTCGTCTTCCTCGGCAATGATCTGTACGCCAAGTTCCCATTCCGGGTAGTCCCCCATCTCGATCGCCTCCCAGAGATCGCGACGGTGGTAGTCGGTATCTTTACCTGCCAGTTTCTGGGCCTCGTCCCACACCAATGAACACGTGCCGACCTTGGGCCGCCAGTGGAATTTGACGAAGCTGCTGCGGCCCTCGGCATTGATCATGCGGAAAGTGTGCACGCCGAAACCCTGCATGCTGCGCAGGCTCTTCGGAATGGCCCGGTCGGACATCGCCCAGATCACCATATGAGCCGATTCAGGCACGAGCGAGACAAAATCCCAGAACGTGTCATGAGCGGATCCGCCGGTGGGAATTTCATTGTGGGGTTCGGGTTTCACCGCATGGACAAAATCCGGGAACTTCACCGCGTCCTGGATAAAGAACACGGGCATGTTGTTGCCCACCAGGTCGAAGTTGCCCTCGTCGGTAAAGAATTTCACCGCAAAGCCCCGCACGTCCCGCACGGTATCGCCGGAACCTCGTGGCCCTTGAACGGTGGAAAAGCGTACGAACACCGGAGTTTTCTTCTCCGGGTCCTGTAGGAAACCGGCCTTGGTTAGCGCTGAATGCGCCTCGTAGCACTGAAAGTAACCATGAGCGCCTGTACCACGGGCATGAACGATGCGCTCAGGGATACGTTCATGGTCAAAATGCGTGATTTTTTCACGCATGATGAAGTCTTCCAGCAGCGAAGGCCCGCGGGCCCCGGCGCGGAGGGTGTTCTGGTTATCGGCGATTTTCACGCCCTGATTGGTGCGCAACGCCTGCTCGGTGGCATCGGCGCGAAATGGCTCCAGGCTCTCGAGCTTGGCGTTGGTATTGCTGCGGTCCAGGGTGTCTGTCCCGGCCAGTTGGCTCTTGTTGAGCGCGGGTTTGTCGATACTCATCAGGCGTAACTCCTCTTTCTATCCCTGCAGGGCCGGGATGCTTGAGTGGTCTAATGAGTGACCTGTACCGCTTCGCTGTGTTCCTTTTTTATGCCCGCTGATCGCGTTATTGCCAAATGACTGGTTCGATTGCAAATAAATGCTAAGAACCTCTATACGGACAGGCTAAAATGCGCGCCCGGCTAACCGCTGATCCCTTTTCCAACGCGCCCCACAAGGTTCGCTACGTGATCGAGTTTCAAAACGTCCATAAAACCTACCGCGTCGCCGGTAGGGACATCCCCGCGCTGCACCCGACCAGCCTGACAATTGAAAACGGTCAGGTCTTCGGCCTGATTGGTCATTCCGGGGCGGGAAAAAGTACCCTGCTGCGCCTGATCAATCGCCTGGAAGATGCCAGCGGCGGCAAGATCATCGTCGATGGCGAGGAAATCACCGCCCTGGATGCCAATGGCTTGCGACGATTCCGTCAGCAGGTCGGGATGATTTTCCAGCACTTCAACCTGTTGGCTTCCAAGACGGTGGCGGACAACGTGGCGCTGCCCCTGACACTGGCCGGTGAATTGTCCCGCAACGAAATCGACCAGCGCGTCGCCGAGTTGCTGGCCCGTGTCGGTTTGTCCGACCATGCCCGCAAATACCCGGCGCAGCTGTCCGGCGGCCAGAAGCAGCGCGTCGGCATCGCCCGCGCCCTGGCGACCAAACCCAAGATTTTGCTGTGCGACGAAGCCACCAGCGCCCTCGACCCGCAAACCACCGCGTCGGTGCTGCAACTGTTGGCAGAGATCAACCGCGAGCTGAAACTGACCATCGTGCTGATCACCCATGAAATGGACGTGATCCGCCGGGTCTGCGACGAAGTGGCGGTCATGGACGCCGGTGTGATCGTCGAGCAAGGCCCGGTGGCCGAGGTGTTCCTGCACCCCAAGCACGCGACCACCAAGCGTTTCGTCCAGGAAAACGAGCAGATCGACGAAAGCGAACAGCGCGACGACTTCGCCCACGTACCGGGGCGCATCGTGCGTCTGACGTTCCAGGGCGACGCGACCTACGCGCCGCTGCTCGGAACCGTCGCCCGGGAAACCGGTGTGGACTACAGCATCCTGGCCGGTCGTATCGACCGCATCAAAGAAACCCCCTACGGGCAACTGACCCTCGCCATTACCGGCGGTGACATGGAGGCGGCGTTCGCCCGCTTCACCGCGGCCGATGTCCACATGGAGGTGCTGCGCTGATGGAATTTTTTGCAAACATCGACTGGCTGGAAATCTGGCTGGCCACCGGCGACACCTTCCTGATGCTGTTCGGTTCGCTGCTGTTTACTGTACTGCTCGGCCTGCCGCTGGGGGTGCTGCTGTTCCTGTGCAGCCCGCGCCAGTTGCTCGAAGCCCGGGGCGTTTATGCGTTGCTGTCGCTGATCGTCAACATCCTGCGCTCGCTGCCGTTCATCATCCTGTTGATCGTAATGATCCCGTTCACGGTATTGATCACCGGCACCTCGCTGGGTGTAGCCGGGGCGATTCCGCCATTGGTGGTCGGCGCGACGCCGTTCTTCGCTCGCCTGGTGGAAACTGCCTTGCGCGAAGTGGACCGCGGCATCATCGAAGCGACCCAGGCCATGGGCGCGACGACCCGCCAGATCATCGTCAATGCCTTGCTGCCGGAGGCCCGTCCGGGCATCTTTGCCGCGATAACTGTGACAGCGATTACGCTGGTGTCCTACACGGCCATGGCCGGCGTCGTTGGCGCCGGTGGCTTGGGCGACCTGGCGATCCGTTTCGGTTACCAGCGCTTCCAGACCGATGTAATGGTGGTCACGGTGGTGTTGCTGTTGGTGCTGGTCCAGGTGCTGCAAACCGTGGGCGACAAGCTGGTTGTGCATTTCTCTCGAAAATAAGGCCTCGCGCCCATAAACCATGAGCCAGCCATTCGCTGGCAGGCGCCGAGAGCGGGCGCCTCTAAAGGAGTTAGCTGAATGAAGAAACTACTGGTTGCCTTCGCTGCCGCTGCAGCTTTTTCCGCCCACGCCGCCGACACCCTGACCGTCGCGGCCACGCCGGTGCCCCACGCGGAAATCCTCGAATTCGTCAAACCGGCACTGGCCAAGGAAGGCGTAGACCTCAAGGTCAAAGTCTTCACCGACTACATCCAGCCGAACGTACAGGTCGCCGAAAAACGCCTGGACGCCAACTTCTTCCAGCACCAGCCGTACCTGGATGAATTCAACAAGGCCAAGGGCACCCACCTGGTGAGCGTGGCCGGTGTGCACCTGGAACCCCTGGGCGCGTATTCCAGCAAGTACAAAAAACTGGAAGAACTGCCGGGCGGTGCCAACGTGGTGATCCCTAACGACGCCACCAACGGTGGCCGTGCGCTGTTGCTGCTGGCTAAGGCTGGAGTGATCAAGCTGAAGGATTCGAACAACATCCTGTCGACGACCAAGGACATTACCGAGAACTCGAAGGATCTGAAATTCCGTGAGTTGGAAGCGGCGACCATTCCGCGAGTGCTGACTCAGGTAGATCTGGCGTTGATCAACACCAACTATGCACTGGAAGCCAAGCTCGACCCGTCCAAGGATGCGTTGGTGATCGAAGGCAGCGACTCGCCTTACGTGAACATCCTGGTGGCGCGTGACGACGACAAGGACAGCGAGGCAATGAAGAAGCTGGTCGCTGCCTTGCGCACCCCAGAAGTGAAAGCCTTCATTCTGGAGAAGTACAAAGGGGCGGTTTTGCCGGCGTTTTGATCGGGTCGGGTGATGGAAAAACGGGGCTGCGTGGAAATGCAGGCCCGTTTTTTTTGCTCGCCATAAAGACCTGTCCCCTCGTCATAGGATCCGCTTCATTGTTTTACAACCCTCATGATAAATTCCCCGCCGCGACCTCTAATCAATAGAGGGCATTCAGGGAGAGAAGAAAGTGATCAAGTCTTTGTTGGTTGGGGCATTGCTGACAATGGCATCGGCATCGGCATTTGCGATGAGTTGCGATAACCCTAGAAACGCCTATGACAGAACCTATTGCGCGTCGCTGAAAATGGTTCAGTCGGATCAGGACATCAATGATCAATACAAGAAGACGATGAGCGCCCTGAACCCGGATCAAAAGAAAAAAGTGAAAGCCGCTCAAATCGAGTGGATCAAGATTCGTGACAACGCCTGTTCCAACGACGGCCTGCTCTACCTGGACTGTGCCAACGAGAAGACCGAGTCGCGTATCGTCATACTCAAAGCCATCGAGCGCGAATGCCGTGCCGCCGGTTGCGACGATGCCAAGCTGTCGCAAGTCGAGTGATCCGGCCAAGGGTAGCTGGTATCCATCGCTGAGAAGAAGCGATGGGACAAGCGAAAAGCCTGTACCGAAAAACCCGACGTCATGCGTCGGGTTTTTCTTTGGCAGGTTGCCAGTAGGGGTGGTCAGGGCCGCTTAGCAACCCAGCGGGAGCAAGCTCCCTTGCCACGGGGTTTTGATTCAATCAAGGCCGTGGGTGTAATTCATCAGTTGTTCGCGTTGCTGGCAGGATGCCACAATCGCTTTTTTTCAGTTGCATCACGATCAGGTGGATCACATGCATGGCTCAGGATCACGAAGTGACCAGGATTTCTTCATAGCCGAGCAGGTGCGAACTGACCGACTGCAGCAACTGTTCCGCCAATCCGTTTCAGCGGTATTGGGGAGTTACCTCGCCGCTATCATGCTGTGTGGGTTGTGTTGGGATCGTTTCGACCATGACCTCGTTCTTTGGTGGCTGGCGATACTGACCGGATCGACGCTGATACGCATCTCGATGTTCGTGGCCTATTTCCGCAGTGATGAAAGCCAGCGCACGCCCCAACGGTGGGAGCGCAAGTACTGGATCACCCTGGTGCTATCCGCCAGTATCTGGGGCGTTGGCGCATTCGTGGTCATGCCGGCAGACGATCTTCTGTCGCAAGCGCTGGTCATGCTCTTTACCGTCGGCATGTCCGTCAGTGCGGTGTCCTGCTACTCCGCCTACCGCGACATGACATTGCTCTCCATCGGCCTGGTTCTGTTGCCGTCCACCGCCTGGCTACTGTTTCAACCGACCAGAATTCAACTCGGTATCGCCCTCTCGATCATCGTATTCGCCGTATTCGCTGCCCGCGCCACCCACAAAATGTCCCAGGCACTGGAAACCGCCTTCCGCCTCACCCGTGAAATGGAGCAGGCCAATAGCGTTTCCACCCGCGCAGCCCAGACCGATGAACTGACCGGACTGATGAGCCGACGCGCCTTCTTCGAGCATGCCCAACAGCTTTATGACGAATGTGAAGCCAACCGGCTGGGATTGTGCGTGTTCATGCTGGACATGGATCACTTCAAGCACATCAACGACACCTACGGTCATCAGGTTGGGGATCAGGTGTTGCGGCAGATGGGCCTGGTCATCAGCTCATCCTTCCGGGCCACCGATGTCCACGGCCGGTTGGGGGGAGAGGAGTTCGCGATTCTGCTTCCAGACACCTCCCTCGACGCCGCCATCGAGATTGCAGAAGAGCTTATCCAAACGATTGGCGAATTGATGATCGAGCCTGTCCACCGCATTACCGCCAGCCTTGGAGTAGCGTTCACAGAGGCTGGACACAAGGATCTTCATAGCTTGATGAATAATGCGGATAAGGCGCTGTATCGGGCGAAGGCGTTGGGGCGCAATCAGGTTGCGGTTGCCCGGTAAGACTTCGTTTATGCGTCATATAGGAGTGACTAGTTAATGCAAAAGGCCAATCCATGTCGTTGAACCATTGGTGCTACACGATGGCGGCGTGCCTGTTACCCCAACTGTGTATGGCCAGCATGTTGCACATAGACCCTCAGGGTGAAAGCTTCTATCAACAGGCCGTCCCATATCTGCTGCAAGCGAACAGCAAGTTCGAGGCAGTGACAGCCGACACACCTGCCGCAAGCGCAGAGGAGAAGGAACGCTCCCTGGCCCTGGCGGCAGAAGCGGGAGCACTGCTCAGGCCGGCGATGGCGCTGCTTGAACAAGCAGCGTCCCTGGACCATCCGGTGGCCCAATATCGTCTTGGCCTGATCTATGCGGTGTTGTATCCAAGCGAAGTGATAAAGGAAAAGGCCTGTCCCTTGTTCGAACGAAGCCTGGCCCAAGGCTTCGCTCCGCCGGCACTTAACATCTCATATTGGTGCCCGGCATTCACCGACACATCTGAGTACCAAGAAGCGCTGCAGGCCGTAGAAGCCAGCATGTCCTTCTATGAAAAATATTTCCCACAACCTGCCGTGAGGCTTGAGTGCTGGCCCGACGAACCTGTAGGTCTGGCCATGCAATGGGGCGGCAGTCGCGATTATCAAGCGGAAATTTATCGGCTACAGGGTGATAGCAATCGTGCGCAGCGCGTGACGTATTACCAGAAGGCGCTAGAGGTTAACGACTGTTATAAGGCCAAAAAACGCTTGAAGATCCTGCTGAGTCCAAACTGAGACATGGAGCAATTGCCCTCTGCCGATAGCTCAACCGAAGCAGTGGAATTGGCCGCAGCGTTGCGAACTAGTGTTGATCATGCCCAGTGTTAAGCCCAGGAACCTTGGAAAACGCTTCGGCAATAAAGTCCATGAACACAATCGCCCGCTTGGGCAGCAACCGATTGGCGACATAGAGAAACTGGACCGGCACCGGCGGCGCTTCGTAGTCGCAAAGTACCTGACGCAACCGGCCGCTCTCCAGCCCTTCCTCGTACAACCACCTTGGCCCGCTGGCGATCCCGAGGCCGGCGATGACAGCTTCTTGTATGGCCTGGGGCGAGTTGACCCGGAATCGCCCCGAAACGTTGATGACGGTATCGCGGAAATGCCAGGTATTTCCGGTGCTCAACAACGAGTACAGGATGCAGTCATGGTTGTGCAGGTCTTCCGGTGTCTGCGGGATGCCACGGCGTTCCAGGTAGTCTGTCGCCGCGACATAGACCCGTGTGTAATGGCCAATCCGGCGGGCGCGCAGTGCGCTGTCGGTCGGATGGCCGATGCGGATGGCCAGCTCGGCGCCTTCCTCCACCAGATCCACGAGACGATCACTGAGCTGCAAATCCAGTGACAAGCCGGGGTAGCGCGCCAGAAAAGCGGGGACGTACGGCATCAGGAAGGCATGAGCCAATGCGGTCGGGCAGGCCACGCGCAGCAGTCCGGTCGGCTCGGACTCATCGCTCAAGGACGACTCCGACTCCGCAACGGCATCGAGGATCCGGCTGACGTCCGCGTAGTAGCGTTCGCCTTCCGGCGTCAGCACCAGCCGTCGTGTGGTGCGCTGGAGCAATCGGGTGCCCAGATGGTCCTCCAGCGCGGCCACGTATCGGCTGACGTTGGGTTGACCCATGCCCAGGTCCCGCGCCGCCGCCGAGAAACTGCCCGTCTCGACGGTGCGTTTGAAACACGTCATGAGTAGAAAACGATCCACTTGAAGCCCCCAATTCATGCACATTCAGCATTAAAGATATGCAATGCCGTTATCTTACCAACTAAACGGCATAGATGGATCATGAGCGCCCGCATCCCGCTCTCATGATCTGGAGTTCACTCATGTCTCGCTTACTCAATAAACGCACCCTCATCACTGGCGGCACCAGCGGCATTGGACTGGAAACCGCCAAACAGTTCCTCGCCGAAGGTGCCCGCATAATCGTCACCGGCGTCAATCCCGACTCTATCGCAGCCGCCAAAGCCGAGTTCGGCAGCGACGTGCTGGTGCTGCGCGCCGACTCGGCCAGCGTCAGCGCACAAAAAGAACTGGCCCAGGCCGTAGAGAGGCATTACGGAAAGGTCGACGCTGTCTTCCTCAATGCCGGTGTTTCCGTTTGGCAACCGATTGAAGATTGGTCGGAAAAAATGTTCGACCGCTCCTTCGACGTCAACGTCAAAGGGCCTTACTTCCTGATCCAGGCACTTCTTCCCGTGTTCGCCAATCCCGCCTCGGTGGTGTTGAACACCTCGATCAGCGCCCACGTAGGCTCGACACGCTCCTCGGTTTACGCCGCCACCAAGGCTGCCTTCCTCAGCCTGTCGAAAACATTGTCGAGCGAACTGATGCAGCGCGGAATCCGCGTCAACGCCGTTAGCCCAGGGCCGGTGGATACGCCACTGTATGACAAGATGGGTATTCCGGACGCCTATCGCCAGCAGCTCAACGCCGACATCATCCAGAGCATCCCTGCGGGACGGTTTGGCACGCCGGAAGAGGTCGCCAAGGCAGTGTTGTACCTGGCTTCGGATGAGTCGCGGTGGACGATGGGGAGCGAGATTGTCGTGGATGGGGGGCGGTTGTTGAACGATTGATACCGCTTTTGCCAATCAGTTAAAGACCAAACGGCGGAAAACCTGTAGGAGCATAGCTTGCTAGCGATAGCGGTAGATCAGCAACACCGTTGTCGACTGGCCTGTCTCCATCGCGAGCAAGCTATGCTCCCACAGGTTTGCGTCCATCAGCTACGTATCCACAATGCACGCCCTGCTAAACGATGCTATCCACCACACCGCCATCCACGCGCAACGCCGCACCAGTCGTAGCCGAAGCCTGCTCCGAGCTGGCATAAATAATCATGTTGGCAACTTCCTCGACCCGCGCCGCCCGTTGAATGATCGACGTACTACGGTGCTGTTTGACGAAATCCGCCCCCACTTTCTCCAGACTTTCCCCAGTGCGCTCGACATCCGCCTGAAGCATCTGGGCAACCCCTTCGGAAAGCGTCGGTCCGGGCAGCACTGAGTTCACCGTAACGCCCGTGCCGGCAAGACGCTTGGCCAAGCCGCGAGCAATGGAAAGTTGTGCGGTTTTGGTGAAGCCGTAGTGGATCATGTCGGCTGGAATGTTCACACCCGATTCGGACGAAACAAACACAATCCGCCCCCAACCGCGCTTGACCATGCCCGGCGCATAGGCCCTGGAAACCCGCACGCCGGACATCACGTTGGTTTCGAAGAAACGCTGCCATTCGCTGTCCGGGGTTTCGAAAAAGTCTTCCAGCTTGAAAATGCCCAGATTGTTGATGACGACGTCGAAGCTCGGATGCTTGGCGAACAAGGCCTGGCAGCCGGCCTCGTTGCTGAGATCACCGACGAAGCCGGTGGCTCTGGAGGCGAGGTCGCCCAGGCGCTGCAAGGCGTCCTCGACGCTGCTGTCGCTGCGACCGTTGATGACCACGTGGGCGCCGGCCTCAAGGAAGCCTTTGGCTGTGGCGAAGCCTATGCCGCTGGTGGAACCGGTGATCAGGACGTGACGGCCGGTGAAGTCGATTTTCATGGAAGTGACTCCTTGATGAATGGACTAGGGGGCTGTGGATTATTTCTTGGACGGATGATGATCCGGGGGATTCAAAATGATCTCTCAGGCATTTCGATACACAACCACCCCGACAGCTCGGATACCGCAGGCACTAATCATGGACACGATTGAGGATTTTCGCCTCTTAGTGAACAACCAGCTGTCAGGAGGCCGACCACACCGCCAGTTCATAACCGTCCGGATCGATGAAGTGGAAGCGTCGACCGCCTGGAAAGGCGAACACGTCACGGCTGATGGTGGCGCCTGCGGCCTTGAGTCTGCGTTGGGTCGCTTGGAGGTCATCGGCGTACAGGATGATCAACGGGCCGCCTGGGCGCACCGGTTCACCGGTCGTGAATCCGCCGGTCAGGCGACCATCGCTGAACTCGGTATAGGTTGGGCCGTAGTCGACGAAACGCCAGCCGAATACGCCTCCATAGAAGGCTTTGCTTCGGCTGATATCGTTGACGTTGAACTCAATGTTATCGATCTGGCGGTCGTTACCTCGAATGCCCATTGGCGCTTCCTTGGCTGGTTGGGGATAGGGGAGGTTAGGCTATTGAGCCTTATTGTGCATGGAGAGTCGGGTTGGCTGGGGGGGAGCTGTCAGGCGGTTGGGGTCAGTTAGCTATGTGGTGGTTGTCAGGGCGCTATCGCGAGCAGGCTCGCTCCCACAATGGGGAGCGGTGTGCCTGAGGTGTTGGTAGCAGATCAATACCAGCGCGCTTCGCCCGGCGGACGCTTCTTGAAGCGTTTCATGCTCCACATGTACTGGCTGGGATAGGCGCGCACGTAGCGTTCGACTACCTGGCTCATGGCCGCGCAGGCGGTTTCGGTGTCGGTGCTGTACATGGCGTCTGGCGCGGCTTCGAGAATAACCTTGTAGCCAGAGCCATCCGGCAAACGCAGGGCGTGGAGGAAGACGCCGACCGCTTTGCCGCCGGCGAGCATGTTCGGGACGAACTTGCTGGTCAGGGCCTGGGTGGCGAAGAAGGGCACGAAGATGCCGGCGGATTCGGCCGGTTCCGGGTCGGCGGGGATGCCGACCTGGCCGCCCTTGCGCACTTCCTTGATGACACTGAGGATGCCTTCCTTGGTGGACGCCGCAACTTTGTTGCCCAGCTGTACGCGCTGCTTTTGCAGCAATTCATCCACCGCCTTGAGCTTGGGCGGGCGGTAGAAAATGATCGGTTTGCACTGGCTGCAATAGAAGTGGTTGAGCACTTCCCAGTTGCCCAAGTGGCTGGTGATGCCGACCACGCCTTTGCCGGAGGCCAGGGCATCTTTCAGCACGTCGAGACCTTCGACTTCCCGCACCAGTTCGATGGAGCGCTGTGCCGGCCAGATCCAGGCGCAGGCGCTTTCGGTCAGCGACTTGCCGATGTCCTTCAGGCTCTGGCCCACCAGGCGCTCGCGCTCGGCGGGGTCCATTTCGGGAAAACACTTGGCGAGGTTGATCCGCACCACGTCGCGGGAACGGTTCGGCAGTTTCCACATCAGCCAGCCAATGGCCGAACCGACCGATTGCACCGCACGCCAGGGCAGCAGCGCAAACAACCGCAGAGCGCCGACCAGCAAGGCGCCTTTCAACTTATCCACAGGTCACTCCTGAATTCATGGGCGTGTCGCGAGCCGGCTATTCTAACCGCCGTTTGCCAGCTCGGCGTAGCGGTCGCAGTCTTGGGTATGGTCCATGACCATGCCCGAGGCCTGCATGAAGGCGTAGCAAATGGTCGGGCCGACGAAGGTGAAGCCGGCTTTTTTCAGGCCTTTGCTCATCGCCAGGGCTTCGGGAGTAATAGCCGGCACTTCGCTGCGGTCCTTGAAATGGTTGATCAGCGGCTTGTTACCGACGAACGACCAGAGGAATGCCACCGGGTCTTCCAGCGCCATCCAGGCCTGGGCGTTGCGGCGGGCGGCCTTGAGTTTGAGGCGGTTGCGGATGATGCCGGGGTCGAGCATCAAGTCCTCGATTTCCGCGTCGCTCATCTGCGCCAGGCGCTGGACGTCAAAGCCGAACATCACCTTGCGGTAATGCTCGCGCTTGCGCAGTACGGTGATCCAGGACAGGCCAGCCTGGAACCCTTCGAGCAAAAGCAACTCGAACAAACCCTGCGCATCGCGCAGCGGCGTGCCCCACTCCTGATCGTGATAAGCCATGTACAGCGGATCGTCAGAACACCAAAAGCAGCGTGGCATAAGGCTCCAGGGGGCGTGCGCACGAACGAATCGGGTATACTCCCGCTCTTTAAATCGCAGCCCAAGAAACAGGTGAATTTCGTGAGCCAGCCTACGCCAGCCGTGCGTACCTTCCAAGACTTGATCCTCGCCCTCCAGCAATACTGGGCCGAGCAAGGTTGCGTGGTACTTCAGCCCTACGATATGGAAGTAGGCGCCGGCACTTTCCACACTGCCACGTTTCTGCGTGCCATTGGCCCGGAAACCTGGAACGCCGCCTATGTCCAGCCCAGCCGCCGCCCGACTGACGGCCGCTACGGCGAAAACCCGAACCGCCTGCAGCATTACTACCAGTTCCAGGTAGTCCTGAAGCCGAACCCGGAAAACTTCCAGGAACTGTACCTGGGCTCCCTCAAGCACGTGGGCCTCGACCCGCTGGTGCATGACATCCGCTTCGTCGAAGACAACTGGGAATCGCCGACCCTGGGCGCCTGGGGCCTGGGCTGGGAAGTCTGGCTCAACGGCATGGAAGTGACCCAGTTCACCTACTTCCAGCAAGCGGGCGGCATCGAGTGCTACCCGGTGACCGGCGAGATCACCTACGGCCTGGAGCGCCTGGCCATGTACCTGCAAGGCGTGGACTCGGTCTACGACCTGGTCTGGGCCGACGGTCCGTTCGGCAAAGTGACCTACGGCGACGTGTTCCACCAGAACGAAGTGGAGCAGTCGACGTACAACTTCGAGCACGCCAATGTCGACAAGCTGTTCGAACTGTTCGATTTCTACGAGAGCGAGGCCAAGCGCCTGATCGAACTGGATCAGCCTCTGCCGTTGCCGAGCTATGAAATGGTGTTGAAGGCGTCCCATACCTTCAACCTGCTGGACGCACGCCGGGCGATTTCCGTGACCGCGCGCCAGCAATACATCCTGCGTGTGCGCACCCTGGCGCGTTCCGTTGCGCAAGCCTACCTGATGGCCCGTGCCAAGCTGGGCTTCCCGATGGCGACCCCGGATCTGCGTGATGAAGTGTTGGCTAAGCTGGAGGCTGCACAATGAGTGCTCAAGATTTTCTGGTTGAACTGGGCACTGAAGAACTGCCACCCAAAGCCCTGAATACCCTGGCCGATGCGTTCCTGGCCGGCATCGACAAAGGCCTGCAAGCTGCCGGCC
This sequence comes from Pseudomonas sp. Pf153, assembly GCF_001269775.1. Lineage (NCBI taxonomy): Bacteria > Pseudomonadati > Pseudomonadota > Gammaproteobacteria > Pseudomonadales > Pseudomonadaceae > Pseudomonas > Pseudomonas sp. Pf153. Next base: position 445,913 of record NZ_LHVL01000009.1, on the reverse strand, counting down.
TGAATTTCGAAACCAAGCACGTCTACGCCGCGCCGCGTCGTCTGGCCGTGCTGATCACCGGCCTGGCGACCCAGCAGCCGGACCGCAGCATCAATCTCGATGGCCCGCCGCGCCAGGCCGCGTTCGATGCCGACGGCAACCCGACCCAGGCCGCCTTGGGCTTCGCCAAGAAGTGCGGCGTAGACCTGAGCGAAATCGACCAGAGCGGTCCAAAGCTGCGCTACAGCCAGAGCATCAAGGGCAAGCCGACCGCCAGCCTGTTGCCGACCATCGTCGAAGACTCCCTCAACGACTTGCCAATTCCCAAGCGCATGCGCTGGGCCGCGCGCAAGGAAGAGTTCGTGCGTCCGACCCAATGGCTGGTGATGCTGCTCGGTGACCAGGTCATCGATTGCACGATCCTGGCCCAGAAGGCCGGTCGCGACTCCCGTGGTCACCGTTTCCATCACCCGCAAAGCGTGCGCATCACCTCGCCGGCCAACTACCTGGCCGACCTGCGGGCCGCCTACGTGCTGGCTGACGCCAACGAGCGCCGCGAGCTCATCAGCAAGCGCACCGAAGAGCTGGCGACCCGTCAGGAAGGCACCGCCATCGTGCCGCCGGACCTGCTCGACGAAGTGACCGCCCTGGTGGAATGGCCTGTGCCGCTGGTGTGCTCGTTCGAGGAGCGTTTCCTTGAAGTGCCGCAAGAAGCCTTGATCACCACCATGCAGGACAACCAGAAGTACTTCTGCCTGCTGGACGCCGACGGCAAATTGCTGCCGCGCTTCATCACCGTGGCCAACATCGAGAGCAAGGATCCGCAGCAGATCATCGCCGGTAACGAGAAAGTCGTTCGCCCGCGCCTGACCGACGCCGAGTTCTTCTTCAAGCAAGACAAGAAACAGCCGCTGGAAAGCTTCAACGAGCGCCTGCAGAGCGTGGTTTTCCAGGAAAAACTCGGCAGCGTCTACGACAAGGCCGAGCGTGTGTCGAAGCTGGCCGCGTTTATCGCTCCGCGTATCGGCGGCGATGCCCAGCGCGCAGCCCGCGCCGGCATCCTGTCCAAGTGCGACCTGTCCACCGAAATGGTCGGTGAGTTCCCGGAGATGCAAGGCGTCGCCGGCTACTACTACGCCCTCAACGACGGCGAGCCACAAGACGTGGCCCTGGCCCTGAACGAGCAATACATGCCTCGCGGTGCCGGCGCTGAACTGCCAAGCACCTTGACCGGTGCGGCCGTGGCGATTGCCGACAAGCTCGACACCTTGGTCGGCATCTTCGGCATCGGCATGCTGCCCACCGGCAGCAAGGACCCGTACGCCCTGCGCCGCGCGGCCCTGGGCGTGCTGCGGATCCTGATCGACAAGCAACTGGACCTGGACCTGAACGAAGCGGTGGCCTTCGCCGTCAACGCGTTCGGCAGCAAGGTCAAGGCCGCCGGCCTGGCCGATGCGGTGCTGGAATTCATCTTCGACCGCCTGCGTGCGCGTTATGAAGACGAAGGCGTCGATGTCGCGACCTACCTGTCGGTGCGTGCCCTGAAGCCGGGCTCGGCCCTGGATTTCGACCAGCGCGTACAGGCGGTGCAAGCCTTCCGCAAACTGCCCGAAGCGGCGGCATTGGCGGCGGTGAACAAGCGTGTTTCGAACCTGCTGAGCAAGGCAGAAGGCAACATCGCGGCCACCGTCGAAGCCAAGTACTTCGACAACGCCAACGAGTTCTCCCTGTACTCGGCGATCCAACAGGCGGACCAGGCGATCCAGCCAATGGCAGCGGCACGTCAGTACAGCGAAACCCTGGCGCGCCTGGCAGCATTGCGTGAGCCGGTAGATGCGTTCTTCGAAGCAGTGATGGTCAATGCCGAAGATACCAACGTGCGGGCCAACCGTTACGCGCTGCTGGCGCGCCTGCGCGGCTTGTTCCTCGGCGTCGCCGACATTTCGCTGCTGGGGTAACCATTGAAACTGCTGATTCTCGATCGGGACGGGGTGATCAATCACGACTCCGACGCTTACATCAAATCGGTGAAGGAGTGGCTGCCGATCCCTGGCTCGATCGAAGCCATCGCGCAGTTGAGCAAGGCCGGCTGGACGGTGGCGGTTGCCACCAACCAGTCGGGCATCGCTCGCGGTTACTATGACCTCGCGGTCCTCGATGCCATGCATGAGCGCTTGCGCGCCCTGGTGGCGGAGCAGGGCGGCGAAGTCGGGTTGATCGTCTATTGCCCCCACGGGCCAGACGAAGGCTGCGATTGTCGCAAGCCCAAGCCGGGCATGCTCAAAGCTATCGCCGCGCATTATGACGTGGCGCTGTCGGGTGTGTGGTTCGTCGGCGATAGCCTCGGTGACCTGGAAGCGGCCAAGGCCGTCGATTGTCAGCCAGTTTTGGTAAAGACCGGGAAAGGCGAAAAGACTCTGGGCAAGACCCTACCGGTGGGCACCTTGATTTTTGACGACCTGGCGGCGGTTGCCGCTGAACTTATCCACAATTAGAGCTCCCAAGGCATCCTGATCAAGGACGGTTGGGTAAGCGCTTAAACAGTCGGGCTCTGCCCGCAACGGTAAATGCCGCTATGTCGATATCGCAGGCCATCAGATCTTTTCTCTTTTACCTGCTGTTGGGCACCAGTTCCTTGCTGTGGTGCTCCTTGAGTTTTTTTGTCGCGCCTTTCATGTCGTTCAAGGCGCGCTACCGTTTCATCAACGTGTACTGGTGCCGTTGCGCACTGTGGCTGAGTAAAGTGTTCCTGGGCATCCGCTATGAAGTGAAGGGCGCCGAAAACGTGCCGGACCGGCCCTGTGTCATTCAGTCCAATCACCAGAGCACTTGGGAAACATTCTTTCTCTCGGCCTATTTCGAGCCTATGAGCCAAGTGCTCAAGCGTGAACTGCTGTTCGTGCCGTTTTTCGGCTGGGCCATGGCCATGCTTCGCCCGATCGCCATTGATCGCGACAACCCCAAGGCGGCGCTCAAGATTGTCGCGAAGAAGGGTGACGAGTTGCTCAAGGACAATGTCTGGGTGCTGATTTTTCCCGAGGGGACCCGCGTGCCCTATGGAACGATGGGCAAGTTTTCCCGCAGTGGTTCGGCATTGGCGGTCAATGCCAACCTGCCGGTGCTGCCGATTGCACACAATGCCGGCAAATTCTGGCCCAAGACGGGCTGGATCAGGAAGCCAGGACTCATCACCGTGGTGATCGGCGCCCCCCTGTACGCCGAAGGCAGCGGGCCTCGCGCCATTGCCGATCTCAACGACCGCGTCCAGGCCTGGAATGAACAGGCACAGCGGGAAATGGGTTCATTGCCTTCCGCCCCGGAACCATCAGCGGCCACGGACCAGATCGCTGTCTGATTTCTGTGGATAAGCTGTGTACCGTTTTTTCTGAAAGCGTTGTATTTTTTGCATAACTTGCTGTTTTTTATACATATTTCTTAAACACATAAAACACCGGTGTAGGTGCATAAGTTTTTTATAGCACCGCGCCGGTGCTGCCGATGGTTAAGTTTTTCAGGCCTCCAGCAACGGCAAACCCAGGCTGAACGTTGTACCTTCGCCCACCACACTGCGACATTCGATTCGCCCCTCATGCCGATCCACCACGGCCTTGACCATCGACAGCCCGAGGCCCATGCCATCCACTCCGTGGGCCGACGAGAAGCGCCGATACTGGCTGAACAGATCCGGCAATTCCTCCGGCCCGATGCCTTTGCCCTGATCGATGAGCTCACAGCCCAGCCAACCCTCCGCGCACCGAACCTGCAGGACCACGCGAGAGGCGGGCGGGCTGTACTTGATGGCATTTTCCAGCAGATTGAACAGCGCACGGGTCAGCAAGGACTGGTCCGCCCTTACCATCGCTTCCTCATCGTCAATGTCGTGGCTCAACTGGATGCGCTTGGCCTGGGCAAGCGGCAGGGCCTGGTCAAGCACATCCAGGATCAGCATCGCGAACAGTGTGGGGCGAAACTGGTAGACCTCCGATTCGGCCCTCGCCAATTGCACAAAGCCGTCGGTCAGCGCCAGGGCGCGTCGTACCTGACGCTCGATCTGCTCGAACACCGGTTGAGCCCCGCCGTCCTCATGCCGCTGCACATCCAGCAGCGCCAGGATCGCCGAGTGCGGCGCGCGCAGGTCATGGGACAGGAAGCGCAGCATGATATTGCGCTGAGCCTCGGCTTCACGTTCAGCGCTCAGATCGATGAGGCTGAGTAACCAACCGATCGGCACATCGCCGTCAACCGGTAACAGCGGTTCACGCTCCAGGCGCAGGCTGCGCTCGCGCACATCGCGAAACTCCAGCAACGGCAGTGTGGATAACCTGTGCGAGCAGTCCTGCGCCAACCCCGGGTAACCCAGTTGGATCAGTTGCTCCAGTACTTCTCCGCCCGCCAGGGTATGACCGAAGAGCTCGCGCGCCTTTCGGTTGCCCAGCAGGATCCGCCCTTGGGGATCGCTGATCAGGGTCGCCACGGGCAGGTGTTCCAGGCCATCGGCAATGAAGCGGCGAGTATCCCGCGTCCGGCCCATGGCCTGCTCCAGAGCCAGGATCTGGCTTTGTAAGCGATCACTACCGGTGTACGGCACCCGACGGCGCTCCGGGAATACCTTGGGCTCGGCGTCCAGGCGCGCCAGCTCCCAGCCGAAATAAGCCAACACCACGCTCAGGCGCCGCCAGTTCCATATCAGGTAGCCGAACAGCATGCCCAGCACGCTCGCCAACGGCGACCACCATTCACCCTCGGCTCCCAGCACGGCGCTGATCAGCAGCGCCAGGCTCATTCCACCCACGGTCGTCCACAGCGCCAGATGCGGGCGCAGCAGCATCAACCCCAGCACACCGGCCACCAGGCAGACCGACACCAACGCCGCACCGAATCCGTTGCGAGTCGGTTGGGCGCTGAATGACAACAACGCCGTCAACGGCAATAGCAACAAACTTATCCACAACCATTCCCGCACCCACTGCCGAAACAAACGTTGGGCCTGGGTCGGTTCACGGCTTTCCCGGCGGCGCTGATGACTCATAAACACCCAGGACGAAGGGAACAGGAGGAGGTTTTATTCATGGCGATTCAAGGGACCGGCAAACTGCGAAGCCCAAGACTATAGCGGACTCGATGGTGGCGTGCTGCAGCCTTTCCCTAGACGACATGAGCCGGTATTGTCGCAGCCTGCGACAGTAGGCCGAGCCCACTTGCGTGGCCGCCCGAGGATGTCCGTCAGTTTCGAAATCAAGGAATCGCATGCATGCGTGTCGCCATACTGGATGACGAACCGGCTGAATTGCGCCGGGTGGAACAGACACTGCTACAAATCCCCGGCAGGGGCGAGCAAGCCTGGACCCTGCACAGCTTCGAACGGGGCGAAGACCTGCTGCGACAGCTGCGTAGGGAGACGTTCGACCTGTTGATCCTCGACTGGCAGGTGCCCGACATCAGCGGGTTGTCGCTGCTGCGCTGGACGCGAGAACACATGGACTCGCCCCCGGCCGCCATCATGCTCACCAGCCGTGACGGCGAGCACGACATCGTCCAGGCCCTCAATACCGGCGCCGATGATTATGTGAGCAAACCCTTCAGACCCAACGAACTCAAGGCCAGGGTCAACGCCGTGTTGCGCCGCCACAACCTGCTACGTGCTCCGGCCAGCGACGTATTGGTGTTCAACGACCTGGCATTCGACGACGCCGAACTGACCGTCACCCGCGCAGGTGTCCCCATCAACCTGACCGAACGGGAATATCGCCTGGCCCGCTGTCTCTTCTCCAACCTGGGGCGTCCACTGTCCCGTGAGTACTTCTATGAACGTTTTTGGACCCACGAGGAAATGACCTCGTCCCGTCCGCTGGATACCCATATCTATCGCCTACGCAACAAACTCGGGCTGACGGCGGATCGCGGTTGGCAGTTACTGACGATTTATGGGTATGGGTATCGCCTGGAAAGCGTGGCGGTGGGAAGTGAAACGACGGTGGCGAGTTAGAAGACGCTTAACGAAAAGGCCAGCGCAAATGCGTGGCCTTTTCGTCGGGTCAGATCAGCCGTGGCGAATCAGCTCACTGGGCCATCTGTAGCCCCTTGTCGGCCTTTGCGACCCGACGGCGCTGCAACAGCAGCCCGGAGGCTACGACCAACACGCTGAGCAGACCGGTGGAGAGGATCTCCACACGATGGGCTTCCTGGAACAGCATGATGGTCAACGCCCCGACGATGAACACGATCACCGCGTAGGTCAGCCCAGGGAACAACCACATGCTGAAGGCGATTTTCTCCCCACGCGCCATGCGTTGCTTGCGCATGCGCAGTTGCGAAAAGGCAATCACCAGGTACACCAACAGGGCAATAGCGCCGGAGCTGGCGAGTAGGAACTCGAAGACCGCCGCTGGCGCCACGTAGTTGGCGAATACCGTCAGGAAGGCAGCGCCGGTAGAGAGCATTACCGCCCAGTAAGGCGTGCCGCTCTTGTTGGTGCGCTGGGACACCGCCGGCGCATCGCCGCGCTTGCCCAGCGAGAACATCATGCGCGAAGCCGTGTAGAGCGCCGAGTTCAGACAGCTGGTGACCGCGACCAACACCACGATATCGACGATCAGCTTGGCATTCGGGATGCCCATACGCTCAAGCACGGTCTGGTAGGAACCCACGCTGGCGAGCATCGGGTCATTCCAAGGCACCAAGGCGACGACCATGAAGATGGACACAAGATAGAACAAGCCGATCCGCCAGATCACCGAGTTGGTAGCCTTGGAAATCTGCTGGCCAGGGTTCTTCGATTCAGCCGCCGCGATGGTCACGATCTCGGTGCCCATGAACGAGAACATCGTGGTGAGGATGGCCCCCAGCACCGCGCCCATGCCGTTGGGCAGGAAGCCTTGGGTATCGAACAAATGCGAAACACCGCTGACCTGACTGGTGGGCAACAGGCCAAAGATCGCCATCGCACCCAAGACGATGAAACCAATGATCGCGATGACCTTGACCAAGGCGAACCAGAACTCGAACTCGCCGTAATTCTTCACGCTGAACAGGTTGGTGACCGTCAGCAGCAGGGTGATGACCAGGGTGAAGGCCCAGATGGCCACGTCCGGGAACCAGGCATGCAGGATGGTCGCGGCAGCGTTGGCTTCCAATGGAATGACCAGCACCCAGAACCACCAGTAGAGCCAACCGATGGTGAAACCGGCCCAACGGCCAATCGCCCGATCAGCGTAAGTCGAAAAAGAGCCGGTATCCGGCGAAGCCACCGCCATCTCGCCCAGCATGCGCATGACCAACACCACCAACGCACCGGCAGCTGCATAGGCCAACAGCACAGCCGGCCCGGCCGCGGCGATAGCGTGGCCGGAGCCTACGAAAAGGCCAGCTCCGATCACGCCAGCGATGGAGAGCATCGTCACATGACGGGGCTTTAGCCCTTGCTCCAGATTATTGGAAGCTTGCGTACCACTCATTGAGACTACCCTTGGTATTGAATTTATTCGTACCGCCTCTTGCCATCGTCTTCTGTAAATTTAAAAAAACGATGTGTTGTTTATTCAGCACGCAAGTTTTACGCCAAAAAACCTGAAGTCCAGTAGTTCCGGGGGTATCGGCGATATGCAAGCTATTGAGAATGAAGGCTTTGTGCCAAGGTGTTACCGGGTTACCCGGTTTTTGACCGTCGGGTCTGTGAAGAGAGCACCTATTCAGGGCGTAAAAAAAAGCCAACGCTGGGCGTTGGCTTTTTTTGTCAGGTGAAGTGCCGCCGAAGGAGGATCAGAAATCCAGGTTAGACACCGCCAACGCATTGCTCTCGATGAAGTCACGACGAGGCTCGACCGCGTCACCCATCAGGGTGTTGAAGATCTGATCCGCGCCAATGGCGTCTTCGATGGTGACTTTGAGCATCCGGCGCGAGCCCGGATCCATGGTGGTTTCCCACAGCTGGTCCGGGTTCATCTCGCCCAGTCCTTTGTATCGCTGGATGGTATGGCGCTTGGTACTTTCGGCCATCAGCCATTCAAGGGCTTCCTTGAACTCGGTCACGGACTTCTTGCGCTCGCCACGCTGGATGTAGGCGCCTTCGTCCAGCAGCGTGCTCAATTGCGCGCCAAGAGAGACGACGGTCTTATAGTCGTTGCTGCCGAAGAAGTCGCGGTTGAAAGTAACGTAGTTCGACAGGCCGTGGGAGATCAGTTCGACCTCTGGCAGCCAGACGTTACGTTCACGATCCTCACGCAGGCTGGCCTTGTAGACCAGACCAGACTTCTCGACGGTACGCAGGCGAGTTTCGTATTGAGCCAGCCAATCCTGCATCGCTGCATGATCGGACAGTTGCTCCAGGCTGACGGCCGGCAGGTAGATGAAGTGCTCGGTCAGCTCCTGTGGATAAAGACGCGACAGACGCTTGAGGGTTTTCATCACCAGGCGGAAGTCGTTGACCAGGCGCTCGAGGGCTTCACCGGAGATGCCCGGGGCGTCTTCGTTCAGGTGCAGGCTCGCATCTTCCAGGGCCGACTGCGTCATGTACTCTTCCATGGCATCGTCGTCTTTGATGTATTGCTCTTGCTTGCCTTTCTTGACCTTGTACAGCGGCGGCTGGGCGATGTAGATGTAGCCACGTTCGATCAGCTCCGGCAACTGACGGAAGAAGAACGTCAGCAGCAGGGTACGAATGTGCGAACCGTCGACGTCGGCGTCGGTCATGATAATGATGTTGTGATAGCGCAGCTTATCGATGTTGTACTCTTCGCGGCCAATGCCGCAGCCCAGCGCAGTGATGAGCGTGCCGACCTCAGCGGAGGAAATCATCTTGTCGAAGCGTGCCTTCTCGACGTTCAGGATCTTGCCCTTGAGCGGCAGGATGGCCTGGGTCCGGCGGTTGCGACCTTGCTTGGCGGAGCCACCGGCAGAGTCACCTTCCACGAGGTACAGTTCGGACAGGGCAGGGTCTTTTTCCTGGCAGTCAGCCAATTTGCCCGGCAGACCGGCGATGTCCAGCGCACCTTTGCGGCGGGTCATTTCACGCGCCTTGCGCGCCGCTTCACGGGCACGGGCGGCGTCGATCATCTTGCCGACCACCAGCTTGGCTTCGTTTGGATTTTCCAGCAGGAAATCGGAGAAGTACTTGCCCATTTCCTGTTCGACCGCCGTCTTCACTTCGGACGAAACCAGCTTGTCCTTGGTCTGGGAGCTGAACTTGGGATCCGGCACCTTCACCGAAATGATCGCCGTCAGGCCTTCGCGGGCATCATCACCCGTGGTGGCGACTTTATGCTTCTTCGCCAGGCCTTCCTGTTCGATATAGTTGTTCAGGTTACGGGTCAGCGCGGAACGGAAGCCCACCAGGTGAGTACCGCCGTCACGCTGCGGGATGTTGTTGGTGAAGCACAACAGGTTCTCGTTGAAGCTGTCGTTCCACTGCAGGGCGATTTCCACGCCGATGCCGTCGTCGCGCTGGACATTGAAGTGGAACACCTGGTTGACCGCATTCTTGTTGGTGTTCAGGTATTCGACGAACGCACGCAGGCCACCTTCGTACTTGAACAGCTCTTCCTTGCCGCTGCGCTCGTCCTTGAGGACGATACCGACACCGGAGTTCAGGAAGGACAGTTCACGAATCCGTTTGGCCAGGATGTCCCAGCTGAAATGGATGTTCTTGAAGGTTTCGCTGGAAGCCTTGAAGTGGATCTGGGTACCGGTGGTTTCGCTGTCGCCAACGATTGCCATCGGTGCCTGGGGCACGCCGTGGACGTAGGTCTGTTCCCAGATCTTGCCGCTGCGGCGAACCGTGAGGACAAGCTCTTCGGACAGGGCGTTCACTACCGAGACACCCACGCCGTGCAGCCCGCCGGATACCTTGTAGGAGTTATCGTCGAACTTACCGCCTGCGTGGAGGACGGTCATGATGACCTCGGCGGCGGAAACGCCTTCCTCCTTGTGTACGTCTACCGGGATGCCACGGCCGTTGTCGCGAACGGTGATGGATTCGTCCGGGTGGATGATGACGCTGATATCGTCGCAATAGCCGGCGAGGGCTTCGTCGATGGAGTTGTCGACCACCTCGAACACCATGTGATGCAGACCGCTGCCATCGTCGGTGTCACCAATGTACATACCGGGACGTTTGCGTACGGCATCCAGGCCTTTAAGCACTTTAATGCTCGTTGAGTCGTACGTATTTTCTTCGCTCAATGCCTTCACTCCCGATGGTCGTGGGTCTGGGTGATACGGCCCTGTTCCACGTGGAACAGGGCGACTGGCGTTTCCGTCTGCCAGCCTTCCCTCAGTAATTCGTGGTCTACACAGGTAATGAACACCTGGCAGCGTAAGTCTTCCAGCAAACGGCAAAGCGCTCGACGGTGGGCCTCGTCCAACTCGGACGGCAGGTCATCCACCAGATAAATACACTGGCCGCGGCGAGCCTGGCTGACCAGGTGTCCCTGGGCAATACGCAAGGCACACACCACCAACTTCTGTTGCCCCCGGGACAAGATGTCCGCGGCGTTGTGGGCGCCCAATCGAAGGCGCAAGTCAGCGCGTTGTGGCCCAGCCTGGGTATGGCCCATCTGCTGATCACGTTGCAGCGAGCCAGCCAGTACGGCGCTCAGCTCCCGGTCTTTGTCCCAGCCCCGGTAATAGCTGAGCGTCAGGCCCTCGAGCTCAACCAGTTCGCTCAAGGTCTGCTCGAAGACCGGTTTCAGGGCTTTGATATAAGCGCGGCGGTATTCATCGATTTCAGCGCTGGCTTGGCACAGTTCCCTGTCCCAAACCGCTTGCGAAACGGCGTCAAGTGTACCATGCCGAAGCCAAGAGTTTCGCTGGCGCAGCGCCTTCTGCAAGCGCTGCCAGGTTGCCATGAAACGCGGCTCCACATGGAACACCCCCCAATCGAGGAACTGCCGGCGAATCTTCGGGGCACCCTCCAGCAGGCGGAAGCTGTCTGGATTGATCAATTGCAACGGCAGAATCTCGGCCAGTTGCGCAGCGCTGCGGGCGTTCTGCCCATCGATACGTATCTGGAACTCCCCTTGCCGGTCCCGTGAAATCCCCAACGCACTATGACCCCCTTCAGCCAGCTCTACCTGTCCGAACACCGTACAGGCCAACTGATCGTGTTGGATGACAGGTGACAGGCGGGTGCTGCGAAACGATCGGGCAAGTCCCAGCAGATGAACAGCTTCCAGGACGCTGGTTTTGCCGCTGCCATTAGCGCCGTAAAGAATATTGATGCGGGGGGAGGGGGAGAAGGTCACCGGGTGCAGATTGCGCACCGCGGTGACCGAGACGCGACTCAGGGACATCTAGCTGATTACAGACGCATCGGCATGACAACGTAAGCCGAATCGTCGTTATCGGACTCCTGCAGCAGCGCACTGCTGTTGGAGTCCGACAGGATCAGGCGAACCTGTTCGGTGGTCATAACGCCCAGTACGTCAAGCAGGTAGCTGACGTTGAAGCCGATTTCCAGGGAGCCCCCGTTGTAGTCGACGCCCACTTCCTCTTCCGCTTCTTCCTGTTCCGGGTTGTTCGCCTGGATTTTCAGTTGACCGTTGGCCAACTGCAGACGAATGCCGCGATACTTCTCGTTGGACAAAATAGCGGTACGACTGAAGGCTTCGCGCAACGCCTGGCGATCACCCAGTACCAGTTTGTCGCCGCCCTTAGGCAGAACGCGCTCATAATCCGGGAATTTGCCGTCCACCAGTTTCGATGTAAAGGTGAACTCACCGGTGGTCGCACGGATATGGTGCTGACCCAGGACGATGCTGACGTTGCCGTCCGGCTCGGTCAGCAGGCGCGCCAATTCCAGAATACCTTTGCGCGGCACGATCACTTGGTGCCGATCCGGCTGACCGATATCAGCCTGCATCGAGCACATGGCCAGGCGGTGCCCGTCGGTGGCGACGGCGCGAATCACACCGGCGGACACCTCCAGCAGCATGCCGTTGAGGTAGTAGCGCACGTCCTGTTGGGCCATGGCGAAGCTTGTGCGCTCGATCAGGCGGCGCAATTTGCTTTGCTCGAGGCTGCAGGTCAGCGAGCCCGGGCCTTCTTCCACTGTTGGGAAATCATTGGCCGGCAGGGTGGACAGGGTAAAGCGGCTGCGACCGGCCTTGACCACCAGCTTCTGCTCATCGACCTTGATGTCAATCAGCGCGTCGTTAGGCAGGCTCTTGCAGATGTCCATCAGCTTGCGGGCCGGCACCGTGATGGAGCCCGGATCGGCCGGCTCTTCAAGTTGCACACGCCCCACCAGCTCGACTTCCAGGTCGGTACCGGTCAGCGACAGCTGCTGGCCTTCGACAACCAGCAGCACGTTGGAAAGTACCGGCAAGGTCTGGCGGCGTTCGACGACGCCCGCGACCAGTTGCAGGGGTTTCAACAGGGCTTCGCGTTGAATGGTGAAATGCATGGTCTAGTCCCTTGCCTTAATAAGCTGCGCTGGTCATCAAGTGGTCAGTGTACGCAGCAGGTTCTTGTAGTCCTCGCGGATGTCCGCGTCGGATTCCTTAAGTTCGTTGATCTTGCGGCAGGCGTGCAGCACCGTGGTGTGGTCGCGTCCACCAAACACATCGCCGATTTCCGGCAGACTGTGGTTGGTCAGTTCCTTGGACAAGGCCATGGCCACCTGACGTGGACGAGCTACCGAACGCGAGCGGCGCTTGGATAACAGGTCGGATATCTTGATTTTGTAGTATTCAGCTACAGTTCTCTGGATGTTATCCACAGACACTAATTTGTCCTGAAGGGCCAGAAGGTCTTTCAAGGACTCACGAATCAGCTCGATGGTGATGTCGCGACCCATAAAGTGCGAATGAGCGATCACCCGCTTGAGGGCGCCTTCGAGTTCGCGCACGTTCGAACGGATACGCTGGGCAATGAAGAACGCAGCATCGTGTGGCAGTTCGACCTTGGCCTGATCGGCCTTCTTCATCAGGATCGCCACACGGGTTTCCAACTCGGGCGGCTCGACAGCCACCGTCAGACCCCAGCCGAATCGGGATTTCAGGCGCTCTTCCAGGCCTTCGATTTCCTTCGGATAACGGTCACTGGTAAGAATCACCTGCTGCCCGCCCTCGAGCAGTGCGTTGAAGGTGTGGAAAAACTCTTCCTGGGAACGTTCCTTGCGAGCGAAGAACTGGATGTCGTCGATCAGCAAGGCGTCCACCGACCGGTAGAAACGCTTGAATTCGTTGATCGCGTTCAGTTGCAAGGCCTTGACCATGTCGGCCACGAAGCGCTCGGAATGCAGGTACACGACCTTGGCATTCGGGTTCTTCTTTAATAAGTGGTTACCCACAGCGTGCATCAAGTGGGTTTTACCCAGGCCCACACCGCCATAAAGGAACAGCGGGTTATAGCCATGCTTGGGGTTATCCGCGACCTGCCAGGCGGCCGCCCGGGCCAGCTGGTTGGATTTACCTTCGACAAAGTTCTCGAAGGTGAACGTCCGGTTCAGGTAGCTGGTGTGCTTGAGCGCACCTTCGACCTGGACGGTGCGTTGTTCGGAACGCACCGGTGCCTGCTGGGAGCTGGCGCCGGCCATAGGGTCGAAACTATCGCGCGAAGGCTCCTCGCTGACCTCTTCCACCTTTTGTGCATTGCGTTTGCTCGGCGCAGGCGTCGGGGCAGTTGGGGCAGGAGCGGCATGGTTGACCGGCGCCGCGGCTGCCTGGGCCTGAGAGGCCGCCGCCGCCAACGGCGCATTGGGCGCAGCCCGCGGCGCTGAGCTGCGCTTGCTGCCTATCAATAAGGATAGGGCAGGCGCCATGCCATTGCCGTGCTCGTCGAGCAGTTCCAGGACCCGCCCCAGGTACTTTTCATTGACCCAGTCGAGGACGAAACGGTTCGGAGCATAGACGCGCAACTCGTCGCCTTCGGCTTCGACCTGTAGTGGACGGATCCAAGTGTTGAATTGTTGGGCAGGCAGCTCATCGCGCAAAAGCTCCACGCACTGCTGCCAAAGTTCCACTGACACGGATATCCCCTAAGTTGAAAGCCGGTGAGGCAAAAACAAGCGGCCATTGTAGCGAGCAGGCGTTCACTTATCCACACGCAGGTGGCACATCCTCCAAGGAATTATCAAAGCCTTAACCATAAAAAAGGTGACAAACGGTCGGTGGATAAGCCCTGTGGATAACCAGGCTTCAGGGCGTTGGAAAAGTCCCCTCGAATCCCAGTGGATAACCGGCCTGTGGATAACCACTCATTCCGCACACAGCTTATCCGACAGCGCAGCACAGGCTGATCACGGCTTTCCCTTGTAGTTGTCATTCTCTCTACGCCACGCACCATAAGGGCTGAGGTTAGTTATCCACAGATACCTGCCAGCCTTGCCTTTATAAGCTTCACAAAAAAGCTTTAAATAATTCCCTTCTTTTTATATCTGTGAGCGGTGGCTTTGCGAACCGATTCGCCGGCTCTCATCTATTTAAAGGAAACGTTGGTTGGAAATTGACCTAGGGTCTTGCTTTCTCTAGAATCCCCGGTCTCTTAAAACAGGGGCCATTCCGGCCCGTTGTGGACGAACCAGGTAACACGACATGAAACGTACTTTCCAACCAAGCACTATCAAACGCGCTCGTACCCACGGTTTCCGTGCTCGCATGGCTACCAAGAACGGTCGTGCCGTCCTGTCGCGTCGCCGCGCCAAAGGTCGCGCACGTCTGGCAGTTTGATAATCCGGCATTGGAGGTGAGTCAGGACTTCAGTCGGGAAAAGCGTCTGCTTACACCCCGGCATTTCAAGGCAGTCTTTGACTCCCCTACCGGTAAGGTTCCGGGGAAAAATCTCCTGCTCCTTGCACGCAGCAACGATCTCGATTACCCCCGATTAGGGCTGGTTATCGGGAAAAAGAGCGTCAAGCTCTCTGTGCAGCGCAATCGCCTCAAACGTCTGATGCGCGAATCGTTTCGCCTGAACCAGGATTTACTGGTCGGCTGGGACATCGTTATCGTCGCACGCAAAGGTTTGGGTGACGTAGAAAACCCCGAATTGATTCAGCACTTCGGCAAGCTCTGGAAGCGTCTGGCGCGTAACAAGCCCGCTCCTGCGCCCAATACCGAAACTGTAGGGGTAGACAGTCCCGATGCGTAAACTGGCACTCGTTCCGATCCAGTTTTACCGCTACGCCATTAGTCCCCTGATGGCCAGTCACTGTCGTTTTTACCCCAGTTGTTCCTGCTACGCGTATGAAGCCATAGAAAACCATGGCCTTTTGCGCGGTGGCTGGCTGACCTTTCGTCGTTTAGGTCGCTGTCATCCGTGGAATCCCGGCGGCTACGACCCGGTTCCGCCTATCCCTACCTCCCGTTCTTCTTCGATGGCCGAGTAATCATGGATATCAAACGCACGATCCTGATCGTCGCCCTGGCAATCGTGTCTTACGTCATGGTTCTTAAATGGAACCAGGACTATGGCCAGGCTGCCCTGCCGACTCAGAATGTTGCAGCCAGCAATACCGCACCGAGCCTGCCGGACACCGCTTCCGGCAACAACGCTGCCAGCAGTGATGACATACCGCGCGCGGCAAGCGAAACCAGCGCCCCTGCCGAAGCTCCCGTGGCTGCAAGCAAAGACCTCATTCAGGTCAAGACGGACGTGCTCGAGCTGGCAATCGATCCACAAGGTGGTGACATCGCACAGTTGAAGCTGCCGCTTTATCCACGTCGTCAGGATCATCCGGAAATCCCGTTCCAGTTGTTCGATAACGGCAACGAGCGGACTTATCTGGCCCAGAGTGGCCTGATCGGCACCAACGGCCCGGATGCAAACCCGGCCGGTCGTCCGGTTTACTCCGCCGAGAAGAAGACTTATCAACTGGCTGATGGTCAGGACCAATTGGTTGTCGACCTGAAATTCAGCAAGGACGGCGTCAACTACATCAAGCGTTTCACTCTGAAACGTGGCCTGTATGACGTGACTGTTTCCTACCTGGTCGACAACCAGAGCGCCCAACCGTGGTCTGGCGCTATGTTCGCGCAACTGAAACGCGACGCCAGCGATGATCCTTCTTCCAGCACCGCCACCGGTACCGCGACTTATCTGGGTGCTGCCCTGTGGACAAGTTCGGAGCCGTACAAGAAAGTGTCCATGAAGGACATGGACAAGGCGCAGCTCAAGGAAACCGTTCAAGGTGGCTGGGTTGCCTGGCTGCAGCATTATTTCGTAACCGCCTGGATTCCACAGAAGGGCGAAACAAATATTGTCCAAACGCGTAAGGACAGCAGGGGCAACTACATCGTCGGCTACACCGGCCCGGCATTGAGCGCGGCGCCTGGGGCGAAGGTCGAAACCAGTGCCATTCTGTACGCCGGTCCGAAAAGCCAGGCCGTATTGAAAGAGTTGTCCCCAGGTCTGGAACTGACGGTGGACTACGGTTTCCTGTGGTTCATTGCCCAGCCTATCTTCTGGCTGTTGCAACATATCCACAGCATCGTCGGTAACTGGGGCTGGTCGATCATTTTCCTGACCATGCTGATCAAGGGAATCTTCTTCCCATTGTCGGCCGCCAGCTATAAATCGATGGCTCGCATGCGCGCAGTGGCTCCGAAACTGGCCGCTCTGAAAGAGCAACATGGCGACGATCGTCAGAAAATGTCCCAGGCCATGATGGAGCTGTACAAGAAAGAGAAGATCAACCCGCTGGGTGGATGCTTGCCGATTCTCGTACAAATGCCTGTATTCCTGGCGCTGTACTGGGTTCTGCTGGAAAGCGTGGAAATGCGTCAGGCGCCGTTCATGCTGTGGATTACCGACCTGTCGATCAAGGATCCATTCTTCATCCTGCCGATCATCATGGGCGCCACCATGTTCATCCAGCAGCAGTTGAACCCGACGCCTCCGGACCCGATGCAAGCGAAGGTCATGAAAATGATGCCGATCATCTTCACCTTCTTCTTCCTGTGGTTCCCGGCAGGTCTGGTGCTGTACTGGGTTGTGAACAACGTGTTGTCCATTACTCAACAGTGGTACATCACGCGTAAGATCGAATCGGCTACGAAAAAAGCCGAGGCGTAACTTGCATTGTGGATAACCACACAAAACGCCCCCTCGTGGGGCGTTTTGCTATCTGTCACTTTTGTCTGGATACAGGTTTATGAGCGCACCTCGTGAAACCATCGCCGCCGTTGCCACTGCCCAGGGACGAGGTGGAGTCGGCATCGTCCGTATCTCAGGGCCTTTGGCCAGTGTCGCAGCCAAAGCCATCAGTGGACGTGAGCTCAAGCCGCGGTTCGCTCATTACGGACCGTTTTTCAGCGATGACCAACAAGTACTCGACGAAGGCCTTGCCTTGTATTTCCCTGGACCGAATTCCTTTACCGGAGAAGACGTCCTGGAGCTGCAAGGCCACGGCGGGCCTATCGTGCTGGATATGTTGCTCAAGCGCTGCCTGGAACTGGGCTGCCGCCTCGCCAGGCCGGGAGAATTCAGCGAACGAGCATTCCTCAACGACAAACTCGACCTGGCCCAGGCTGAAGCGATTGCCGACCTGATCGAAGCCAGTTCTGCACAGGCTGCGCGCAATGCCTTGCGTTCATTGCAGGGTGCCTTTTCACAGCGTGTGCATAACCTTACCGAGCAGTTGATCGGCCTGCGGATCTATGTCGAGGCGGCAATCGATTTTCCTGAGGAAGAAATCGACTTTCTTGCTGATGGCCATGTCCTCAACATGCTGGATAAGGTCCGTGAAGAATTATCCACAGTCTTGCGCGAGGCCGGGCAAGGCGCCTTATTGCGTGACGGCATGACGGTGGTGATTGCAGGACGACCGAATGCGGGAAAATCGAGCCTGCTTAACGCCCTGGCCGGTCGAGAGGCGGCGATCGTCACTGAGATTGCCGGCACGACTCGGGATATCTTGCGCGAACATATCCACATCGATGGCATGCCGCTGCACGTTGTGGATACCGCGGGACTTCGCGATACCGATGACCAGGTCGAAAAGATTGGGGTAGAACGTGCGCTGAGGGCCATTGGCGAGGCAGACCGTGTATTGCTGGTGGTCGACGCCACGGCACCGGAAGCGACCGATCCCTTCGCCTTGTGGCCCGAATTTCTCGAAGTCCGACCGGATCCGGCGAAAGTCACGTTGATTCGCAACAAGGCGGATCTGACAGGGGAGGCGATAGCGCTCGAAGTGAGTGACGATGGCCACGTCACCCTCAGCCTGAGTGCAAAGGCAGCAGGCGAAGGGCTGGAACTGCTACGGGAGCACCTCAAGGCCTGCATGGGCTATGAACAAACCTCGGAAAGCAGCTTCAGTGCCCGGCGCCGGCATCTCGAGGCCTTGCGTCATGCCAGCGCAGCCCTGGAACATGGACGTACCCAACTGACCTGCGCGGGCGCCGGGGAGTTGCTGGCTGAAGATCTGCGCCAAGCCCAACATTTCCTCGGTGAAATCACCGGGGCTTTCAGCTCCGATGACCTGCTCGGGCGGATCTTCTCCAGCTTCTGCATCGGCAAGTAATCCCTTCTTCAAAAAACCGGGCTGCGCGCCGAATTCTGTCGCGGCAGCCCGACCTCTCTTCTCATCCTCGATTGCCCTTCATGGCGGCTCGCCTGTGGTCGGATGCCATCCGGTCTGTGGATTAAGCTCTGTGAATAACTGCCGCTGAGCCCCGTTGATAACCCCCCTTAAAAACTGGATATAACGGCCTCTGTGGATAACAGGCATTTTCATCCACAGGCTTACACCGGTTATCCAACCCCTTCATTCGTAGATGACCACAGGGTTCAGGATCTCTGTACATCAGGTGAATAAAGGCTTATGTACGTTTATCCACAGATAGGGGCGGACGTAAGAATAAACATAAAAACAAAGATTTTATAAATTTCTCTCTTTTTTAATTTTTTAACCGCGAGTTCTCCACAGCTGGTTAAATTTTGTGCAAAGGGTTCTTTAGGAAGGGGGAAGTCCCTATACTTGCCGACCTGGTCCAGAAAACGCCCAGGCCAGACTCATAACCTATTTCCGAATTACCTGAATAAGCAGGCACGAGGTGCGTGGTGGATTTCCCTTCCCGTTTTGAAGTGATCGTCATCGGCGGCGGTCATGCCGGTACCGAGGCAGCACTTGCATCAGCACGCATGGGCGCAAAAACCCTGCTGTTGACGCATAACGTGGAAACCCTCGGCGCCATGAGCTGCAACCCTGCCATTGGTGGGATCGGTAAAAGCCACTTGGTCAAGGAGATCGACGCCCTCGGCGGTGCGATGGCCATGGCAACCGATAAGGGTGGTATCCAGTTTCGCGTATTGAACAGCCGCAAGGGTCCAGCCGTTCGCGCTACCCGCGCCCAGGCAGACCGGGTCCTGTACAAGGCTGCTGTCCGTGAAATCCTGGAAAACCAGCCGAACCTGTGGATATTTCAACAAGCGGCCGATGACCTGATTGTCGAGCAGGACCAGGTCCGGGGTGTCGTGACTCAAATGGGCCTGCGTTTCTTCGCCGATTCCGTTGTGTTGACCACCGGAACCTTCCTCGGTGGACTTATCCACATTGGGTTGCAGAATTATTCCGGCGGCCGTGCCGGCGATCCACCGTCCATCGCCCTGGCCCAGCGTCTGCGGGAATTACCCTTGCGTGTCGGTCGATTGAAAACCGGTACTCCGCCGCGCATCGACGGCCGTTCTGTGGATTTCTCGGTCATGACCGAGCAGCCGGGCGACACCCCGATCCCCGTGATGTCGTTCATGGGCAGCAAGGAACAGCATCCACGGCAAGTCAGTTGCTGGATCACCCATACCAATGCCCGCACCCATGAAATCATTGCGGCGAACCTCGATCGTTCGCCGATGTATTCCGCTGCCGGTGAAATCGAAGGCATCGGTCCGCGTTATTGCCCATCGATCGAAGACAAGATCCATCGCTTTGCCGACAAGGAAAGCCACCAGGTCTTCATCGAGCCCGAAGGCCTGACGACCCACGAGCTGTACCCGAACGGAATCTCAACTTCCCTGCCGTTCGATGTGCAATTGCAGATCGTGCAATCGATTCGCGGCATGGAAAACGCTCACATCGTTCGCCCGGGCTACGCCATCGAGTACGACTACTTCGATCCGCGTGACCTGAAGTACAGCCTGGAAACCAAGGTCATTGGCGGCCTGTTCTTCGCCGGGCAAATCAATGGCACCACCGGTTACGAAGAGGCCGGCGCCCAAGGGTTGTTGGCCGGTGCCAACGCGGCACTGCGCGCCCAGGGCAAGGACAGCTGGTGCCCACGCCGCGATGAGGCATACATCGGTGTGTTGGTGGACGACCTGATTACCCTGGGTACCCAGGAACCGTATCGGATGTTCACATCCCGCGCCGAATATCGCCTGATCCTTCGCGAAGACAACGCCGACCTGCGCCTGACCGAGAAAGGTCGTGAGCTGGGGCTGGTAGATGATGTGCGTTGGGCGGCGTACTGCAAGAAACGTGAAAGCATCGAACTGGAAGAGCAGCGCCTGAAAAGCACCTGGGTTCGTCCCGGTACCGAGCAGGGCGATGCCATCGCGGCGAAATTCGGCACGCCGCTGACCCACGAGTACAACTTGCTCAACCTCTTGAGCCGCCCGGAAATCGATTATGTCGGGTTGGTGGAAGTGACCGGCCAGGGAGCGGAAGATCCACAAGTGGCCGAACAGGTCGAGATCAAAACCAAGTACGCCGGTTACATCGACCGTCAGCAAGACGAAATCGCCCGTCTGCGCGCCAGTGAAGACACCAAGCTGCCTGTGGATATCGATTACACCGGCATTTCCGGGTTGTCGAAGGAAATCCAGAGCAAGCTCGGTGCAACCCGTCCGGAAACCCTGGGCCAGGCCTCGCGCATTCCCGGCGTTACGCCAGCGGCGATTTCCCTGTTGATGATTCATTTGAAAAAACGCGGCGCGGGCCGTCAGTTGGAGCAAAGCGCTTGAGTTCGATGGTCACCTCGCAACACGCCGAAGAGTTATCCACAGGTGCCCGCCAGCTCGGGGTCAGCCTGAGCGAAGCCCAGCATGCACAACTGCTGGGTTATCTGGCGCTGTTGATCAAATGGAATAAGGCGTACAACCTGACCGCAGTCCGTGATCCGGACGAAATGGTTTCGCGCCACCTGCTCGACAGCCTCAGCGTGATGTCATTCATCGAAAACGGTCGCTGGCTCGATGTAGGCAGCGGTGGAGGCATGCCGGGTATCCCGTTGGCGATCCTGTTTCCGGACGCGCAAGTCACCTGCCTGGACAGCAACGGCAAGAAGACCCGCTTCCTGACCCAGGTCAAACTCGAACTCAAATTGGATAACCTGCAAGTTATCCACAGTCGCGTAGAAGCGTTCCAGCCTGCACAACCTTTCAACGGGATCATTTCCCGTGCATTCAGCAGTATGGAGAACTTCAGCAACTGGACTCGCCACCTGGGCGACGCCAATACGCGATGGCTGGCAATGAAGGGCGTCCATCCGGCCGATGAGCTGGTAGCATTGCCGGCAGATTTTCACCTCGATAGCGAACACGCCCTGGCCGTACCCGGTTGCCAAGGCCAACGCCATCTGCTGATACTGCGCCGCACGGCATGATTGGGAATACAAGCAAGAATGGCTAAGGTATTCGCGATAGCGAACCAGAAAGGTGGTGTGGGCAAGACCACCACCTGCATCAACCTCGCAGCATCCCTGGTCGCGACCAAGCGCCGGGTGCTGTTGATCGATCTTGATCCACAGGGCAACGCCACCATGGGCAGCGGTGTGGATAAACATGGCCTGGAAAACTCCATCTACGACGTTCTGATCGGTGAATGCGATCTGGGCCAGGCCATGCATTTCTCCGAGCATGGCGGTTATCAACTGCTGCCGGCCAACCGTGACCTGACGGCCGCCGAAGTGGTACTGCTGGAAATGCAGATGAAGGAAAGCCGTCTGCGCAGTGCTTTGGCGCCGATCCGGGAAAACTACGACTACATCCTGATCGACTGCCCGCCGTCGTTGTCGATGCTCACCTTGAATGCCCTGGTGGCCGCCGATGGGGTCATTATCCCCATGCAGTGCGAGTACTTCGCCCTGGAAGGGTTGAGCGACCTTGTGGATAACATCAAGCGCATTTCCGAGTTGCTGAACCCTGACCTGAAAGTCGAAGGCCTGTTGCGCACCATGTACGACCCGCGCCTGAGCCTGATGAACGACGTGTCGGTCCAGCTCAAGGAGCATTTCGGCGAGCAACTCTACGACACGGTCATTCCGCGTAACATCCGTCTGGCCGAAGCGCCGAGCTACGGCATGCCGGCCCTGGCCTACGACAAACAATCCCGTGGTGCGCTGGCCTACCTGGCCCTGGCGGGCGAGATGGTTCGCCGTCAGCGCCGTAACCCACGCACCGCTGCCGCCCAGCCAACTTAAGGAAACCCCATGGCCGTCAAGAAACGTGGTCTCGGACGTGGACTGGACGCGCTGCTCAGCGGTCCCACCGTCAGTGCGCTGGAAGAACAGGCCGTGCGGGCCGACCAGCGCGAGCTGCAGCATCTGCCGCTGGACCTGATCCAGCGGGGCAAATACCAGCCGCGCCGGGACATGGATCCGCAGGCGTTGGAAGAGCTGGCTCAGTCGATCAGGAACCAGGGCGTAATGCAGCCGATTGTGGTGCGTCCCATCGGCAGCGGTCGTTTCGAGATCATTGCCGGCGAACGCCGCTGGCGCGCCAGCCAGCAGGCCGGTCAGGAAACCATTCCGGCAATGGTGCGCGATGTGCCGGATGAAACTGCCATTGCCATGGCGCTGATCGAGAACATCCAGCGCGAAGACCTCAACCCGATCGAGGAGGCGGTGGCCCTGCAGCGGTTGCAGCAGGAGTTCCAGCTGACTCAGCAGCAGGTTGCCGAGGCGGTGGGCAAGTCTCGCGTGACCGTGGCCAACCTGTTGCGTTTGATTGCGTTGCCGGAAGTCATCAAGACCATGCTGTCCCATGGCGATCTGGAAATGGGTCATGCCCGGGCCTTGCTCGGTTTGCCGGAAAATCAACAGGTTGAAGGGGCGCGACATGTTGTCGCACGAGGTCTTACCGTGCGCCAGACTGAGGCACTGGTTCGGCAATGGCTCAATGGTAAGCCGGCTCCTGTCGAAGCCCCCAAACCCGACCCGGATATCGCTCGTCTGGAACAGCGCCTGGCCGAGCGCCTGGGCTCTGCGGTGCAGATTCGCCACGGCAAGAAGGGCAAGGGGCAGTTGGTGATCGGCTATAACTCCCTCGATGAGTTGCAAGGAGTCCTTGCACACATTCGCTGAAACAATTGCTCTTGTAGCGCGCAGTCGGAAATCACTACCCAGCAGTTGAATAGGGGCAGAACCGCCCCTATACTCTGCGCGCATTTTGTCGGCACAAATTATGCCAAGTTATTGATTTCAGGCAGCCGACCCTTGGAGAGCAAAAGCGATGGAAACCCGCACGCCAAACCGCTTGCCGTTCCATCGTCTGGCAGTTTTCCCGGTCTTGATGGCCCAGTTCGTCGTTGTACTGATCGCCACCTTGGCGCTCTGGCAATGGAAGGGAGTCGTCGCCGGATACTCAGGTCTTTGCGGAGGCCTGATAGCCTTGCTTCCCAATATTTACTTTGCTCACAGGGCATTTCGGTTTTCCGGCGCCCGAGCAGCCCAGGCTATCGTCCGGTCTTTTTATGCCGGCGAGGCGGGGAAACTGATTTTGACGGCAGTGCTCTTTGCACTGACGTTCGCAGGTGTGAAGCCACTGGCGCCGCTGGCTGTATTCGGCGTGTTCGTGCTGACCCAACTGGTCAGCTGGTTCGCTCCCCTGCTAATGAGAACAAGACTTTCGAGACCTTAGGGCGTTTGAGGCAACCATGGCAGAGACAACCGCTTCGGGCTATATCCAGCACCACTTGCAGAACCTGACCTTCGGTCAGCTACCCAACGGCGGCTGGGGCTTTGCCCACTCCGCAGCAGAAGCCAAGGAGATGGGTTTCTGGGCTTTCCACGTCGATACCCTCGGCTGGTCGATCGCATTGGGCCTGATTTTCGTTTTCCTGTTCCGCATGGCGGCGAAAAAGGCGACTTCGGGTCAGCCCGGCGCCTTGCAGAACTTCGTTGAGGTCCTGGTCGAGTTCGTCGACGGCAGCGTGAAGGACAGCTTCCACGGTCGTAGCCCGGTAATCGCGCCGCTGGCACTGACCATCTTCGTCTGGGTGTTCCTGATGAACGCCATCGACCTGATCCCGGTCGACTGGATTCCTCAACTGGCCATCCTGATCTCCGGCGACGACCACATTCCGTTCCGCGCCGTGTCGACCACCGACCCGAACGCGACCCTGGGCATGGCGTTCTCGGTTTTCGCACTGATCATTTTCTACAGCATCAAGGTCAAGGGCATCGGCGGCTTCATCGGCGAGCTGACCCTGCATCCGTTCGGCAGCAAGAACATCCTCGTTCAGGCCCTGCTGATCCCGGTGAACTTCCTGCTGGAATTCGTGACCCTGATCGCCAAGCCAATCTCTCTGGCCCTGCGTCTGTTCGGCAACATGTATGCCGGCGAGCTGGTGTTCATCCTGATCGCTGTGATGTTCGGCAGCGGCCTGCTCTGGCTCAGCGGCCTGGGCGTAGCGCTGCAGTGGGCGTGGGCTGTGTTCCACATCCTGATCATCACCCTGCAGGCGTTCATCTTCATGATGCTGACCATCGTCTACCTGTCGATGGCGCACGAAGAAAACCATTAAGGCCAGTCTCGACTAGTCTGATGTCCTTCCCGGTCAAACGGGAGGGGGCCCGAACAGGCCACGATGAAACGATTTGTTTTACCGCTTTAAATTAAAAAAACCTAAACCATACGACGTAAAAGTCGGGAGGAAAGATGGAAACTGTAGTTGGTCTAACCGCTATCGCTGTTGCACTGTTGATCGGCCTGGGCGCACTGGGTACCGCAATTGGTTTCGGCCTGCTGGGCGGCAAGTTCCTGGAAGGCGCTGCGCGTCAGCCAGAAATGGTTCCAATGCTGCAAGTCAAAATGTTCATCGTTGCCGGTCTGCTCGACGCCGTAACCATGATCGGTGTTGGTATCGCTCTGTTCTTCACCTTTGCGAACCCGTTCGTTGGTCAGATCGCTGGCTAATTACTCGGATTTTTCGAGTAGTTTGATGTGATGGACAACGTAACTGCGAGGTGTTGGCGTGAACATTAATGCGACCCTGATTGGCCAGTCCGTTGCGTTCCTGATTTTTGTATTGTTCTGCATGAAGTTCGTATGGCCTCCGGTCATTGCGGCGCTGCACGAACGTCAAAAGAAGATCGCAGATGGTCTGGACGCTGCCAGCCGTGCAGCTCGCGACCTGGAGTTGGCCCAAGAGAAAGTGGGTCAGCAACTGCGCGAAGCGAAAGCCCAGGCAGCTGAAATCATCGAGCAAGCCAAGAAACGCGGTACCCAGATTGTCGATGAAGCCCGTGAACAGGCTCGCGTCGAAGCTGACCGTGTGAAGGCTCAGGCTCAAGCCGAGATCGAACAGGAACTCAACAGTGTCAAAGACGCCCTGCGTGCCCAAGTGGGTAGCCTGGCCGTTGGCGGTGCTTCGAAGATCCTGGGTGCCACAATCGATCAAAACGCGCACGCAGAGCTGGTTGATAAACTGGCTGCTGAAATCATCTAAGCGAGGGCGATCATGGCAGAACTGACCACGTTGGCCCGACCTTACGCTAAGGCGGCCTTCGAGCACGCTCAGGCCCACCAGCAACTGGCCAATTGGTCAGCCATGCTCGGCCTGGCAGCAGCGGTGTCGAAAGATGACACCATGCAGCGCGTGCTCAAGGCCCCGCGACTGACGAGCGCAGAAAAGGCCGCCACGTTCATTGACGTGTGCGGCGACAAGTTCGATGCCAAGGCACAGAATTTCATCCACGTCGTTGCCGAAAACGACCGTCTCCCGCTTCTGCCGGAGATCGCCGCCCTGTTCGAGCTGTACAAGGCCGAGCAGGAAAAGTCGGTAGACGTGGAAGTGACCAGTGCTTTCGCATTGAACCAAGAACAGCAAGACAAACTCGCCAAGGTTCTCAGTGCACGACTCAACCGGGAAGTGCGTCTGGACGTTACGGAAGACCCTGCCTTGATTGGTGGTGTCGTCATCCGCGCCGGTGACCTGGTTATCGATGGCTCGATTCGCGGCAAACTCGCGAAACTTGCCGAAGCATTGAAATCTTGAGTTTGAAGGGGCAGCAGAGC
The DNA here is from genome assembly GCF_001269775.1 of Pseudomonas sp. Pf153. NCBI lineage: Bacteria > Pseudomonadati > Pseudomonadota > Gammaproteobacteria > Pseudomonadales > Pseudomonadaceae > Pseudomonas > Pseudomonas sp. Pf153. Next base: position 419,768 of record NZ_LHVL01000009.1, on the reverse strand, counting down.
AATGCAGCAACTCAATCCTTCCGAAATAAGTGAAATTATCAAGGGCCGCATCGAAAAGCTCGATGTGACCTCCCAAGCCCGTAACGAAGGCACTGTCGTCAGCGTATCTGACGGCATCGTGCGGATTCACGGTCTGGCCGACGTCATGTACGGCGAGATGATCGAGTTTCCGGGCGGCGTCTACGGTATGGCCCTCAACCTGGAGCAAGACTCCGTAGGTGCCGTTGTACTGGGTGCCTACACGACTCTGGCAGAAGGCATGAGCGCCAAGTGCACCGGCCGCATCCTTGAAGTTCCGGTAGGTAAGGAACTGCTGGGTCGCGTAGTCGACGCACTGGGTAACCCTGTTGACGGCAAAGGTCCGCTGAACAACACCGAGACTGACGCGGTCGAGAAAGTTGCTCCAGGCGTGATCTGGCGTAAGTCGGTAGACCAGCCTGTACAGACTGGCTACAAGGCTGTCGACGCCATGATCCCTGTCGGCCGTGGCCAGCGTGAGCTGATCATCGGTGACCGCCAGATCGGTAAGACCGCCCTGGCGATCGACGCGATCATCAACCAGAAGAACAGCGGTATCTTCTGCGTATACGTGGCAATCGGTCAGAAGCAATCGACCATCGCCAACGTGGTTCGCAAGCTGGAAGAGAACGGTGCCCTGGCTAACACCATCATCGTTGCCGCCAGTGCTTCCGAATCGGCTGCGCTGCAGTTCCTGGCACCGTACTCCGGTTGCACCATGGGCGAATTCTTCCGCGACCGCGGTGAAGACGCGCTGATCGTTTATGACGATCTGTCCAAGCAAGCAGTGGCTTACCGCCAGATTTCCCTGCTGCTGCGCCGTCCGCCAGGACGTGAAGCCTACCCAGGTGACGTGTTCTATCTCCACTCCCGTCTGCTGGAGCGCGCATCCCGCGTTTCGGAAGAGTACGTCGAGAAGTTCACCAACGGTGCTGTCACTGGCAAGACCGGTTCCCTGACCGCCCTGCCAATCATCGAAACCCAGGCTGGCGACGTTTCCGCGTTCGTTCCGACCAACGTGATTTCCATCACCGACGGTCAGATCTTCCTGGAATCGGCCATGTTCAACTCGGGCATCCGTCCTGCTGTGAACGCCGGTGTTTCGGTATCCCGTGTGGGTGGTGCCGCTCAGACCAAGATCATCAAGAAGCTGTCCGGTGGTATCCGTACCGCCCTGGCCCAGTACCGTGAACTGGCGGCATTCGCCCAGTTCGCTTCTGACCTGGACGAAGCGACCCGTAAGCAACTTGAGCATGGTCAGCGCGTTACCGAGCTGATGAAGCAGAAGCAATACGCACCGATGTCGATCGCTGACATGGCGCTGTCGCTGTATGCCGCTGAGCGTGGGTTCCTGACTGACATTGAAATCGCCAAGATCGGCAGCTTCGAACAAGCGCTGATCGCTTTCTTCAACCGCGATCACGCCGATTTGATGGCCAAGATCAACGTGAAGGGTGACTTCAATGACGAAATCGACGCAGGCCTCAAAGCCGGTATCGAGAAGTTCAAGGCCACCCAAACCTGGTAAGCCGCAGCGGGAGCCGCAAGGCTCCCGCTTGCTAACCTGATAGGTGTTACATGGCAGGCGCAAAAGAGATTCGCAGTAAGATTGCGAGCATCAAAAGCACGCAAAAGATTACCAGCGCCATGGAAAAAGTGGCGGTCAGCAAAATGCGCAAGGCACAAATGCGCATGGCTGCTAGCCGTCCTTATGCGGAGCGCATCCGCCAGGTGATTGGTCATCTGGCCAACGCCAACCCGGAATATCGCCACCCGTTCATGATCGACCGCGCCGTCAAGCGCGTCGGTTACGTTGTGGTGAGCAGTGACCGTGGTCTGTGCGGCGGCTTGAACACCAACCTGTTCAAGGCCCTGGTCAAGGACATGGCGGTAAACCGCGAACAAGGCGTCGAGATCGATCTGTGTGTGGTAGGTAGCAAGGGTGCGGCTTTCTTCCGCAACTTCGGCGGTAACGTCGTTGCCGCTATCAGCCACCTGGGTGAAGAACCGTCGATCAATGACCTGATCGGCAGCGTCAAGGTGATGCTGGATGCTTACCTGGAAGGCCGGATCGACCGTCTGTCCGTGGTATCCAACAAGTTCATCAACACCATGACGCAGCAGCCAACCGTGGAGCAGTTGATTCCACTGGTGGCGACCCCGGAACAGGAACTCAAGCACCACTGGGACTATCTCTACGAACCCGATGCCAAGGAGCTGCTTGACGGCTTGATGGTCCGCTACGTGGAGTCGCAGGTGTACCAGGCGGTGGTCGAGAACAACGCAGCCGAGCAGGCCGCGCGGATGATCGCGATGAAGAACGCTACCGACAACGCCGGTGATTTGATCAGCGATTTGCAGCTGATCTACAACAAGGCGCGTCAGGCTGCGATCACCCAAGAGATCTCGGAAATCGTCGGCGGCGCTGCCGCGGTTTAACGGTTCAAATATTCAGAGGATCCAGCTATGAGTAGCGGACGTATCGTTCAAATCATCGGCGCCGTTATCGACGTGGAATTTCCACGCGACAGCGTACCGAGCATCTACGACGCCTTGAAGGTTCAGGGCGCCGAAACCACTCTGGAAGTTCAGCAACAGCTGGGCGACGGCGTGGTTCGTACCATTGCGATGGGCTCCACCGAGGGCTTGAAGCGCGGTCTGGACGTCAACAACACTGGCGCAGCCATCTCCGTACCGGTCGGTAAAGCGACCCTGGGCCGGATCATGGACGTACTGGGCAACCCGATCGACGAAGCTGGCCCGATCGGCGAAGAAGAGCGTTGGGGCATTCACCGTCCTGCGCCGTCCTTCGCTGAGCAAGCTGGCGGCAACGATCTGCTGGAAACCGGCATCAAGGTTATCGACCTGGTTTGCCCGTTCGCCAAGGGTGGTAAAGTCGGTCTGTTCGGTGGTGCCGGTGTAGGCAAGACCGTAAACATGATGGAACTGATCCGTAACATCGCCATCGAGCACAGCGGTTATTCCGTGTTCGCCGGTGTGGGTGAGCGTACTCGTGAGGGTAACGACTTCTACCACGAGATGAAGGATTCCAACGTTCTGGACAAAGTGGCACTGGTTTACGGCCAGATGAACGAGCCGCCGGGAAACCGTCTGCGCGTAGCCCTGACCGGCCTGACCATGGCCGAGAAGTTCCGTGACGAAGGTAACGACGTTCTGCTGTTCGTCGACAACATCTACCGTTACACCCTGGCCGGTACCGAAGTATCCGCACTGCTGGGCCGTATGCCTTCGGCAGTAGGCTACCAGCCGACCCTGGCTGAAGAGATGGGCGTGCTGCAAGAGCGCATCACTTCGACCAAGCAAGGCTCGATCACCTCGATCCAGGCCGTATACGTGCCTGCGGACGACTTGACTGACCCGTCGCCAGCAACCACCTTCGCCCACTTGGACGCCACCGTCGTTCTGTCCCGTGACATCGCTTCCCTGGGTATCTACCCAGCGGTAGACCCACTGGACTCGACTTCCCGTCAGCTGGATCCGAACGTGATCGGCAACGAGCACTACGAGACCGCTCGTGGCGTTCAGTACGTGCTGCAGCGCTACAAAGAGCTGAAGGACATCATCGCGATCCTGGGTATGGATGAGCTGTCGGAAACCGACAAGCAGTTGGTTGCCCGCGCTCGTAAGATCCAGCGCTTCTTGTCGCAGCCGTTCTTCGTGGCTGAAGTCTTCACCGGTGCTTCGGGTAAATACGTTTCCCTGAAAGACACTATTGCTGGCTTCAAAGGCATCCTCAACGGTGACTACGACCACCTGCCAGAACAAGCGTTCTACATGGTCGGTGGCATCGAAGAAGCGATCGAGAAAGCCAAGAAACTGTAATCCCGGCGCCCGGCAACGGGCGCTAATTTAGGTTGAGGCAATCAGATGGCTATGACAGTCCATTGCGATATCGTCAGTGCGGAAGGGGAAATCTTCTCCGGTCTGGTCGAGTTTGTGGTTGCGCATGGTGAGCTGGGTGATCTTGGTATCGCTCTGGGCCACGCACCGCTGATCACCAGCTTGAAGCCAGGTCCGATTAGTCTGACCAAGCAGGGCGGGGAAAAGGAGGTGTTCTACATCTCCGGTGGTTTCCTCGAGGTTCAGCCGAACATGGTCAAGGTCCTTGCCGACACCGTGCAACGTGCTGCCGACCTGGACGAAGCCTCCGCTCAGGAAGCCGTCAAGGCTGCCGAGAAGGCACTGCACGAAAAAGGCGCAGACTTCGACTACGGTTCTGCTGCTGCACGTCTGGCCGAGGCTGCAGCCCAGCTGCGCACCGTCCAGCAGATCCGCAAGAAGTTCGGCGGTTAAGCCGTCAGCTTTCTGTGCGATTGATTAAAAAGGGTAGCCTCGGCTACCCTTTTTTCTTTTCCCGACACTCATCATCTGGTCACAGCCGCTGACCACCCAGGATTGGTAGCCAGTCATGTCTCTCGAAATCGTTATTCTCGCGGCCGGTCAAGGCACCCGCATGCGCTCGGCGCTGCCCAAGGTCCTGCACCCGGTCGCTGGCAACTCCATGCTGGGTCATGTTATCCACAGCGCCCGCCAGCTCAATCCACAGCGCATTCATGTGGTCATTGGCCATGGCGCCGACGCAGTACGTGAACGTCTGGCGGCGGACGATCTGAATTTTGTCCTGCAGGACAAACAACTGGGAACCGGCCATGCGGTGGCTCAGGCCGTGCCTTTCATCAGTGCCGACACGGTGCTGATTCTTTATGGCGACGTGCCGTTGATCGAAGTCGACACGTTACAACGCCTGCTCAAGCACGCTGCGCCAGAACAGCTGGGTCTGCTGACCGTCGAGCTGGATGACCCCACTGGTTACGGCCGCATCGTGCGTAACGCCGACGGCCAGGTGACGGCCATCGTCGAGCAAAAAGATGCCAGCGAAGCCCAACGCGCCATCACCGAAGGCAACACCGGAATTCTCGCTGTACCAGCCGCACGCTTGGGTGACTGGATGAGTCGTCTGTCCAACAACAATGCCCAAGGCGAGTATTACCTGACGGATGTGATTGCCATGGCCGTCGCGGACGGGCTGGTGGTGGCCACCGAACAACCCTTGGACGCAATGGAAGTGCAGGGCGCCAATGATCGTCGGCAACTGGCCGATCTGGAGCGCCACTATCAGCTGCGTGCTGCCCATCGCTTGATGGCACAGGGTGTGACTCTGCGCGATCCGGCCCGTTTCGATATACGGGGTGAAGTCAGTGTGGGCCGCGATGTGGTGATCGATATCAATGTCATCCTTGAAGGAAAGGTGGTGATCGAGGATGACGTCATCATCGGTCCGAACTGCGTGATCAAGGACAGTACGCTGCGCAAGGGCGCGGTGATCAAGGCCAACACCCACCTCGAAGGCGCGATCATGGGAGAAGGCAGTGACGCCGGCCCGTTTGCTCGTCTGCGTCCCGGTTCCGTGCTGGAAGCCCGTGCCCATGTGGGTAACTTTGTAGAGTTGAAAAATGCTCACCTGGGCGAAGGCGCCAAGGCCGGGCACCTGACCTATCTGGGCGACGCCGAGGTCGGCGCTCGCACCAACATCGGTGCTGGCACCATCACGTGTAATTACGATGGCGCCAACAAATGGAAGACTGTGTTGGGCGAGGATGTATTCATCGGCTCCAACAACTCTTTGGTAGCCCCTGTGGATATCTCCAACGGTGCAACCACCGCGGCCGGTTCGACCATCACGCAGAATGTGGATAACTTGCAATTGGCCGTAGGGCGTGCCCGGCAGAAGAATATCGACGGCTGGAAGCGTCCGGTGAAAATCAAGAAGACCTAAGTTATCCACAATCTCCCCCTGTGGGAGCGGGCTTGCTCGCGAGACGTTGGCACATTCGAAGTGAATGCAGGCTGACCCACCGCTTTCATGAGCAAGCCCGCTCCCACCGTATCCAATCGTTTCTGAATTTTTCTCCCCTCGTCTTGACGAACCCTTTTTAATAGGTTTTGATTGCTTACGTTATCTTTCGAATCGAAACTTATAAAACACCATGTCGAAGCGCAACACTCCTCAACGCCGCCACAGTATCCTTGCGTTGCTCCAAGAGCAGGGCGAGGTCAGCGTGGATGAATTGGCCAAGCGCTTCGAAACCTCGGAAGTTACGATTCGCAAGGATCTTGCCGCGCTGGAAACCAATGGCCTGTTATTGCGTCGCTACGGTGGTGCTGTACCGATGCCCCAGGAGCTGGTGGCCGATAATGGGCATACAGTCTCTAAATACAAACAGGCCATTGCCCGGGCCGCTGTGAAGCGGATCCGCGAACATGCGCGGATCATCATCGACAGCGGCAGTACCACTGCGGCCATGATTCCCGAACTGGGCTTGCAGCCGGGGTTGGTGGTGATGACCAATTCCCTGCATGTGGCCAGCGCCTTGAACGAGCTGGAGCATGAGCCGGTGCTGCTGATGACCGGCGGCACTTGGGACCCTCATTCCGAATCGTTCCAGGGGCAGGTTGCCGAGCAAGTCCTGCGTTCCTATGACTTCGACCAGTTGTTCATCGGTGCCGACGGCATCGATCTGGTTCGTGGTACCACCACCTTCAACGAACTGCTGGGCCTGAGCCGTGTGATGGCTGAGGTTGCCCGCGAAGTGATCGTGATGGTGGAGGCTGACAAGGTCGGCCGAAAGATCCCCAATCTGGAACTGCCGTGGAGCAGCGTCCATACCCTTATTACCGATGATCGTCTGCCCGTGGAGGCACGCGACCAGATTCAGGCCCGTGGTATCCATGTGATCTGCGCGTCTGTCAGCCAGGAGAAATAACATGTGTGGAATCGTTGGCGCCGTCGCTGAACGCAACATCACCGCCATCCTGCTCGAAGGTCTCAAGCGCCTGGAATACCGCGGCTACGACAGTGCCGGTGTAGCGGTGTTCACCAACGACGAGAAACTCGAGCGCATGCGCCGTCCCGGCAAGGTCAGCGAGCTGGAGCAGGCGTTGGATGCCGAGCCGTTGATCGGCCGCCTGGGTATCGCCCACACCCGCTGGGCCACTCATGGTGCGCCCTGCGAGCGTAACGCCCATCCGCATTTCTCCGGCGACCTGGCGGTGGTGCACAACGGCATCATCGAAAACCACGAAGCCCTGCGCGAACGGCTGAAGGCCTTGGACTATGTGTTCACCTCGGACACCGACACTGAAGTCATCGCTCATTTGCTCAACCATAAGCTCAAGGAGCTGGGAGACCTGACCGTAGCCCTCAAGGCCACCGTCAAGGAATTGCACGGTGCCTACGGCCTGGCGGTAATCAGCGCGAAACAACCGGATCGTGTGGTAGCGGCCCGTAGCGGCAGCCCGTTGGTCATCGGCCTGGGCCTGGGTGAGAATTTCCTGGCTTCCGATCAGTTGGCGCTGCGTCAGGTCACCGACCGCTTCATGTATCTGGAGGAGGGCGATATCGCCGATATCCGCCGTGACAGCGTGCAGATCTGGGATCTGGATGGTAAAGCCGTCGAGCGCGAAACCGTGCAGTACCGCGACGGTGCCGAAGCGGCTGACAAGGGCGAGTTCCGCCACTTCATGCTCAAGGAAATTCACGAGCAACCGGCCGTCGTGCAGCGCACGCTGGAAGGGCGCATGAGCCAGAACCAGGTGCTGGTCCAGGCATTCGGCCCGCAGGCGGCCGAGCTGTTTGCCAAGGTTCGTAATGTACAGATTGTCGCCTGCGGCACCAGTTATCACGCTGGCATGGTGGCTCGTTACTGGCTGGAAGAGCTGGCCGGTATCCCTTGCCAGGTCGAAGTGGCCAGTGAGTTCCGCTACCGCAAGGTGGTGGTGCAGCCGGACACCCTGTTCGTCACGATTTCACAATCCGGCGAAACCGCCGACACCCTGGCGGCGCTGCGTAATGCCAAGGAACTGGGTTTCCTGGCCAGCCTGGCGATCTGCAACGTCGGCATCAGTTCGCTGGTGCGTGAATCCGACCTGACGCTGTTGACCCAGGCCGGCCGCGAAATCGGCGTGGCTTCGACCAAGGCATTCACCACGCAACTGGTGGGCCTGCTGTTGCTGACCCTGTCCCTGGGTCAGGTGCGCGGCACGCTGGGCGAAGGCGTCGAGGCCAAGCTGGTGGAAGAACTGCGTCGCCTGCCGGCCCGCCTGGGCGAAGCCCTGGCCATGGACAGCACCGTGGAAAAGATCGCCGAGCTGTTCGCCGAGAAGAACCACACCCTGTTCCTCGGGCGTGGCGCGCAATTCCCGGTGGCGATGGAAGGGGCCTTAAAGCTCAAGGAAATCTCCTACATCCACGCCGAGGCCTATCCGGCCGGTGAACTCAAGCACGGCCCGCTGGCGCTTGTGGACAACGACATGCCGGTGGTTACCGTAGCGCCGAACAACGAACTGCTGGAGAAGCTCAAGTCCAACCTGCAGGAAGTGCGCGCCCGTGGCGGCCAGTTGATCGTCTTCGCCGATGAAAAAGCCGGCATGACCAACGGCGAAGGCACTCATGTGGTGCACATGCCGCACATCCACGACATCCTCTCGCCGATCCTCTATACCCTTCCGCTGCAACTGCTGTCGTACTACGTGGCGGTGCTCAAGGGCACCGATGTGGACCAGCCGCGGAATCTGGCGAAGTCTGTGACGGTGGAGTGAGTCGTCTACCGAAAGCCAGGTTTCTTTGTAATCTACGTAATGAATGTTCGGGTTTAGCGCCGCTAAACCCGCTCATTCTTCCAAGACGCATCGTTCCTTACGCGTGGCTGGCCCTTCGCCAAATAGCTGAAGAATCCGACTCAACATCTGCGCTCATCTTGAGAAACCAAAATTTTATTTTGAAGGTATTTTTTCGATTTTTTTGAGAAGATGAAAAAATATTTTCCATTTTCTCGTTAGAAATCGATCTCAGGCATCTATGTGCTAGTATTTTTTCAAATTCTCAAGGAAATTGAAAAAATACTGCCATGCCCAAAAAAACAGCACCCCTCATGCCATCCGCTGAGCGGCTCCTGCGCCAGCTTGGCGAACGGATCGAGCTGGCTCGTAAGCGTCGTAAGATCACTGCGACGCAAATGGCTGCGCGTGCGGGGATGAGCGCCCCTACGTTGAGGGCGCTGGAAAGTGGCAGTCCTGCTGTGACCATAGGGGCTTACGTTTCGGTATTGGTAGCCTTGGGGTTGGAGAAGGACCTTGAATTGCTCGCACGCACGGATGAGTTAGGCCGTGATCTGCAAGACGCGCAGTTGAAAGGGCGTTCTACAGTCGAGCACATCAAGCCAAAGGCAGGGCTGCCTCAGGTTCATGGGGACAATTTGCTCAGCGTCTCAGCAAAAGAGAATAGTTCTGCATCGCCAACCGCTTACAGCCGAAGCCAGACAAGCTCTGAACTGGCCAAGAAGCTTTTAGGGGAAGACGATGCCTGAAAGGATTTTCGTCTACGCAGACTGGAATGAAACAGCACCCGTACTGCTTGGAACCCTTCATTCCCGCCGACTGGCAGGATCCGAGCGTATGGAGTTCGAGTACACCCGGGCTGTTCTTCAAACCATTCACACTCAGATTGCCATCGACCCTCGGATTCAGCCTTACGAAGGGCGGCAATATCCAGCGAGAAATTGCTTTGGGTGCGTATCGGACTCCTCGCCTGATCGATGGGGGCGACTGCTGATGGATCGTCGCTTGGAGCGGGATAAAAGAGCAGGAGTCGTACCGCAGGACGCACGGCTGTTTGACTCGGACTATCTCATCGGGGTTCACGACGCCTACCGGGTAGGGGGACTGCGTTTCAAAGTCGAGGAAGAAGGAGCGTTCCTTGATGACCATGTGGAGCATGCCGCTCCACCGATGGCTCGCATGCGTGAGCTTGAAGAGGCTTCGCGTCGATTTGAAGCTGGAGAGGATCGGGGGGCTCAGGGTCAGGACTGGATTCGAATGCTCATTGCTCCAGGGGGCTCTCTGGGTGGAGCGAGGCCCAAGGCAAGCGTAGTTGATGACGATCACGCTCTCTGGATAGGAAAATTTCCCAGTAATAGAGACACCCACGACGTGGGCGGCTGGGAGATGGTCGTGAACACATTGGCCCAAGGCTGTGGGCTATATGTGGCTGAAGGAAAAGCGCAACGCTACGCGAGTGAGTACCACTGCTTCATGGTGAAGCGCTTTGACAGAACAGCAAGGGGGGGCCGACTTCACTTCGCTTCAGCGATGACCCTGACGGACCACCAGGATGGCGATGGGCATGAGACAGGGGCCAGTTATCTGGAGATTGCAGAAGTATTGGTAAGGGAGGGAGCCGCTGCCGACGTAGATCTTCCCGAGCTTTGGCGAAGAATTGTTTTCAACATGCTGGTTTCGAATACTGACGATCATCTACGAAACCATGGCTTTCTATTGGAGCCAGGGCGCGGTTGGCGTCTTTCGCCTGCGTATGACATGAACCCGGTCCCTGGTGACACTGGCTTGAGGCTCAACGTTTCAGAGGCCGATAACGCCATAGACCTTGATTTGGCAATGAGCGTGGCCGGCTACTTCCGCGTCTCTGCTGACGATGCCAGACAAACCATCCAAAGGTTCCAGGGCGTCGTCGGAAAATGGCCCAGGGTCGCGCGCTATCTGGGCATCTCAAGCAATGAGCAGGAGCGGATGGCGCCAGCATTTGCGCTTGCTCGCTAAGCGCTACTCCAGAAAACACCGATCAAAAAGATAAACGCTGCCCGGCTTGAGGTTTTCCACTGTGCTTTGCGGTCGACCGCCGTCGCCGCTTATCTTGCGGCCGGTTTCCCGCAAGTATCCTGCCTCGGTCATTTTCAGCAAACGCTGGCGGATGCTGGTCTTGAGCACCGGGCGGTCGAGTACGATGGAGAAAACACTCACGGCTTGAGGCGCGCTGAATTCTGGTCCCAGGAACATGAGCGGCAGGCTGCTGTAGAGGGCTTTGGATAACAATCGCTCGTGGACAGCCGCTACCAGGCTGTTATGGTCGAAAGGCAGTTTTATCGAGCCGCTGGCGACGCCTTTGAGTGGGAAAAAACCCTGGTGCTCGGCGAGCTGGACCGCCTCGCTGACAATCGCCAGGTAGAACGTTGAGGACGACCAGCAGCGCGGATCGCGGAAGGCGTCGCCGACGGTGCCGACCTGTTCGATCCAGGCCAGCGGCATGCCCACTTTGCTTGAGCTGCGTAGGCGCTCCACGGCGTCGTTCAGCGTGAGATCCTCTACGCCCCCGTTGACCACGATCCCCGGCAGTGCCCAGTGACCGGCGAACGGCTCGGCTTCCCGCCGGTTCAGGAGAATTTCCAGCGCCTGGGTTTCCCGGCAGAAGCGCAGCACACAGAGGTCGATGGTGTGCAAATAATCGCGCGTGTGGGCTGTGGGATTTGGCATATCAGGTTCCGTGGGCAGCATAAAGGTCATAGTTTAACGGGTTCATGCCGGGCGCCATCCAATGGATGGGCAAAGGTTGGCCCAGGGCCAATCGTTCGCGGACCAGTGTGCTGCGCACGTGAATCCTTTCCTCCACGCACAGGATGGAAAACCGCTCCAGCAACGCCTGGCCGCGATAGAACGTCGGTAACAGATCCGCGACGTCCTCACCTACCACCAACGCTATCCGCTTGCCGTCCAGGGCCAGGCTGTCGGCAAGGTGGGCGAGCAGCGTGTAGCTGTAGATGGGGCCTTCAACGCCGCGTGCCACGACTTGCTCCACCCGGCTGGCGCGCACTTCGGCGCGGCACAGTGGCTGGATGTTATCCACAACCGATTCCAGCCAGTTCAGACGAACTTCGTAGTCGATCATTTGCTTGCCGTAGGGGTGCCTGAAACTCGGGGCCACCAACACGCGCCTGGCGTGACGTGAGGCTTCGATCATCACCTGGGCGTGGCCGGCGTGAGGTGGGTTGAAGGCACCGCCATACAGCGCTATCTCAAACATGGATTCAATCTCTATTTGTACACGACATGTACTCTAGCATTGTCTTTAGCTCATTACGCAAGCTTCCACATGGAATGAAAACCCAGTTGAGTTAAATAAAATTTCTTTTCAGAGTGGCTTGCCATGAAAGTACATGTCATGTACTTTTCGAGCCGTGAAGAGGAGAAACCCAGCATGAACAGCCTGACCCGCAAAACTGCTTCCTTCGATGTCGATGCGCAAAAGAGCTTCACACCGCTTTGCCCTGATGAGCTACCTGTGCCGGGCGGTGATCAAATCGCCGGTGAGCTGAATTTCATCGCGTCGCTGGCCAGCCTGCGCGTCGGCAGCAAGGATGCCCACACACCCCTGGCGCCATGGGTGGTCGCCGAGCACTCACAGATGCTCGTGCCCACCGGGCTCGCGCACGCTGACGTTACCTGGGTCAGCCACTGTGTCCCTGGTACCGAGGGGTTCACCCTGCTGGACGAACTGCCGACCCCATACGATTACGACTATTTCGTCTGGAAGGGCGTCGAGCCGGATCTGCACCCGTACGGCGCCTGTTACCACGACCTGCACGGCAAGCTTTCCACCGGTGTCATCGAGTACCTGAAAGGGCTGGATGTGGAACAGGTCATTGTCGGTGGGCTGGCACTGGATTTCTGCGTGAAGACCACAGCCCTGCAACTGGTAGCCGCCGGTTTCAAAGTGATCATTCACCTGCCAGCCTGTCGGGCCATCAGTGAGCAGGGCGCCGTTCAAGCCATTCAAGACTTGCAGCAAGCGGGGGTCCTGGTGGCCACCACCCGTGAAGAAACCATTCGCCAGGCAAACGTGTAAGGAGCCGACATGGACAGCGCATTCGATTCAAGCAACGGTGTCATCCAGAGCCTCCTGGATACCGATTACTACACCTTCACCATGATGCAGGCAGTCTTGCACCAGCACCCGAACGTGGAGGTGGAATACCAGTTCATCGTGCGTTCCAAGGAGCGGTTGGGTCACCTGATCCCCGACATTCGTATCGAGTTGGAGAAACTGGCCGGGTTGCAACTACGCGAGGGGGAACAACGGTTTCTGTTCAACAAACGCTTCCGTGAGTACCTGACTCCGGACTTCGAGCAGTTCCTCGGCCTGTTTCGCTTCAACCTGCGTTACATCCACGTTTCGGAAGTCGACGGTCAACTGCACATTCGTGTCCGGGGTCCGATGCTGCACTGCATCATGTTCGAGCAACCGGTCCTGGCAATGGTCAGCGAACTGCGCAACCGTGAAAAGTATCCCGAAGTCGAGCTGGCCGACGTGACCCGCAAGCTGTATCAGAAATTCGAATGGCTGGAGAAAAACGCCAGCCGGGAGGAACTGGCCGAGTTTCGCGTTTCGGATTTCTCCACCCGCAGGCGCTTGTCGTTCAGGGCCCAGCGGGAAGTGGTGAATGTCATGCGCAACGATTTTCCCGGGGTGTTTGTCGGCACCAGTAACGCCCACCTGGCTTACGAATTCGATCTACCGCTGATCGGCACCATGGCCCACCAGTGGCTGATGGTGCACCAGCAACTGGGGCGGCTGCGCGAGAGCCAGAACGCGGCGCTGGAAAACTGGGTGCGCGAATACCGTGGCCGGCTCGGTATCGCACTGACGGACTGCATCAGCACCGATTTTTTCCTCAAGGACTTCGACCTGTACTTTGCCAAGCTCTATGACGGCCTGCGCCAGGATTCCGGTGATCCTATTGTCTGGGCTGACAAGGTGCTGCGGCGTTACCAGGAACTGGGCGTTGACCCACGCACCAAGGACCTGATGTTCTCCGATGGTTTGAATTTCGAAAAATGCCTGCCGATCCTGCGTCATGTTCGCGGCAAGGCCAAATTCGGTTTTGGCATGGGCACCAGCCTGGCCTGCGATGTCGAGGGTGTCGAGCCGTTGAGCATCGTCATGAAACTGGTGCGGGTCCACGGCGAGCCGGTGGTGAAGTTCTCCGACGATCCCATCAAGAACGTCTGTGAAGATGCCTCGTTCCTGCGCTACGCCGCGCAAGTGTTCAACATCGCCCTGATCAATCCGCAATTGGGAGCCTGAGATGACTTCGCTTCAGCAAGACAGCATCGCCCGGGAACTGGGCATTGACCGACAACTCAAACCGGGTGGCGAACAAACTGAAATTGCCCGCCGCGTCGGGTTCATAAAACAGGTTTTGCGTGAGTCGGGTTGCAAGTCTCTGGTGTTGGGCATCAGTGGCGGGGTCGACTCTCTTACCGCCGGACGGATGTGTCAGTTGGCGGTGGAGCAACTGCGGGATGAAGACTACGAAGCGCGTTTTATTGGCGTCCGGCTGCCTTACAAGACCCAGGCCGATGAACAGGACGCCCAGGCTTCCCTGGACTTCATCCGCCCGGACCTGATTACCACCAGCAACATTGCCGCTTGTGTCGACGGGTTGATGGACAGTATCGCCATCGACGGCTTGGAGCCATCGGCCGAACTCACCGACTTTGCCAAAGGCAACGTCAAGGCCCGGGCGCGGATGCTGGCGCAGTATGCGATCGCCAATTTCAGCAATGGGTTGGTGGTGGGCACCGATCACGGGGCAGAGGCGGTGATGGGCTTCTTCACCAAGTTCGGCGACGGCGCGTGCGACCTGGCGCCGCTATCCGGTCTGACGAAGACTCAGGTACGGTTGCTGGCCGAGGCGATGGGCGCGCCCACGCATCTGGTACGCAAGGCGCCCACTGCGGATCTGGAAGACCTGGCGCCGGGCAAGCTGGATGAAGCGTCGTATGGATGCACTTACGAGGACATCGATGCGTACCTGATGGGTGAAGAGGTCTCGCCTCAGGCCCGTCAGATCATCGAACACGCTTACCTCAAGACGGCTCACAAACGAGCGCTGCCGCGGGTCCCGGCGTGTTGAACGAATAATCGAAGAATGGAGCGGGTGAATGACACAGGCAATCAGCACCAAAGACCGCGTACGCATCAAGAATGTCGAAGTCCTCTCGGACAATTGGTACGTGCTGCGCAAGACAACCTATGACTATCTCGGCCGCGACGGCCAATGGCGCGAGCTGACCCGCGAAACCTATGACCGTGGCAACGGCGCCACCATCCTGCTGTACAGCCGGGCCAAGCAGACCGTGGTCCTGACCCGGCAATTTCGCTTCCCTGCCTTCGTCAATGGCCATGACGACCTGTTGATCGAAACCTGCGCCGGCCTGCTGGATAACGACGATCCTCACACCTGCATCCGTAAGGAAACCCAGGAGGAAACCGGCTATGTCATCCAGAACGTGCGCAAGGTGTTCGAGGCCTTCATGAGCCCGGGATCGGTGACCGAGCGCATACATTTCTTCGTGGGCGAATATTTCGACGAGGACCGAAAGCACGAAGGCGGCGGCCTCGAAGCGGAAGGCGAGGAGATCGAGGTGTTGGAAATGTCCCTCGACCAGGCCTTGGGCATGATCGAAACCGGTGAGATCTGCGACGGCAAGACCATCATGTTGCTGCAGTACGCCAAGCTGCACCGGTTGTTGGATTAGATCTTCCTATGGCTCAACTGGACTGGGGCTCGCCCTCATCCTGCATGTCGTCCAGGTACTCTGGTTGGTCCGTTTGATCGGGCAGTTCGGTCACGACGCTGAAATCGGAAATCTCGATGGCGCCGACGCCATGGCCGAGCAGGTGAAAGGAAAACGCCTTGCGTGGTTGCGGGTTGTCGAAGCTGATGTTCATCACCAACGGCTGCTCGGGAGTGACCGCGACGTCTGTCGGCAGGTCCATCGGCACATCCCGTTCGAACTCCTTGGCCTTGAGGGAAATGTAGGCGGCATGGTCTGGGTCCACGGCGCGAATGGTCAGGCTGACGCGCGTTTGCGAACCTTTGGGCATCTCCAGGTATTGGGCGCCGATGAGGTTGTCGGTCCAGTCATTGGAGACCTGGGCCGGAAGCGGGATTTTTTCGTTGCTGCCGAACTGATAGCGCTGGTTCAGGGCGGTGGCTGACAGGCTCTGGCCCAAGGCCGTGGCCCGCGCCGCAACCAGTCTTGCACGCTGACCGCTGTATTGTCCGGCATAGTTGGCTTGATCAGCGATGAAACCTTCGCTGCGGTAATCACGGCAGCGCTGCAGGAAGTCGCATTCGGTGAACGTGTTCTTGCCGTCGTGATAGCGCAGTTTGCCGTTGGTGAACGACATGATTTGCCGACCGGTCGTGTAATCGCGGAACATCGAGCGCCCGGACAAGGACGAGGGCACCGGGAAATCGAAATAATCGAGCACCGAGGCAGTCAGGTCCACATGGCCATGAACACCGCGCTTGATTCTGGGCAGGGGCTCTGGCGCCAACATCAGGTTGAACCCCCAGGACGATGCCAGGCGTACGTCGTCCAGCCCGTGGGACTCGTCCGAGGTAATGACCACCAGGGTATTTTCCAGAACGCCCTGTCTCTCCAGGTTCACCAGGAACGCATCCAGCGCATCGTCCAGATAACCGACGGCGGCCTGCTTGGCGGAGTCGTAGCGTTGCAGGTAGTCGTCCGGCGCAGAATAAGGCTGGTGCGTGCCCACTGTCAGCAAGGTGAGCATCCAGGGTTTGTCGGCGTGTTGCAGTTGCCCGACGTAGTCCAGCGCGCCCTCGAAGAAGCTCTTGTCGTCCCTGCCCCAAGGGAACTCCAGATAAGCCGGACGAGTGAACCATTCCATGCCCAGGGTCGTGTCGAAACCGATGTGGGGCATGATCCGGTCCTTGGCCATGAAGCGCAGGCCAGCCCCTTGCAGGAAATGGGTCGAGAAGCCGTGCTGGCGCAGCTGGGCCGGCAGGCACGCCCGGTTGCGATGGGTCTGGTTCAGCATCTCGACGCCTTTGGGCGTACCGTCGTCGAGCTTGTCGTAGTCGCCACATAGCATCGCATAGAGACCGCGGATGGTCTGGTGGCTGTGCAGGACATAATCGGGCGTGTTCATGCCGCGTTCGGCCCAGGCACTGAGGTGCGGCATCAGGTTTTCCCGGTAGCTGCTGTTCAATGCCTGGCGGTTGGCATTGATATAGGCGCCGGGAATGCCTTCCAGGGCAATGATCAGAACGTTGTGCGCCTGGCCTGGTGCGGCCAACAGCTTTTGTCCCTCGAGGTCAAGCCGGGTGAGGCCCTCCATTGACGGGGCGAGGGTGGCTTCATCGCCTTCCAGCCAGAGCTGGGCCCGTTCCTGCCCGGCGGCGATGCCGGCGGTCACAAGCTGATGGGGCAGGTTGAACAGGTTCCACTGGTCTGCCTCACTCGGACGCCAGGATTGCACCGCGCCGTGTACCAACAACAACAGCATCGGCAACGTCCAGGCTTGGCGTGGTAAGGGGGGCGCCAGGCGCGGCGGGCTAGTTCGCTGGGCCGCCAGCCAGAGCACCAGCGTCGCCAGCTGGAGTGTTGCCAGCCAAGGATGGGCGAAACCGCCGCTGGTGGAGTTTTCAACGAATTGTGGGTCAAGCAGGTAATGCAGGTCCGACAGGTTGGGCATTCGCCCGACCGCGCTGATCAGTTCGATATTGGCCAGTGTCAGTGCACTCCAGGCCAGCAGCACAGGCAATACCAGCCACCCGGAGCGGCGGTGAAGCAACGCGATCAGCAACCCGCCGCTGCCCAGGTCCGACAGATAACCCAAGGGATCGGACCAGCCCAATGTCAGGCGCAGCACCAGGGGAACGAGCAATACGCATCCGACCAGGGTTATGAGGGACGCCAGGGGATGGCTCAGAGCACGGTAAATCTTGATCATGAAACAGGCCTTTCGATGAAGTCAGCCACATATCAATCCCGGGAAGCAGGCTTGCTCCACAGGGTTTAACGAGTCATAGGAAAGGGAATGGTAACAAGCGAAGCCGCCGATGGCCGGTCGTGCTGGCGCGTTGCGCTGTGGTTCGCTTGCCCAAGGCTCTACAATGGCCGTGCGGCGCGGCTTCGGGGGCGCACAAAACTTGTATCAGGATTTCTCGTCGGGGGATGGATGGACAGGTTTCAGGAAATGCAGGTGTTTGTCGCCGTCGCCCAGGATGCGGGTTTTTCCGCCGCAGCGCGGCGCCTGGGTCTGTCGGCGGCGAGCGTCACGCGTGCGGTGGCGGCGTTGGAACAACGCATCGGTACGCCTTTACTGGTACGCACCACTCGTAACGTGTACTTGAGCGAGGCAGGTCAGCGCTTTCTTGAAGACTGCCGGCGGATCCTGGGCGATTTGCAGGAAGCCGAAGACTCGGCCGCCGGCAGTCACGCCCAGCCCCGCGGACAGCTGACGATGACCGCGCCCGTGTTGTTTGGCCAGTCATTCGTTACGCCGGTGCTGGTGGACTATCTGCAGCAGTACCCCGACGTCAGCGTCAACGCCTTGCTGCTGGATCGAATAGTCAGCATGGTCGAGGAGGGCATGGACGTAGCCGTGCGTATTGGCGAGTTGCCGGACAGCAGCCAGCACGCCGTACGTGTCGGAGAAGTGCGACGCGTAGTTTGTGCGTCTCCAGATTTTTTCACTCGCCATGGCCGGCCGCGGCATCCTGAGGATTTGGAACGAATGCCGATCGTGGCGTCGTCGGCCACTGGCCAGATCAGGAACTGGACTTTCCTCGATGCTGGACAATCGTTGACGGTCCGACCGGCGCCCCGGCTGGTGGTTACGGCTAACCAGGCCGCCATCACTGCGGCCTGCCGAGGCTTGGGGATGACGCGCGTCCTGTCTTATCAGGTTGCAAGTGAAGTCGAGAGCGGTGCATTGGAGATCGTCCTGGCCGATTTCGAACTGCCGCCGCTGCCGATTCATGTGGTGTATCAGGGAGGGCGCAACGCGCCGGCGCGGGTTCGCAGTTTTGTCGACTTCACGGTTAACGCGCTGCGTAAACACCCGGCCTTGAGAGGCTGAAGTATTATTTCTCGTGGTGAAATGATGGATTGCGTTTTCGGGTCATTCTCTAGCTTTCGCTTGAAGGGGAAGATGAGCCCATCGACGCCGTTCTGCTGATGGCGTCACTTTGCAGCGGAGTCGTCCCATGAAACCCATCAAGCTTTATCATTTTCCCCTGTCCGGCCATGCCCATCGCGTCCAACTGATGCTTTCACTGCTGGAACTGCCTGTCGAGGTGGTCTTCGTCGACCTGGCCAAGGGTGCGCACAAACAGCCGGATTTCCTGGCCATCAACCCGTTCGGGCAGGTGCCGGTCATCGACGACGACGGTGTGATACTGGCCGATTCCAATGCCATTCTGGTGTACCTGGCACAAAAATATGGCGCAGGTCGCTGGCTGCCCACCGATCCGGTCGGTGCCGCCCAGGTACAGCGCTGGCTGTCGGCAGCCGCCGGACCGATTCACGCGGGGCCGGCTACGGCGCGCCTGATCACGGTGTTCGGTGCTTCGTACAACGCTGAAGAGGTGATAGCCCGATCTCACGCGCTGCTCAAGGTCGTCGACCAGCATCTGAGCGCCAGTGCCTACCTGGCGGGAAATACTGTGACCATCGCCGATATTGCTGGGTACACCTACATTGCCCATGCACCGGAGGGCAATGTGTCGCTCGAGCCCTATCCCCATGTGCGTGCCTGGCTGGCGCGAATCGAAGCGTTGCCAGGGTTCGTGGGCATGCCGCGTACAGCCGTGGGTTTGCAAGGGCATGCCTGAAGTAGCAGCCATCAGCGGGGTGGGGGATGGTTCCTCTCACCCTTTGGCTTGCCCTCTTGTTGCCATGCCTTCATGCATAGCTGAGCGCTTTTTCCTGCAGCAACCCTTCGTACAACTCCACCCATTTGCGGCCCATTTCTTCAGCGGTAAATAGCTGTTTGTAGCGGGCTTGCGCCTTGATACCCATTTCCTGGGCCCTGGTGGGGTTTTCCCACAAGGTGTGCATCGCCTCCCGGAACGCTTCGGGATGGCTGGGGGGGACGACAAGGCCGGTTTCGTTGTGGATATTGATGTAGCTGGTGCCCGTGCCAATCTCGCTGGAAATCATCGGCTTGCCGTACATTGCGCCCTCGAGCAGGGAGATGCCGAAGGCTTCGGAGCGCAGGTGCGAAGGAAATACGATGGCGTAGCTCAGCTCCAGCAGAGCTACCTTGTCTTCATCTCCGAGGAACCCAAGAAAATGTACGTTATGCAGGCCCAGCGCCGCGGCTTGGGCGTGAAGCTCTTTTTCCAACGGGCCGGCCCCCACGATAACCACGGGGTAGTCCACGCCTTCAAGAGCATCGAGCAGGATATGCAGGCCCTTGTAATAACGCATCACACCGACGAACAGGAAGAAGCGTTCGCCCAGCTTTGCCTTCCACCTCGCCATGCGTTCGGCGTCAGGTTGTGGATAACTCGCTTTGTTCAAGCCATAGGTGATGATCCGGGTCTTATCACGGTACGCCTTGAGTACTTCGCTGGTATGTACGTAGTTGGGTGACGCCGCAACGATGCGATCGGCACCGTTCAGAAAGCGTCGCATCAGGGGGCGATAGAGCATCAAAAGATGCTTCTGGCGAATGATGTCGGAATGGTAGGTAACCACGTAGGGTTTCTTGACGGCACTGAAAAAGTGAACCAGATCCATGAACGGCCAAGGGAAGTGGTAATTGATCACATCTGCTTGGGCGGCCAGTTCGCGGAATTTCTTAAGGGCGCTGTAGGAAAATCCCGTGGAAGCGAGTTGGAAGTTCAGTCGGGCTTGATGAACCTCATGCTCCCGTATCCTGATCGGATCGGGGGCGGGGTGCTCGCTCAGAGTCAACACCGTGTTGTCGACGCCCAATCGGTCAGTGCTGTCGCACAGTTGGAATATGACCTGCTCAATGCCGCCCATGGAGTCGGGCAAGTAGGTTCTGTAAAAATGCAGGACTCGCATTCAGCCTCCCAGGACCTGGCGATACGCTTGGACGGTCACCTTCGCACACCGTTCCCAGGAGAAAAGTGCTGCTTGCTGCAAGCCCGCTTCCCGACAGGCCTGCCAGTGCAAGCGGTCTTCTATCAACCGGCACATGGCGTCGCGCATGCCTTGCGGATCGTCAGTTTCGCAATAATTGCCCGCCGCGCCAGCCACTTCCGGCATCGCCGAGCAGCGTGTCGTGATCACTGGCGTGCCACTGGCCATGGCTTCGAGCACCGGCAGGCCAAAGCCCTCATACAATGACGGGAAGATCAATGCCCGTGCGCCCGCAAGCAAATGGGCGACCTCTTCATCAGGCAGATAACCTGCCAGGCAAACATGACCGCTGGCCATGGCGCTTTTCAACTCGTCATTGAGTTGCGACTGTTGCCATCCGCTCATCCCGACAATGACCAATGGAAAAGCCTGACGGATGGATTCAGGTAATTCGGCATGGGCGCGCAGGGCCAGCGGCAGGTTCTTGCGTGGCTCCAGGGTGCCGACACATAGAAAATAACCACCCGCTTCCAGACCATGGGTCTTGAGTACTCTGTCGATGGTTTCGGGGTCGCGCGGATGGAAACGTGCCGAAACCCCCAACGGGGCGACCCTGACGCGTTCGGCTGGAAGTCCGAAATACTGCCGGGTTTCATCGGCGATGAACTGCGAAACGGTCATGATCACTTGTGCCTGTTCTACCGCACGAGTCAGTCGTCGCTCAATTTCCTTGAGCCTTGCTGGCGGTTGTGTCTCGGGATACCGGACATGGGTCAGGTCATGCAGGGTCATGACGGTCGGACCATCAAAGGACAGCGGCCACAGGCTGGGTTCGTGATACAGATCGATGGCCTGGGAGCGGCCCTGATCGAAGCGTTTCTGTTCCATCCAGCGCCGTGCCCGATACGCTCCCGGAACTTGTCGAAGCAGGGGCGTCAGGCGCGAGTAACCCGGCATGGCCGCCTGGGGTAGCTGTGAACTCCAACCCCAGCCATGAAATAAGGACAAATGCACGTCAGGCTCTTGGCACAGGGCGGTTGCCAGTTCGGCCACATACTGGCCGATGCCGGTACGCGGGGCCTGAAGGATTCGCGCGTTGAAGGCTATCCGCATACGGTTTCTCTGTCGGGAACCACAGTCCCGGTATGTCGTTCGATGCGCTCGATCAACTGTTCACTGGCCTGGCTCCAGCTCAACCAATGCCACTGATCGAGGGAGCGATTGGCCGGGAATACCCCGCTGCGTTCCATGTCGACGACCAGGTTCGCCAGGCTTTGGGGATCATCCAGGTCGAAATAGACCATGAATTCTCCACCGATCTCCCGAAACACCTCGATGTCGCTGCCCATCGCCGGCAATCCGCGCTGCATGGCTTCGACCAGTGGCAGACCAAAGCCTTCCACATAGGAGGGAAACACCAGCGCCGTGGCGTGTCGGTAAGCATGCTCCAGGCTCTGGTCCGAAGCATCGTTGAACATGAACAGCCGATGGTCCAGCTGCGGGTGGCGCCGGATGCGTTCAATCAGGGCCTCGCACTTCCAGCCAATCTTCCCGATGATGCACAGTCGTGCCTGTGAGCCGGCCGCCCAGGCGCGCTCGAATGCATCCAGCAGGTACGCATGATTCTTGCGCGGTTCGATGGTACTGACCATGAGAAACACCGGATCGGGCTGCTCGAACAGTCGTTGTAGATCGCGATCGATGATGCTGTCGGCGTCAATCAGGTCCAGTTCGCTGCCCAGATGGAAATAGTCGAACCAGCGTTCGCGCACGCGTTGTTCACCAATGCGACGCACCATTTCCTGGCGAACCTGGTCCCGGATAGTGGTGGAAATGGCGATGTAGCCGTCGGCAGTGCTGGCAATCCAGTCGAACCAACGGTTGAACACCTTGACCAGTCCTTCGTCACAGAACTGCGGGTGGGTCAGGGGAATCAGGTCGTAGACCACCGAAACGATCCCGACGCCATCGCGCTTGAGCTGTTCGGCCAGTGGAAAGAAATCCGCATGCCAGGAAGAGTCCAGCAACACCAGTGTGTCGCCGTCCCGGTGCTGCAGCGGCACGATGCGCGTTGGGGCCGGTTTATGCTTGAGGAGGCGATCGATCAAGCGAATCGGAATGCTCAGACAGCCGAAGGCAAACAGCCTGCAGCCGATATACAACAGGCGTCGGGCCCACCGCGACTGACTGAAAGGACGCCGGGATTCCAGGGTCCGCTGTCGGAGCCAGAAGAGATTAGCTGCCTGTTCGAGCCGTCCGCGCAGGCTGACCAGGTCCAGCCCTTTGTCAGGCAACGGTGCCAGGCTTTTTACTTCGTACAGCTTGCCCCTGAGCATCACGACGGGCAGGCATTCACGCCCCTGATCGTTCGCCGGCAGTTCGCGGATGACATTGCGCACGACTCGCTGGATCCCGGAATTGGCTTTCGGGTTTTCATAAACATAAGTGCACTCCACCAGCAGGCGGGTCATGGCAGCTCCTTTTGCGGTAATGCTTCGACGGTGGGCAGTGCCTGGCGTTGAATGCTGGTACTGGCCTGAAGCCAGGAACAGCCGACAAAGTCTTCCTGGCGATTGTTGATGACGTGGAACACCAGCCCGTAGTCGCGCCACTCGAAGTTGCGGTCCAGATGCGAATCCAGACGCGACAAGCTCAGCGCAATGGAATAGTTGCCTTTACCCAGGCGCATGTCGAAACTGAAACGGAAGGTGACCTGTTCGCCCGCCATAAGATCGGTAACGGCCTGGTCCTGACGATGGGTGTTGATGCCGTACATGGGCTGCCCGAGGCGATCCTTGATCAGGAAACCCAGCACCAGCCGTTCGATATCCTTGCGGACCTCAACGCGGACCTGCAGGACCATCGGCTGGCCGACTTCAGCCACTTCCACCGGCTGCCCATGGCTATTGAGCAATTGCACATCCAGGATGCCGGCCTCGCCGGTACCGGAAATGGTGCGTACCTGGCCGTTGGCGAGCATTTCCTGGCGGACCACCTGGCCTTCACGCTGGGCCAGCATGGCGTTGTAGTAGTCCATCACTTCTTCCGGCTTGCCGCGCATGGCCATGCGCCCGTGTTCGAGCAGGATGGCGGTGTCGCAGATCGATTGGATCGCCGAGCGGTCGTGGGACACGATCAACAGCGTTGTCCCGGCCTTGCGAAAGCTGCGTATGCGCTCGAAGCTCTTGTGCTGGAAGTACGCATCGCCCACCGACAGGGCTTCGTCGACGATCAGGATATCCGGTCGCCGGGCGGTGGCGACGCTGAACGCCAGGCGCATCTGCATGCCACTGGAATAAGTACGTACCGGCTGGTCGATGGCTTCGCCGATCTCGGCGAACCCTTCGATCTGGGGCATCAATGCTTCGATCTCCTCGACCTGCATACCCAGCAACTGGCCCGCCATGAAAGCATTCTGGCGGCCGGTGAAATCCGGGTGAAAACCCATCCCCAATTCCAGCAGCGCGGCCACGCGTCCTTGGACCTGGATATGCCCGCACGTGGGCTGGGTGGTGCCGGTAATCATTTTGAGCAACGTGCTTTTGCCCGCGCCGTTCACCCCGACGATCCCCACGGCTTCCCCGGGCTGGATCTCGAAATCCACACCCTGCAGGACCCAGTGCAACTGGTGGCGTGGCCGGGAAAAGGGAACCAGCCATTCGAACAGCCGGCTCCAGCGGTTCGGATACTGTTTGTAAGCCTTGCCCAGGTCGCTGACGCGTAGCTGTCCCATCAGAGTTCATCCACCATTTCGCCGCCGCGTCGACGAAACATCTGCAAGCCTGTGACGCATAGCAACAAGCCGATGATCAGCAGCGGCGCCAGCGAACTCCAGACGGGCCACTGGTTGTACAGGAACAGGTTCTGGTAACTCTGCATCAGCGCCGTCATGGGATTGAAGGCCAGCAATTGCTGGATCGAGGGTGGAAGGATTGTCATGGGGTAAACGATCGGCGTGAGCCAGAACCAGAATTGCAGGCAAATGCCGAACAACTGCCCGACGTCACGGAAAAACACATTGAGAATCCCCAGCAACAAGCCCAGCCCGGCGGCGAACAGCATCTGCAGGATCAGCAATGGCACCAATGCCAGCAATGCCATGCCTGGCCAACGGCCGGAGATCATCAGGAAACCGAGAAACAGCCCGAGGATGATCGCAAAGTTGATCCCCGCGTTGAGCAGCACGATCAGTGGCAGGCAAATCCTGGGAAAACTGATTTTTTTCAGCAGATTGGCGTTTTCCAGGAACATCCCTTGGCTTCGGGTGGTGACTTCCGCGAAGAAACCCCAGGTGAGCAAACCGGCGCAGAGGTAGATGCTGTAGGCCATGCCATCCTCCACACCCGGCAGACGCGCACGCATGATGTGGGAAAAGATCACGGTGTACACCAGGATCATCGACAGTGGATTGAGCACCGTCCAGAGTGCGCCGAAGAGTGAGTTGCGGTAACGCGCCTGGAACTCACGCTTGACGCTGCCCAGGATGAAGCCGCGATAACCCCAGAATGCGCGATGCAAGGACAACAACATCAGACGGCCCTGCCATGACAGCGCTTCAAGCAGACATTTTTCATTCCTGACGCACCCGCATGTCCCAGTCGGAAAGGATGGTTCGCAGGGATTGATGAGTTGAAATCCGAGGCTCCCATCCCGTGATCTGATGCAGCCTGGCATGGCTACCACAGACGCGACGCTGGCTGACCGCGCGTAGGCGCGAAGGGTCCTGGGTCAATTGTATTTCGACCTGAGCGATATCCGCGAGTTGTTCAATCAGGCTGCGAACACTTTGCTCACGGCCCGAGCAGATGTTGTAGATTCGACCGGACGCTCCTTTCTCCAGCAAAGCGAAGTAGGCTGAAACTACATCGTCAACGTCGAGGAAGTCGCGGGTAACATCGATATCGCCCACGGCGAGTTGCGGCGCCTGCAGGTTCTGCTGGATACGGCATATCTGCCGTGCCACGCTGGAAATGACGAAATGTTCTTTCTGCCCGGCACCGATGTGGTTGAACGGACGCGCCACCACGACCGGCCAGCCTTCACTGATTCCCCACTGCAGGCTCAACAGCTCTGCCGACAGCTTGCTGACCGCATATGGGTTGCACGGAGCGGGGGGCTGGTGTTCGGTAATGGGAAAACCATCATCACGAACCTGCCCATAGACCTCTCCCGAACTGACGTACAGAAATGTCCCGGTAAAACCCCGTGCCTTTAGGGCCTGGAGAAGATTCAGTGTGCCCAGGAGATTGATTTGTAGAGTACGTGCGGGGTCGCGGAAGGCTTCGGGAACAAAAGTCTGGCCCGCCAGGTGAATGACGGCATCGGGGAGCTCTGGCCACAGACCTTCCAGGGTCTTGCTGTCCGTCAGGTCGTAGCGAGCAGCCACGGGCATTAATTTCCAAGCTGAATCGGGGGCATTCAGACGAGACGCGATATGACGGCCTACAAAGCCGCCAAGCCCCGTAACGAACAGACGTTTTTTCAAGCATCAGCCCTCTTGATGCAAAACTTCGTCTGTCGCGAATAAGTAGGAAGTTTCCGTAAGTTCGAAGAAACCTTTCCTTAGTCAGCCCCAGATGAAGCGTTTTTGTTTTAGTTGTTTGGGTATCAATTTGTGCCAATTTCACGACAATTTCAACAGCGCAGACCGTGACTGGGCAGTTCTCGTATTTATAGCTGGTTTATTCACGCCGAGCGGTTCACGAACAGGCCGCGGATATGTTTAGAATGCCCCTCGACACGATGCCTCCAGGTTTCGATCCTGAATCGAGCAGGGGCATGGAGGTCACTAAAAACAAGAACGAGACGGGTGGGTAGATAATCGAGCAAGGCGGCTACGTGCCGGTTCGCTTCGTGACTCGACCGTCATTAAATGGAGTTGCCGGGATGGCGACTTCATGATGAGGTGCCATGAACTTCATTCTTTACTCGGACGTAAACGATCACTCCATCAGCCATAGCCTTGGTCGTCCTGAGTACAGTTACTACTTTGTGCTCAAGGCTTATCGTCCCGTGCTGGAAAGTCTGGGGCAGGTGCATGTGGTGGCATCGGTTGCCGAGGTCGATCCGCTGTATCAAACGCTGCGGCAAGCCGGACAGGAATGCCTGTTCCTTTCATTTTCACCGCCGCACAAGACGCCCACCGACCTGCTGTGTCCGATGGTTTGCGTGGTGGCCTGGGAGTTCGACTCGATTCCGGCCGAGCACTGGGACGGCGATCTGCGTCATGACTGGAGCCGCACGCTGGCCCGGCATGGCCGGGTCATTACGTTGTCCAGTCATACGGCCGAGGCGATTCGCAGGTCGCTGGGCGAGGATTTTCCGGTGCTGGTCCTGCCAACGCCCCTTTGGGAACGCTTCGCGGCGATTCGTGAACAGTACCCGAGTTCGCCGGTCAATCCCGGCACCGTCCTGCAGATCAAGGGGTGCATCATTGATAGCCGTCCCCTTGGCCTGTCGGCCGACGGCTTGATCGCGCCGCTCATTGAAGAAGAGCCGGTGGCGGAGCCTGATGTACCCGAAGCGCCCGAGGCGATTGACCAGCAGCCGATTGCCGAACCGCCGTCACCCACCTGGCGACGACGTGCATTCATCAGTCGACATTACCTGCGCGAAATCATCCGCGCCTTCTCCGCCGGGAACGAGCAGGGCCCGCTTTGGCTGATCAAGCACAACCTATTGTGCTGGTATCGCGAAGCGGTTCGCGACCTGGTACCGGTGCCTGTGCGTATCGTGGCGAGCAAGACCCTGAGGGGACCCGTTGCGCCGCCAGTGCCGGACGTTGTCGAACCACCTCCACCCACACCTCTTGCTCCACCCGAACATCCTCAAGCGGTGCTGCCGGACACCAGCCAGGTCGTTGAAACCGAGGTCAGTGGAGTGGTGTATGTCAGCGTGTTCAACCCCGATGACGGCAGAAAGAACTGGCATCACATCATCACTGCATTCTGTTGGGCCCTGCGGGACGTCGAGGACGCCACGCTGGTGTTGAAAATGACCCAGAGCGATCTCTCGACCTATTACGTCGAGTTGCTCACGGTGCTGTCCCAACTGTCGCCGTTCAGTTGCCGGGTCGTGGTGATGCACGGGTTTCTGGAGGACGAGCAGTTTGCCCGGCTGTACGGTGCGGCGAGTTTCTACGTCAATGCCTCCCGTTGCGAAGGGTTGTGTCTGCCCCTGATGGAGTTCATGTCCTGCGCCCGGCCGGCGATCGCGCCGGACCACACGGCGATGCGTGACTACATCGACGCCCAGGTGGCTTTTATCGTCAAGTCCAGCCGTGAGCCGACCATCTGGCCGGAGGACTCGCGCATTTTGTACAGAACACTGCGCCACCGGCCCGACTGGGGGTCGTTGAAGCTTGCCTACCAACAGAGCTACGCCCTGGCCCGACACCAGCCCGAGGCCTACCACGTCATGGCCGCGGCCGCGAACGAGCGCATGCGTGACTATTGCGGCTTCGACCCGGTGCAGCGACGCTTCGCGAATTTCCTGGCGCTGCCGGACTGCGACGATTTGCTGCCAGACGTGATCGAGGCGGGGGCCGCCTCATGCTGATCATCATTTATTCGGAAACCAACCAGAGCAACATCCTGGAAAATCTCGGCAAGCCTGAATACAGCTATTACTTCGTGCTCAAGGAGTTTCGCCCGGTGTTGGAACGCCTGGGACGGGTGGTCGAGGTGACACGGCCGGACGACGAAGTGGATCGGCTTCATGCCCAATGCCAGGAACGCGGCGAAGGGTGTGTATTCCTGTCGTTTTCTCCACCGCACCGCACCGCTGTCCACTACGCCTGTCCCACGGTTCCGGTGTTCGCCTGGGAATTCAGCACCATTCCCACCGAGAGCTGGCAGGGTGAGCCCCGGCATGACTGGCGAACGGTTCTTCGTGCGACCGGCATGGCGATCACCCATTCCAGTTTTACCGTCAACACCGTTCGGGAAACGATGGGCGCGGATTTCCCTGTCCTCGCCATCGCCGCGCCGGTCTGGGATCGCTTTGCTGCCCGCGGTGCGATGCTGGCGCAAAGGCCGACGGTCGAGCACATGCGCCTGCAACTGCGCGGCCTGTTGATCGACAGCCGCACCACCGACCTGCGACCCTACGGCCCGCCGTCCCATCGGGCTGGCACCCCCGTGACGCTTGACGGCCCGGCGCAGGACTGCGAATTGCTGCTGGACGGCGTGATCTACACCTCGGTGTTCAACCCGTACGACGGTCGCAAGAACTGGAAAGACATGATCAGCGCGTTTTGCAGCACGTTTCGGGATGTTTCCGACGCGACACTGGTGCTGAAGCTGACTCACCACGATGTCGCCGAAGCGCTCAATGACATGCTGCACCATGTCTACAAGAACCAGTCGTATCGCTGCCGCATCGTGCTGATCCACGGGTATCTGGCGGACGCGGACTACGAGCGGCTGGTGGAGGCCACCCGCTATGTGGTCAACAGTTCCTACGGCGAAGGGCAATGCCTGCCACTGATGGAATTCATGTCCTGTGGCCGGCCTGCGATCGCGCCGCTGAATACGGCGATGGCCGATTATATCGATCACGACAATGCGTTCGTGGTGGACTCCACCGAAGAGCTGACCGCCTGGCCTCATGACCCCCGCGCGGCATTTCGTACCCTGCGCTATGTCACGGATTGGGACTCGCTGTGTTCAGCCTATCGCGCCAGCTATGACGTGGCGAAGAACGATCCCGAACGCTATCGCCGCATGTCGGCCCAGGCAGTGCGCAGCCTGGAGAAATTCTGCAGTCAGGCTAACGCCGAGCAGCGTTTGCGAGGCTTTCTGGAGCAGTTGCCCGAGCGTACTCGGAACGCGCAGCAGCCATGATCCAGCGATTGCTTACCTGGTTCAGGCCCCCCGTTGAACCCCCTCCGCCAGCGACGGTGGCTGTTTCGCCTCGCGATGTGGGGCTCTACGATGCGATGCTCGATGGCTGGTTTCGCAGCGAAACCGGCGAATTGCTAAAGGGATTCGCCATCACCGCCGAGGATACCTTGCTGGATGTCGGGTGCGGCGAGGGGGTGGCGACGCTGTTCGGTATGCGCCAGGGGGCGTCAGTGATCTTTACCGACAGCGAGTACGACAAGGTGCGCGACCTGGCCCGTCGGGTGGAAGACCATGCCAGGACGAGCACAACGCCGTTCCTGGGATTGGTCAGCAACAGCCTGCCGCTACCCTTGGCCGATGGTTGTGCAAGCAAGATCGTGTGCATGGAAGTCCTTGAACATGTCGACCAACCGGCGCCGTTCATGGCCGAACTGGTGCGCATGGGGCGTCCGGGGGCGCAGTATCTGCTCAGCGTGCCGGCGCCGGTGGGCGAGCGTTTGCAGCAAGGCATCGCGCCGCCGGCTTATTTCCAGACCCCCAATCACGTGCAGATCTTCAACGCCGAGCAGTTTGCCGCGCTGGTGGAGGGCGCCGGGCTGGTCATTGAACACCGCCAGGCCAGCGGCTTTTTCTGGGTCATGGGCATGATCTTCTTCTGGGCCAGTGAACGAGCGGCAGGGCGCGTGCTCGAAGGCGCCGTTCGGGACCGAATCCAGGCCCCGTATCCGCCGCTGATGCAGGCGTGGGCGAGCGCCTGGCAGTCCCTGCTGGCGCAACCCGATGGCCTGGCGATCAAACAGGCACTCGATGGGTTCATGCCCAAGAGTCAGGTCATCATTGCCCGTAAACCCGACCTTTCATCCGGGGGCCAGTCGTGAACAGCAAGCGAATCATGGACATCGAGTTGCTGCGTGCCGTTGCCGTGATGGGCGTGCTGTTCCATCACATACAAGGCATGCCGTTCCCGGGGGGATGGCCAGGCCTGGCGGCCCTGTCCGGTAGCTTCCAATTGTGGTGGGGCGTGGACCTTTTCTTCGCGATATCGGGCTTCGTCATCGGTCGTAGTTTGATCCCGCAACTGCGCGGTTGCGACAGCTCCCGGCAATTCTGGACCGTCACGCGTGCGTTCTGGATTCGCCGGGCATTCCGTTTGTTGCCGTCGGCCTGGCTCTGGTTGCTGCTGGTGCTGCTTGCGGTGTGTTTCTTCAACCGCTCCGGTGCGTTCGGTAGCGTGCAGGCCAACGTCCAGGCCACCCTGGCCGGTGTCCTGCAGTTTGCCAACCTGCGCTTTGCCGACGCGTTCATGCGCTATGAATACGGCGCAAGCTTCGTGTACTGGACGCTCTCGCTGGAGGAACAGTTCTATCTGATCCTGCCCCTGCTGGTGTTCGTTTCGCGTCGGTACCTGGT
Source organism: Pseudomonas sp. Pf153 (assembly GCF_001269775.1). Lineage (NCBI taxonomy): Bacteria > Pseudomonadati > Pseudomonadota > Gammaproteobacteria > Pseudomonadales > Pseudomonadaceae > Pseudomonas > Pseudomonas sp. Pf153. Next base: position 388,755 of record NZ_LHVL01000009.1, on the reverse strand, counting down.
CTGGGTGTTATTGGCGGTGGTGCTGGTGCAATTCTTCACCTGGCGTGCGGTGTGGTTGTCGGTCATACGCACCGATGCCCTGGCGCTGGGGGTGTTGCTGTCTATCTGGAGCCTGCGTCCCGGTTATTGGCGATTCGAGCCCAAGTGGTTGCGCCGGCCGGGGCTTGGCGTGGTGTTGCTGGCAGGCCTCGGTAGCATCATGGCCTGGCTTGCCACCGAGCAGTTCAATCTGTCGTTCTACCGTCTCGGGGTCATCGCCGCGCTTAGCGCCATACTGGTCTGGGTCGCGTCGTACGACCAGGATTACCTGCTTCCCCGAAGCCCCCTGAAAACAGCGCTGGCCTGGGTCGGCAGCCGTTCCTACGGGATTTATCTGATCCACGTCCCGGTATTTTTCCTGCTGCGCGAACTGTGGTTTCGTTTTGCACCCTGGGGGTCGCCGGACATGTCCAGCCATCCGTGGCTGGCCCTGGCCTGTGGTTTGTCGCTGATCGGACTGCTGAGCGAACTCAACTATCGGCTGGTGGAAATGCCCATGCGTAATCGTGGCGCTCGCCTGGTCGAACGCCTTCGAGTCGCTCGTTCCGTCCTTCCCGTCTCTGGAGCCCCTTCATGCTGAGCCTTTTGAAGAAACTCACCACGGGCACGCCCGCGCCCGCAACGCCGGCGGCTGACAAGGTCGATCCATACATGCTGGGGCTGCACGATGCGATGCTCAGCGGCTGGTTCAACCAGCAGAGTGGCGAACTGTTCACCGGCTTCCCGGTGACCCCTGAGGATACGCTGCTGGACGTAGGCTGCGGCGATGGGGGCAACGTGCACTTCTGCGGCATGCGTGGCGCGAAAATCATCATCGCCGACATCGACGCCGCAAAAGTCGAGGCCACGCGCCAACGCTTGAGCGATACGCCGGCGCGAGACATCGAGTGCTACGTGACCGACTGCAATCCGTTGCCCATCGCCGATGGTACGGCTACCCGCGTTGTGTCCACCGAGGTGATCGAGCATGTCGACGATCCGGCGCAGTTCCTTTGCGAACTGGTACGCGTCGGCCGGCCCGGTGCGCTGTACCTGTTGAGCGTGCCGCACCCCAGCTCCGAGGAATTGCAGAAGGACATTGCCGCACCGGAGTATTTCCAGAAACCCAATCACATCCGCATCATCGGTGAGGAGCAGTTCAAGGCGATGGTCAGCGAGGCCGGCCTCGAAGTGTTGAGTCATAGCCAATATGGCTTCTACTGGTCAATGTGGATGCTGCTGTTCTGGGAGGCCAAGGTCGATTTCAGCAATGCCGATCATCCGCTGCTCAATCATTGGGCCGACACTTGGCAAGCGGTGCTCGACTCGCCTCGAGGCGCGCAGATCAAGCAGGCCCTGGATGGGGTGGTGGCCAAAAGTCAGGTGATCATCGCCCGCAAGCCTTGATCGCTGTCTGATTCCCCATAAAATGCCGCGGGGTGCCGGTACGGGTCCCCCTTGGTATCGATGCGACGCGCAATTCAGTGAATTCTCATGAGCTATTTATCCCGGCTGTCGCTGGCGCTCGCCGTTTTACTTTTATCGGGTTGTGAGCAACCTCCGGCTCGCCCTCTCGATCAGCAGCTGTACATCTGGCAACGCCAATGGATCCCGGCCCACGGGCCGGCGCTGCGCCAGAGTCGCGAGGATTTTTCCGGACTGCGGATATTGGCGCTGCAGGCTTTTCCACAGGCTGGCTGGAGCCGGGCGCGGATCGATGCGGCGTTGCTCAGGGCTGATGGTCGACCGCTGATTGCCGTGATTCGGCTGGATGGCCAGCTCAGGGCATTGGATCAGGACGAAATCGTCGCGCAGATCCAGCAGGTCCTGGAGGACTGGCGGGCCCAGGGTTTGGCGCCGACCGGGGTAGAGATCGATCACGACGCCGGTAGCGCACGACTGCCGGCCTACCGGATATTCCTGGCCCGGTTGCGTCAAACCCTGCCGGCCGACCTGCAGCTGAGTATCACCGCGCTACCGGCCTGGCTCGACAGCCCTGTGTTGCCCGGTTTGTTGGAAACGGTGGACAGTAGCGTGCTGCAAGTTCACGCAGTCAGCGATCCGCGGCAGGGACTGTTCGACCCGAAGCAGGCCAGGCGTTGGGCCGAACGCTGGAGCCGTGTCACAACGCGACCTTTTTATCTGGCCTTGCCGGCCTACGGTGTGGCGCTGTTGAGCCAGGAGGACGGCGCGGCGGTGGTGGAAAGCGAGGTGCCGATCGACCGGGGCGGCGAGCGCAAGGAGTTACTGGCCGACCCGCAACAAGTGGCCGGGCTGACCGCCGGCCTGCGGGCCGATCCGCCGGAACATTTGGCCGGCTTGATCTGGTTCCGCTTGCCCTTGAGTGGCGACCGGCGTGTCTGGAGCCTGACAACCCTGGGGGCGGTAGCCCGCGGAGACAAACTCGAAGGACACCTGGGGCTGGAGCTTGAAGAGAAGGGCGGTTTGTCCGACATCCGCCTGGTTAACCTGGGAAATCTCGACAGTCCCTGGCCCCGGCGCCTGACGCTGGCCGCCGATGGGTGTGATGGTGTCGACGCCCTGGCCGGTTACACGTTGCAACAATCTCCCGGACTGCTTACCTTCACCCGCATTCAGGAGGGCCGCCTGGCCGCCGGTGCCCGGCGTCCTGTCGGCTGGGCACGCTGTACAAAAATTGAACAAGGAACTTTCAATGTCCACCCCTAAATGGCCTCATTTTCTGCTCGGCCTGAGCCTCAGCCTGCCATTGAACGTAGCATTGGCTTGCGGTCCGGAATTTCCCGTGCGCCTGCTGGATAACCGTGCCCAGTCGCTGAGCGAATTGCCCGAAGGCAGCTTTCGCTTCGAGGTCAGTCGCCTCGGCAAGGCCATCGCCGGGCTCAAGCCGGCCAGCGAGGCGACTCTGAACCCGGACTACAACTATGACGATCAGCCTGCCTACGTCGTCCAGCGCGACCAGGCCGAACGGATTGGCCTGACTCCGCCGCAGCAAGCAGTGGTGGAACGGGTTCGGGCGTTGAACGATATCGAACAGGTCGCAGCCGAAGCCGCTAATCTGCCTGCCGAGCTGCGCCTGTATGCCATCGGCGCGGCGGCGTTCAATCTCGGTGAGCATCAACAGGCGGCGCAGGCCTTTCAGCAATTGCTGGCATTACCGGCCGACCAGCGCCCGCTGCGCAGTACTTGGGCCGCATACTCCTTGGGCCGGTCGTTGTTCGCGATGAGTACCGAGGCGGGACGCGGAGAGCCGGCGACGTTGCGTGAACAGGCGAGGGCGGCGTTTCGCCAGGCCCGCGAACTGAGTATCGGCGGCTTCAGCGACCCGCTGGAACTGGGTATCGCCAGCCTTGGCGAAGAAGCCAGGGTGGCCTATACCTCCGACGACTGGGACAGTGCCATTGAGTTGTACGCGAGCCAGCTACTGCAAGGTTCGCAGGTCGGCTACAGCTCGTTGTTGTACCTGGCAGTCGACCTGACGGGGCAGCCGGACGAGCGCCTGGACTCGCTGCTCGAAAACCCAGGAGTGCAGCGGCTGCTGACCGGTTATCTGCTCAGTCGGGTCGGCTGGTGGGATGGCGAGGAGCCGTCAGGGGAAAAGCGCCTGGTCCAGCGGCTGCAAGCCAGTACCCGTGGCAGCCTGGACAACGCCGACCGGCTGGCGGCGGTCAGTTATCAGCACGGCGATTACGCCAGCGCCAAGGCTTTCGTGGACAAGGCCGGCGACACTGGGTTGGCTTGGTGGGTACGGGCGAAGCTGGCATTGCGCGACGCTGATAAAGCAGCGGCGGCAGCGGCCTATGCCAAAGCGGCCCAGGCCTTTCCACAAGAGGAAACGTGGGGGGGCCGGCGCAACGCGGATTGGGATTACGAGGTCGTACAGCCCAAGTGCCGGATCGAGGGCGAAAGTGCGATTCTGGCGCTGCAACGGGGCGACTATCTGCAAGCCTTCGATCAGCTTTATCGTGGCCAGAGCAATTACTGGTACGACGCCGCTACCGTCGCCGAACGGGTGCTGACGGTGGATGAGTTGAAACAATATGTCGATCAGCAAGTCCCGGCTCCGCCGCCGTTGAGCCAGCAGGACCGTGACAATTACGTGCCACTACCGGTGGCTGCGAGCCTGCGCAACCTGTTGGGTCGCCGCTTGCTGCGCGAAGGACGCTACGACGAGGCTCCGGCGTACTTCGATAACACCGATCTGCAGGAGAAAGCCCGGACCTACGGCCAGTTGCTCCAGCAGGCCGAGTCCAAGTGGTGGCCGACCCGCCGGGCCGAGGCTTATTTCAATGCTTCCTGGATAGCGCGCCGATGGGGCATGGAACTGCTCGGCTACGAGATGGCCCCGGACTATGCGTCCTTGGGGGGCAGCTACAGTCTTGAGCCAGTCGAGCTGAAGGTCGGGCCGCTGGTGGCCGAGGGTGAGGTGCAACGCCAACAAGCCAGCGCCGCCCAGCCAGACATGCGCTATCACTACCGTTTTGTCGCCACGGCGTTGGCGAGTCGGGCGGCGGACAACCTGCCCCATACCAGCCAGGCGTTTGCTGCGGTGTTGTGCAAGGCCGTGGGGTATAACTCCAGCCTGGAAGATCAGCGCGCGTTGTATCAGCGGTATGTGAAGGAAGGGCCTTACGTGACCTGGGCCGGGGATTTCGGTCATCAGTGCCAGGAGCCGGATTTCCGCAAGGCGGACAAACGTTATGCGACCCAGGCCCTGGAGTCGATTCGTTCAACACTTCGGCCCTACAAGTTCTGGCTGCAGGCCGGTGGTGTGGTGTTGGTGATCGCGATAGCGCTGGGGTTGATCAGTCGGCGCCGGCGCAAGAACCGGGTATAACCAGCGCGAGGTGAGTGCCCCGGCTTTGGGAGCGGGCCTGCTCGCGATAAAGCGATCGCGAGCAGGTGTTGCCGGGGGTTGACTCCGCTACATCTGCGTCGCCATTCCCTCCACGTTCATCGCCGCCTGGCGTAACGCCTCCGAGCGGGTGGGGTGTGGGTGACAGGTCAGGGCGATGTCTTCGGCCGAGGCGCTGAACTCCATGGCTACGCAATATTCCCCAATCATCTCACTGACGCTGGGACCCACCAGGTGCACGCCGAGAATCTGGTCGGTCTGCTCGTCGGCCAGCACCTTGGCGAAACCTTCGGTCTCATGGTTGATTTTCGCCCGGCTATTGGCCGTGAATGGAAATGTGCCAACCTTGTAGGCGCGGCCTTGGGCCTTGAGCTGTTCCTCTGTCTTGCCGACGCTGGCCAGTTCCGGGCGGGTGTAGATGACGCTGGGAATCAGCTCATAGTTGACCTCACCGGCCTTGCCGACGATCTGTTCGACGCAGGCCATGGCCTCGTCTTCGGCCTTGTGCGCCAGCATGGGGCCGGACGTCACGTCGCCGATCACCCAGATGCCAGGCGCTTCGGTGCGATGGTGCTTGTTGACAAGCATGCCGCGTTGATCGGTGCTCAATCCGACATTTTCCAGCCCCAACCCTCGAGTGTAAGGCCGACGGCCGATGGCGACGAGCACGTAGTCGGCCTCCAGTACCTGCATCTCGCCGCCGGTTGCCGGTTCGACTTCCAATTGCACGCCATTTGCCGAAGTGACGGCGCGGGTGACCTTGGCTCCCAGCTTGAATTGGATGCCTTGTTTGCCCAAGGCCCGCTGCAGGGTTTTCGCGGCTTCGACATCGGTGCCAGGGCAAATGCGATCCAGGTATTCCACGACCGTTACCTGGGCGCCCAGCCGCCGCCAGACCGAGCCCAACTCCAGGCCAATGACGCCCGCGCCGATCACCACCAGATGCCGCGGCACTTCGCTCAGGGAGAGGGCGCCAGTGGAATCGAGGATGCGCTGGTTATCGATCTCCACCCCCGGCAGGGGCATGGGTTCGGAGCCGGTCGCGATGATGATGTCTCTGGCGCCCAGCTGGGTTTTGCTGCCGTCGTCGCCGGTGACGGTCACCTTGCCCGGACCATCGATATGGCCCCAGCCTTTGATCCAGTCGACTTTATTCTTGCGAAACAGAAACTCGATGCCTTTGGTAAGGCTGGCTACGCTTTCGTCTTTCTGTTTCATCATTTGCGAAAGATCGAGGGTCGGGCTGACCTGGATGCCGAGCCTGGCGAATGCCGGACCCGTGGCCGCTTCGTAGAGTTCCGAGGCGTGAAGCAGGGCTTTGGATGGCATGCAGCCAACATTCAGACAGGTGCCGCCCAAGGTGGCCCGACCTTCGACGCAAGCAGCCCTCAAGCCCAGCTGGCCGGCCCGAATCGCCGCGTTATAGCCGCCGGGCCCGCCGCCCAGAATGACCACGTCATAATTGCTCATCTCAGCACTCCCGCCCGGTCATAAAAATTACGTTCGTAATATGAGCGTTTTCGACAATTACGGTCAAGGCTTCAAAGGAGGTCCGTGGCGAACAGTCCATGAAGAAATCAAAACAGAAATTTCACAGAAACCGTTATAGGGTAACGTCCTATAACGAAGCGGCCATGGTTTTGCCCACAGGCCCGATTTTGATCCCGTGAACGCTGGGGTGGTATGCAGATCAATTTAGGTGACGAAGGGGGGAGGGCGGACGGATTACCGCGCTTCCAGCGAGCGCAGTTCCAAGGTCGGCGCTTGAAAAGTATGGCCTTGTTGCTGGGCGTGCTGGCAGGCATGGGCCTGGTGCTGGCATTTTTTATCGGACTGTTTGCACCGCAATCGTTATGGCCGGCACTGCTGGCAAGCCAGTGCGCGGCCTTGGTGGTGCTGGTGGCGGGCTTGCAATCGGCCTGGTGGGTGACGCAGTGGCGTACCCGGGTCCTGTCGCCGGTCGCAGATAGCTCGGCCACTGTCCCGCAGTCCCTCGAAAATCCTGGCTGGTATGAACGGTTGCTCGAAGGTATCAGCACCCGTTGCGTTCGCCTGCTGGGTTATATCGGCGCGCCCGCGTTGTGGCTGTTCGGTTGGGCTGCGCTGGTGCTGTTGATTCTGGAGCAGGCCTGGAACCTGGAATTGCCACCCGCCACGCTGGGTGTCTCAGCAAGCATCGGCGCGATATGTTCTTTATTGCTGGCGTTCGGGTTGCTGGTTTTCGAACGCCAGTTGGGACAGCAATCCATCCTTGAGTGGCCTGAGGCACCGCCGCTGGCACAGCTGACTCGGCTGGCAATCATTGTTCTGGTGTTATGCGCGCTTTGCCTGTTGTTCGCCACGCAAACGTCCCTTTGGCCGGTTCGCATGGCGGTGCTGGCAGGGGTGTTGCCGGGAGTGGTGGCGATGGAGTTGCTACTCAGGGCGTTGCTGTCGTTGTTCAGTCCACGCCGGGACGCGCTGGAGCCAACCCTGCTGGCTCGCAGTGTCATCGCCGACCTGCTGCGCTGGCCGCCGCGACCCTTGCAGGCGTTGCAGCGTGAGTTGTACAGCCGTTTCGGCATCGACCTGCGGCAGGCCTGGGCTTTCAGCTACATGCGTCGCGCCTTTTTTCCGGTGCTGGTACTGGTCTCGCTGGTGGGTTGGCTGTTGACCGGCGTCCATGAAGTACCGATGCAGGGCCGTGGTATCTACGAGCGATTCGGGGAACCGGTGAAAGTCTTCGGTCCGGGCCTGCATATCGGGTTGCCCTGGCCGTTGGGTCGGGTGCTGAGTGTCGAATATGGGGTGGTGCACGAATTGGCTACTAGCGTTGGCAACGAACGCACGCTCGTACAAGCCGAACCGGCGGAGGGGCCCGCACCAGAGGTTGCCAACCGGCTATGGGACGCAAGCCATGTGAACGATAAATCCCAGGTGATTGCCAGCCGCCGCGCCGACCAGCAGAGCTTCCAGATCGTCAATATGGATGTGCGTTTCATCTACCGCATCGGCCTGGACGACGCCGCGGCCCTGGCGGCGACATACCACAGCACCGACGTGCCCGCGCTGATTCGAAGTACGGCCAGCCGGATCCTGGTACACGAATTTGCCTCACGCACGCTGGACGGTTTGCTGGGTGCGGACCGTATCAGCCTGGCCGATGAGATCGGTCGTGCGGTTCAAGCGGATTTGCAGGCGCTCGATAGCGGCGTGGAAATCCTGGCCACGGTGGTGGAAGCGATTCACCCACCGGCAGGTGCAGCCAATGCTTATCACGCGGTACAGGCGGCCCAGATCAGCGCCCAGGCGCTGATCGCCCGGGAACGCGGCGCTGCGGCGGAGCAGACCCAACAGGCGCAATTGCAGGCCGCCATGGCATATGACCAGGCTCAAGCCAAAGCCCATGAAGTCAATGCCACCGCCCAGGCCGGCGATTTGCGCTTCGATGCAGAACGTAAAGCCTATGCCAGCGCAGGCCACGCGTTTGTGCTGGAACAGTACTTCAGCCAATTGATTCAGGGGCTGGGCAACGCAAGGCTCTTGATCCTTGACCATCGCCTGGGCGGCCGTGCAAACGCGCCGACCATTGATCTGCGAACCTTTACGCTACCGGCGGACCCTGCCTCGCCGCGTAATCTTGCCCAGCCAGGAGCTGCCCATTGAGCCCTTCTTCTCACGGTCATCATGACCATATCGGTCACGATCACGGCCATGCCGGCCATCATCACGGGCATCATCACCATCACGGCGACCCGCAGCATGCCGGACCATTCCCTTGGCGGCGGATGGGCTGGGCGGCGCTGCTGGTGGCATTTGCGGTTGCGGCCGCAAGCCTGGTGCAGGTGCGCTCGGGGGAAGCTACCGTCATCACTCGTTTTGGTGATCCTGCGCGGGTGTTGTTGCAACCGGGACTGGCTTGGCGTTGGCCGGCGCCGTTCGAGGCGGCGATTCCAGTGGATCTGCGGCTGCGCACGACCTCCAGCGGTCTGCAAGACGTCGGGACCCGCGATGGGTTACGCATCATCGTACAGGCCTATGTAGCGTGGCAGGTTCAGAGCGAACCGGACAACGTACAGCGTTTCATGCGGGCGGTGCAGAACCAGCCGGACGAAGCTGCGCGGCAGATTCGCACCTTTGTCGGCTCGGCCCTGGAGACAACCGCTGCCAGTTTTGATCTGGCGAACCTGGTCAACACCGATGCGGACCAAGTGCGGATCGGCGATTTCGAGGCGCAATTGCGTCAGCAGATCGAGCAGCAACTGCTCACCACCTATGGCGTGCGGGTGTTGCAAGTGGGCATCGAACGATTGACCTTGCCTTCAGTAACGTTGACCGCCACGGTGGACCGCATGCGTGCCGAGCGTGAAACCATCGCTACCGAGCGCACGGCCATTGGCAAACGCGAAGCCGCACAGATTCGCTCCGCAGCCGAACGTGATGCGCGGATCGTGCAAGCCGATGCCACGGTGAAGGCGGCCGATATCGAAGCTCAATCCCGGGTCGAAGCGGCGAAAATTTATGGCCGGGCCTATGCCGGCTCGCCCCAGCTCTATAACGTGCTGCGCTCCTTGGACACCTTGGGAACCATCGTCGGTCCCAGCACCAAGCTGATCCTGCGCACAGACGCGGCCCCGTTCAAAGTGCTGGTCGATGGCGTGCCTGTTGTGGAACCCAAGGGTGGAACACAACGATGAATAGCGTTCCACGTGGAACAAACGAGTTGTCCAGCCCATGGGTTCAGGCGGGACGCTTGGCTTTTCTGGCGCTTTATGCGGTAACGGCCCTGGCCGCTGTGACCTGGGTGTTCTCCAATGTACGGCAGATAGCCCCCCAGGACCGTGCTGTGGTGCTGCACTTTGGCACGCTGGACCGGATTCAGAACGCCGGGCTCCTGATGGCCTGGCCTCGTCCCGTGGAACAGGTGGTTCTGCTACCGGCGGCGGATAGGGTTCTGGACAGGCGCGTGGAAACCTTGATGCGTTCGGACGCCGCTCTACAGGCGGATCGGGTTGCCAGCTTCGCCACGCCGGTCAGCGATGCGCTGGCCGGTTCGGGTTATTTGCTGACCGGCGACGCAGGGGTGGTGCAACTGGACGTGCGAGTTTTCTACAAGGTCACGGAGCCATATGCCTTCGTGTTACAGGGTGAGCATGTGCTGCCAGCCTTGGACCGTTTGGTCACCCGTAGCGCCTTGGCATTAGCCGCCGCTCGGGATCTGGACACTATTCTGGTGGCTCGTCCAGAGCTGATCGGCAATGACAGTCAGGCCACCGAGCGCCGCGAACGCCTGCGGGGCGACCTGGTTCAAAGCGTCAACCATCGTCTGGCCGAGCTGGCATCCACGGGGCAGGGGCTGGGGATCGAAGTGGTGCGGGCCGACGTTCAGTCGAGCCTGCCGGGCCCTGCAGTGAGTGCGTTCAATGCGGTGCTCACGGCCAGTCAACAGGCCGATAAGGCAGTCGCCAATGCACGCACCGAAGCCGAAAAGCTGACCCAGACGGCACGACAGCAAGCTGATCGGGTCTTGCAGGTCGCCCATGCCCAAGCCAGTGAGCGGCTCGCCAAAGCCTCGGCCGACACTGCGACGGTGCTGAGTCTGGCAAAGGCCCAGGGCAACGATCCGCAGATGTTGCTGCGCCTCTACCGCGAGCGCGTGCCTGCCATTCTTAATCAGGCCGGTTCAGTGACGACGGTCGACCCTAAAGACGATTCCCGCCTGATCATTCAGGGAGCTGAACAATGACCCCAGATACCGCCGCCGCTCCGATGCTGTCTCGCGCCGAGCAACGTACCGCTGCGCGGCAACTCACCCTGGCCATGGTCGCCCTGGGCTTGCTCGCGTTGGGCCTGGTGTGGCGGGGATGGTCACCGGAGCAGGCGGGCGTCAGCCAGTTGCTGCTGGGAGTCGCCTCGTTGCTGGTGGCCATGCCAGTGATGCGTTCCGCCTGGTACAGCCTGCGCTATCCGAGTCTGCATGGAATCACCGATCAACTCATCGCCCTGGCCATGCTGGGAGCGTGGGCCACCGGCGATCTCATGACCGCCTCGCTGTTGCCAATCATCATGATCTTTGGCCATGTGCTGGAAGAACGCAGTGTCATCGGCTCCCAGGAAGCGATTCACGCCCTTGGCCAATTGACCCGTAGCCAAGGCCGCAAGGTGCTGGCGGACGGTTCGATTGTCGATGTTGATAACGCGACGCTCCAGCCGGGCGATCTGGTGGAGGTTCGGGCGGGGGACCGAGTGCCTGCGGACGGACGTGTGATAGCTGGTCAGGCGAGCCTTGATACCGCTCCCATCACCGGTGAGTCGGTCCCGCTGGACGCGGTGGTGGGTACGGAAATCTTTGGCGGCGCGATCAATCTCGATGGGTTGCTGCGCCTTGAAGTGACGCGCACCGGCAACGAATCGACGCTGGGCAAGGTCATCGCCCTGATGCAGAACGCGGAACGTTCCAAGCCCCCCATTACCCGTTTGCTGGAGCGTTATGCGGGCAGCTATCTGGTGCTGGTGCTGATGCTGGCTGCAGTGACCTGGTTCATTACCAATGATGCCCAGGCGATGCTGGCAGTGCTGGTAGCCGCGTGTCCATGCGCGCTGGTACTGTCGGCACCAGCGACGGCTATCGCGGGCATAGCGGTGGCGGCGCGTCATGGCATCCTCATCCGCAGCTCGGCTTTTCTGGAGGAACTGGCGGACCTGACGTCACTCGTCGTGGACAAGACCGGCACACTGACGTTCGGTGCCTTGCGCCTCAAATCCATCGAAGGTGACGAGGATCCTGCCTTTTTGCTGCCGTTGGCTGCCAGCCTTGGTTCGGCCAGCAGCCATCCGGTCAGCCGTGCATTAGCGGGACTGGTGGAACAGGAGAAACGACCTTCGCTGACACAGATTCAAGAACGACAAGGCTTGGGTGTAGTCGCGATGACCTCGCAAGGCGAGGCGGCACTGGGCCGACCGGAATTGTTCGAGCGGTTGGGAGTCGCGACCTCGCCAATCCCCAACCATGATGGCCCGATTGCCGGCCTGGCTCTGGATGGGAAGTTCCTCGCCTGGTTGTTGTTGGCCGACAGCGTCAAGCCGGAAGCGCAAATGGCCTTGAGCGAACTACGGGCGCTGGGCCTGGGGCGCCAGTTGCTGTTGACCGGTGACCGCGAGAGCGTGGCGAATGCCCTGGCGCGGGATATCGGCATTGGCGATGTACAGGCCCAGGCGTTGCCGGAAGACAAACTCAAACGGGTCATGGCGGAGATCGATCACGGTTTCCGTCCCATGGTCGTGGGTGATGGCATCAACGATTCCCTGGCGCTCAAAGCCGGAGTGGTCGGGGTCGCGATGGGGGCGGGCGGCGCGGACATTGCTCTGGCGTCCGCCGATGTGGTGCTGATTGGCAGCGACCTGAGGCGGCTCGGTACCTGCGTGCGACTCAGCCGCCAATGTCGCCGTACCCTGCAGGTCAATGTGATCATCGGCCTGGGCTGGACGATGGCGATCGTCGCCTTCGCGGCCTTCGGTTGGCTCGGCGCGGCAGGGGCAATGGTCGCGGCGTTGCTGCATAACCTGAGTACTCTGCTAGTGTTAGGTAATGCCGGGCGCTTACTGCGGTTCCATGAGCCTCTATCGAAAATTTCGCCGGAGCCAGGCCAGTAGGACAGCGCGAGCGACATGCAATCAAGGGTGGAAGAGGGTGCGCACCAGGGCAGTCCCCGGCGCAGGAGCGGATTCGGGAGGTAATAGAAAAAGGCTATATATTCGATAGGCAGCTATTTTTCTACAATGGTCTACCCTCATTTCAGACGTCTGAAACAAGGGGGACATCTCATGCTCGCGCAACTTCCACCGGCCTTACAAAATCTGCACTTGCCGCTTCGGCTCCGACTCTGGGATGGTCACGAATTCTCGTTGAGCGCCGACCCCAGTGTCACGATCGTGGTCAAGGACCCGCAGATGGTCGCGCAATTCACTCACCCCAGCCTGGATGCACTTGGAGCAGCTTTCGTGGAGGGCAAGCTCGAGCTTGAGGGCTCGATCAACGAAGTGATCCGGGTGTGCGACGAACTGAGCCAGGCACTTGTGGACGAAGACAGCGATAACCTGCCGGTGCGCTCGGTTCACGACAAGGAAACTGACGCCAAGGCCATCTCCTACCATTACGACCTGTCCAATGCGTTTTACCAGCTGTGGCTCGACAGCGACATGGCTTACTCCTGCGCCTATTTCGAGACGGGTAGCGAAACCCTTGAACAGGCCCAGCAGGCAAAATTCCGCCACCTGTGCCGCAAGTTGCGTCTGCAGCCGGGCGACTACCTGTTGGATGTGGGTTGTGGGTGGGGCGGCTTGGCGCGCTATGCGGCGCGTGAGTTCGGTGCCCGAGTCTTTGGCATCACCCTGAGCAAGGCGCAATTGGAGCTGGCCCGGGAGAGGGTCAAAGCCGAGGGTCTGGAAGGCCAGGTGGAATTGCAGTTGCTCGATTACCGGGATCTCCCCCAGGATGGCCGGTTCGACAAGGTAGTCAGCGTCGGCATGTTCGAGCATGTTGGCCACGCGAACCTGGAGCAGTATTGCAAGACACTGTTCGGCGCCGTCCGCGAGGGTGGGCTGGTGATGAACCATGGCATCACGGCCAAGCACACCGATGGACGTCCGGTCGGTCGCGGTGCAGGTGAATTCATAGAGAAATACGTCTTCCCCAATGGCGAGCTGCCCCACTTGGCGATGATCTCTGCCCATATCAGCGAAGCGGGCCTGGAAATTGTCGACGTGGAAAGTTTGCGTCTGCATTACGCACGCACGCTGGATCACTGGAGCGAGCGGCTGGAAGACAATCTGGAGGCCGCTTCGAAGGAAGTGCCGGAGCAGGCCCTGCGAATCTGGCGTCTGTACCTCGCCGGATGCGCCTATGCGTTCGCCAAGGGCTGGATCAATCTGCACCAGATCCTGGCGGTGAAAGCTCATGCGGACGGCAGTCATGACTTGCCTTGGACCCGCGATGATATCTACCACCCTTGATCGGACGCGTTCTACAGTATCGGTGAAATGAGCCGGGCGACCCGCATGCCGATTTTTTGCAGGCGATGGGTTTCCCGGCTTTCCTGTTTGGCGATTTCATGAGCCTGGGCGAAGTCCGTCTCAAGCATCTGCTCGACTTGAGCGGCGAACGGAATATCCACCGTTAACAGCATCACCTCGAAATTCAACCGGAACGAACGATTGTCCAGGTTCGCGCTGCCGATGGCGCTGATCTCACTATCGATCAATACCACTTTCTGATGCAGGAAGCCCGGCTCATAGCGGAACATCCGGACGCCAGCCCGAACAGCTTCAAACGCATAGAGGCTGGAGGCGGCGTAGACGATCTTGTGGTCGGGCCTGGACGGCAACAGGATGCGCACGTCCACACCGCGCAACACTGCCAGGCGTAACGCAGCGAACACCGCTTCGTCAGGAATGAAGTACGGCGTTGTAATCCAGACCCGTTCGCTCGCTGCATGGATCGCTTCGACAAAAAAAAGGGAGCAGGTCTCACAGGTATCGGCCGGTCCACTGGCGAGTAACTGGCAGAGCACACCGTCCTCTGGATAGACGTCGGGCAGTATCAAAGGCGGCAGTGAACGAGCCACCCAGAACCAATCTTCGGCAAACGACTCTTGCATGCTTGCCACCACTGGACCGCTGACCTGGACATGGGTGTCCCGCCATGGGGCGAGGGGCGGCATTTCTCCCAGATATTCATCGCCCACGTTATGGCCGCCGACGAATCCCAGGACGCCGTCCACAACCACGATCTTGCGATGGTTACGAAAGTTGACCTGGAACCGGTTGAGCCAGCCGCTGCGGGTCGCGAAGGCTTTGACGTGAACACCGCCGTCGCGCAGGGCCTGGACATAGCGATGGGGCAGGGAATGGCTGCCGATACGGTCATAAAGCAGATAAACCGCTACGCCTTCAGCGGCCTTCTTCATTAGCAAGGATTGCAGTCGCTGGCCCAGGTGATCGTCATGGACGATGAAGAACTGAACCAGCACGGCTTCCCGAGCATTATCGATGGCCTGAAAGATGGCCTCGAAGGTGGCATGGCCGTTCACGAGCAAGCGTACCTGATTGTTTGCCAGGCAAGGGGTACGTCCCAATTTGGGCATGGCGCGTAATGAGGCGTACGCCTGGGAGGCCCGTGCGGCCAGCGCCTCTTCGACCCATGGACGCCAGTTAAGCTCGGAGACGGCCTTGCGCATCTCTTCGTTGGCTTGTCGGCGCGCCTGGATGTATCCGTCGAAGGTACTGCGACCGAAAATCAAATAGGGGATCAGTGTCAGGTACGGGATAAATACCAATGACAGGGCCCATGCAATAGAGCCTTGGGCGGTTCGCACCGTCAGCACCGCATGAAGCGCAGCGATGGAACCCAGTGTGTGAAGCAGCGCGATCAGGTAACCGAAAACATGCGGGCCAAAATAGTCCATCGGGTTGCCTTGCTCCTGAATTCCAATTGCTTAACAGACCACGTTCCAGCAGGAATGTCGCTGATTAATTCAGCGGTGCCAAGCTTGAACCGAAGCCGACGGACGACGTCTAACGGCCACTTGTCCTCTGGAGTTCTTGCAATGAATGTTCGTCTGCTGGGTTTGGCCTTGGCGGTTGGCTTGTCTGTTCCTATGGCAGCTCAGGCGCAGATGCTTCAGCCAGGTTTGTGGGAACTGACGACGAGCAATATGAAAGTCGATAACCAGAACCTGCCGGACCTGCAACTTATTCTTGGGCAGCTGCAGAACCAGATGACCCCGGAGCAACGGGCGATGCTGGAAAAACAAGGCATTACCATGGGCGGGAAAGGGATTCGGGTATGCCTGACGCCTGAGCAAGTCCAGACCAATGACATCCCTTTGCAAGACCCGCAGTCGGGATGCAAACAGCAGATCACCGAGCGCACCGGTAATCAGTGGAAGTTTCGCTTCAGTTGTCCGAGAGCCCAGGGTAACGGTATCGCAATATTCCAGAGCGATCGTGAGTTCACTACCAAGGTCAACGGCACGTTCAACGCCACCGGTGTCCAGCAGAACGGTAGCCTGGATACCCGAGCCGTCTGGTTGGGACAGGATTGCGGAACGGTCAAGCCAAGGGCGTGACCGTTAACAGGCGGCGAGGTGCTTCACCTCGCCGGATCTCGAAGCGTTGGCTCAAGGCTGTCCCAACGCGTCGTACAAGGTCTTCAGGTTGTATTCGAGCAGCCCGATAAAAGTGCTGGCCGGCCCGCTGGCAGCGAGGGCATCGGAGTACAGTGTGCCGCCGATCCGCGCGCCGCTTTCGTTGGCTATCTGCTTGAGCAGGCGCGCATCCTTGATGTTTTCCAAGAACACGGCTTTGACCTTTGCCTGGCGAATCTGGGTGATCAGCGCTGCGACCTCGGCGGCTGATGGTTCACGCTCGGTGGACAGCCCTTGGGGCGCCATGAACTCGATGCCATAGGCTTGGCCCAAGTAACCGAACGCATCATGGGAGGTCACGATCTTGCGATTGCCTGGTGGCAGCGACCCGAACCGGGCCTTTGCTTCGGCAAGCAAGGCGTAGATCTTTTTCAGATAGGCCTGACTGTTGCGCTCGTAATCCGATTTGTTTGTCGGGTCGGCGGCTTCCAATGCCTTGCTAATGTTACGCACATAGAGCTCAGCGTTGGCCAGATTGTGCCAAGCGTGGGGATCGGGCACCGTCTCGCCGTCTTCCTCCAGCGAGCGCGGAATCACTCCACGACTGGCACTGATCACCGGCGCACCGGTTTCGGTACTGGCGACCAGGCGATCCAGCCAAGGCTCAAAGCCCAGTCCGTTCTTGATGATCAATTTTGCCCCCAGTAACGCCTTGGCATCATCGGGCGTGGGTTCGTAAGTATGCGCATCGGCGTCCGGCCCTACCATATTGATGATCTGGACATGCTCGCCGCCCACCTGCCGGGTCATATCGGCGAGGATGCTGAAACTCGTGACTACCTGTAGCTTTTCGGTGGCGGACGATGATAAGGACAGCAGCAGACTGAACAGCACGAGCAGAACGCGCATCGGGGCATACCTCATGGGGATGTGAGCAAAGGCGGACGGCGCAATAAGCCATGCACCGGACCGAGTACCACGGATAACAAGTACAGCGCGCCCGCCACCAGCACGATGGCCGGTCCGCTGGGCAGCGAAAAGTTGAAGGACAGCAACAGGCCGATCCCTACCGAGAGGCAACCCAGGAGCGCCGCGATCAGCATCAGAATCGGTAGGCGACGGCTCCAGAATCGTGAAGCCGCTGCCGGGAGCATCATCAGGCCCACAACCATCAGTGCGCCAATGGCCTGGAATCCGATCACCAGATTCAGGACTACCAGCGTCAGGAATACGCCATGGGCCAACGGGCCTAGCCGGCTGACGGTTTGCAAGAACAGCGGGTCCAGCGTGTCGAGCACCAAGGGGCGGTAGATCAGTGCCAGGGTCCCCAGGCTAATCGCCGAGACCCAGAGCATGCCCGTCAGTGTTGATTCATCGACCGCCAGGGCTGAACCAAACAGCAGGTGCAGCAGATCAAGGCGCTTGCCCGCCACCCCAAGGATCAGCACGCCGGCCGCCAGGGAAATAGGATAGATCGCCGCAAGGCTTGCATCTTCCCGCAGACCGGTGCGACGGGTGATCCAGGCAGCCAATCCGGCCATGCCCAGACCCGCGCCGAGCCCTCCCACGGTCAAGGCGGGCAGACTCAGACCGGCGAACCAGAATCCCAGGGCAGCACCGGGCAGTATGCCGTGAGCCACGGCGTCTCCGATCAGGCTCATGCGGCGCAGGATCAGAAACACGCCTAAAGGAGCGGTGCTGCATGCCAGAACCAAGCCGCCGAGCAGGGCGCGCCGCATGAACATGAACTCTTGGAAAGGCTGCCAGAAGTGAAGGGCTGCCTGCATCAGGCCACCCTTGTGCAGGGTTGCTGAGCGATCAATTCGTGGCTACGACCCAAAGTACAGCCCGACTGTTTGATCACCAGCGTGTGAGGAATGTGCTGGCGCACCGCAGCCAAGTCATGGCAAACCACTACGAGCGTTCGCCCCTCGGTATGCCAATCGTGGATGTGTTTCCACAACAGTGCCTGGCCTTGTTCATCGAGGGCAGCATGGGGTTCGTCGAGCAGTAATAGCGGAGCCTCCGTCAAACTCAGACGCGCGAGCAGGGCGCGTTGCAGTTCGCCTCCTGACAGCGCCATCAGCGGTCGATGTTCCAGGCCGCACAGCGCCCATTCATCCAGCACGGTTTTGAGTCTCTGGCTTCGCAGGACAGGCGCATCTCGACGCCCCCAGGCTCCGGCGGCCACCAGCTCTTGCAGGTTGATGGGGAACTGTCGATCCAAATGTTGCTGCTGTGGCAGGAACGAAACCCCACCGCGGTAAGGAACCTTCAGTCGGACTTTGCCGGATAGAGGTTTTTGCAACCCTGCGATCACTTTCAGCAGGCTGCTTTTGCCCGAACCATTGGCACCCACAATCGCCGTCAGGCTGCCGGCAGGACATTCCAGATGCAGCGCAGGCGTGAGCGGTCTTCCCGGAGGTCCCCAGCACAAGGCTTGGCAGCTGATCATGATGGATCCCGCCCCCACCGACTTTCAGCGACAGCATCATGGGCATGAAGGCTCTCGGCATGAACAACGCGAACGTCCAGCCCGACGATGTCATCTGACCGTCGCAAGGCCAGGCTGAGTCGCCTGGCAGCATCTTCACAAAACATCAGGTTCTGGCCATTTGCGAGGGCGAATGCCTGTTCGTCGGCACGCTTGACTGCAGTTTGCACAGCGGTACCGAGTGCAGCTTCGGCTTCATCGATGAGAAACAGCAACGGCAGTTCAGCGACGCCCTTAGCCAGACGTACGTTCAGTGTGGCCGTGCTGCGCTGGCTATGGGGCGTCGCCACAACGCCTTTGGCAGAGCCCAGCCATGCACGTACGTCTTCGTGCTCAAGGGCCTTATTGGCGAAGTCGTTAACAAACTGCTGCTGAATAAGCTGACGGGCGAGTGCAGCCGAACAGGGGCAAGTGGAGGAGTAGGAAACGTCGACACTGAGTTCCACGTGGAACATTTGATTCTTTAGGTGGGCGCTGATGCTGACTGGATAGCGTTTCCAGCCGCTCAGTGGGCTTACAAGGGCCGATCTTCTCAGTAGCCATTCGGTACGAATGGTCAGCGCAGCGGATTGAGAGAGGCCTTCATGACTGTCTAGAAATTGCTGCAAGATACGCCGCAGCAAGGGCGGTGAGAGTGTCTCTGTCTCTAGCATCTCCAGCGCAAGATACAAACGTGACATGTGAATGCCGCGGGCCTGACTGTCGTCCAGGCTGACACCTGCATCGGCCGTCGCGCTCAGTTGTTGACCTTGGATCAATACCGGTACTGCAACGCCATGCATGCCCACCCAATCGAGAGGCAGAGCTTGGCGGGAAGTCTGCGCGGCAACGTCCGGCAGCGGCAGCGTTAACGCATTCATGAGTGTGGTCCATCGTGGAATCGGATTTGATGTTATAATGTAACATCAAATCCTGCCAGACTTTCATGAAGAGATTTTTATTTGTCTGTTCCACGTGAAACATCACTCGGCGGCTTGGCAGCCGCTAACCCGTCCGCAGACGAATTTACCGGCACTGCCACCTGAACTGGAAAAGCGGTTAAGCGTCGTCCAGCCGACACGTCTGCTATAGCCAATCCAGGTCTCGCCATCGGATGCCAGCCCGGTAAAAAAGGTCAACTGTCCATAGCGGCTGGTAGTTTGCGCCCAGTAGCGACGTCCTTCCGCTTCAAAGCCGCGAATATAGACAGTGTTTCCAGCCGTCATAACGCTGTAGGCGTTGCCTTGCCTGTCAACGCACGCCAGCAAATTCGCGCTACGTGTGCAGTCTGCCAATAAGGCTTTGTCTTGGCCCGCCGCAAAGGATGAGAAAAGTATCAGCGCGGCGCAGGGGAGTAGAGCTCTGACGAAATGGCGCATAGAGAAATTCTCAAGAGGGGCATTTCAAGCTAATATGAACAATATCGTTATACTATAACGTTGTTTTGTGATGTCGCGCAGCATGCACAACGAGTCGCTGCAACGCTGATACAGCGTCAGCAGCGGCCGCCCGATGAGGATATACCTAATGGCCAATCGCCTTCCCGTTACAGTACTGTCCGGATTTCTCGGTGCCGGTAAAAGCACCTTGCTCAACTACGTCCTGCGCAATCGCGAGAAGCTGCGTGTCGCTGTGATCGTCAACGATATGAGCGAGATCAACATCGATGGCAGCGAGGTCCAGCGCGACGTCAGCCTGAGCCGTGCTGAAGAAAAGCTGGTGGAGATGAGCAATGGCTGTATCTGTTGCACGCTGCGCGAAGATCTGCTGGCTGAAGTTGGGCAGCTTGCCAGGGATGGGCGCTTCGATTATCTGCTGATCGAGTCCACCGGCATTTCCGAACCCCTGCCCGTAGCAGAAACGTTTACGTTTCGTGACGAAGAGGGCCGTAGTCTGGCTGACGTCGCTCGCCTCGACACAATGGTGACTGTGGTCGATGGCGTGAACTTTTTGCCCGATTATCAGGCAGCAGAGAGTCTGGCGACGCGAGGTGAAACCCTTGGCGAAGAAGATGAGCGCTCGATTACGGACTTGCTGATTGATCAGGTTGAGTTCGCCGACGTGATCCTGATCAGCAAGATCGACCTGATCGGTCGCCATGAGCGGGAAGAGTTGATCGCGATTTTGACCCGTCTGAACCCTCAGGCACGGATTCTTCCCATGGTTATGGGGCAGGTGCCGCTGGAAGAGATCCTCGACACTCGTCGTTTCGATTTTGAACGTGCAGCCCAGGCACCTGGATGGCTACAACAATTGCGAGGCGAGCACGTTCCTGAAACCGAAGAATACGGTATTGCCTCGACAGCCTACCTGGCACGCCGCCCATTTCATCCGCAGCGTTTTTTCAGCCTGATTGACCGTTCATGGACCAACGGCAAACTCTTGCGCTCCAAAGGCTTCTTCTGGCTGGCCAGCAGGCCGGAAGAGGCGGCCAGCTGGTCCCAGGCCGGAGGTCTGTTGCGTCATGGGTATGCCGGGCGTTGGTGGCGATTTGTTCCCAAAAGCCAGTGGCCACGGGACGAGGAAAGCATTGCCGCCATCATGAAGAACTGGCTCCCTGAGATGGGTGACTGCCGCCAGGAGTTGGTCTTCATCGGTCAAGGCATTGACTTCGACCGCCTCACCGCAGCCTTGGATGCCTGCCTGCTCACTGACGAGGAAATGGCCTTGGGAATCGAAGGTTGGCGACTGCTGCCAGATCCATTCGGTGCCTGGCATGACGAGGCTGCAGCGTGATGTCGGGCCTCTGCTTGAAACGCGCACAGGTTCGCCAGGTCCAGGGCGATACCCCTGGAGTCCTGACGCAAATTTTGGATGATGGCGTCAATCTGGCGGTCTGGCAGCGTCAACTTCCGCTGCATATCAGCGACTTTGCCGCGATCATGCTTTCCATGGATCAGTCACTGGCGGAATCATGGGTACTTGATCTGCCGGAGGAGGACTCCCAGCCGGAGCTGAACGGTTTGGCTGCCGGTTTCAATGATCTGCACGGCTACGAAGGGTTCGTGGCCGACGTCACTTGGCTGGTCGGTGCGTTTGCCTGCTTGCTGGGTGCCCAGCGTGTCGGTCTGCGCCTGCGAATCCTGGACAAGGCCATGTGCCCGCGCTTTCACGTCGACCACGTACCGGTGCGGCTCGTCACTACTTATGCCGGCCCCGGCAGTCAGTGGCTGGCGGAGGACGCCATGGTCCGCCAGTGCCTCGCCCGCCCGGAGGCGGAGCCCCGCGATCCGCGGTTGATCCAACAGTTTCGCAGTGGTGACGTAGCCTTGCTCAAAGGTGAGAAGTGGCAGGGCAATGAGGGCTTCGGCCTGATTCATCGTTCGCCGGAGCCGGCTCCAGGGGAGCGCCGATTGATTCTGACACTGGACTGGCTGGCCTAGTGGCCTGTGTGGCTAATTCGAGTACTCGAATTAATCATACAGGCCACTAGGGTTTGAGCCAGGTCCCTTGGTTCTTTCCTTCACAGAACGGTTGGAGGTACGCCGCATCGCCGGCCACGCCGTAATAGTGAATATCCTGGCGGTAGGGCATATTGGTGACCTGGGCGTTGCTGCAGACGCCGAACGCGCCGCCGGGACATTGATCGACGTATTGCACATCGACTTTCTGTCCGGCAAGGCTTGGCTGGCAGAATCCGTCGGCGAAGAGCTTTGGCGGAATACTGCGGTTCTGCTGGCATACCTTGACGTCGAGCCGTTCCGCCTGGCTATGGACCACACAAGCCTGGGCCAGTACTTGGTTCGAAGTCAGTGCCAGTAATAACCAGACAATCATCCGCATTTTCACCTCCATCGAAAGCTGTCGATCATGTTGCAGAACATTCCCACCCATGTCGTTGCAGGGCCATTGGGGGCTGGCAAGACCAGCCTGATCAGGCAATTGCTCGCCCAGCGCCCCGCTGACGAGCGCTGGGCGGTGCTGATCAACGAGTTTGGTCAGATCGGACTGGATGCCGCGCTACTGACCCAGGCGGCCGATGGTATCGCACTGGGGGAAGTTGCCGGAGGCTGTTTATGCTGCGTCAACGGTGCGCCGTTTCAGATCGGCCTCGGTCGTTTATTGCGCAAGGCGCAGCCGGACCGCCTGTTCATCGAACCTTCAGGCCTTGGTCATCCGGCGCAACTGATGCGGCAATTGCAGCAAGCACCCTGGCTCGGGGTGCTGGCGGTACAGCCATGCGTGCTGGTGCTGGACGCCCGGGCGATGGCAGACGGCAGACCTTTGGCTGAGGCACAACGACAAGCGCTCGCCACTGCCGGGCTGCTGGTGCTGAACAAATCTGAAAGCCTCACCGACGACGAACGTGCACGCCTCATCAAGCAGCTACCGACGATTCCATCGTATTGGACGCAGCAGGCTGCGTTGCCCATCGACCAATTGCCGGGGGTGTCCGCCTGGGGAAGCGGGGCTGTGGACAACTTGGATGTGCCAACGGACGTGGGTCAGCTCCCGGCAATCTGGAGCGATCCAACGTTGCCGATCTGCCTGCATGGCCAGCAGGAAGGAGGCTGGAGCATTGGCTGGCGGTGGCATCCGAGCCAGCGTTTCGACAAGCAGGCATTGACCCGATGGTTGGAGGGCGCAAGCTGGCGACGGGCCAAGTTGATCATTCACAGTGCCGACGGTTGGGTAT
Organism: Pseudomonas sp. Pf153; assembly: GCF_001269775.1. Lineage (NCBI taxonomy): Bacteria > Pseudomonadati > Pseudomonadota > Gammaproteobacteria > Pseudomonadales > Pseudomonadaceae > Pseudomonas > Pseudomonas sp. Pf153. The sequence goes on along the minus strand of NZ_LHVL01000009.1, from coordinate 365,671 downwards.
CAACCAACGCCCTGGAAGGCGAAGCGCCGCAATGGCAAAGCAGCGAGTGGCGGCAGGACTCCCGGCTCGAATTGATTTTCAGCGAGCCGCAAGATGTGACCATCCTGCACAGTGGTCTGGCGAACTGCCGACGGCCATGAATCATTCCTGATTCAAGGCTTCCACTTGTTGTGTTCCTGTCGCCACTGGCTTAATTCGATGACTTCGGCCCGGTGCTTGGCCTGGACCGGTTCGGCCAGTGTCTGTGGCGATTCTTCGAACGGCATGGGGTACGGCGCCAATTCGATCTGCGCGCTGTGGGCTCCGAACTGGGTGATGGTGCCCGAATGGCGCGATTCGCCGGTGACGGTGAATTCGAAATTGTAGATTCGCGCCAGGCGCCTTCGCCCGCTGGCATCCTTCACGAATCCGATTTTCTTCAGCGCAACGTTGCCGTCCAGCAGTTCGATTTTGAGGTTGGCGCAATGTTGCATGACCCTCGCCAACGCCCGTTCGCGCAAACCGTGGTTGTGCCACAACCAGGCGCCACCGGTAGCCAGCAGCATCAGCACGAAGATATTTCCAAGAGTCAGCATGAACGAAGTGCTCCAACAAGTTGCTATCAGCTTAACTGTGTCGCCGGTCTGTCGTACAGGCTGTGTTTAGTCGCATACTGCGCGGCTTGAATTTCAATCGTTTTACGGAAACATTCCCCATGAAACGTACGCCTCATCTGCTTGCCATCCAGTCTCACGTGGTATTCGGCCACGCCGGCAACAGCGCCGCCGTGTTTCCCATGCAGCGGATCGGGGTCAATGCATGGCCGCTCAATACCGTGCAGTTTTCCAATCACACCCAGTACGGCCAATGGGCCGGGGACGTTCATGCGCCCCACCAGATACCGGCCTTGATCGACGGTATCGCGGCTATCGGTGAATTGGGCAATTGCGATGCGGTGCTCTCCGGTTACCTCGCAAGCGCGGCTCAAGGGCGGGCGATCCTGACGGGAGTGTCCCGCATCAAAACCGCCAATCCCAAGGCGATCTACTTGTGCGACCCGGTCATGGGGCACCCGGAGAAGGGCTGCATCGTGGCGCCCGAAGTGAGCGAATTCCTGCTGGAAGAGGCCGCTGCGGTGGCGGACATCCTGTGCCCGAACCAACTGGAGCTGGACAGTTTCTCGGGTCGAAAGGCGCAGTCGTTGCTGGACTGCCTGGGTATGGCGCGTGCGTTGTTGGCGCGCGGTCCGAAAGCTGTGCTGGTCAAGCACCTGGTTTATCCCGGCAAGTCCGAGGACAGCTTCGAAATGTTGCTGGTGACCGCCGAAGGCAACTGGCATCTGCGCCGGCCATTGCTGGCATTCCCGCGTCAACCGGTGGGGGTGGGCGACTTGACGTCAGGTCTGTTCCTGGCGCGGATACTGCTGGGCGACGGCCTGGTGGCGGCGCTGGAATTCACTGCGGCGGCGGTGCATGAAGTACTGTTGGAGACCCAGGCTTGCACCAGTTATGAACTGCAACTGGTACGCGCCCAGGATCGGATCGCTCATCCACGGGTGCGGTTCGAGGCAGTGCCTATCAGCCTCTGATCACACCGCTCCCGGACATCAGCTGACCCCGTCCTCTTTGATCTCCTGATAACGCTTCTCCAGTTCCTGACGAATCTGGCGACGCTGCTGGGCTTGTTTGTAGCGGCGCTTGGCTTCGCTGTTCTGTGGCTGCAAGGGCGGTACGGCAGCGGGTTTGCGCTGGTCATCCACCGCTACCATGGTGAAGAAACAGCTATTGGTATGGCGGACCGAGCGCTCGCGGATGTTTTCGGTCACGACCTTGATGCCCACTTCCATCGATGTGTTACCGGTGTAGTTCACCGACGCCAGGAAGGTCACCAATTCGCCGACATGAATCGGCTCGCGAAAAATCACCTGATCCACAGACAAGGTCACCACGTAGCGTCCGGCGTAGCGGCTGGCGCAGGCATAAGCGACTTCGTCGAGGTACTTGAGCAGCGTGCCACCGTGGACATTGCCAGAAAAATTGGCCATATCGGGGGTCATCAACACCGTCATCGACAGTTGGGCGTTTCCGGGTTCCATAACGTTCTCACGGTCAAGGCAGCAATTAAGGAGGTGCACCTCTGCGGGCGCTGGTGGTGGCCTGTGCGACCTTTTGCAAACCCACCGATATCCGGACGCTGCGCCTGTGGCTGCCGTCACGCTCCGGTGGATCTGTTTCCATATATTGCACCGTCTTTTTGTCGGAAGTCGCGGTGTTAACCTGCAAAAGCCCATCGCGAGGGCATTTCCTACAAGGGAAACGGACTTATTCAGTCATCGACAGGGAGCCTCATAGATGCATGCCATCAATTTTATTCAAGACCTGGCGATCATCATGTTGGCAGCGGGGTTGGTGACGGTTCTGTTTCATCGCCTCAAGCAACCGGTGGTGCTGGGCTACATCGTGGCCGGCTTCCTGATCGGCCCGCATACGCCGCCGTTTGGCTTCATCCATGACGAGGACACTATCAAGACCCTCGCTGAGCTCGGGGTGATCTTTCTCATGTTCTGCCTTGGCCTGGAGTTCAGCCTGCGCAAATTGTTCAAGGTAGGCGCGACGGCATTCATCGCGGCGTTCCTCGAAATCGTATTGATGATCTGGATCGGTTACGAAATAGGCCGTTGGTTCAATTGGAGCACCATGGATTCGCTGTTCCTGGGGGCGATCCTGGCTATTTCCTCGACCACCATCATCGTCAAGGCGCTCAATGACCTGAAGATGAAGAACGAGCGCTTCGCCCAACTGATTTTCGGCGTGCTGATCGTCGAGGATATTCTCGGCATCGGTATCATCGCCTTGCTGTCGAGCATAGCGGTCAGCGGCACGGTGAGCTCCGGCGAGGTGTTTTCCACGGTGGGCAAGCTCTCGCTGTTCATGATCGTCGCGCTGGTTATCGGTATTTTGCTGGTACCCAGGCTCTTGGCTTATGTGGCGAAGTTCGAGAGTAACGAGATGCTCCTGATCACCGTGCTGGGCCTGTGTTTCGGCTTCTGTCTGCTGGTGGTGAAGCTTGAATACAGCATGGTGCTCGGCGCCTTCCTGATCGGTGCGATCATGGCCGAATCCCGGCAACTGGTGAAAATCGAGCGGCTGGTCGAGCCGGTGCGTGACCTGTTCAGTGCGATTTTTTTCGTGGCCATCGGCTTGATGCTCGATCCGGTCATTTTGCTGCAATACGCCTGGCCGATTGCGGTGATCACCGCAGCGGTGGTGTTGGGCAAGATGCTGTCCTGCGGCCTCGGTGCCTTTATCGCCGGCAATGACGGACGCACCTCGCTGCGGGTGGGGATGGGCCTTTCGCAGATCGGCGAATTTTCCTTCATCATTGCTTCGCTGGGGATGACTTTGCAGGTCACCAGCGATTTCCTCTACCCGGTTGCAGTCGCCGTTTCTGTGCTGACTACGCTGCTGACGCCTTACCTGATCCGCGCAGCCGATCCGTTATCCGTCAAGCTGGCGACGGCGATGCCGCAACGGCTGACGCGTGTGCTGGGGATGTATGGCGAGTGGCTGCGAAGTATCCAACCCCACGGTGAAAGTGCGCTGGTCGCATCCATGATCAGGCGGATCTTGCTGCAGGTCGGCGTCAACTTGGCGCTGGTCATCGCGATCTTTGTCTCGGGCGGCTATTTCGCCGAGCGGATGTCGGTTTATATGCAAACCTGGATCAGCGACCCGAGCTGGCAGAAGGCGTTGATCTGGGGCGCAGCGTTGCTGCTGTCGCTGCCCTTCCTGATTGCCGCGTACCGCAAGCTCAAGGCGCTGTCGATGCTGCTGGCGGAGATGGGCGTGAAGGCGGAAATGGCTGGGCGTCACACTCAGCGTGTGCGTCGGGTGATCGCTGAAGTGATTCCGCTCCTGTCGCTGCTGGTGATTTTCCTGCTGTTAGCAGCCTTGTCGGCCAGCATTTTGCCGACCAACAAGTTGCTGGTATTGATTGCCGTGGTGGCGATTGCGGTGGCGGCTTTGCTCTGGCGCTGGTTTGTCCGCCTGCACACCAGAATGCAGGTGGCCTTGCTGGAAACCCTGGACAATCACAAGGAGTCGTCCGGGCATTGACCGGCGGCTTCGGGTATCAGCTCTCCAGCCAGACGTCCCGTGCCCAGTGCCAGACGGATTCCCAGGTTTCCTCGGCGATCAACTCGTCCTCGGCCTGCCACAACACCACAGTTCCGTCTTCTTCCACGCAATAGTAGTCGTCGCCGTCCTGGCAGATCGGGATCAGGCTGCGATCCACGCCGGCATCCCAAGCGTTGGCGGCGACTTCGGGCAGGTAGGTGTGGGAGTGGGGGTCGGTCACGGTGACCGGCTCCAGGCTGCCGTAGACGACGTCGCTGACACTCAGCAAGAACTCTCTGAAAACGAACGGGATGTCGATGAACAGTTGCTCTTCGATCTCGACCAGCAAGTCCTCGTCGGGCAACTCCAGTGGAACCGGTACCGGTTCATTGGCTTCACGCAATTGTTCGATGATTTCTTCCACGTCCGGGGATCCTCTTTCTCGTTGGCGCGGTTTTACATGAGGCGGTTTATACAGTAGCTCGCTGTAGATGCAACCGCGAAAATAGAAAACCCCGGCCTGAGCCGGGGTTCCTTTATTTCAACCTGCGAAACGCGCAAAGGTTCAACCGTTCTGGCGGATACCTGCCACCAGCCAAGGCTGGTTTTCGCCTTGGGCACGCTCCATGTTCCAGCTTTCGCTGAACGCTTCGCCCTGGTCGAAGCGGGAATCCTTCGACACACCGCTGAAGGTCAGGGTGGCGATGGTCTTGTCGGCGCGATCATCGACACCGTCCAGTTGCACATGCAGGTTATCGATGTAGGTGGACTGGTAGCCATCACCCAGCTCGGCCCTTTCGCGCTTGAGGAACTCCAGCAATTGCGGGGTCACGAACTCGGCGATCTTGTCCATTTCATTGCCGTCCCAATGTTGTTGCAGGGACATGAAATGGCTGCGCGCGGCTTCGATGAAGCGTTGTTCATTGAACCAGGCCGGTGCATTGATGACCGGACGGGTGACCACCGGAGCGGCCGAACCACCGAAGATCGAGCCAGCGGAAGGCTGTTGGTTGAACACTTCACGCTGCATCGGTGCATGACCGGCCGGAGCGAATTGCTCTTGCTGCTTGCGACGACGGGCGGCAATGAAGCGGAAGACCAGGAAGGCGATGACCGCCATGATCAGGATGTCGAAGATCTGCATGCCCTGGAAGCCGTCGCCCATGAACATGGAGGCGAGCAGACCACCGGCTGCGATGCCGGCCAGGGGGCCGAGCCAGCGCGATGCACCGCTGGCCTTGGTGGCGGCGCCAGCAGCACCGGCAGCGCCCGCAGTGGCAGCTGTGGACCCGGCCGCGGAGGACGGTGCCATCTGGCTGGTCTGGTGAGTCGGGGCCGCGCCCGAGCTTTTACCACCGCCAAAACGCTTGGCGGCATTGGCGTCGATGGCCATTGTCAGGCCGATGCACAACGCCATGGCGATGCTAAGAAAACGTTTCATATAAAGGCATTCCCATTTGTGAGTAGCACGCGCGCCATGTTGCACAGGTGAATTGTTACTGGCTAGCGGCAGAGTGTTTCGGGCTTTTACCTGACAGCTCAGGTTCAGCTTCAGGTGCGCAAGAGGGCTTGTTCGCTTTGGGCTGTAGGAAAGAGGAGCAAGTTCTATCGGAAAGGGTATTAAGCGCGAAAAAACCGACCTGTGGGAGCGAGCCTGCTCGCGATTGCAGTGTGTGAGCCAGCAATGATATCGACTGAAATTCCGCTACCGCGAGCAGGCTCGCTCCCACATCTACAACCGCTGCAAAGGTTCAGATCGCCTCGAGCTTGGCATATCCCAGCATCAGCCACTTGCTGCCTTCGCTGAAATTCACCTGGACCCGGGCTTGGGCTCCCGCGCCTTCGAAATTGAGGATCACGCCCTCACCGAACACAGAATGCCGCACCGCCTGGCCGAGGGTGAACCCGGTTTCGGGGATGTCGCTGCCGCCAAACAGGCTGCTGGAGCCGGTTTGCTGGCTGCCACCGAACGGACGGCTGACGCTGTTGGACAACCGCACTTCCTGGATCAGACCTTTCGGTACTTCACGTACGAAACGCGACACCTTGTTGTAGGTTTCGCTGCCATACAAACGACGGGTTTCAGCGTAAGTCAGCACCAGGTTCTGCATGGCGCGGGTAATGCCGACATAGGCCAGGCGCCGTTCTTCTTCCAGGCGTCCCGGTTCTTCCAGGCTCATCTTGTGAGGGAACAAGCCTTCTTCCATGCCCACCAGGAAGACATAAGGGAACTCCAGGCCCTTGGCGCTGTGCAGGGTCATGAGCTGGATGCTGTCTTCGTGTTCCTCGGCCTGGGTATCGCCGGCCTCCAGGGAGGCATGGCCCAGGAAGGCCGAGAGTGGTGACAGGTCGGCGTCTTCTTCGGTGTTCTCGAAGTTGCGCGCGGCGCTGACCAGTTCTTCGAGGTTTTCTACCCGAGCCTGGCCTTTTTCGCCTTTTTCAGCCTCGTGATAAGCAATCAGTCCGGACTGTTCGATGACGGTCTGGGTCATCAAGTGCAGCGGCATTTCCCCGCACTTGGCCGCCAGCTCGTCTATCAGGTCCATGAAGGCCTTCAGCGCGCCGGCAGCGCGACCGGTCACGCCTTTGTTGGCGACCAGTTGGCGCATGGCTTCCCACATGGAGACATGGCTGTGACGTGCGTGATCGCGAATGGCTTCGACGGTTTTCTCGCCGATGCCACGGGTCGGCACGTTAATCACCCGCTCCAGGGCTGCATCGTTGCCACGTCCCTCGATCAGGCGCAGGTACGCCATGGCGTTCTTGATCTCGGCGCGTTCGAAAAAGCGCTGGCCGCCGTAGATCCGGTAGGGAATCCGTTCGCGCAGCAAGGCCTCTTCCAGGACCCGCGACTGGGCGTTGGAACGATACAGGATGGCGATATCGCTGCGGGCGAGGCCTGTTTTCAGCGCACTCTGGATGGTTTCCACCACATAGCGGGCTTCGTCGTGTTCGTTGAATGCGGCATACAGGTTGATCGCCTCGCCTTCGCTGCCGTCGGTCCACAGCTCCTTGCCCAGGCGCCCGGTGTTGTTGGCAATCAGCGCGTTGGCAGCCTTGAGAATACCGGCGGTGGAGCGGTAGTTCTGCTCCAGGCGGATGACCTCGGCATCGGGAAAATCCGCCGAATACTGATGGATATTCTCGATCTTGGCACCGCGCCAGCCGTAGATCGACTGGTCGTCGTCGCCCACCACCATCAGGCTGTCGCCGCCCTTGGCCAGCAGGCGCAACCAGGCGTATTGCACGGCGTTGGTGTCCTGGAACTCATCCACCAGAACATGCCGGAAGCGCTTCTGATAGTGCTCCAGCAGGCCCGGATGATCGCGCCACAGGTCCAACGCACGCAACAGCAGTTCGGAAAAGTCGATGACCCCGGCACGCTGGCACGCCGCCTCATAGGCTTCGTAGATACTGCGCATGGTCGCCAGGAACAAGTCGCCGCTGGCCTGAATGTGTTGCGGACGCAGGCCTTCGTCTTTTTGGCCATTGATGAACCACTGGGCCTGGCGTGCCGGCCAGCGTTGTTCATCCAGGCCCAGCTCGCGGATCACTCGCTTGACCAGTCGCTGCTGGTCATCGCTGTCCAGAATCTGGAACGTCTGGCTCAGGCCGGCTTCCTGCCAATGCGCCCTCAGCAAGCGGTGCGCCAGGCCGTGGAACGTTCCGACCCACATGCCGGCCGGGTTGAGGCCCATCAACTGCTCGATGCGATGGCGCATCTCGGCAGCGGCCTTGTTGGTGAACGTCACCGACAGGATCGAATGGGGCGAGGCGTTCTCGACCTGGATCAACCAGGCGATACGGTGCACCAGCACTCGGGTCTTGCCGGAGCCGGCACCGGCCAGGACCAATTGACGACCCACGGAGGCGGCTACGGCCTGGCGTTGGGCATCGTTGAGGGAGTTCAGCAGAAGGGAGAGATCATCGCGCATCGGGGCATTCTAGGGCGCGGCGCCACCTCGGGCAAACCAAGCTTTGCAGCAGCCGATAAAAGACCGGCAGGGGACGACCGGTCAGTCATGGGTCAGGGCCGTTGCCGGGGCTCGTTCGGCACCTTGGCCGCTCATTGAAGCAGCGAGTTTTTTGCGTATTTTTATGAGCTACAGCAGTGTGGGATGGCCCCGTGCTTGTGTATGCTCGTGGTCGCTTCGGGTTCTCCGTGCCCTCGTGATAAGAACAAGAACAGTGCCTATGACCCTCAATTCCGATCTGGCGGGCCCCTGTGTGGAACCACGGATCATCTGCAAGCAGTACGCCACGGAGATGGCGGTGGAGCGTACACGGTTGTTGTACCAAGGCTCGCTGCTGCCAACGTTGTTCATGCTGGTCAATGGCCTGGTCTGCGCAGTGCTGTTGTGGGAGCCGTCGCGCTATTTCCTGGTCACTGTCTGGCTGGTCTGGTTGTTGTCGCTGGTGGCATTGCGGGTGATACAGGTGGCGGCCTTCGACTCTGCGATGCCAAGCCGCCAGGCACACCCCATGTGGCTGCGCATGTTTTTGCTGGGTTCGGCGATGACCGGACTGACGCTGGCCGGTGCTGGCATCGCCCTGGTACCCGCCGACAGCTTCCAGCAGCAGGCCTGGGTGTTTGGTCTGATCGGTGCGGCTACCTTGTCCGCCAGTGTGGCCTATGCCGTCAGCCTGCCGGCGTTCCTGTCCTTTACCTTGCCCTGCCTGTTGCCGGCGATCGGCTTCCTCTTCCTGGGCGATGATGAACAGCAACACGGTTGGGGTTGGCTCGGGCTGGTGGTGCTGGTTTCGTTGAGCGTGGTGGCCTGGCAGGTCAACCGTTTGATGCAAAGCGGCATGCTTCGACGGTTTCAGAATCAGGCGCTGATCGAGCATTTGCAGCAAACGCAAACCCGTAGTGCCCAGCTCAACGAGGCGCTGGCCAGAGAGGTGGAGCAACGTCGTCTCGCCGAGGAACAGTTGCGCGCCGCCCAGGTTGGCCTCGAAGCGAGGGTGGCTCAGCGGAGCCTTGAGCTGGAGGTGGCCAGCCAGGCCCTGAGCAAGAGCGAAGCCCGCCTGGCGCTGGCCCTCAAGGCCAGTGAGCTGGGGCTGTGGGACTGGAACCTGCAGACCGATGAAGTCCACCACACCCAGCTCAAGGAGCTGTTCGGGCTGGAGCATGAATACGTCACGGCCATGCTCAGCCATCTCACGCCTCGCCTGCATCCGCAAGACGTGCCGGCACTCAAGCGGGCTCTGATCGAACACCTCAAGGGCCGCAGCGAGGATTACCAGATCGAATACCGCATCCGCCACAGCGATGGGCACTGGGTCTGGATCGAAGACCGTGGTCGGGCCGTGGAGCGCAGCGCCAGCGGACGAGTGTTGCGCATGGTCGGTACCCGACGGAACATCAGCGCCAGTAAAGAGCTGGAGCAGCAGCAACAGTTGGCGGCCACGGTGTTCGAAGCCGCCAGTGAAGGCATCGTGATTTTCGACCCTCATTACGCATTGCTTGCCGCCAACCAGGCGTTCACTCGGGTTACCGGTTTCAATATCGATGACATGCTGGGGCGCAATGTGGTGGATCTGCCATGCAGCCGGGATGCGCGTCGGCACTATCCGATCATTCGCCAGGCCCTCAAGGCACATGGCACCTGGCAGGGCGAGTTGGTCGAGGCACGGGCCAACGGCGAACTGTATCCGCAATGGCTGCAACTGAATGTCGTACGCGATATTCGAGGAAAGGTCAGCCATATTGTGGGCTTCTTCGCGGATCTTTCTGCCCGGCGCCAATCCGAGGAGCGGATGCGCTACCTGACCCACTACGATGATCTGACAGGACTGGCGAACCGTTCGCTGTTCCGTGAACGCTTGCATGAGGCCCACCAGCGTGTGCGGCAGGGAGGGCGGCGCAGCCTGGCCTTGCTGCATATCGATCTGGATCGTTTCAAGTTGCTGAACGACAGTCTGGGGCATGACATTGCCGACCAGCTATTAGAGAAGATGGCCCGGAGGCTGATCAACGCACTGCCCGAGGCCGATACCATCGCCCGGCTGTCGGGTGATGAGTTCGGGGTGCTGTTCGATGCCTATGGCAATCTTTCGAGCCTCGCACGGGTGGCGACCCGCCTGTCCGCCAAGTTGCGCCTGCCGCTGACCATCGAAGGCCATGAACTGGTAGTCAGTGCCTCCATCGGCATCAGCCTGTTACCCGACAACGCGCGCGAGATCGCGACATTGGTCAGCCAGGCGAACATGGCCATGCAACATGCCAAACATTTGGGAGGCAATAATTTCCAGTTCTATACCGACAGCCTCCAGGCCAGCACGTTGGAGCGCCTGCAACTGGAAAACCAATTGCGCAAAGCCCTGGAAGAGCAGCAATTGAAGGTGTTCTACCAACCCAAGCTGTGTCTGGAGACCGGCCGTCTGAACGCCGCCGAAGCCTTGGTACGCTGGGATCATCCGACCATGGGCCGGGTGCCGCCGGCGGAGTTCATCGGTTTGGCCGAAGAGACCGGGCTGATCGGACCGATTGGCGAGTTCGTGCTGCGTCAGGCCTGCTGGCAGGCCTGCGAATGGCAGCGCCAGGGGCTGGCACCGATCAGGGTATCGGTGAATCTGTCGGTGCATCAGTTACGTCAGGGCAAGTTGGTCAGCCTCGTGCGGCAAGTGCTGGAAGAAACCGGTCTGGCGCCTCATTACCTGGAACTGGAACTGACCGAGAGCCAGTTACTCGACAGCGTCGAACACATCATCGCCACCTTCCAGCAACTGCGTGATCTCGGAGTCAAACTGGCGATTGACGATTTCGGCACCGGCTATTCTTCCCTGAGCTACCTCAAGCGTATCCCGGTGGATTACGTGAAGATCGACCAGGCATTCATTCGCGGGTTAGAGGAGGGCGGTGAGGATGCCGCGATCACCCGGGCGATCATTGCGATGGCCCATGGGTTGTCGCTCAAGGTGGTTGCCGAAGGCGTTGAACGGCAGGGCCAGCTGGCATTTCTGAAAGCCGAGCATTGCGATGAAGTCCAGGGCTACCTGGTCAGCCGCCCGGTCGAGGCACAGAGCCTGGCTGCGCTGTTGAGCGACAACCCTGGCGATTTATGGCCCACCTCTGCTACATGACGCGCATGCGGCATGAAATCGGGAGATCGAGTTACGCATTGGGCGGGCAAAAAGGTAATTCATGTAGTATAACTACAAGCTTGGCTACATCATCGCCGCATCCCTGGCACCTGCCAATAACGCCGCCAATAACAAGAGTCCAGTCCCTTGAACCTGTTGCAACACATCGCCCAGTCACGTCACCTGCTGCGCAAATCGGAGCTGAAAGTTGCCGATCACGTACTGCTCGATCCCGCGGCCGTGATGCACAGCTCCATGGCTGATCTTGCCCACAGTGTCGGCATCAGCGAGCCGACCATCGTGCGGTTCTGCCGTGCCATCGGTTGCTCGGGTTTCCAGGATCTGAAACTCAAGCTTGCACAAAGCCTGGCGGCCGGCGCGAGCTTCGGTCAGTTTGCGATTCATGAAGACGATTCGGTCGCCGACTACAGCCTGAAAATTTTCGACACGACCCTGCATACCCTGATGGAGGTTCGTGAGAAGCTCGACCCGGTGGCCTTGCAAAAAGCCGTCACGGCCATGTCCCAGGCCCAGCGTGTCGAGTTCTATGGCTTCGGTGCATCGGGGGCGGTGGCTGCTGATGCGCAACACAAGTTTTTCCGTCTGCTGCTCACGGCGGCTGCCTATTCCGACCCGCACATGCAGGCGATGTCGGCGGTCACGTTGAAACCCACCGACGTGGCGATCTGCATTTCTCAGTCGGGTCGCTCCAAGGATCTGCTGATCACCGCCAACCTGGTGCGCGAAAGCGGCGCCTCGCTGATCACCTTGTGCCCGAGCCAGACGCCATTGGCCGAGCTCTCGACGGTGAACCTGGCCATCGACGTACATGAAGACACCGAAATCTACACGCCCTTGACCTCGCGCATCGCGCACCTGGTCGTCATCGATGTGCTGGCAATGGGGGTCGCCATGGCTCGCGGCCCGAGCCTGGTCAACCACCTCAAGAGCGTCAAGCGCAGCCTGCGCAGCCTTCGGCTGTCTCCCAAGTCGGTGAAAGCGTTGGATGATTGAAGCCTCAAGCCTCAAGCCTCAAGCCTCAAGCTTGAAGCTCAGTAACATTCATCGTTCTGTAACCGACGCGCCGCCAAACCGTCATCCCGTGCCTTCATCTTGAAACTCCCGTATACGTCTTGGGAGTCTCGACATGACCCAGTCCTACGAAGAACGCAGCGCCGTCAAAACCCGTCGTCAGCAGGAAGACCAGCGCCGCATGGCGTTCCGTCGTGCAATCGAAGACCGCTTTGAACAGCGCCAACTACTGGCCGAAATCAGCGAATTCCCTGACGCAGTGGAATTCAATTACTGGCAGGCAACGCCGGTGGCTTCCCGTCGAAACGCTCAACCAGGCCAATGATCTGAGCCCGTTCGCCGCGAACGAACGCCAGGAAGGCGTGGGCCACCGGTGACAACCGTTTCGCCCTGGCCTGTACCAGGCACCAGCTTCGATACAGTGGCAGTTCCTCCACCGGCAGCTCGATGAGTGCGCCGGACGACAGTTCTCGGCTCACGGCGTGGCGCGTCAACAGCGCCACGCCCAGTCCGGCCACCACGCATTCGCGTTGGGCCTCCGCTGAGGCGACTTCCAATGTCTGAGTGAAATGCACCCGCTTCTCCTTGAAGTATTCTTCGCAGGCCAGCCGCGTGCCGGACCCAGGTTCGCGCAGCAGCAGCGTGTAGGGCTCCAAGTCCTGCAAGCGCAGCGGCCCCACGTGGCACAGCGGATGATCCGGTGGCGCAACGGCAACGATGGGATTGTTGAGAAACGGCAAGAACTCCAGGCCCATGTCCTGGGGCACCATGGACATGATCACCAGGTCGTCACGGTTATCCGAAAGCCGGCGTATCACCTGGCCACGGTTGACCACCGTAAGACTCAGATTGACCTCCGGATGCTGGCGCTTGAACGCGGCAAACAGATGCGGCACGAAATATTTAGCGCTCGATTCCACCGCCAGCTTCAGTTGGCCTTGCAAAGAGCCCTGCATGTCCGATAGCTGCATATCGAGATTTTCCAGGCGCCCGAAGATGTCCCGGCTGGCGCGTTGGAGGGCTTCGGCGGCTTCGGTCATGTAGAGCTTTTTGCCTACATACTCAAACAGCGGCTGGCCGATCAGCTCTTCAAGGGACCGAATCTGTAGGCTGACGGCAGGTTGTGTGAGAGACATTTCGTCGGCTGCACGACTGTAGGACCTCAGGTCGCACACCTCATTGAAAATCTGCAGTTGACGCAATGTCATACGCATCAATGACTTACGCATGATTCAGCTACCTTGACCCAAAACGATTGGCTTAACTATAAGTCCTGGTTTATGCATGACCCAATAATTATTCATTTTTGTTAATCAACGGCCAGTACTAGTGTGGAGCTGCGACCGATTGTTACATCTGGTCACGCGTCGGCCTGATCTTCAGGCCGTGGTATCACCGGCTCAAGGGAACCTCCAATTGATAACAAAGATCCTGATCGCCAACCGTGGTGAGATTGCCGTCCGCATCGTGCGTGCTTGCGCCGAGATGGGCATCCGCTCGGTCGCGGTCTACTCCGACGCTGACCGTCATGCCTTGCATGTCAAGCGTGCGGACGAGGCCCACAGCATCGGCGCCGATCCGCTGGCCGGCTATCTCAATCCGCGCAAACTGGTGAACCTCGCTGTGGAAACCGGCTGCGATGCGTTGCATCCTGGCTATGGTTTCCTCTCGGAAAATGCCGAACTGGCCGACATCTGTGCCGAACGTGGCATCAAATTCATCGGCCCTGCGGCGGAAGTCATCCGGCGCATGGGTGACAAGACCGAAGCGCGCCGCAGCATGATCAAGGCCGGTGTGCCGGTCACTCCAGGCACCGAAGGCAACGTGTCGGGCATCGAAGAGGCGTTGGCCGAAGGCGACCGGATCGGTTATCCGGTGATGCTCAAGGCCACGTCCGGTGGTGGTGGTCGAGGCATTCGTCGCTGCAACAGCCGCGAAGAACTCGAGCAGGCCTTCCCCCGGGTGATTTCCGAAGCCACCAAGGCGTTCGGTTCGGCGGAAGTGTTCCTGGAAAAGTGCATCGTCAATCCCAAGCACATCGAAGCGCAGATCCTGGGCGACAGTTTCGGCAACGTGGTGCATCTGTTTGAGCGTGACTGTTCTATCCAGCGTCGCAACCAGAAGCTGATCGAAATCGCCCCCAGCCCCCAGCTGACCCCCGAGCAGCGCGCCTATATTGGCGACCTGTCGGTGCGTGCCGCCAAGGCCGTGGGTTATGAGAATGCTGGCACCGTGGAGTTCCTGCTCGCCGAGGGCGAGGTGTATTTCATGGAGATGAATACCCGGGTGCAGGTGGAGCACACCATCACCGAAGAAATCACCGGTATCGACATTGTCCGCGAGCAGATCCGCATCGCTTCCGGATTGCCGCTGTCGGTCAAGCAGGAAGACATCCAGCATCGCGGTTTCGCCTTGCAGTTCCGGATCAATGCCGAGGACCCGAAAAACAACTTCCTGCCCAGCTTCGGCAAGATCACCCGCTACTACGCCCCCGGCGGCCCGGGTGTGCGCACCGACACGGCGATCTACACCGGCTACACCATCCCACCGTTCTACGATTCGATGTGCCTGAAACTGGTGGTCTGGGCGTTGACCTGGGAAGAAGCCATGGACCGTGGTCTGCGGGCTCTGGACGACATGCGCCTGCAAGGGGTCAAGACCACCGCCGCGTATTACCAGGAAATCCTGCGCAACCCGGAATTCCGTAGCGGCCAGTTCAACACCAGCTTCGTTGAAAGCCACCCTGAACTGACCAACTACTCGATCAAGCGCAAACCCGAAGAGCTGGCCTTGGCCATCGCCGCCGCCATTGCCGCCCACGCAGGCCTGTAAGGAATCATGACAATGTCCAAGAAGATCCACGTAACCGACACAATCCTGCGCGACGCTCACCAATCGCTGCTTGCTACCCGCATGCGCACTGAAGACATGCTGCCGATCTGCGACAAACTCGACAAAGTCGGCTATTGGTCGCTGGAGGTCTGGGGCGGCGCGACATTCGACGCCTGTGTGCGCTTCCTCAAGGAAGATCCGTGGGAGCGCCTGCGCCAACTGCGCGCCGCGCTGCCCAACACGCGCCTGCAAATGCTGCTGCGCGGCCAGAACCTGCTGGGCTACCGCCATTACAGCGACGACGTGGTCAGGGCGTTCGTGGCCAAGGCTGCGGTCAACGGCATCGATGTGTTCCGTATTTTCGATGCGATGAACGACGTACGTAACCTGCGGGTTGCCATCGAAGCGGTGAAGGCTGCCGGCAAGCATGCCCAGGGCACCATCGCCTACACCACCAGCCCGGTGCATACCATCGACGCTTTCGTGGCCCAGGCCAAGCAGATGGAAGCCATGGGCTGCGACTCGGTCGCCATCAAGGACATGGCCGGCTTGCTGACGCCATACGCCACCGGCGAGCTGGTGAAGGCGCTGAAGGCCGAGCAATCGTTGCCCGTGTTCATCCACTCCCACGACACTGCCGGCCTGGCTGCGATGTGCCAGCTCAAGGCCGTGGAAAACGGCGCCGACCATATCGACACCGCGATCTCCAGCTTCGCCTGGGGCACCAGCCATCCGGGCACCGAATCGATGGTGGCGGCCCTCAAGGGCAGTGAATTCGACACCGGCCTGGACCTGGAGCTGCTGCAGGAGATCGGCCTGTATTTCTATGCCGTGCGCAAGAAGTACCACCAGTTCGAAAGCGAATTCACGGCGGTGGATACCCGTGTGCAGGTCAACCAGGTGCCGGGCGGGATGATATCCAACCTCGCCAACCAGTTGAAAGAGCAGGGCGCGCTCAACCGCATGAACGAAGTGCTGGCGGAAATCCCGCGCGTACGCGAAGACCTCGGCTTCCCGCCGCTGGTGACTCCGACTTCGCAGATCGTCGGTACCCAGGCGTTTTTCAACGTGCTGGCCGGTGAGCGCTACAAGACCATTACCAATGAAGTGAAACTCTATCTGCAGGGCGGCTACGGCAAGGCGCCGGGTGCGGTGAATGAGAAACTGCGTCGCCAGGCCATCGGCAGCGAGGACGTGATCGACGTGCGTCCGGCCGATCTGCTCAAGCCGGAAATGACCAAACTGCGCGGTGAAATCGGCGCGCTTGCCAAGTCTGAAGAAGACGTTTTGACCTACGCGATGTTCCCGGACATCGGCCGCAAGTTCCTCGAAGAACGCGAAGCCGGCACCCTGACTCCGGAAGTGCTGTTGCCAATCCCCGAGGCAGGCGCTGTCAGTTCTGCCGGCGGCGAAGGCGTGCCGACCGAGTTCGTCATCGACGTGCACGGTGAGACATACCGCGTCGACATCACTGGCGTTGGCGTCAAGGCCGAAGGCAAGCGTCACTTCTATCTGTCCATCGATGGCATGCCGGAGGAAGTCGTCTTCGAACCGCTCAACGAGTTCGTCGGCGGCGGCAGCAGCAAGCGCAAGCAAGCCTCTGCACCGGGCCACGTCAGCACCACCATGCCGGGGAACATCGTCGATGTGCTGGTCAAGGAAGGCGATGTGGTGAAGGCCGGCCAGGCGGTATTGATCACCGAAGCCATGAAGATGGAGACCGAAGTGCAGGCCGCCATCGCTGGCAAGGTGACTGCCATTCATGTGGCGAAGGGCGACCGGGTCAATCCGGGCGAGATCCTGATCGAGATCGAAGGCTGATCGAACAGCCTCGATGCAACGTTTAACCTCGGGGGGGCATGTGCTCCCCTTTTTTTATGCCTGGGTTTTGTAGATGAACTGACTGCTGTGGGAGCGAGCAGGCTCGCTCCCACAATGGGTCAGAACATCATCCGCCATTGTCCCATCAAGGCATGGCTGCGGTTGTCGTTACCCGTTTCACCGCTGTAACCCACCCCTAGCGTATGCCGTGGCGAGACCGTCAGGTCCAGTCCTGCTTCGAGAAGCAAGCTGTCACGATCCAGCTCGGTACCTTCAACTGTATAGGCATCTCCCCCGGCTACCAGGCTCTGGCGGGCGCTGCCCGTCACATCGCCGTAGATGTGTTTCCAACCGACGTTGAGGCGGGGTGTCAACTGCACGCCCTGATCAAGGGCAAAGACACGGGCGAGGCGCAGGCCCAGGGTGCTGTTGTAATAGTCCTGGGTCTGGCCGTCGACCTTCAATGCCGCGTCGCCACCTTTTTCCGTATAGCGGTCGCGTTCATAGCGCTGGTAACCCAGGAGGGCATAGGGTTCGACCACCAGAGGGGCGCTACCCAGGTTGTAGCCGATTTGCCCGAACACCTGCTGGGTGTTGGCATCGTAACGCCCCTTGAGACGATCAGTGAAACCGTTGAAAGCCACGTGGCGCTTGGTGCTGCCATCATGGTCGCCATAAACGGCGCCCAGGCGCAGGGCCCATGGCCCGCCCTGACGCAAGGCGTAGGCGCCCAGGTACCAACTGTCGAGTTCGCCGTCGAATCGATAACCGTCCAGACGTGTTTGCGTCTTGCTGCCGATGATTCCCAGGCGCCATTCAGGACTGACAGCCCAATCGGTCCCCAACATCAGGCCCTTTGTCGAATGTTTCAGGGCCTCGCTTTCCCATTGCCTGCCAACCACTCCGCTGTTGCCGATGGCCTGGACCCAGACCTGACCGTCGAGGGACGCGCTTCCCGGCGTTTGTCGGCCCATGGCCGAAAGCATGCCGGTGCTGATCGGGGCGATGCTGTTCAGGGTGGCATTGGCCAGGTCTGCCGTGGGAGAGCCGGTCAGTTGATCGATGGCATCGGCGGCGACGATTCGGTTGCTGCCCAGCAGGGCGGTGATGGCGGCGTTGGGCTTGGCAACGGGTTGAGCGGCGCGTGGCTGGCTGACGGCTACTTGCGCGGCGGGGGCTTTGATGGGGGGCTCGGCGGGTTTGGGTATCGGTACAGGTACTCTCGTTTTGTCGTCAGGTGCCTGTGTGACGGCCGGCGTCTGCACCGACTCGGGCTCCGGTGCTGGGATGGCTTGCGGTTCTCTGGCGTTCGCCGCGAATTCCCGACCATTATCGGACGTTGCTGCCGCGTCGAGCGGAACGTCGTTGCGGGCGTAGGTCAGATTCACCTGTGTCGCCTCGTAACGGGGCGTCGCGGTCATGTAGGCAAGCTCATTGACAACGTTTCCGAATTCACCCTCGACCCTGGAAGCCTTGATAACGGTGTGTTCGCGGGAGTCGAGGTATTCCCCCGGTGCGGCATCGATCTTTAACGTTGCGTTGTTGAGCGCTGCGGTGCCTTCGACATTGATCGTGGCGCTGTCCCCGGCAGGATTGAGGCCGTAGACCAGCACTGCGGTCTCCGACAATGAGAAATCCCTCATCACCGAGGGGGCGCCAGTCGTTGGACCGACTTCCAGCTGCCCCGCCACATGCAGATCTCCCACTGTGCCGTTGCCACCGAACCAGGCCTTTTCATGCACATCGACACGGCCGCTCACCGTGCCCGAATTCGTCATCCGGGCACCGGACTCGATGGCCACGCCGTGCGTCACGGTCCCTTGATTGTCGAACCCGCCGAGGACCCCGACCTGACCCTGTATCCGGCCGGTATTGAGCAGCGTGGTGTCGGGCTCGATCACGCTCCAACCATCGAAATCGCCGGTGTGCGTCCAGTTGCCACTTGTGACATGCAACGCCTCGAAGTTAATCGCTTTATCCAAGTGGGGGTACTTTGCGGCATCCAAGCGCAGGACATTGGCTCCACCGCCTCCGTCCAGGACTCCAGGAAACTTTCCGCCTGCGCTGATGATCACGAGGTCGTTGGACTTGTTCCATATCGCGTCGCCCTTACGCGGTTTTTTCGCATGGGTGCGCTTGGTGTCGGCAGCGTTTGCGATCGCTTCGAGGCGCTCTTTCTGCGCAGCGGTCGTGGAGAGATCGGCGGGCGGCTGGGCCAGGGAAATGTCGGCGAAGCCAAGTACCAGAGCAACCGCCAGGGCAAGGTGTTGGGGCGGATATAAGTGTTGGGTAGGCATCGAATGTGGCCTCTCATGGGAAGAAGCCGCACTTTAGAAATTCCAACCCTGGGCGTGATGCCGGTGGTTTCCTCGTTTCTGGCGGGACATGAGGGATGCGATGCGTAGGTTGGGTCGAAGTGTGCTCACGTCATCGCCCGTTGACTTCCATGACGTGAGGCGTTGCCCTACAGCCTGATCGGACCTGTCTGTTTGACCGCCTGGGAATCTTCAACTCCGCTTGAGATATGCCTTCCCATAATGTCGCTCCATCCGCGCCTGGATCAGCTCCAGGGCGATGGACATCAGCCAGTAGATGATTGCCGCCGTGGTGAGCATTTCGATGTAGCGGTAGCTGGAGCGGCCATAAGACTGCGCCAGAAACATCACCTCCCAGACGCCCATCACCGAGATCAGGGACGAGTCCTTGAGCATGGAGATGAATTGGTTGGTGGTCGGCGGGATGATGGTGCGCATGGCCTGGGGCAGGGTAACGCGCCAGAAGATTACGGTGTCGCTCAGGCCCAGGGCCAGGGAGGCTTCGCGCTGTCCATGAGGCACGCCGAGAATGCCGGCGCGGAAGATTTCACTCAGGTAGGCGCCGTAGTTCAGCGACAGGGCGATCACGCCGGCGGCGATTGCGCCGGGAACCACGCCCAGTTGTGGCAGGCCGAGGTAGATCAAGAGGATCTGGATCAGCAGCGGGGTGCCACGGAAGAACGATGCGTAGAAGCTGGCAATGCCGAACGCCACGGCGCTGCTGGATAGCCTTGCCAGGGCGGCTGCGAAGCCCAGCAGTGACGAAGCGATGATCGAACACAGGCACAGGAACAGGGTGAGCGCCGCCCCTTGCAGAAATCCATTCGGTGCCAGGTGCAGGCCGACCAGGTTTGGCAGCTTATCGAGGATGATGGAGAACTTCAGATCGAAGGTCAGGAAAAAACTCGCGAACAGCACCAGCATGGCGACCCAGGTCAGATACAGCCGTGTGCGAAAGCCGAAGATTTTCTGCAGGCGCGACTGAGCCACCGCTTGCGGTGGCTCGGAAGGGGACGGGAAAGAGGTCATTGGGTGATGTCGGCGCCGATCCATTTTTGCGAGAGTTTGCTCAAGGTACCGTCCTGTTTCAACTGCGCGAAGACTTCACGCACCTTGCTGTCCCACTGTGCATCGCCCTTTTCGATGGCTACCGAGTTCGGTTCGGAATACAAAGGCTCGCCCGCCAGCTTGAAGCGCTTGTCTTCGGTCAGGCGAGGCTGGGCGGTCACCAGGTTGGTCAGTACCGCGTCCAGTCGTACCCCGGCGCCCAGGCCCAAGTCCTGAAAGGCCACGTTGTCGGTGTCGTAAGGCGCGATTTGCACGTTTTCGAAGGGGTAGCTCAACTGAGTGTCTTCAGCGCCTTCAATCACCAGGTTCTTGTTCAGGTAGCTCTCGTAGCTGGAGGCGCTGGTCAGGCCGACTTTCTTGCCGCTCAGGTCCTTGGCGCCCTGGATGCTGTCGTCCTTGGCGTTGACCACGATCACCGCCGGCGAAGCGTAGTACTGCACCGGGAAGTCGAAGACTTCGGCGCGCGCCTTGCTCGGGGTCATGGAGCAGATGCAGATGTCGTAGCGGCCACTCCAATGCCCGGCGGCGATCACGTCCCAGGACGGCGTTTCCAGGCGCAATTTCACGCCGAGTTTCTGCGCCACCGCCTTGGCCACGTCCACATCGAACCCATCAAGTTGGTTCTGCTCGTTCAAGAACGAGAAGGGCGGGTAGCTTTCCATCAGGACGCCGACCAGTTCCTTTTTCTGTTCGATGCGGTCCAGCGTTGCACCGGCGAACGCTTGCGATGTGGCGGCCAGCAGTGTCAGGCCGAGGGCCAGCAGTGGTTGAAGTTTCATGTAAGGCCCCTGGCTGAAAATACAGGTTGTGGTTAACTAAAGAGTGCGTATTAAATAGTTATAAGAACGGCTCAGGTAGTGAGTTATTTTCATAAGCTTATGAGTGAATCGCATATGGGCTCAGCAAAGACAGTCATTCTGGATGGCGGCATGGGCCGCGAACTGCAACGCCGGGGCGCGCCGTTCCGACAGCCCGAGTGGTCGGCGCTGGCCCTGAGTGAAGCGCCCCAAGCGGTTGAGGACGTGCACGCGGCTTATATCGCCAGCGGCGCCAACGTCATCACCAGCAACAGCTACGCGGTGGTGCCGTTTCATATCGGCGAAGCGCGTTTCGCCGAGGAGGGCCAGGCATTGGCGGCGCTGGCCGGAGAGCTGGCGCGGCGGGCCGTTCAGGCGTCCGGCAAGGCGGTACGGGTGGCAGGGTCCTTGCCACCCTTGTTCGGGTCCTACCGGCCCGATTTGTTCGATGCGTCCCGCGCCAGCGAATTGGTAGCGCCTCTGGTGACCGGACTGGCCCCCCATGTCGATCTGTGGCTGGCCGAAACCCAAAGCTCGACGGTCGAAGCGAAGGCGATTCACGCCGGCTTGCCAAGCGACGGAAAACCGTTCTGGCTATCGTTTACCTTGAAGGATGAAGACACCGACGAAGTGCCGCGCCTGCGTTCCGGGGAGCCAGTGGCGGATGCGGCGGTGGTGGCGGTGGAACTGGGCGTGGAAGCGCTGCTGTTCAACTGCAGCCAGCCGGAGGTCATCGGCGCTGCGATCGATGCCGCGCGGGAAACCTTCGAACGCCTGGGTGTGAAGATCCACATCGGTGCCTATGCCAATGCATTCCCTCCACAACCGAAGGAAGCGACGGCCAACGACGGCCTGGATCCATTGCGCGACGACCTCGATCCGCCGGGTTACCTCCAGTGGGCCGCCGACTGGCAGAAGCGCGGCGCGAGCCACTTGGGCGGTTGCTGCGGGATCGGGCCGGAGCACATTGCAGTGTTGGCGCAAAAGCTGGCCTGAACCCTTTAGCAGACATGGTGGCTTACACTTCTCCGCCGCCGCGATACATATGTATGTCATCGCTGATCGAACGAGGCGATAGGTTCCCGGTTCCTCAACAACAACCGGGACCTCTCCTTGAAACCCATCAGCCTGTTACCCAACGGTATTCGTTTTCAGCCGCATACATTCGCCGATCAATGGCTCGGTCAATGGGGCCTGACCGGTGACGCGCAGGTTCAAGTCACTTACCAGGAAGTGACGACCATCGATTCGGCCGCCGAGCGGAAAACCGCCTGGGTTCCATTGCGCAGCGCCGTCACCCAAGGCTTCCTGGCGGCTCATCAAAGCCGGGCCTCTTCTTCCGCCTCTTCGCCCCGCGACGGCTGGGTCTATCCCCACCGAAGTCACATGGCCCTGGACTACTCGTCGCTACGCGCCCATGGTAAAGCCCTCTCGCAAGAGGTCCTGCAGCAATTGCGAGCCGGCATTGCGCCCGGTTACCAGGGCATCGGACAACCCGTTGTCACTGAAGTGGATGCCCAGGGCAATTTGCTCGGCGCCCGTGAAAAAGAGCAACTGCGACAACTGGGTCTTCTGGATGCCAATCAGGTGAAGCTGGCCCGATTGTTCGCCGCGCTTCCAACGTTCGACACGGTACTCAAGAACCTGCTGGTTAGCAGGATCAAGGCCAGGATCCCCGAAGGAAAATTCCATGCAACGGCACTCCAGCAAATGGACCCGGATCACTGTTACGTGAATCACTTCACCGTCGACTCGACGGGGCAGCGTTCGCTGATTTCCTCGCAACGCTTTACCGATGTCCTACTGAGCTGCCTGGCATCGGATACACCGCCCACCTACACAGTCGCTGGCGTGGGGTTCTTCGCTCGTCCGGATGCGGTGGAAGAAGCCGACAGCCTGCTGGCCAGCCCCTTGGATCAGAGGACCGCAGCGACCATGGAATCGGTCTTCTACATCGCTAAGCCGGTAACTGACGAAAGCCTCAAGCGCCAGTTCCTCGATGACCTTATCGCGTTTCGTGCGAACAAAAGCGTAGGGGCCGTACTCGATACGCCACCCCCCTCCACGGCAGAAGCGGCGCTGGCTCATTTGTTGGGCCGGCGCTTCCTGTATCTGTTCGATCTGTACAAGGGTGATCGGGATCCGACCCTTCAACTGACCCAGAGTGAGCGCAACCTTCGCAACGACGAAGATCGTCTGCTGGACCTCATCACGACCCATCCTGCCATGGCGGACCGAAACCGCCTGCTGCGGGCGCCCATTCCCCATGCCTACGCCGTCATGCTCGACATGGGTGCCGCGACGCCCCGTAAATGGCCGGGTGCAATGGTGATCAAACGGGCCGATGAGCCTTTCTTGTTCCTGTATTCACTGGAAGGCGGGATACAAAGGTTCCGCACCGTCCAGGAACTGATCCAGAAGACAGACCCCCTCTTCGAGGGACAAAAGCGCAAGATCAGGGATATTTCCTCTGAATTGTCAGGGCACGTCTTCGAAACAGCGGCCGATGACCTGCTGCGCTGGCAAAGCACCGCACTGGACGCCTATCTGAGTGCTCCGGCAACCGGATTGCTCAGCTTGCCCGCCTTCGTCCTGGGTGTGGACGATGCGCTCGAGCTGCCCATGTTGTCCCTTGCCGGGCCCTTGGCTGTCCGCCAGGAGGCGCTGGTGGAAGACAATCGCCCCGATTTTTTCAAAGCGGCGAGTTCTTCCCAGAGATCCCATTACCGCAGTCTGGAATTGCGGGCACTGGAGGCTGCCTTTACGTTGGCGAGCAGCGATATCAAGACTTTGCCGCTGTTCACTCACCAGAAGATCAGGCAGTACCTGCAGACCACCGTGCACCCGGATATAAATCCCGATCCGGATCAGTCCATGGTCACATTTTTCTATGGCAAAAGGGCAAACCCGAGGCAGTCCCGTGTTACCAGCCTGACCCAGTTGGTATTGGATAACCTGCGACCATCCCAGTACCCGAATGCCATGAGGGAGGTGCTGAGTGTCTACATCGTCGATTCGGACGGCGAGCGTATACGGAACCCGGCCAACGGTTATTTCGTCACGCTGAGCGGGAGAGAACTGGCCAGGATGGTGACGAGCATCGATGCCGGTGGAAGTTATGAGGCCATGCTCAGGGAAGAAATGAATAAACCGGCCTACAAGAAGGCCTGGCAGACCGCGTATCTGGCGAATCTGAAATTCAAGGGGCATGAGGCATCGCTCAAGGGCGACGCCGTGTTCAAGACCCGAGTGCTCGATAAGGCTTTCAGCCCACCGAAATCGACGAAAAAACTTGCCCTCTGGCTGGACGCTGTCCTGCGCTCGCCATCGGCCGAGGCGCGCCCCCCGGTCATGGGGCGCACGGTGCATGTCCATGGTCTGGTTCTGGGCGGCAGCATGGCCGCCGGCGGCCAGCACGTCCGAATGGGCAATGCAGTCAGCATCAATGGAGTGCTGGTGTTTTCCGATCAAGAAGGGCCGCAGATCAAGGGCACCGTGGGCGTTTATTTTCCCGACAGTCCCGAGGGCGAGGATTTCCATGAGTTCGCTGACCTGAGCGATGGGGTTGCCGAGCTGTTGCCACGGGAGGACTGGCAGGCGTATTTCCGCTCACGCATTTCCACGAATGACCCGGTACAGATAAAGCGGACCTTGGGCCAACAAGGCGGACGCCCGCTGATCCGCGGCGCGTTGATTGCCGGTGATCTGCTTGAAGTGCTCCATCGGGCCCACGTGAATTTCCACAGTGCCCATGCCGATCACCGCTCCAACAGCAATCGCAATGTCCGCCATCAAACCTATGGCAGGCTGGGACAGATGGTGATCGAGATCGTCATGGAACTGGCCGGTATGTTCCTGGCACCGGGTTTCCAGATGCTCAAGAGCGCTATCAAGACCGGCTTGCTGATTTACCGGACCGGGGCTATCCCGCTGAACCTGAAGACCCTGGCATTCGTGCATGCCGTGGCGAACCATGGCGGATGGCGCCTGACCCGAGGCGCGGCCGTATCCACTCGCGGGCAGTCCTTTTTTCGGGCGGTGACCGCCCGCCAGAGCCAGGACGAAGCCCTGGCCGGACTTCCCCTGGACGCAGCGATTTATGGCCCTTATGCCGTGACGGATGCATCGGTGATACGCGGGCTGACCGCCGACGCCCGGGGGTTCTACCGCGCAACGGTCAGCAATGCAGCTACCGGTAATGTGACGGCGCGTCCGGTGTACGTGCGGCAACCCGACGGCACGGTGTTCCGTGTGCATGACCACACGAGGCTGGATACAACCGAGGCCACCCTCGTCAACCCGATGACGGGGCTGGATATCCGTTCCAGCGGGGTGATGCGCAGTACCGTGGCGCGGATGTCCGATGGGGAATGGCGTGCAGTGGGCTTCGGCCGCGGCGGTGGAAAGCGACCGGGTGATCCGGCTCCGCAGCCGGGGCCGTCGAAACCCAAGATAGCGGCCATTTCGTCCTCCGGCCTCTCCGCGCAGATCCGTACACCCGGCACCTGGAACAACCAGCTGATGGACCTGATTCCGTCGATCATGACGCGCCTGCCCAGTTGGCCGCAAAACCGCAGCCTGCTGATCATCAACAGGCAATCGCCTGAACACGTCTGGTCGGTGCGCTTTACTTCCGGGCAGGAAGAAACCATCTATCCGATGGAAAACCATCCCGACAGGACGGATACGGATATCGTCCTGATTCGCATGACCCAGCACCATTACAGCCTGGAGTTGGGAGGTAAAGTTGTGGAAATCCCAGGTGATGGCGATTGTTTTTTCAATGCCGTCACCCGCGGGCTGAACGAAGGGCAGGCCCAGGACGCATTTTCGATGCAAGGCTTGCGAAACGAAGTGGCCGACTATGTTGATGGCAATCCTCATATCGGGCACTACGTCGCACCACCCCCCACCCGAGCTCAAGAGGCGCTCTTCGAGAACGCGCCCTCGCTGGATAACTTGTTGGGCCAGGCGGCGATGCTCGACCTGACCCGGATCGTTTATGGCGCGCCCAATCCCCATCGTCTTTTCCAGCCGACCTTGCGTTACCTGGACCTACATGCAAACAGCTCAGTGCGTACGGCGATCACCGCAGATCCTGGCACCCGATTGCCGCCGGAAATTCTCCAGCAGGTCGGGCGCTTATTGTCGCAGCGGCCTCCGGCCAGATTGGCGCCCAGCATCAACGTGCCGTACTCCGGAGAAGAAAGACAGGCCATGAAGCAGCTGTTCGAAGACCTCCTGATAGGTCCTGTCGAGCATCAGCTGGTGCAGCAACTGCTTAATGATCAGTTCTTGCTGATTTCCAACGATGTGGCGCACATCCTGCTGGAATATGGCGTCACCGCCAGACAACTGATAGATCATCATCCCAACAACAGTTCGGCCTACGTTCTGCATGAGGAAGCGCTGCACGGTCATCTGGACGAGGATCAGTTGGAAGCGCTGCTCGACGGAGCTTACCTGGTCAACCGCGATGATCTGGATGATGCCAGTGACCTACTGCTGGCCGATGCCGGCAGGTACGTAGAGGAGACGTCTGAGCTGTTCGATCATTTTATCTACACGGACACAGCCGAGCGGACCGTTGATTTGCTCAGGACGGCCCTCGGGCGTTTCCCCGACTTGCTGAGGCGGGCGAATCTACTCCTGCGGTCGCCGGTCATCGCGCATAACCTGGGCGGCCTGTTGCGCGTCAGTGAAGTGGCCAGGTGGTTACGTAATCCCGCTCTGTCCGACTTGCGGTACCAGCTCATTGCCGAGTATGCCAGCAGCCGCCATAGCGAGTTGCAGCGCACAGAAAACATCAATATCGACTGGATGCAGTTGTTCGACGACCGGAACCTGCAAAGTATCGTCACGCGACAAGAAGAGCTGGCAGATTTCCTGGTGTTTCTGGGAGGTGCCTGGGGCAACATAATGGACAACGATATACCTGCGGTCGGCAAACTGTTCAGCTTCCCGGGACAGCTTCCGTCCAATAGCAGGGTTGCGTTGTTATTCGATACGCCAAATCTCTGGAGCTCCTTGCAGAAACTGCGCAGGGACTATGCCGGTCAGATCTGGGCCGACCTGATCGGGCCATATTTCAGCGACGCCACCATTCGACGTGCACTGGCCGAACCCAGGGTATTGAAGTCCGAGCTGCATCTGGCCCTTGCCTTGAGAAGCGCCCTTGGACCGGAAGAGTTCCGCGCCAACCAGATCATGCAGCGCCTGCTCTCCGTCGGCCAACGCCGGGCCCAGCAGTATCTCTACAATTTTGATTTCCCCACCAACCGCCTGGGCCATAGCCGTCTGGATTTTGCGGTGTATGTGGAGAGCCACTTGACCATCCCGGACTGGGCCTGGCAATACGCAAGGCGTGGTGTCACTCCCGATTCGCTGAAGCAGATTGGTGAGATGAAGCCCAAGTCTGAGTAAGTGCTATTGGTTTGTGGTGGCTGAAGTGTCGCCATCGCGAGCCCTGCTCGCGATGACGGACCTTCAGTCAACTACCTGCGTCCGGCACTCCACCAGACTGCGCACCTGCCCACCCTCGCTCTGGTTCTCTTCGCTCAACCATCGTTCGAACCCTGCGCCAATCGCCGGCCATTCCGAGTCGAGCATCGAATACCAGGCCGTGTCGCGGTTCTGTCCCTTGACCACCATGTGCTGGCGGAACACCCCTTCGAAGGTGAAGCCCAGCCGTTCGGCCGCGTACCTGGAGCGGGCGTTGGCGTTGTTGCACTTCCATTCCAGACGCCGATAACCCAGGGCGAAAGCCTCTTTGGCCAACAGGTAGACCGCTTCGGTGCTTTTCGGCGAGCGCTGCATCGGCGCACCAAAGGTCACATGGCCAATCTCGATGCGACCCTGGGCCGGTACGATGGACATCAGGCTGAGGATACCCTGTACATCGCCACTGGCGCGGTCGATCACGGTGAAGAAATAGGGGTCGGTGTTGGCGGCGTGGTTGTCCAGCCACGCGTCGAAAGCCTTGCGCTCCGGGAAGGGACCATAAGGCAGATAGTCCCACAGCTTCGGATCGGCGCCGGGGCCTTCCAGGGCTTGCCAGAGACCGTCACCATGGCGCGCCGGATCAAGCTTCTCCAGGCGGATGAAACGGCCTTCGATCAGCCGGGTGGACGGCGCCGGGACACCTTTCCAATCGGCGAGTGAAATCGACATGCTGTGCTCCTTAAAGGGCTTGGCGAAATTGAATGAAGCCTGGGCGTTCGGCGATGCGTTCATAAAGCTGGATCGCCGTTGCATTGGTCTCGTGGGTCAGCCAATGGACCTTGCAGCACCCGTCGGCCTTGGCGGTGGCGTAGACGAATTCGATGAGCTGGCGACCGATCCCGGTGCCCCGGCTTTTTTCGGTCACCAGCAGGTCCTGCAGGTAGCAGGAGTTCTCGATGCTCCAGTTCGAGCGGTGGTAAATGAAATGCACCAGGCCTACCGCAACATCGCCGTCCCAGGCGAGCGCGCCGTGGGTCGGCTCGCGGTCATCGAGCAGGCGTTGCCAAGTGCTTTGGGTGACCGCGTCCGGCAGTTCGGTCTTATAGAATCGCAGGTAGGCCTGCCACAATGGCAGCCAGGCGACGTGATCGGCAGCGGTGACTAAGCGGATCCTGAGTTGGCTCATCTTCATTCCTCGGTCGATGGGACAGGCATCAGGCGTGCGAGGGCCTGGTCCTGTGGGGTGGGACTGGCGGCGAGCCCGTTGCGCACCCCGGCTGCATCGGCAGGGGTGCGGTTCTGGCTGAGCTTGCGTTTGCCTTCCAGGCACTGGATCGGCAAGGCGAAGCCGACGATGGCCTTGAGCATGCTGTCGATGTAGTCGGGCGGCGCATCATCGACTTTCCACGGCTGGGCGCGGCCGGCTTCGTGACGGTCGGTGAGGGCACTTACCAGGTTGCGCAAGCGATGGGCGTCGCTGAAGACTTCGGCGGTACCGTAGGCATGCACGGCCAGGTAGTTCCAGGTCGGCACGACTTTGCCGTGCTCGGCTTTGCCGGGGTAGAACGCGGGGCTGACGTAGGCGTCGGCCCCGGCGAATATCACCAATGCCTCGGCGCCGGCTTCCAGGTCGCGCCATTGTGGGTTGGCCCGGGCCAGGTGCCCGTACAGGGTACCGTTGGGACCTTGCTGCGGGTCCAGCAACAGGGGCAAGTGACTGGCCTGCAAACCCAGCTCGCCTTGGGTAACCAATACGGCCAGGCGGCATTCGCCGATCATGTGATGCAGTTGGGTCAACTCTTCAACGGCAAAGGCTTTGGGGTTGTACATGGCGATTTTCCTTGGCGAATGCGCACATCCTAGGCAGGCTATTGGTCTGTTGTAAGAGCCACTTTCAGCAAATTCAATCGGACCATTTTGAGGGTGCTGTGATGACCAATGCGGTGCCGCCGCTATCCTTCAATCCCGCCGGAATCGAGCTGGACCGTCGCCACGGGCTGAGTCGTCAGCTTTACCAAGCCTTGCGTTCGCGGGTATTGGACGGGCGCTTGGCCAGTGGTACGCGCCTGCCGGCCAGCCGCGATCTGGCGGCGGCGCTGTCGATATCGCGCAATAGCGTGGTACGGGCCTACGATCAGCTCTATGCCGAGGGTTTCATCGAAGGGCGAGTGGGGGACGGCACTTATGTGGCAACGCTGTCTTCATTGGCGTTGCCCTTGAAAAACATATCCACAAAAGTATCCACAGGGTTTTCTACAGGCTTATCCCCAGGTTTATCCACAAAAACCTCTCTGGATTGGCTCGATCTGCCAGTGGCGCCCGTCAGTAAAGTTATCCACAGCGGTGGCTTGGAACGGGTCGAAAAGCATCATCTGAACCCGCCGCCCAGTGGACCTCCCCGGGCGTTCCGGGTCGGCGTACCGGCCTTCGATCTGTTTCCCTTCGACGTCTGGGCCAAGCTGAACGCGGCTTTCTGGCGCAAACCGGATCTGCAGCAGTTGTGTTATGGCGACTCCCAGGGCGACGCACGTTTGCGCAGTCTGATTGCCGCGTACTTGCGAAGCTCTCGGGGCTTGCACTGCACGGCTGAACAAATTGTGATCACCAGTGGGGCCCAACAGGGCATCAGCCTTTGTGCACAGCTGTTGGTGGATCCTGGTGACATCGTCGCTGTGGAAAACCCTGGCTATCGCGCCGCCGGGCATGCGTTTTCGGTCGCCGGCGCCGAAGTGCGCGGAGTGCCTGTGGACAACGAGGGGCTGGATTGCGCGGCGCTCGGTACGTTGAGCAACTGTCGACTGGCGTACGTCACCCCGTCCCACCAGTATCCGCTCGGTGTCGTCATGAGCCTGGCCCGGCGGCTGGAGCTGCTGGCCTGGGCCGAACGCAACGACGGCTGGATCGTCGAGGACGATTATGACGGCGAATACCGCTACAGCGGCGCGCCGCTGGCTCCGCTGGCGGCACTGGATCGCCAGGGACGTGTCCTGTATGTCGGGACATTCGGCAAAGTCGCATTCCCGGCCTTGCGCCTGGGCTATCTGGTGTTACCACCGGGTCTGGTGGACGCCTTCGCCCGTCGCCGTGCGGTGGACGTGCGCCATTCGGAAGTCAGCACCCAGGCGGTGATGGCCGAATTCATGGCGGCCGGGCATTTCCAGCGGCACATCCGGCGCATGCGGCGGGCCGCGTTGACGCGGCGCGATGCGTTGCTTGCGGGCTGGCCGAGGGCTATAGAAGGTGTCGGAACCTTGCCCACGGTCGTGGCCGGGCTGCATGTCACGGTGCCGGTGGACAGTGTCGAGCGCGAGCGTGAACTGATCGACCAAGCGACTCGCGCAGGTGTCGAAATCAATGGACTGAGCAGTTATTGGCTGCCCACCACACCGGCGTCGAACGTGCGTGCCGGGCTCGTGCTGGGGTTTGCGGCCGTCCCGCCAGTGGCGATCGAAGCGGCACTGGCGAGCCTGGACAGGGCATGGAACGGGGACGGTTGAACACTGGGCACCCAGGGACGCCCAGTGCTCGGGGTTATGCTGGTCGTTTGGGAAAAAACACTTCTATGGCTTGATCTACGGCGATCTCGCTACGGTAATGGTCGATCAGTTGATGCTGGTTGAGGTCGTTGGTCACATCGGCGGCTTTGCCCAGGTTGACCTGTTCCGGCGTCTTCAAGCGGGCAGACAGGAAAGCGTGAGCCGGTACCCAATCGGTCGAATAGTGGAAGTCCGCAAACCAGAGGGTTTTGTTTTCTTTCAGGTCCTTGATCTCATACCTGTCCAGGTAACCATACAAGGGGCCCTTGATACGTTGTCGGCTTTTTTGCTTGCTGATGGAAATCTGGTTCCGGCTCTTGAGCCAAGTAACGCTGCTCATGGTGGGTGGACGTTGTTTGATGACCTTGAGCACGGCTGCAAACCCCTCGTCATACAGAGCCTTCGCGGCCTTCTTGAGGTCTGCGCTCGTGGATTGGGCGATACGCCGGTCCTCGGCTGAGACGTCCACCGTTTCGTTCGAAGTCGAGTCCAGTGCTTTGGTGATCGCGGCGCCGACTTTCTCCATCCGGCTGGCATGGGCGTTCAGGATCACGCCGAGACCGGCCGGCGAACGCGAGGGTTTCTGCAGGTTTTCCGCGACTTGCACCTTGAATGCCGTCAAGCCGTTGATCAACGCCTTGCCCTTCGTCACGCTGGTTTTAAGGGGGGGAACGACCGACGGCATGCTGGCCGGCGGGACGTCGGCATTGACGTGGGGCACCCATTCGCCGCTCTCCTTGCGATGGAACGTGGCGATGATCTTCTCGGAAAACGGGTGTTTGACGTCGACCCAATCCGTTTCCTCCTTCAGCTTCGTCAAGCGAGGTTCGCCACTGACCAGGCCCCAGAACCGCGCCCTGATGAATCTTTTTCTCGGCCTCGGACGCTTCTCATAGGCGGCGCCCGTAGTCCGTCGGTTGCTTCTTTCGTCCAGCGCCTGGGCCAGATGATGCAGTGTTCGCCGCTTGAGCTGGCCGATTTGCTTGACCAGTCGGTTGAGATCAGCCAGCCGAACGCTGTCCTTGTACTCACTGGCAATATATTCCAGATGCTCTTCGATGGCAGAGAACTGTTCCGTCAGGCTGCCATAGGCGTCGATCTGCTCGTCGAGGCGTATCACGCTGCGCTCTTCAACGGCATCGTGCAAGCTCTGGAAGGCGACCGTGACGTTATCGACCACCTGGTTCAAGTCCGCCCAGCCCTCGGGCATGGTGCTGACGCTGTCGAGTGACAGGCAAAGATGCCGGTACATGTCCAATTGGATAAGCCGGATCGCATCACTTCCGTAGGCGGGCATTTTTCCGCGGTGCTGGCGCAGAAATTCAAAGCCTTCGCGGCCCAGTTTCTTGAGCCTGGCAAAACGGGTCTCCATGTAATCCAGGCGCTCTATCATGTCGTCGCCCACTCGGATCATATTGTCGGCAGCGTCTATGTGTTCCTGTTCCAGGCTTTCGACACCGGCGGTGGTCATGTCCATGGCTTTTCTCAGGGCTGGGGTAAATCGCTCGTTCAGCGCGTCTATTTCCTCGAACGTGAAATTGATCTGTGCGTTCAGGTAGCCCAGCCTGGCCTGGGGGGCGTCGGGCCTTGCCTGGAAAACAGGCCATTCAGTCAATATCCTCAGCGCTTCGTCGTAGCTTTCACGTTGCGTCTTCAAGGTGCTGAGGTACACGTCGCGCTTGCTTTCCTTGGCAGAGCCCGAAGCCTTGTTCATTTCCTCGGCGTTCATCGTCAGGAGCTTCTGGTTCTGCGGTTTACTGTTCTCGATTCGGTTCAGCTCCGACAGCAGTTGCGTGCTGAGGCGTTTTGCTTCGGCGAGGACTGCCCGCCTGGCGCCTTTGGATCCGAGGCCACGCAAACGCAGTCGTGTGTCGACATGCCATTTTCCATGTGTGTCAGCCATCAAGGCTGGGCCGATACGGGCAGGATTGGCCTCGTCGACAATGAAAACCCGATCATCCTCCACCGCGACCTTGAACCAGGTATGCGCCACTTGTGTGTACCAGTCCTCGCCTCGTGGATAGAGGCCTTTGAGCGCGCCTTCGGTCTCGGGTTGCTCCAGTTTCTCGGGTTTGTCGATACGGAAGGTTTCGAGGAGTTTCACGCCTTGCCCCGATTTGCTGATCAAGGCACCGCTGGAATGAATGACGGCGTAGTGTTCGGGTAACTGTTCATTACCCTTGAGCGTTGGGCGTTTTTCGATGACCAGATCGATTTTTTTCAGATCCTCCAGTTCGATCACCACCTCCGACGCTGTCGATCGACGGCCACGCTTACCTTCCCTGGCGTGGGCGATGGCATAGGCAGTGATAGCCATTGCCATGTTCAGCAGCAAGTCGACAAAGGCTTCCCATGTGGCTTGGCTGTTGGATGTTTCGTCGTCCTGGGTCAGGGATTCGACGTCGTCGAGGATCTGCCAGAACCAGGCGGCGGTGCCGACGGCCGAACCCAGGTAGGGCAGCGCCAGGTTGAAAATCAACCAGCCAGCTTGCTTGAAGGTCTGCCAACGGTGTTCGCTATTGGAAATCGATTGACGATCGGCCAACTCGGCCAGGGCATTGGCGTTTGCCTTGAACAACTGTGGCAGGAAATCCGCACCCAGGGTGTTTTCACTCAGCCTGATAGGGGCACTATTGGCCCATGCCGAAAAAGGATCGGTCACAAAATCGATAATGGTCCAGGGGGAGGGCAGCGGGCCTGAAAAAACGTATCGGCTGTAGTTTTCACGCACGCCGTCGGGTAACCAGGCCAATACCGATTGGCGCAGGGACGCGGTTTGCTTGATGGCATAGATCAGGTTGCTGAACGATGGATACTGACAAAGCTGCGGTTCGAGCAGCGGCCGGTACAGCAGGCAGGGACCGGCATCCGGGCTTTCGGGCCCGATCACGAACATATTGGTCACGACGTCCTCTGAACCCCTCTGCTCGGAGACGAACGCAAGCTTGCGTATCACGATGGTCTGCCCGTCGATCTTGTGATCGGTTTTCTCGGGCTCCATCAGGGCGCATACATACCGGTAGCCCCGTTCATCGATGTTCCCGATTCCACGGATCTTGCTTTCCAGCGCGAGCAGGGGGAGCTGGACGTGCAGTTGGGAGGTGAAAAGGCTCTGGCGACGGCTTGACTCTGTCGGATCGGCGAGCAATTTGCTCTTGATCAGCTCGGGATAGGCACGACCGATATCGACTTGGGCAATGAGCTTTTCGAGATAGTCGACCGACATCCACTTGGGCAGGGCGGTGCCATCGACTGATCGGACCGTTTTATCGCCTGGAGGCAGCGCCATCAGGTTCTGCAAGGCCAACTCCACCAGGCTGAACCGGGCGGTTTCAAATTTCCCCGGCACAATGAAGGTGCCCCAGGCGACCAGACTGCGGATCTGGACCTGTATTTTTTCCAGGTCCAGTGTCGAGGCGTCGGCATGTTCCGATTGCATTTGCTGCTTCAGGGCCGTCAACGTATAGCGCTTGATGGATGGAATATCGTCCAGATAGGTCTTGCCTGCATGGGCACTGCTCAGTGCCGAGAGGCTTTTCATGTGTTGGGCGAACAGGATCTGGTCTGATACCGATGCGGCTTTCAACCAGTCGGGTATCTGCTTCTGGAACCAGTCTTCGGTCGGGTCGTTATCCACGTCCAATTCATCGGAAGAGGACTGCTCGGTTTCGCTCGGTATGAACCGTTGCAGAAACCCGGGCGAACCAATGATCTGGACCTGCATGGCGATCAATCCACAGGCCTTGTGGTCGAAGATATTGCCGTCGGGTTCGTAGAGCCGCCATTGGATTTTCCTGCGCACGCCGGTCCCCAGGTGAGCGGGCAGGGATTGCCCCAGCGCATGTTGTGAGTCGAATTTCTCGTAGCCGTTGCGCAGCGAGTAGGTCAGGATGACTTCCTGGCCGTCTATTTTGCCGCTTAGCACCATGATCGAATTTTCGTTTACGCGAGTTGCCTCGTCGCCGTTGACATCATCGATGTCGATCAAATACGCGTGAGTGTCAAAGCGGTCGTGCGCCTTGCGATCCTGCTGGTCGGGGTAAAGGTAAAGCAATCTCGCCATGACGCATTCGGTCGCGGTCCAGCCCTTGACCTGCCTGACGTCCCAAAGCTTGCGCAATGTGCGGGAAAGTTCATGCCAGCGCGGCCCGGATGCACCGAGCGAGGCGTTCCAGTACGCCAGTTGCTGTTCCTGGCTGGCGGACAACATGGTGGGCACCAGCTCGTTGATCATGTTGCCGATCTGCCCGATGCGCACTGGCAGATGTACTTCGGGCGTAGTCAGCGGCAGTTGCGTCAGATAATGCAGACCCTCGACCAACATGGTCGATTCGTTTTCGCCCACCCGTTCGGCCACCATGCTGCTCAGGGTTTCATAGCGTGTGGGGCGTTCCACGATTTCGCCATCGACAATTTCCCAGTTTGGCTCCCCGACGACGGTGTTGTGTGGGTCGAGGTCCAGTGCCGGATAGAGTCTCTTGAGGGCTTTGCGCAAAAGTACGGCAGCAACTTCCGGAGAGGTAGGACCGGCCAGCAATTGGTTGAGTACAGCATCCCTGAGGCTGGCTTCAGGCGTGGATTGCGCGGTTGTTCTTAAGGTTCGTGCCATTCGAGTCTCCCTGTCTCGCGATGCATCCAATCCCCGAAGCCAGATGCTTCGGGGAGCCCATGCTAGGAGTGGGCGAGACAGGGAAGGTGGTAACTATGTATATGCCGCAGTGGATTACTGTCCGGATTTGATCCGCGTCCAGGCCCGGGTCCGTGCGCGCTCGGCATCCCTGGGCAAGGGTTGCAGGGTGTAGAGCGTGGCCATGGCGGTCTCGGTCGGGTACAGGTTGGGGTTGCCGCGGATCGCCGGATCGACCATTTCCGTGGCGTCCTTGTTCGGGTTCGGATAGCCGACGAAATCGCTGACCGGGGCGATCACCTGCGGCTGCAACAGATAGTTGATGAAGGTATAGGCGTCGTCTGGGTTCTTCGCTCCTTTGGGAATGGCGAGCATGTCGAACCAGATCGGTGCGCCTTCCTTGGGCAGGCGCATGTCCACGGTCACACTGTTCTTGGCATCCTTGGCCCGGTTGGCCGCCTGGGAGAAACTGCCGGAATAGCCCACCGCCACGCAGATGTCGCCATTGGCGATGTCAGCCATGTACTTGGAGGAGTGGAAATAGGTGATATGCGGGCGGATCTTCATCAACAGCGCTTCGGCCTTGGCATAGTCCGCCGGCTTCTTGCTGTTGGGGTCCAGACCCAGGTGCTGCAAGGCCAGGGGCAGGATTTCCGAAGG
Source organism: Pseudomonas sp. Pf153 (assembly GCF_001269775.1). Taxonomy (NCBI): domain Bacteria; kingdom Pseudomonadati; phylum Pseudomonadota; class Gammaproteobacteria; order Pseudomonadales; family Pseudomonadaceae; genus Pseudomonas; species Pseudomonas sp. Pf153. The sequence continues at coordinate 329,362 of NZ_LHVL01000009.1, read as the reverse complement.
CGAATCCAGCAGCGCCACGCCGCATTGCTTGAGCTTGCTGATGTTCTCTTCCTTGAAGATCAGATCCCAGCTGTCCACCGGCGCGTTGTCGCCCAGGGCTGCCTTGACCTTGTCCGGATTGAAGCCGATCAGAATGGTGCCGTACATGTAGGGCACGGCAAATTTGTTGCCCGGATCGTTGGCCTCGATCAGCTTCATCAGCTTGGGATCGAGGTGGTTCCAGTTCGGCAATTTACTACGGTCCAGCGGTTGGAATACTCCGGCTTCGATCTGCTTGGCGAGGAATACGTTGGACGGTACCACGACGTCGTAGCCCGAATTACCGGTCAACAATTTGGCTTCCAGGGCCTCGTTGGTGTCGAAGATGTCGTAGACCAGCTTGACCTGGCTGTTCTGCGCCTTGAAATCTTCCAGGGCCTTGGGCGTGATGTAGTCGAACCAGTTGTAGACGCGCAAGGTGCGCTCTTCAGCCTGGACGGCACCGCAAAGCAGCGCGGTGCAAAGGGCGGGGACCATCAAACGCTTGAGTCTGCTCATGCTTGTTTTCCTCATTGGGCGCTTTGAAAACCTTCGAGAACGTTCACCGCATTGATGCCGATTTCGGCCACCGCATAGCCGCCTTCCATCACGAACAGCGTCGGCTTGCCGAGCGCGGCGATGCGCTTGCCCATCGCCAGGTAATCCGGGCTGTCGAGCTTGAATTGGGAAATCGGGTCGTCCTTGAAAGTGTCCACGCCCAGAGAGACGACGATCACATCGGCGTCGTAGCGCTGGACTTCGTCACACGCCTGTTCCAGGGCGGCGCTCCAGGTGTCCCAGCCTGAACCGGCCGGTAGAGGATAGTTGAAGTTGAAACCTTCCCCGACCCCTTCGCCGCGCTCATCCGCGTATCCCAGGAAGAACGGAAACTCGGCCTCCGGGTGGCCGTGGATCGAGGCGAACAACACGTCGCTGCGCTCATAGAAAATCGACTGGGTGCCATTGCCGTGGTGGTAATCCACATCGAGGATCGCCACCTTCTCGTGACCCTGATCGAGAAACGCCTGGGCGGCGATGGCTGCGTTGTTGAGGTAGCAATAGCCGCCCATCAAATCGCTGGCGGCGTGATGCCCCGGCGGCCGGCACAAGGCAAAGGCGCTGCGGGCGCCGCGCTGGATGTCGGCCTGGGCGGTGAGGGCGACCTGAGCGGCGCTGTAGGCTGCCTGCCAAGTGCCAGCGGTGATCGGCGCGCCGCCGTCGAAGCTGTAATAGCCGAGCTGGCCGTGCAAGCTGGCCGGGATGACCGTGCGCAGGGTCCGGGCCGGCCATGTATAGGGCAACAAGTCGCCGTCGCGGTGGTATTCGGCCCAGCGATCCCAGGCACCCTTGAAGAACTCCAGATAGGCCGGGGTGTGGATGCGTTGGATCGGTGCTAGGCCGAAGTCCTGTGGCGCTTGCACCGGACCCAGTGCCCGGGCCTTCACCCGCTCCAGTACATGATCGGCCCGGGAAGGCATTTCGAAGCAGGGCATCAATTGCCCATCCATGATTTCGCAACGGCCGTGGTGCAGGTGATGATCGTCCGAGTAGATCGTCAGCATTTTTGTCTTCCGCAGGGCTGATCCGGTTGCTTACAGTCTTGCGGCGGGCGGCGTTTCAGAGAACGGCAGGAGAGGCCAAAAGGGGATCAGAATGGCCAAAAGGTTTGACCGTAAATTGTCCTTGTTTTGGACGGATCGGCGCGGAAGTGAATAAAAAAATACGTGGGCCAGATTAACTGGGTAGAAAGGTACGGCAGATAAAAAAGGTAACCAGTTGGCCGCCGTATTCACAATCGGCCATGATTCTATGCACTAGCCGAAAGTTTGACCTGATGCGAACCAGCGAGCGCACCGTCTGGCTCGTCGGACGAACCACGCCGGATACGGTCGAGTATTCGCAGGTCCATTGAAGTAGTGACACGAGCTTTTCGCAGGCCGTGCACAAATGAGCCTCGGAAAGTGCCTTGCCCTTTGTGTTTGCCGGCTTTACCGCTTTGGGTTGCTTTCAATTTGCTCATTTTTCGATCACCTCTAAAGTGATGCTATTACGCATCAAAGGTCAATACAAGGGTACCGTTCACCATCCTGAACTCGTTCTCGATATATACCGGGACTGCTCCGGGTAATGGTTTATCGATTTCAATGTAGTCTGCGCCGATGATCTTGCAGTACTGGATAACGGCGAATATGCAGAGTTCGATGACTCTTCCCTTCAAGGGATGCTGGCCATTTTCCCGTTTAGGATGCCCTTCCAGTAGCTTGATCCGTACCAAGGTACGTTTGCCGCTGGGTGTGGCAAAGCATAGGCCGCATAACAAATCTCCATACCACAGCGCGAGATCGAAATGCCGGGCATCGTTTTTAATGACCCCTGGTGAGTCATGCCAAGGGAAGCCATATTCTGATTCCCACAGATCGAACTGTTCGAGGGCGACGGCGTCGCTGCCTCCGAATCGCACCAATGCGAAATCAAGCGCGTTCGTGGGCTCAGGACCTATTGAATCTCCTCCCAGCAATGCTAGTAACTCGTTAGAAGCAATACGGGCTGCACTGGCATAAGCCCTCCATTCCTCAAATTTTCGCTGTGTGTGTCTTGCCAATTTCTCAATCCCTGGTTTCGGCGAATACGATGATCGTCACACCGTGCACCTGTGGTGTTCCTTTACACATGGCGTAAACGGAAAAAGGAGCGTTGGAACCGCTGGGCTGGGTGGCTTACAACCAAAAAAATGAAGCAGACCCGACGCAACGCGCCGGGTTTCTGTCTGGAAAAGCTGTCCGCTATCGCGGATCGACATTTTCCAGCGCCCGGTTCGCCAGCAATGAACTGAGTTCGATCAGTTGCTGAATGCCAAGGGCAACATGACGTCGCGAGCCGTCCAGTTCGAATGCCAAGTCATTGACCATCGCATCAGCCGATGCCAGGGTTTCGCTGAGGTTGGCGAGCAGGCATTCGTTGTCGATGTCTTCTATGACGGTAAATAGCTGGCCCGGCTGAGTACCGGCTTTAGGCTTTTTCTGTTTGGGTAACAGATAGAAGTCCAAGGTACGTTTGGCGGCGTCGTCGAGCTTTTTTGCGTTTAGGCCGTCCAGGTAAGGTGAGGAGGGGTCTGCCTCTGGAGGGTTTGGGGTTATTTTGAACATTTGCTGAGAACTCCTTGGTTTAGCCGCAACCTCTTCCCTACTAAAAGAAGGGTGGCGGCTGTACGCAGGTTAGTAGACCGGGGAGCTCAGCATTGCCGGCGCGCCGAAGCGCCCTGCGTACAGCCACCATCAAGCACAGGGTGGACCTGCTTGGATGGAGACTCATACATCTTACCGAGAACCACGGGCTACTAAACCCGACCACTGATGGGCAGTGGCAGGAAAACGATAGAGTCCGGGGGCAAGGCGCACAAGCCGGCGGATTCTGGCGTAATTGTAGGCAAAGGCGCAAGGATGTGTGGCTTGACGGAGGTACGGCGGTCAGGACGAAAGCGCTTACCTGTGGGAGCAAGGCAACTCCCCACATAGCCTCCATAGCCGGTGTGGCTTGCCGACGACAGCGGCTCAGGGACGGAACTGACTCGGCGCTACACCACTCCAGCGCACGAAGGCATGACGGAAGCTCGCGGTTTCGCTGAAGCCCAGCTTTTCGGCGATTCGGTGGATCGGCAGTTGGTCTTCGCACAGCATTTGCTTGGCCCGTTCGAAGCGCAGTTCATCCAGCAGCTCCTGGTAGCTGCAGCCGCAGTCCTTGAGGTGTCGGCGCAGGGTGCGTGCCGAGCAGTTCATCTGTTCGGCCAGGCCTTCCAGGCCGGGGGCGGCTTCCAGCTGGACGTTGAGCAGTTGGCGGATCCGTTCCAGCCAGGCCTGGCGTCCGGTGAACTCGATGTTCTGCTTGCGGCAGCGTTCGACCATGGCGTGGTGGGTGACGGGGTCGGCCAATGGCAAAGGCTGGTCAAGCCAATGCCGGTCGAAGGCAAAGGCATTGTCGATGGCGTCGAAACCTACCGGGCAATCGAAGTGTGCGGCATAGCGTGCCTGATAATCGGGCGCCGGGTGCTGGAAGCGTGCGCTGCGCAGTGGCAAGACATGGCCGAGCAGGTCGTTACAGGTGACCCGCAGAGAGACCATGCAGAATTCGGCGTTGAACGCCGCCAGGGCCGGGTTTTCCCGGTAGTCGCTGGCGCTGAACCAGACGTGCTGGCCGTCGTCGTCCAGTTTCAGGTCGAAGAGTGTTCCCAATAGCGCCGGATAACGCAGCGCCAGGCGCAAAGCGTCACCTAAGGTGGCACTGGTGAGCAGCGCATAACCGAGCATGCCGTAGGACGACACGTGCATGCGCAGACCGAGGTCCAGGCCGATGTCATGCTTGCGGGCCACGGCGTTGACGCAAACCTGCATTTCCTGATTGGTGGTGATGCGGGTGTCGGCCCGGTCCAGGTCCGCCGTGCTGATGCCGCTGCCGGCCAACAGCGCCTCGCTCGGCAGGCCTTCGTGCTTGAAAGCATCGAGCACCAGAGAGACGGCGTTTAGCGTAGTGAGGTGGGAATGAAGCATGTTGTTTTCCGGCCTTGGGACGCTGTATAGCGAGCAAGTTGTATGCCGGGCAAAGCGATAACCCAATACCGCACAATGCCGCAAAGGGCTGTTTACGCTCGCCGGTAACGGTTGCGGCTCGCGTTTTATGCAGGTCGCAGATTTTTACACGTTACCTGCCACTGGGAACAACCATGTCGATTTCAAACCCGGCCCCTTCGGTCGCAAGCTTGCCACGCCCCCTGCGAACCGATGGCGAGATCACCTCGCTGGCCTTGAGTGTGCACCTGCTGTTCGCATCACGGCCTTCACTGATGGATGTCGCACGGACGACGCTTCGAGAAATACTCGCCGAGCACGACCCCGCGTTGGCGCCTGCCGCTGCAACGGCCGTGATCCTTGAACCTCAATGGCGCCTGGAGGGCGGCCAACCGCACAAAGTGGGATACAACACCCATGAGTTGACCGAGGTACTGCTCGAGCGCTGTCGGGGTGTGGGTGTCAGGACGTTCAGCCAAGGCAGCTTTCTTGCGAAATTCCCTGGTGCGGAGACGCCCCAAGGCGAAAAGGTCCCCTTGGGTGAGCTCCAGCAGATGCTCGATGAATCGGCCTCCTTGCTGATTGAGTCCTACCAACAGCACCTGGTGGATTTCTGGAGCACGGGCACCCCCAGCGTCTGGCGACAACTGTCCGATCTGTTCAAGGCGCAATTGCAACAGGCTGCTTCGGCGCTGATGGGCGAAGAACACGCCACCGTTCAGGCCGTCCTCGATTATCCGGAGCAGGGGCTGCGACAACAGGCCAAAGGGCAGGGCACCACCCGAGCCTACGTTACGTTTGTCTATGAGGGAGACAGCGACGTTCCCCATGCGGAGGACGTGTTGGTATTGGCCATGACACGTCAGATGAATGGACGAGAAGTCGCTTTGCTCTACACGTTGTCGGGCGGTATCGAGGTGTTCGGTTCGGTGGCGGCGATGGAGGCGTCCTGGTTCGGTGCGCGCCGCGCGGCGGACTCGAAGCTGAGGAACTACACACCCGAGCAGGACATCTTCGACGCCTTGACCCTCTGTCTCCTGGAGCGTCAGTTGCAGCTGCTTGCCGGGATCAAGCCCTCGGTTTATCCCGATACGGCCAGTCTTGAGCGCGAAGTGGCACAGGTTTCCAGCCCCAGTACATTGCTGGGGGCCTTTCGCTCGGGGCATGAGGCCAGGCTGTCGACATTCCAGGATGTGCTTCCTGCCTGGCTGAAGAGCGCACCGTTGGCGGATCGTAGCGCCTACAGTCGATTGCTGTCATCGCTGGCGGCCCAACATCGAAGGCAGGCGTCATTCATGACGGGTATTCCGAGCATCCTCGAGTTTGCCGGCCAGGCGCTAAAGGAAAAGATGCTGGAGGATGATCCCGCGCGCAGCGATATCTCAGTGAGCGAAATTGAAGTGACCTTGTCTCGAGTGAGCAATTCCTCCTTCGAGATCGTCGATCCGCCATTTCCGCCCCGCCGCAGTGAAGCGCAAACCCGGACGTTTTCCGAAATGGCGATCAAGAATCTTGGCGCCTTTCCCCGGGTTCAATCGAAAATCACCTATCAGGGGGGCAATCCCCCCGCCTGGATGACTTATGAGTACCTGCGGGACCTGACCTCGCGAGCCGACATTGGCCAACACTACCCCGAGCTGCTGCGACGCAAGCTGCTGGACGATCCTTTGGATTCGGCTCGCAGGCAGCAGGCCTTTGGCGACCGCCTCGGCATCCTGTTGCCGTTGTTGGCACTGGAGCTGAAGATCAAGAAGATTCTGACGGATCAGGCTTATCGTTCCGTCGTTGCGGTATTCCAGCCAAGGGCTTTCATCGATTTCGCGGCCGGGCATGAACCGGTCGTCAGGCCCTTGGCCTTCCTGACGGAGGCCAATGCGACGCCCGACGTGGTCGGCAACATGTTTGTGATCGGTCCCAGGGATGCCGGTCACGGGCCTCATGTCCTTTATCGGCCTGCATCGTCCGCGCCCTTGATGGAGTTCGCTTCCCGTGCCGCGCTTTTTGACGCCATCAAGGATGTCGGCGCGTTGCAAGGCAGCGTGCTCGCCGGGCTCGGGCCTTCTGCACGGCGGATCTACGCCAACGGCGGTTTCCAGGAGCCGCACATCGGCCGGGTGCTGCTGTCCGACGTCACCTCTCCCCGGACTCCTGAGCCCGCATTGCTCGGCACGGAGCTGATCCAGGGCGATATTGCCGGCGCCCTGTACAAGGCGTGCGCCCAGGCGTTGATCGAACAGGCCAAACGGGCCTCGGTGTCCGACTCGCAGGCGCGTTGGGACAGTTTCACGCAGTTTGGCTGGGTAGCGTTCAACCTGTTGCTGCCGCTGTTGGAGGGGCCTGTAGTGATGATCGGCCTGTTGGCCCAGCTCACGGAGCGGCTTGATGAGTTCGTCGACAGCGAGGGGGTGGAAAACACCGGGGAAGCCTTGGCCGAGGTGCTGATGAGCCTGGCGCTGGTATTGGTGCATGGAGGTTCACGCCTGGGAGCGATCAGCCGATTGGAGGAACGGCCAGTGACCGAGGCTGAGGCTCCGGTTGTCCCGCCGGGTAACGCAATCATCAAAGAGCCGGCATCATCTGCTTCCGCCAACCCTTACGGGGCGAAGGCGCGGCTGGTCTATGGCTGGTCGAGCCCTCGTGCCCGGTTTTGCGCCCCTGAACTGACCAGTCTCGACACCTTCAAACTGGCGGCTCCTTCCACATTGCAAGGCTTGGTGGTTTCGGGTGAATACCAGGGGCTCTATCGACGGGGCAGCCTGTGGTTTGCCCAGGTCGAAGGCCAGTGGTATCGAGTGTCACGCCGGCTTGAGGGGGTGGTGATCATCGACGCCGCCCACCCGGCGCGAACCGGTCCCTGGCTTGAACAGGATGGGCAAGGTCGCTGGAGTCTGGGACACAGCCCGCGATTGCTCGGTGGCGCGGGTGGGCTGAGCGTCCGTGCCGCAAAAAAACTCAAGAGCCTGGAGAAGAAGGGGCGCGATCTGCTGGGTACTCTTGATCAACAAATGTCTGATGCCGGTTGGCTGTCCAGAAGTGAGCGCCCGCCTATCGATGTTGAGGATCTCATCGTCGGCAAGGCAACCGAGTTCGAGCGCTGTGCCGAGGAGATCGAGCAGTTGACGCAGGCACTGGGTGACCAGGCCCCGCGAATGTTGATCAAGGATCTGAGAGCCGGTGCCAGGCGTCTGCGGGAGTTGGGGCGAACCACCCGCATCGCGATGACCAAGGCAAAGCTGCCCAACGTTGGCGCGGTGGAGTATTTGCTGCAGGAGCAGGAGATCAGTATCCGCAAGGCCGGTGGCCGGGTGGATATTTCAGACAATAAAGGCAACGACTTCCTGCAGGTCTACGAGATTCGCGAGAGGCGCAACAACCGCGTGCTGTGGTTCGCGCACTTCCATTATCTGAAACAGGATGCGGCAGCGGATGCCTTTACCAAGGCTCACCTGAAGACGTACGAGCAGGGTGGGCGGGGCCTTGAGTTCCAGAAAGCCCAGCAGAAAGCCGGCCAGGCGGTTGAAAGGATCTGGCGTGCCGACATCGGCAGCACCGCCGCCAAGGCCTTGTTCCTCTCGGTGTAGCGGTATGAGGCGCGAGGAGATTCGCGCCTCACCGGTTGGCAGGGCTCAGCTCAGCTCACCGCACAGATCCAGCTCAACCAGCCGGCGGACGTCTTCCACGGCCAGCCCGGCGCCGATCAACGCTTGCAGCTTGCCGAACGCCGCCTCGCGGGTCATGCCGCCGCCGGACAGCACGCCGACACCGCGCAGACGACTGCCGGCCTCGTACACGTCCAGCTCCACGCCACCTTCATGGCATTGCGTCACCGCCACGACCACCACGCCGTTGTCCCGCGCCCGCTGGAGGCTGGCGAGGAAAGCCGGATTGTCGCTTGGGCCGGTGCCGCTGCCGTAGCATTCCAATACCAAACCCTGGATGCCACTGCCGAGCAGGCCGTCGAGGATCTCGGCACTGATACCGGGAAACAGCGGCAGCGCCGCTACGTTGGCCAATTGCTTCGGCTGGCGATAATCCAGCTGCGCTGGCAAGGACGAGGCTTTCACGCCACCGCCCTGGCGCTCCAGGCGCTTGAACGGATGACGACCGAAGCTGCGCACCTTGGCGCAACGGGTCGGCGCCAGCAATTCGCCATGGAAGTACAAATGCACGCCCGGCGCCAGGCCTTGGCCGAGGGCAACCAGCGCGCCGCTGAGGTTTTCCCAGGCGTCGCTGTCGGTCACGCCGGCCGGCAGCATGGAGCCGGTGAAACAGACGCGGGCGTGCAGGCCCAGCAACTGGAAGCTCATCGCTGCGGCGCTGTAGGCCAGGGTATCGGTGCCGTGCAGGATCAGCACGCTGTCGCAGCCTTGGACGTCCACCGCGTCAACCACTGCTTCGCGCAGTTGTTGCCAGTAAGCCGGGGTCATGTTGGCGCTGTCGATCAGCGGCGACATTTCCCTGAAACGCCATTGTGGGACGACGAGTTCGGGTTGGCTGTGCAGGTAGTCGCGCATCCGCGCTTCGAAACCGGAAGCCGGGGCCAGGCCGTGGGCACTGGCCTGCATGCCAATGGTGCCGCCGGTGTAGAGCACCATGACGTGCTGCGCGGCAGGGTAAGAGGCGGATTTCATTGATGGGTCTCCTGGACGAATGCACCTTGCGCCCAGCATGCCTGCGTGCGCAAGGTGTGTCACGTCGAGTGGCAGGACGCCACTCGTTGCGGTCTGTCGCGGCGGGTGGCGGGGAGCCACCCGCCAGGGCGATCAGCGTTGCGTGGCAGGCGTGCCCTGGGCTGCGCCTTGCTCGCGTGGAGCCGATTGGCTTGGGCTGGTCGGCCAGGCCTTCGGGTCCAGGTCCAGGTCGGTGAATTTGCTGGAGTCGAACACTGGCTGCTTGACGCCGGCGCGGCGCTGCTCGTCGTAGTCGCGCATCACGCGCAGGCCGACCTTGAACAACATGGCCAGGGCCATCAAGTTAACGAAGGCCAGGCAGGTCATGGTGATGTCGGCGAAGGCGAACACGGTCGAAAGGTCCTGCATCGAACCCCATACCACCAGCGCCAGCACCAGGCCGCGGAAAATCATCAGCACGGCGCGGTTGCGGCTGAGGAACTGCAGGCTGTTCTCGCCCAGGTAGTAGTTATAGAGGATGCAGGTGAAGACGAACAGCGACAGCGCGACGCTGACGAACACGCGACCCCAGTCACCGACCACGGCGGCCAGCGAGTTCTGGGTCAGGACGATGCCGTCACCTTCGAAGCCCGGGGTGTAGAAGCCCGACAGCAGGATCAGCAGCGCGGTGCAGGTGCAGATCACGAAGGTGTCGAGGAACACACTGAAGGCTTGGACCACGCCCTGGGCGCCCGGGTGTTTCACGGCGGCCACGGCGGCGACGTTCGGCGCACTGCCCAGGCCTGCTTCGTTGGCGAACACGCCACGCTTCACGCCCATCACGATGGCGCTGCCGAGCAGGCCGCCGAAGGCTGGGTCGAGGCCGAAGGCGCTCTTGAAGATGGTTTCCAGCATGGCAGGCACGTATTCGATCTGGGTGCCGATCACGTACAGGGTCACGCCGATATAGGCCAGGGTCTTGACCGGTACCAGCAGGTCGGACACCGCGGCGATGCGTTTGATGCCGCCGATGAAGGTGATGGCCAGCAGCACCGCCAGGACGATACCGGTGTGGCTTGGGTCGAAGGCAAAGGCGTTCTGCAGCGAGTGGGTCACGGTGTAGGACTGCAGGCCGATGAAGGCGAAGCCGTAGGTGACCAGCAGCAGGATGGAGAACACCACCGCCATGCCTTTCAGCTTCAGGCCGTGCTGGATGTAGTAGGCCGGGCCCCCACGGTACAGGCCGTCGCCGTCGGCGCGCTTGTAGACCTGGGCCAGGGTGCATTCGAAGAAGCTGCTGGACATGCCCACCAGTGCGGTGACCCACATCCAGAACACGGCGCCCGGGCCGCCGAGGGTTACGGCGATACCGACACCGGCGATGTTACCGGCGCCGACGCGGCCGGCGAGGCTCAGCATCAGGGCCTGGAACGAGCTCAGCTGGCCAGCCTGGCCGTGAAGGGACTCTTTGAAGACACTGAACATGTGGCCGAAATGGCGGAACTGGACGAAGCGCGAGCGGATCGTGAAGTAGCCACCGAGTCCCACAATAAGCAGGATCAGCACTTTCCCTGAAAGGAAGTCGTTGATGACTTCGAGCATGGATTATTCCTCGCTGTTTTTTGTTTAAGCAAATACTGGCCGCTGGAAACATCGTGTTACGACGGCCGACAGGCGGCCAGGCAGGTCAAGCGATGTTTCGTCCCGGTCCATTTCGCGGGTTGTTATTAGTTCGGGTTCGCATGTTTTAAGGGGCGCTTGTTTACGACCTCGCATGCGAGAGGGGCGGCACTATACCTATCAGTGCGGTGCCCGTCTGCACAGTTGTGGTGCGTCCGACGAAACAGCCTCTTTAGTTACCTGGCCTTTCGGTCAGGTTCTTGTGGGGCGAGTCGGCCCATGATGGCTGACGACGCGGGTTACAACGGCAGCGCGGCGTCGTTTATCACGAGTGGTCTCGGTCCTACAGGTTCGGTCATCCTTTCGCTATCAATTAAAAAAAGGGCTTGGGGAAAGTCCCCAAGCCCTCAAAAGGTGAGAGGTGTCTAGTCCCTCGACCTGGTGAGCAATGGTCGCGTCGATCACGCTTTGAGCGGAACCAGACGCGGGGCAATCATGTTTTCGGGGCGCAGGATGTCGTCGAGCATCGCCTCGTCGAGCAGGCCTTCCTCACGCACCAGTTCCAGCACGCCGCGGCCGCTTTCCAGCGCGACGCGGGCAATGCGGGTGGCGTTCTCATAGCCGATGTACGGGTTCAGGGCGGTGACCAGGCCGATCGAGTGCTCGACCAGCTCACGGCAGCGCGCTTCGTTGGCGGTGATGCCCACGATGCAGTGTTCGCGCAGCATGTCCATGGCCCGTTGCAGCAGGCGGATCGAGTCGAAGATCTTGAAGGCGATCAGCGGTTCCATCACGTTCAGTTGCAGTTGGCCACCTTCGGCCGCCATGGTCAGGGCCAGGTCGTTGCCGATAATCTGGAACGCCACTTGGTTGACCGCTTCCGGGATCACCGGGTTGACCTTGCCGGGCATGATCGAGCTGCCTGGCTGGCGGGCCGGCAGGTTGATTTCATTGATGCCTGTACGCGGTCCGCTGGACAGCAGGCGCAGGTCGTTGCAGATCTTCGACAGCTTGACCGCGGTGCGCTTGAGCATGCCGGAGAACAGGACGAAGGCGCCCATGTCGGAGGTGGCTTCGATCAGGTCGGCGGCCGGAACCAGCGGCTGGCCGCTGATGGTCGCCAGGCGCTGTACGGCCAGGGCCTGATAGCGTGGGTCGGCGTTGATGCCGGTGCCGATGGCGGTGCCGCCCAGGTTCACTTCGGTGAGCAGTTCGGGCGCCAGGGTTTTCAGGCGCGCCAGGTCTTCGCCCAGGGTCGTGGCGAAGGCACGGAACTCCTGACCGAGGGTCATCGGCACGGCGTCTTGCAGCTGGGTGCGGCCCATTTTCAGGACGTGGCTGAATTCTTCGCCTTTGGCGGCGAATGCCTGGATCAGGCTTTCGAGGCTGGCCAGCAACGCATCGTGGCCCAACAGCAGACCCAGACGGATCGCGGTCGGGTAGGCGTCGTTGGTGGACTGCGCCATGTTCACGTCGTTGTTGGGGTGCAGGTACTGGTACTCGCCCTTCTGGTGGCCCATGGCCTCCAGCGCGATGTTGGCGATCACCTCGTTGGCGTTCATGTTGGTCGACGTGCCGGCGCCGCCCTGGATCATGTCCACCACGAATTCTTCGTGGAAATCACCGCGGATCAATCGTGCACAGGCTTCGCTGATGGCTGCGTGCTTGGCTTCGCTGAGTTGGCCCAGTTCGCGGTTGGCGTCAGCGGCGGCTTGCTTGACCATGGCCAGACCGACCACCAGTTTCGGGTAATGCGAAATCGGAACGCCCGAGAGACGGAAGTTGTTCACCGCTCGCAGGGTCTGGATGCCGTAGTACGCTTGCGCTGGTACTTCGAGTACGCCAAGCAGGTCTTTTTCTGTGCGGAAAGATGCAGCGGAGGACATGACGGAAATCATCTCGATAAGGACCCGGTCTGAGCCGGAACGCTGGGGATGCTAGGCCTTCGAGAAAATTAGGGCCAATGCTGTTAAACACTGCCCTATGCATATTCGGCATAATGCCGGTGTGACGTCGCGTGGGCGGCGAACGTGTGACCTGTTTTGGTGCGTGGGTCGGGAGGAGTGATGAATCTTGAAAGCAAATGGCTCGAGGACTTCAGTGCCCTGGCCGCTACCCGCAGTTTCTCCCAGGCGGCTGAACGTCGCTTCGTGACGCAACCGGCCTTCAGCCGACGCATCCGCAGCCTCGAGGCGGCGCTGGGGCTGACGTTGGTCAATCGCTCTCGCACACCGGTCGAACTGACGGCGGCGGGGCAGTTATTCCTGGTGACCGCGCGCACGGTGGTGGAGCAACTGGGCGAGGTGCTGCGTCATTTGCATCACCTGGAAGGCGGGCAAGGCGAGGTGATCCAGGTGGCGGCCGCTCACTCCCTGGCGCTGGGCTTCTTTCCACGCTGGATCGCGCAACTGCGCAACGAAGGCATGAACATCGCCACGCGGCTGGTGGCCACCAACGTGGGCGATGCCGTGCATGCCTTGCGCGAAGGGGGCTGCGACCTGATGCTGGCGTTCTACGACCCGGATTCGGCCATGCAGATGGACCCGGAGATCTTTCCGTCGCTGCACCTGGGCCAGACCGAAATGCTGCCGGTGTGTGCCGCTGGCGCCGACGGCAAGCCGATGTTCGACCTCGAAGGCGAGGCCAGCGTGCCGTTGCTGGCCTATAGCGCCGGGGCATTCCTCGGTCGCTCGGTGAACCAGTTGCTGCGCCAGCGTGCGCTGCGTTTCACCACCGTCTATGAGACAGCCATGGCCGACAGCCTCAAGAGCATGGCGCTGGAAGGCCTGGGCATCGCCTGGGTACCGCAATTGAGCGTGCGCGCCGAGCTCGCCCGGGGCGAACTGGTGATCTGTGGCGGTGCGCAATGGCACGTCCCCCTGGAGATCCGCCTGTACCGTTGCGCCCTGGTGCGCAAGGCCAATGTGCGTTTGTTATGGCGCAAGCTCGAGGGCGGAGTAGCGCAGGGCGTCGCCCATTCTTGATAACGACACATAACCCCTGTGGGAGCGAGCTTGCTCGCGATAGCGGTGGGTCAGCCTGCATCGATGTTGCAGGGTTGCCCTGCAACATAGAATCTCCCACATAGGGAATTTTGCGGTGTGCTTTCGCTGACCCGCCGGTCAATAAAACTGCTGTTTAACTGCAAATGACAGATGGTCGCGACGGGGGCTGTTTATCTGCTTCATTGCGGTATACTGCGCGGCCTTCGGCCGGTACAGATCGGCCATTATTCGTACAACAAGCCACGCCGGTTTCCCGCGTGGCTTGTTGTTTTTTGACGCGCCCGCGGGCGCCCAGAGAGAAGAGGCACGACGATGAGTGCACTGGTTGGCGTGATCATGGGCTCCAAGTCCGATTGGTCCACCCTTAGCCACACCGCCGATATGCTGGAAAAGCTCGGCATCCCCTATGAGGTGAAAGTGGTCTCTGCCCACCGCACCCCGGACCTGCTGTTCCAGTACGCCGAAGAAGCCGAGGCCCGTGGCATCGAGGTGATTATCGCCGGTGCCGGTGGCGCGGCTCATCTGCCGGGCATGTGTGCGGCCAAGACCCACCTGCCGGTGCTGGGCGTACCGGTGCAGTCGTCGATGCTCTCGGGTGTCGACTCGTTGTTGTCCATCGTACAGATGCCGGCCGGCATCCCGGTCGCGACCCTGGCCATCGGCAAGGCTGGCGCGATCAACGCGGCCCTGCTGTCGGCGAGCATCCTGGGCGCCAAGCACCCGCAATTCCATACCGTGTTGAAGAAATTCCGCGCTGAGCAGACAGACAGCGTCCTGGACAATCCAGACCCGCGCATTGCCTGAGGTGGTTGACGAATGAAGATCGGTGTAATCGGTGGCGGCCAGTTGGGCCGCATGTTGGCCCTGGCGGGTACGCCCCTGGGGATGAACTTCGCTTTCCTGGACCCGGCGCCGGACGCCTGTGCCGCTGCATTGGGCGAGCACCTGCGGGCCGACTACGGCGACCAGGATCACCTGCGCCAACTGGCCGATGAAGTCGATCTGGTGACCTTCGAATTCGAAAGCGTCCCGGCCGAAACCGTTGCTTTCCTGTCCCAGTTCGTTCCGGTCTACCCGAGCGCCGAAGCCTTGCGAATCGCCCGGGATCGCTGGTTCGAAAAGAACATGTTCAAGGACCTGGGCATCCCGACCCCGGCCTTCGCCGACATCCAGTCCCAGGCCGACCTGGAAGCCGCCGTTGCGTCCATTGGCCTGCCGGCCGTGCTCAAGACCCGTACCCTGGGTTATGACGGCAAGGGCCAGAAAGTCCTGCGCAACCCCGAGGACGTGGCCGGCACGTTCGCCGAGCTGGGCAGCGTGGGCTGCCTGCTGGAAGGCTTCGTGCCGTTCACCGGTGAAGTCTCGCTGATCGCCGTGCGTGCCCGCGACGGTGAAATCCGTTTCTACCCGCTGGTGCACAACACCCACAAGGACGGCATTCTCAAGCTGTCTGTCGCCAGCACCGACCACCCGCTCCAGGCCCTGGCCGAGGATTACTCCAGCCGGGTGCTCAAGCAGCTGGATTACGTGGGCGTGATGGCATTCGAGTTCTTTGAAGTGGACGGCGGCCTCAAGGCCAATGAAATCGCTCCTCGGGTGCATAACTCCGGCCACTGGACCACCGAAGGCGCCGAGTGCAGCCAGTTCGAAAACCACCTGCGGGCGGTAGCCGGGCTGCCGCTGGGCTCGACCGCCAAGGTCGGTGAAAGCGCCATGCTCAACTTCATCGGCAAGGTGCCGGACACCGAGAAGGTCCTGGCCATCGCCGATTGCCATCTGCATCACTACGGCAAGGCGTTCAAGGCCGGGCGCAAGGTCGGCCACGCCAACTTGCGCTGCGCTGATCGGGCCACGCTGGCCCAGCAGATTATCAAGGTTGAGACGCTGATCGCCGAGCAATAATCCGAAACATTATTGGAACCATTCGTCGGCTGGATTCTCTCATGGCAAGGTGCCAAAGCCTGACTAGGCTTTGGCATAGCTCCTACTCAAAAGAGGAAATGCCATGGGAATCATCGGAACCATCTTTATCGGCTTGATCGTTGGCCTGCTGGCGCGCTTCCTGAAACCGGGTGATGACAGCATGGGCTGGATCATGACCATCCTGCTCGGTATTGGCGGTTCGTTGGCAGCCACATATGGCGGCCAGGCCTTGGGCATCTATCAGGCGGGTGAAGCCGCCGGCTTCATCGGTGCCCTGGTGGGCGCGATCGTATTGCTGGTGATCTACGGCCTGATCAAAAGAAACTGACTCAGAATGCTGATGGCTCTCTCTGCGAGGCGCGCAGAGAGAGCTAGAATGCCCGGCGTTTCACTGACCATTTCCATTGCCGAGCCTTTTCATGCGCCGTCTAGTGTTAACCCTTCTTCTATTGGGCAGCGGCCTTGCCCATGCCGCCGAACTGCCGGAAACCGACTGGCTGGAACTGATGCCCAAGTCGGACCAGAAAGCCCTCGAGGCGATGCCCGAAATCGACCACAACTCCCCTGAAGCCAATGGCACCTTCACCCAGAAAGGCGGCCTGAAGCAGAGCAAAGGCTTGCCTGCGGTGATGTATTCGACCAAGACCGTGGCGTCGATGAACGACAAACACATTCGCATCGGCGGTTATCCGGTGCCGTTGGAAACCGATGCCAAGGGCCATAGCACGCTGTTCTTCCTGGTGCCTTACCCCGGTGCCTGCATCCATGTCCCGCCACCGCCACCCAACCAGTTGGTGCTGGTGCGTTATCCCAAGGGGCTGAAGCTGGACGACATCTACACGCCGTTGTGGGTGACCGGCATGCTGAAGATCGAAAAGGTCGACAACGACCTGGCGAGCGCGGCGTATGCGCTGGATGCGGAGAAGGTGAGGGTGGTGCAGGAGGCGGATTTGTAGCGGCCCGCTTGGCCGGACATAAATCCCCTGTGGGAGCGGGCTTGCTCGCGAAGGCGGCGTGTCAGTCTACATTCTTTCAACTGAGCCACCGCCTTCGCGAGCAAGCCCGCTCCCACAGGTTTTTTGTAGTGTCGGTTAGAGCGGCTTGCTACCGATACTCACGCCCAAGGTATGACTGGCTTGCGGTAGCAGCGTCACCACGTCATCCATCACATTCGCCGTCTCGATGCACAGCATGCGTTGCCAGCCGTCGTCGGCCATGTCGCTGAAGGCCTTGGCCCGTTCGGTCCAGGGGTTCCAGATGACGGCCGAACGTGAGCCGCTGCTGGTCAGTTCGATCCGTCGCGACCAATGCGGGTCGACGATGCTCAGTGTCGGCGGAGTGCCGAGGTAGATGCGGTCGGTCTCGCCGGTAAAGTGCAGGTCGCCGGCCTGGATGACGGTTTTCCAGTCGTCCAGGGTTTCGATATAGCTCAAGCCGTCTACGCCTTCGACGTGTACGTTGTGCACGTCGCTGACCGCGAAATAGCTGTGCAGCGCCTGGCTGAGGCTGACGGTTTCGCTGCCACGGTTATGGCTGGTGAGGCTGATATGCAGTTGCTCGTCCATCACGATGGTCAGCGTCAGGTCCACCTGATGAGGCCAGCCGGCCAGGCCGTTTACGGGGTAGGGCAGCACGAATTCCACCTTCAGGCGTTCGCCCTCGGCTTCTATGCCCTGCAATTGCCAATCCATCGCGCGCACCAGGCCGTGGGCCGTGGCCGGTTCGTTACTCACGCGCATGGCCTGGACGCTGTCGGGGTTGCGGGTCAGGTTGCCGAACCAGGGCCAGCACACCGGCACGCCGGCGCGGATGCTCTTGCCGGCTTTGAAGGTCGCCTGGTCATTGAGCCAGATCAGCGGAGGCTGGCCGTCCACTTGATAGCTGAGGATATGCGCGCCTTGCTGGGCCACCAGCAACTCGGCCTGGCCATGGCGAATGCGCCATCCATTGAGTTCATCCAGTTTGACGGCTTCGACATTGGGCGTAGGCATGCTGCAAATCTCGCTCGGGAACAAGGAACTGCAATGGACCGCAAAACGGCCGCCATGTTTAACGTGCGCGGGGTGGAACCGAACGGGTGCGGCCACTGCCATCGATGGCGACGAACACGAACACCGCTTCGGTCACCTTGCGCCACTCGCTGGACAGCGGATCGTCGCTCCAGACCTCGACCATCATCTGGATCGAGCTGCGGCCGATTTCCAGCGTCTGGGTGTAGAAGGACAGCTGTGCACCCACCGCCACCGGCACCAGGAACGCCATGCGATCGATCGCCACGGTCGCCACGCGCCCGCCGGCCACTCGACTGGCCATGGCCGTGCCGGCCAGGTCCATCTGGGACACCAGCCAGCCGCCGAAAATATCGCCGAAACCGTTGGTGTCGCGAGGAAGGGCGGTGATTTGCAGCGCCAGGTCGCCTTGCGGGATTGGATCTTCTTGTTCGAGCTCTATCATGCCGGGGGTGCCTCTGACCCGTAACTCTGTCGTGTACTTCAGGTGAATAGCCGTCTTTGTAAAAAACGATTCAGCCCGAACCTGCGTTCGTCACGTTTTTCGTAAAGGCGTGCCAAAGGGATACTCTGCGAAACCGGCTGGTTCTTCATGACGCCCCCAACGACGTTTTCGCACAGCAACCCCTTACAGAGTGTCGCAAGCCTGGGAGTATATCGGGCGATAGGCGTCGAGACGACCACCCGGTTCCGATTTCGACTATCAATAATGCACCTCTATGTGCTTTTTCGAACAATTTGCTATCGTGCCGAACCGCTCCAACCCGTATTGACGGGTTGCAGAACCGACTATAAGAGAAGCCCCCGCCATGACCACTGCGCCTTCGAGCACGGCAACCCCCGCGCAACCCGCCCGTCCGCTTACACGCAACGACTACAAGACCCTCTCGCTTTCCGCCCTGGGCGGTGCGCTGGAGTTCTACGATTTCATCATTTTCGTGTTTTTTGCCACCGTGGTCGGCAAATTGTTCTTTCCCGCCGAAATGCCCGAGTGGCTGCGCCTGATGCAAACGTTCGGCATTTTCGCCGCCGGTTACCTGGCGAGGCCGCTGGGCGGAATCATCATGGCGCACTTCGGCGACCTGCTGGGGCGCAAGAAGATGTTCACGCTGAGCATCTTCATGATGGCCGTGCCCACCCTGATCATGGGTCTGTTGCCCACTTATGCGCAGATCGGCATGTGGGCA
Source organism: Pseudomonas sp. Pf153 (assembly GCF_001269775.1). NCBI lineage: Bacteria > Pseudomonadati > Pseudomonadota > Gammaproteobacteria > Pseudomonadales > Pseudomonadaceae > Pseudomonas > Pseudomonas sp. Pf153. Next base: position 310,428 of record NZ_LHVL01000009.1, on the reverse strand, counting down.
CCGATCCTGCTGCTGTTGATGCGGGTGATCCAGGGGGCTGCCATCGGCGGTGAAGTGCCGGGTGCCTGGGTATTCGTTTCCGAACACGTTCCGGCACGCCATATCGGCTATGCCTGCGGTACCCTCACTTCCGGCCTGACGGCGGGGATCCTGCTGGGGTCGCTGGTGGCCACCGCCATCAACAGCCTTTATACGCCCGTGGAAGTGGCGGAGTACGCTTGGCGCATTCCGTTCCTGTTGGGCGGCGTGTTCGGCCTCTTCTCGGTGTACCTGCGCCAGTGGCTGCACGAAACCCCGGTGTTCGCCGAACTGCAACTGCGCAAGGCCCTGGCTGAAGAAGTGCCGTTGCGCGCCGTGCTGCGCGATCACCGGGGGGCCATCATTATTTCAATGCTGCTGACCTGGTTGTTGTCCGCCGCCATCGTGGTGTTGATCCTGATGACCCCCACCGTTCTGCAGACGGTTTATCACTTCGCACCGACCACGGCGTTGCAATCCAACAGCGTGGCGATTGTGCTGCTGAGCGTAGGCTGCATCCTGGCCGGCGCCCTGGCGGATCGTTTCGGCGCGGGCCGCGTCTTCGTGTTCGGTAGCGCCGCGCTGCTGGCCAGCTCCTGGACCTTCTACCACAGTCTGGCCGACCATCCCGACTGGCTCTTCCCCCTGTATGCCCTGACCGGTCTGTTGGTGGGTACCATCGGCGCGGTTCCGTATGTCATGGTCAAGGCCTTCCCGCCGGTCGTGCGATTCAGCGGCCTGTCGTTCTCCTACAACGTCGCCTACGCGATCTTTGGCGGCCTGACGCCGATGATTGTCAGCCTGCTGCTCAAGGAAAGCTCGATGGGGCCGGCGTATTACGTGGCGGCGCTGTGCGGGATGGGGATAGTGGTGGGCGCTTATCTCTGGAAGAAGGGGCGCTAGAGCCGGGTCTTCATCGGCTTCACCGGCCTCATCGCGAGCAGGCTCGCTCCCACACTGGTTCTGTGCGCACCGCCAAACCCTGTGGGAGCGCGCCTGCTCGCGATTGGGGGGCACCGCGAATCAGCCTGCAAAACTCAATACTGGCCTTTCATCCAATTGTCATATTTCAGCCATAGAGTGTTCACACGGCTTGCTGATACTTGGCCGACTTAACACACCCTATCTGCTAGGAGTAAGGCATGAAACTGAAGCGTTTGATGGCGGCAATGACGTTTGTCGCTGCTGGCGTTGCGACTGCCAACGCGGTTGCCGCTGTTGACCCTGCGATCCCGAGCTACACCAAGACCACTGGTGTGTCGGGCAACCTCTCCAGCGTCGGCTCCGATACCCTGGCCAACCTGATGACCTTGTGGGCCGAGAACTACAAGAAAGAATACCCGAACGTAAACATCCAGATCCAAGCCGCCGGTTCCTCCACCGCGCCGCCCGCACTCACCGAAGGCACCGCCAACCTGGGCCCGATGAGCCGCAAGATGAAGGACAACGAACTGCAGGCCTTCGAGCAGAAATACGGCTACAAGCCTACCGCTATTCCGGTGGCCGTGGACGCCCTGGCGGTATTCGTGCACAAGGACAACCCGATCAAGCATCTGACCATGGCTCAGGTCGATGCCATCTTCTCGTCCACCCGCCTGTGCGGTGCCAAGGCTGACGTCAAGACCTGGGGCGACCTGGGTGTGACCGGTGACCTGGCCAACAAGCCGGTCCAGTTGTTCGGTCGTAACTCGGTATCCGGCACCTATGGCTACTTCAAGGAAGAAGCCCTGTGCAAAGGCGACTACAAGCCAAACGTCAACGAACAACCTGGTTCGGCTTCGGTTGTGCAATCGATCAGCAGCTCGCTTAACGGCATCGGCTATTCGGGCATTGGCTACAAGACCGCCAGCGTGAAAACCGTTGCCCTGGCCAAGAAAGAAGGTGGCGAGTTCATCGAGGACACCGAAGAAAACGCCCTGAACGGCAAATACCCGCTGTCGCGTTTCCTCTACGTCTACGTCAACAAGGCACCGAACAAGCCTCTGGCTCCGCTGGAAGCCGAGTTCGTGAAGCTGATCCTGTCCAAGCAAGGCCAGGAAGTCGTGGTCAAGGACGGCTACATCCCGGTACCTGCCAAGGTTGCCGCCAAGGCACTGGCTGACCTGGGTCTGTCGGAAGGCGGCAACGTCGCCAAGAAGTAATCTCTGAGTCCGGGCCAGTGCCCGGATTGCTGTGGGGGCAGGGTTGGCCCCCACAGTCCAAATTCCTCTCCGCTGCCGGTACCCACGGGCGGCGGATTTGTTGCGTCACTGCATTGTCATCTTTCTGTCATACAGGATCGCTAGGGTGTGCGCATGAATGATCTGGCCAATTCCACCATGACTACGACTTCCCCTCCCAAGCGCATTGATTTCAATACGCCTGAGCTTCAACGCAAGCGCCATCTCCGTGCGCTCAAGGATCGCCTGACCCGCTGGTACGTTTTGGTCGGTGGTCTGGCCGTTCTGGCGGCCATTACGTTGATTTTCTTCTTCCTTGGCTACGTGGTGATGCCCCTGTTCCAGGGCGCGGAGCTGACTTCCAAGGATTCGATCACCCCGGCCTGGATGCAAGACGCCGGCAAGCCGTTGATGATCTCCATCGAAGAGCAGAACCAGGTCGCCATGCGGGTATCCGACAAGGGCCAGGCACTGTTCTACAACATCGACGGCGGTGCGGAACTGCGCCGTGTCGACCTGCCGCTTCCGGCCGGTGCCAGCGTGACGTCCATTGGTGAAGACCAGCCCGGCAGCCCGCTAGTGGCGATCGGCCTGTCCAATGGTCAGGCCCTGGTGTTCCGTCATACCTATAAGGTCAGCTACCCGGACGGCAAGAAAACCATCACCCCGGCCGTTGAGTACCCCTATGGCGAAACGCCGATCGCGTTGAATGAGCAGGGTGCGCCCCTGGAGCATGTCAGCCTCAACGCCACCGATTCGACGCTGCTGATCGCCGGTTCCAGCGGCGCACAGCTGCATGTGTTGTCGGTCACCAGTGAAGAAAACATGATGACCGGTGAAGTCACCAGCGAGCAGACCCGCATCGAGCTGCCGCAGATGACCGAACCGGTGAAAAACATCTTCGTCGACCCGCGCCAGCAGTGGCTGTACGTGGTCAACGGCCGGGCCCAGGCCGACGTGTTCAGCCTGCGGGACAAGAGTCTCAACGGTCGTTACAAACTGCTGGAAAACGCCGATGCCCAGATCACCGCTGCCACCCAATTGGTGGGCGGGATCTCGCTGATCATGGGTGACTCCAAGGGTGGGCTGTCCCAGTGGTTCATGGCCCGCGATGCGGATGGCGAGCAGCGCCTGAAGCAGATCCGCTCCTTCCAGATGGGCAACACACCCATCGTCGAAATCACTGCCGAGGAACGCCGCAAGGGCTTCGTCGCTCTCGACGCGGCTGGCAAGCTCGGTGTGTTCCACAGCACTGCCCACCGCACCTTGCTGGTGGATCAGGTGGTGGACGGACAAGGCGTGTTCGGCATGTCACCACGGGCCAACCGGCTGATCGTGGAGCAGGGCGGCAAGCTGCAACCGTTGACGCTGGACAACCCGCACCCGGAAGTGTCCTGGAGCGCGCTGTGGAGCAAGGTCTGGTACGAGAACTACGACGAGCCTAAGTACGTTTGGCAATCGACCGCCGCCAACACCGACTTCGAGCCCAAGCTGAGCCTTTCGCCGCTGACCTTCGGTACGCTCAAGGCCGCGTTCTACGCAATGCTGCTGGCCGCGCCGCTGGCCGTTGCCGCCGCGATCTACACCGCTTACTTCATGGCCCCGGGTATGCGCCGCAAGGTCAAACCGGTGATCGAGTTGATGGAAGCGATGCCAACGGTGATTCTCGGCTTCTTCGCCGGCCTGTTCCTGGCGCCGTACGTCGAAGGGCATCTGCCGGGTATCTTCAGTCTGTTGATGTTGCTGCCCATCGGCATCCTGGTGGCCGGCTTCACCTTCAGCCGCCTGCCCGAGTCGATTCGCCTGAAAGTGCCGGACGGCTGGGAAAGCGCGCTGCTGATCCCGGTGATCATCTTCGTGGGCTGGCTCTCGCTGTACATGAGTCCGTACATGGAAGCCTGGTTCTTCGGCGGCGACATGCGCATGTGGATCTCCCATGACCTGGGCATCACCTACGACCAGCGCAACGCCCTCGTGGTCGGCCTGGCGATGGGCTTTGCAGTCATCCCGAACATCTACTCCATCGCCGAAGACGCCGTGTTCAGTGTCCCCCGTGGCCTGACCCTGGGCTCCCTGGCCCTGGGTGCCACCCCGTGGCAGACCATGACCCGCGTGGTGATCCTCACCGCCAGCCCGGGCATTTTCTCGGCGCTGATGATCGGCATGGGCCGTGCGGTGGGCGAGACCATGATCGTGCTGATGGCCACCGGCAACACGCCGGTCATGGAAATGAACCTGTTCGAAGGCCTGCGCACCCTGGCGGCCAACGTGGCGGTGGAGATGCCGGAATCGGAAGTCGGCGGCAGCCATTACCGCGTGCTGTTCCTGTCGGCGCTGGTGCTGCTGTTGTTCACCTTCATCATGAACACCCTCGCCGAGCTGATCCGTCAGCGTCTGCGCAAGAAATATTCGTCGCTTTAAGAAAGGTAGAAGTCTGTGAAACAGCACTCCCTGAAAGGATGGTTCAAGAGCGGCGCCCCCGGCGTCTGGATCAGCGGTGGCGCGGTGTCCATCGCGGTCATCATGACCATTGGCCTGCTGGCGGTGATTGCCGTGCGCGGCCTGGGTCATTTCTGGCCGGCGGACCTTATCCACGCCAACTACAACGTTCCGGGCATGCCCGCGCACCTGGTGGTCGGCGAAGTGGTGCAGAAAGAAGAAGTGCCCCGCGAGCGCCTGAAAAGCGCTGGCTTGCCGGTGCCTGATGAGGGCCCCGAGTTCATGACCCGTGAGCTGATCAAGGTTGGCAACCGGGACCTGAACGGCACTGACTTCACCTGGATCGTCGGCGACTGGCTGACCAACCAGACCACACCACCGGAGCTGATGGCGCTTGAGCGCCGTGAATGGGGTAACTTCTATGGTTACCTGGTCAACGTCAAGGAACAAGGCAAGGTCGTGGCCGAAGGCGAGGCCGCCTGGCCGCAGTTGCAGGCGCGCATTGCGCGGGTCAATCAGCTCGCCGCCGAGCTCAAGACCCTGGAAAAAAGCGACATCGGCGCGATCAACGCCGGTTTGGAGCGCATCCGTCTGCATGGTCGCAAGCTGGAACTGGACGGCAAGCTCGACGCCGCCGCCCAGGCCGACCTCGCCAGTGAACGCGCCGAGCTCGACGCGCGGTACAAGGAAATCGAAACGCGCCTGGCCGACCTGCACGCGCAGTTCAACCGCGACAGCCTGACTGCCCGCGATGCCAACGGCAAGGAAGTGGAGATCGAAATCGGCAAGGTGGTGCATGCTTTCCAGCCGAACGCCATGGGTACCTTTACTAAGCTGGGTTTCTATTTCAGCAAGGTCTGGGAATTCCTCAGCGACGACCCGCGTGAAGCCAACACCGAAGGCGGGATCTTCCCGGCGATCTTCGGTACGGTGATGATGACCCTGATCATGGCGATGATCGTGACCCCGTTCGGCGTGCTGGCGGCGGTTTACCTTCGCGAATACGCCCGCCAGGGCCCGATGACCCGCCTGATCCGCATCGCGGTGAACAACCTGGCCGGTGTACCGGCCATTGTCTACGGCGTGTTCGGCCTGGGCTTCTTCGTCTATGTGCTGGGTGGCTCGGTCGACCGTCTGTTCTTCCCGGAAGCCCTGCCGGCGCCGACCTTCGGCACCCCAGGCCTGCTCTGGGCGTCCCTGACCTTGGCGTTGCTGGCAGTGCCGGTGGTGATCGTCGCCACCGAAGAAGGCCTGGCGCGGATCCCACGGACCGTGCGCGAAGGCTCCCTGGCCCTCGGTGCGACCAAGGCCGAAACCCTGTGGAAGATCGTGCTGCCGATGGCGAGCCCGGCGATGATGACGGGCATGATCCTCGCCGTCGCCCGCGCCGCCGGTGAAGTGGCACCGTTGATGTTGGTGGGTGTGGTGAAACTGGCGCCGTCGCTGCCGCTGGATGGCAACTACCCCTACATTCACCTGGATCAGAAGATCATGCACCTGGGCTTCCACATCTATGACGTGGGCTTCCAGAGCCCGAACGTCGAAGCGGCGCGGCCACTGGTCTACGCCACAGCCCTGCTGTTGGTGCTGGTGATTGCCATATTGAACTTGTCGGCAGTGTGGATCCGTAACCATCTGCGGGAAAAATACAAAGCACTCGATAGCTGATTTCACTGATTTTCTGTGGGAGCGAGCCTGCTCGCGATGGCATCACCTCGGTGCACAGCCAAACCGAGTCGCCTGGATCGCGAGCAGGCTCGCTCCCACACAACCGAACCGAATTTGTTAGCACAGGGAGCCTCCCATGCAACACGAAGCACATACACACGGTATCAACATGTCGGCCCTGGGCCGCGACAAGCAGAGCCTGAACCTGGCAGACGAAACCGTTGCCATCGAAGTACCCGGCCTGAATCTGTTCTATGGTCAAAAGCAGGCGCTGTACGACGTCAGCCTGAACATCCCGAAACAACGCGTGACCGCGTTCATCGGCCCGTCGGGCTGCGGCAAGTCCACCTTGCTGCGCACCTTCAACCGCATGAACGACCTGGTGGACGGTTGCCGCGTCGAAGGCGAGATCAACCTCTACGGCAACAATATCTATCGCAAGGGTGAGGACGTGGCCGAGCTGCGCCGTCGCGTGGGCATGGTGTTCCAGAAGCCCAACCCGTTCCCGAAAACCATCTACGAGAACGTGGTCTACGGCTTGCGCATCCAGGGCATCAACAAGAAGCGCATTCTCGACGAGGCCGTGGAGTGGGCCCTCAAGGGCGCGGCATTGTGGGATGAGGTCAAGGATCGCCTGCATGACTCGGCCCTGGGCCTGTCCGGTGGTCAGCAGCAGCGCCTGGTGATCGCCCGTACCATCGCCGTGGAACCGGAAGTCCTGTTGCTCGACGAACCTTGCTCGGCCCTGGACCCGATCTCGACGCTGAAGGTCGAAGAGCTGATCTACGAGCTCAAGTCCAAGTTCACCATCGTCATCGTGACCCACAACATGCAGCAGGCGGCACGGGTTTCCGACTACACCGCGTTCATGTACATGGGCAAACTGGTGGAATTCGGCGACACCGATACGCTGTTCACCAATCCAGCCAAGAAGCAGACCGAAGACTACATCACCGGTCGTTATGGCTAGTCGAGGCCGCTGCAAGCCGCAGCCTCAAGCGGCAGATGCGATACAGAATCAACATTTAACTGCTTGAAGCTTGCAGCTTGAAGCTTGCAACTTTCGCGGAGCGAACAAGATGATTTCGAAGGAAGGCCTTACTCACCACATTTCCGCCCAGTTCAACGCCGAGCTGGAAGAAGTGCGTAGCCATCTGCTGGCCATGGGCGGGCTGGTGGAAAAGCAGGTCAACGACGCGGTGACAGCGCTGATCGAGGCCGATTCCGGTCTGGCCCAGCAGGTTCGCGAGATCGACGACCAGATCAATCAGATGGAGCGCAACATCGATGAAGAATGCTTGCGCATTCTGGCCCGTCGGCAACCAGCGGCTTCCGACCTGCGCCTGATCATCAGCATCTCCAAATCGGTGATCGATCTTGAGCGGATCGGCGACGAAGCCACCAAGATCGCTCGTCGCGCCATCCAATTGTGCGAAGAAGGCGAAGCGCCGCGCGGTTACGTCGAGGTTCGTCACATCGGTGACCAGGTGCGTAACATGGTACGTGACGCCCTGGACGCCTTCGCCCGCTTCGATGCCGACCTGGCCTTGTCGGTAGCGCAGTACGACAAGATCATCGACCGTGAATACAAGACAGCGCTTCGTGAGCTGGCGACCTACATGATGGAAGACCCGCGTTCGATCTCTCGGGTGCTCAGCATCATCTGGGTGCTGCGTTCCCTGGAGCGTATTGGCGATCATGCGCGCAACATCTCCGAACTTGTGATCTATCTCGTGCGTGGCACCGATGTGCGGCACATGGGGCTCAAACGAATGAAGGAAGAAGTTGAGGGCACCCCGTCCGAAACCGCTAATGTTCCGGGTGAATCTGACGATAAGTAAGATTGCCCAAGAAAAGCGCCCGGCCTTCTGGTCGGGCTTTTTTTTGCAGGCCTTTTTAATCGAAAGCAGCACCCCGCGAACGAAAAGTCCCGGCGTGACTGACGGTTTTTGGCAATATGCCATCAGTAAAAGCGGTATGCTTGCCGGGATTTTTTAGAGGTGTATCTGGATGAGTAAGGTCAGTGTGTTGGTCGTGGACGATGCTTCGTTCATTCGTGACCTGGTGAAGAAGTGCCTGCGCAACTACTTCCCGGGCGTGCGTATCGAAGACGCGGTGAACGGCAAGAAAGCCCAGGCACTGCTGGCTCGCGAGGCATTCGACCTGGTGCTGTGCGATTGGGAGATGCCGGAAATGTCCGGCCTGGAACTGCTGACCTGGTGCCGTCAGCAGGACAACCTCAAGGGCATGCCGTTCGTGATGGTCACCAGCCGTGGCGACAAGGAGAACGTGGTCCAGGCGATCCAGGCCGGCGTTTCCGGCTACGTCAGCAAGCCCTTCACCAACGAACAACTGCTGACCAAGGTCAAGCAGGCCCTGCACAAGGTCGGCAAGCTCGACACCCTGATGAACAGCGCCCCGACCAAGATGAATTCGGCGTTTGCCAATGACTCCCTCAGTGCTCTGACGGGTGGCAAGGCCGCTCCGGTGGCCGCCGCCGCGCCTGTACCAGCCGCCGCCAGACCAGCCGCCGCAGCCCCTACCGCTGCTGCGGCCGCTCCAGCCCCAGCGGCCGCCCCGGCCCGTGGCTTGCTCAACAGCCCGCCTGTCAAGGCGCCCGCCGCCTCCGCACCGGCCGGCAACCGTGGCCAGGGCCAGTTGCGCCTGTCCAGCGGCACCCAGCAATGCGTGATCAAGGCCCTGAGCCTCAAGGAAGCGCTGCTGGTGGTCAAACGCACCGACACCCTGCCGCAGGTGCTTGAAAGCTCCGTGCTGGACATGGAGCAGGGCGACAACGCCGAAACCGCACGCCTCAACGGCTACTTGCACGCCATCGTCGCCCACGAGCAGACGCCGGACAGTGAATGGCTGCAACTGACCTTCCGTTTCGTCGACAAAGACCCGCAGAAACTCGACTACATCTCCCGCCTGATCGCCCGCGGCACGGCGCAGAAGCACTTCGTACCGGGCGCTTGATTCAGCGGCGCTCTTGAGTCCGTCTTCGCGAGCAAGCCCGCTCCCACATTCGATCTTCCAAACACTTGAGATCCTGTGTGAGAGCGGGCTTGCTCGCGAAGAGGCCAGCGAATTCAGCGCCAATACCTTGCCGATTTGAAACATCCGTCGAATACGCTGGTCCATCCCAGCTGCTAGTCTGCTGTGCAGGCCTTCATTTTTCGACAGAATCCTTACCTCATGCTCGTGCCCTTGTTGTTCGCCTGTGGTCTTGTCCTGGCCTCCACCTCGGCCGCGGGCATGACAATCTACAAGTCCACCGATGCCAATGGCGTCGTTTCCTATAGCGATCGTCCCAGCAAGGGGGCCCAGGTCTTCGTGTTCCGTGATCGCATGGTCGAGCACCTGGAGCGTCAGGTGTTTCTCGATATCAAGAAGCAGAAAGGCGCCGATGCGGTGTTCGTGCGCAACGATTTGTACGCGCCGGTGGAGATCGAGTTGAGTTTCACCGGGTTGAGCAATGTGAGCGGGGCGCCGAGCCGGCCGATTCGGCGGGTCCTGCCGGCGCGCAGCAACCTGCGCCTGGCGCTGCTCACGGCCTCGCAGCCCGGAAAGCCGCTGGTATACACCCCCAGGTTCGAGTATTCCCTGGGCGACCCCGCCGGTACGGCGCAAGCCTACCGCTATCCGTTACCGTGGCGTGGCGGGCCGTTTCGCCTGAGCCAGGGCGCCAATGGTCAGTACAGCCATTACGGCCCGAAAAGCCGCTACGCGATGGACATCGCCATGCCCGAAGGCACGCCGATCATCGCGGCGCGGGGCGGTGTGGTGATCAAGACGGAAAACCAGCAGACCGGCCGAGGCGACGACCCCTCGGGCAACTTCGTGCGGATACTGCACGACGACGGGACCATGGGCGTGTACCTGCACCTGCAGAAAGGCTCGGTGAGCGTACGGGAAGGCCAACGGGTGGTGGTGGGCACGCCGCTGGCGTTGTCGGGCAACACCGGCAACAGCACCGGCCCACACCTGCACTTCGTGGTGCAGCGCAATACCGGGTTGGGGCTGGTGTCGATTCCCTACCAGTTCGACCAGCCGGTAGGGGAGTTGCCCAACTTTGCGGTGGGCAAGCAGTGACGGGGCGTTCGGGCGACGTCATCGCGAGCAGGCTCGCTCTCACAGTTGATCTTCCGTGGACATCAGATTCGTGTTCACCGCAGGCCCCTGTGGGAGCGAGCCTGCTCGCGATGGGACCGACGCCAATCCTGAGTCAACGACTCAATCGACCATCAACACCTTCGCCAGAATGATCTTCGGTCCTTTCATCTTTTTGATGATGATCCGCAGGCCTTCGACCTCCAGCACTTCTTCCTCTTCCGGCACCCGATTAAGGGTTTCGTAGACCAATCCCGCCAATGTTTCGGCCTCGATGTGGTCCAGGTCGATCCCCAACAGGCGCTCGACCTTGAACAGCGGCGTGTCCCCGCGTACCAGCAACTTGCCCGGCTGATAGGCCAGGATGCCGCGCTCGGCCTTGCGGTGCTCGTCCTGGATATCGCCCACCAGCACTTCCAGCACGTCTTCCATGGTCAGGTAGCCGATGATGTTACCGTCGGCCTCTTCCACCACGGCGAAGTGCGAACCACCCTTGCGGAACTGCTCCAGCAGATGCGACAGCGGCATGTGTCGCGACACGCGCTCCAGGGGCCGGGTCAGCTCGGCCAGGTTGAACGACTCGGGAATGTGGTCCAGGGCCGCCAGTTCCAGCAGCAGGTCCTTGATGTGCAGCAGGCCTACGAATTCCTGGCGCTCGCTGTCGTACACCGGGTAGCGGCTGAATTTGTGACGGCGGAACATCGCCAGGATTTCCTTGAGGGGCGCGTTGAATTCCAGCGTCACCAGGTCTTCCCGGGAATTGGCCCAATCCACCACTTCCAGCTCGCCCATTTCCACGGCCGAGGCCAGCACGCGCATGCCTTGGTCGCTCGGATCCTGGCCCCGGCTGGAGTGCAGGATCAGTTTCAATTCTTCACGGCTGTAATGGTGCTCGTGATGAGGGCCCGGCTCGCCCTGGCCGGCGATACGCAGGATGGCGTTGGCGCTGGCATTGAGCAGGTAGATCGCCGGGTACATCAGCCAGTAGAACAGGTACAGCGGCACCGCCGTCCACAGCGACAACAGCTCGGGTTTGCGGATGGCCCAGGATTTGGGCGCCAGCTCACCGACCACGATGTGCAGGTAGGAAATGATGAAGAACGCGGTGAAGAACGAAACGGCCCTGATCACTTCCGGCGACTGGACGCCGACCGCGCCCAGCAGCGGTTCGAGAAGGTGGGCGAACGCGGGTTCACCCACCCAGCCCAGGCCCAGGGAGGCGAGGGTGATGCCCAATTGGCAAGCAGACAGGTAAGCGTCGAGCTGACTGTGAACCGTGCGCAGGATATGCCCGCGCCAGCCGTTCTGATCGGCGATGGCTTCGACCCGGGTCGAACGCAGCTTGACCATGGCGAACTCCGCCGCAACGAAAAAGCCGTTGAGCAGGACCAGGACAAAAGCAAAAAGGATCATGCCGAATTCGGCGAAGAGTGTGACGAGGGACAAGCCAGGGGAAGGGTCCATGATGGGGTTTTGCGGGTTCCATGTGTGCTTAAGGGGTGAAAACAGAGTGCCTGGAAAAGCAGGCGCGAGTCAGCCAATGTAGCGGCTGACTCGGCGATTGCCTAGGGGGGCGGCTCAATCGGCGGGGTTGGCGAGCCGCGCACGCACCACCTGCGCCGGTGCGAAATGGCAGGTGAACGTACTGCCATGGCCGGGCACGCTGCTGATTTCCATGCGTGCGCGATGACGCAACAGCACGTGTTTGACGATGGCCAGGCCCAGTCCCGTGCCGCCGGTATTGGAGTTGCGGCTGGAGTCGACGCGGTAGAAGCGTTCGGTCAGGCGCGGCAGGTGTTTGCTGTCGATGCCGATGCCCGAATCCTGCACGCTCAGGTGCGCGCCCTGCGCGTCGCCCCACCAGCGGATGTGGATCCGGCCTTGCTCCGGCGTGTATTTCACCGCGTTGAACACCAGGTTGGAAAACGCGCTGCGCAGTTCTGCTTCGCTGCCCTTGAGCTGGACTGTCGGGTCGGCTTCCAGGGTGATGGTCTGTTGCTTGGGACCGGACAACTCCCGGGCATCTTCGCTGATGATTTGCAGCAGATCGTCAATGGCCACTGGCTGATTGTCCGACGGGTAATCGGTCGCCTCCAGCTTCGCCAGCAACAGCAAGTCATTGAGCAGTGTCTGCATGCGTCCGCCTTGCTGCTGCATCTGTTGCAGGGCGCGGCTCCAGCGCGGGTTCACTTCCTCGACGTTGTCGAGCAGGGTTTCCAGGTAACCGCAGATCACCGTCAACGGGGTGCGCAGTTCGTGGGACACGTTGGCAATGAAGTCCTTGCGCATCTGTTCCAGCTGATGGATGCGCGTCACGTCCCGCACCAGCATCAGGTGCTCGTTGTTGCCGTAGCGGGTGATGTACAGCTGGATGCGCAGCCGGTCGTTGGTGGGCGAGGGGATTTCCAGCGGCTCGGCATAATTGGCCTGCTCGAAGTATTCCTTGAAGCGTGGGTGGCGTACCAGGTTGGTCACTGGCTGTCCGCTGTCCTGAGGGGTTTTGAGGCCCAGCAGGGTTTCGGCAGCGCGGTTCCACCACTCCAGGTTGCCCTCGCTGTCGAGCATGATCACCGCGTCTTTCAGCGCCGCGGTGGACTCCTGGACCCGGTCGATCACCGCTTGCAAGCGGCCGCGAACGCGTTGGTCGCGTCGTTGCAAGTGATAAATGCTGTCGAAGACCTCGCCCCACAAGCCATAGCCGTCGGGTGGGGCTTCGTCGGGTTGGTGCAGGCGCAGCCATTCATGCAGGCGCAACAATTGTTTCAGGGTCCAGGCCAGGTAAAGCCCCAGGCCCGCAGCCAGGCTCCAGCCGTAATAACCGCTGATCAGGCCGATCACCAGACAGCCGGTCACCAGCAACAACATGTGGCGAATCAGGGTGCCATGCCAGTTTTGATTCAATTGAAGGTGCGTCCTTGTCAGCTTGTCGGGCGGTAAGGGCTCGGATCAGGCCTTCGTCGAAAAACGATAACCGGTGCCACGCACGGTTTGTACCAGATTCTCGTAGGCGTCGCCGAGGGCCTTGCGCAGACGGCGGATGTGCACATCCACGGTCCGCTCCTCGACATAGACGTTGCCGCCCCAGACTTGATCCAGCAATTGTCCGCGAGTGTAGGCGCGCTCCTGGTGGGTCATGAAGAACTGCAACAGGCGGTATTCGGTAGGGCCCATCTCGGCGGGCTTGCCGTCGATGGTCACCCGATGGCTGATCGGGTCGAGCAGCAGGCCGCCGACTTCGATCGGCGCTTCGCCATCGGTGGGACCAGCGCGACGCAGTACGGCCTTCAGGCGTGCCACCAGCTCCCGTGGGGAGAAAGGTTTGGTGATGTAGTCGTCGGCGCCGACTTCCAGACCCTGGATCTTGTTGTCCTCTTCGCCCTTGGCGGTGAGCATGATGATCGGAATGTCACCCGTCAGCTCGTCGCGCTTGAGGCGTCGCGCCAGCTCGATGCCGGACGTGCCGGGCAGCATCCAGTCCAGCAGGATCAGGTCGGGCTTGCGGTCGATGATGATCGCGTGAGCCTGTTGAGAGTTTTCTGCTTCCATGCAGTCATAGCCGGCCATCTCCAACGCAACGGCGATCATCTCGCGGATGGGCGCCTCGTCGTCGACGATCAGAATGCTCCTGCCAACCATGGGGTAATCCTCTTGTCATTTAACTGTCTTGCGCCGCATTAGATAACGGAATTATTGCAGTCGTGTGACAGATATTCCGCCTTCCGGCAGCGAAACGGATCCTGGACTAAGCTTTTCAGTCCGAATCCTGACAACCACAAAAGAAGGTTTCCATGACTTACTTCACCCAAACCACCAAGGCGCTGGCGCTCATGGCTGCCCTGGCGTTGCCGGCGATGGCGTATGCGGCTGAGCCGGCGATGGTCGATCAAAAGCATCATGTGCTGACGGACCACGGGGGCATGGCGCTTTATACGTTTGATAAAGACTCGGGCGGCAAATCGATGTGCAACGACCAATGCGCCAAGAATTGGCCGCCGCTGATGGCTGACAATGGCGCCGAGCCCGTGGGCGAGTGGACGTTGATCACCCGCGAAGATGGCAAGCAACAATGGGCCTACGAAGGCAAGCCGATCTACACCTACGCCATGGACAAGAAGGGAGAGAAGCCGACCGGTGACGGTAAAGGCGGCGTTTGGCACGTCGTCAAGGCTGACTGACGGGAAGACGCTTCTGTGGCGAGGGAGCAAGTCTCTCGCCACAAAGGTTTTCATGAGCCCCATATTCACCGCTGGATCAGCGCAACGCATAATCCAGCACAATCCCCACGAAAATCGCCAGCCCGGCCCAGTGGTTGTGCAAAAACGCCTTGAAGCAGCGCATCCGGTCCTTGCCACGGGTGTACCAGAACTCCCAGGCAAAACACGCGGCGGCGGCCACCAGCCCCAGGTGGAACCAGCCGCCCAGCTGGAATTTCGCTCCGGCCAACAGCAGGCAGCCCAGTGCCAGGCCCTGCAACGTCAGGATGATCACCCGGTCGGCATCGCCGAACAGGATCGCCGTGGATTTCACGCCGATCCGCAAGTCGTCGTCGCGGTCGGTCATCGCGTAGTAAGTGTCGTAACCCACCGTCCAGAGCAGGTTGGCGATGTACAGCAGCCAGGCGGCCGCCGGCAGGTGGCCGGTTTCGGCGGTGAACGCCATCGGCATGCCCCAGGAGAACGCCGCGCCCAGCACCACTTGTGGGTAATAGGTATAGCGCTTCATGAACGGATAAGTGCAGGCCAGTGCCAGCCCACCGAGGGACAGCAGGATGGTCGGCGCATTGGTGCACAGCACCAGCAGGAAACTCACGGCCATCAGGACGGCGAAAAACACCAGCGCTTCTTTCGAGCTGATCTTGCCGCTCACCAGTGGGCGTTGTTCGGTGCGCTTGACGTGGCCGTCCACCTTGCGGTCGGCCCAATCGTTAATGACACAACCGCCCGCCCGGGTCAGCACCACACCGAGGACGAAGATCACGATGTTGGCAAGGGAGGGCGATCCCTCACCGGCAATCCACAGCGCCCACAGGGTCGGCCACAGCAGCAGATAAATACCGATGGGCTTGTCCATGCGGGTCAGTTGCAGGAAGTCCCAGGCCCGTGGGTTCAGGCGATTCAGGGATTTGAGCAGTTGCAGGTACATCAGCAAGTCTCCGAATAGGCGCGGGCGACACTCCACAGGCGCGGCAGAAAGATTTCCGCCACCAGCACGCTCAACGTGCCGCGGTCGAAGCGTGAACGCCGGCCCCACAGCTCAGGGGCGCGTATTTCCACCGGCAGCCACGGCTCGGGGTAATGGCAGACCTCGATGTCGCCGCGCTGGAACGCCTGGTCGCAAAACAGCAGCTCTCCCAGGGAGCGGCTGCCCAATTCGTCCAGCTGCAAGCCGTCACCCTGCAACGCGCTGCGCGCCGCCACACTGCGGGCGAACACCCAGGGCTCGCCATGACCGCGCAGGTACACTTCGCGCACCCAGCCTTCGCTGCCTTCCGGCAGGTCCAGTGCGACACATTCGTCGGCGCGCAACGGCTGCCAGCCTTCGAAGACCGGCGTTATGCTGAAGCGCTCATCGGACAAACGCATGAGGCGCCGGGTCAGGGAGCCTTCGTCGAACAGCCAGTCGAGCACGCAGGCATCGGGGCGGGGCGACAGCAAGTGCCGGGGCCGCCATTGAAGTGTAGGAAATATCGAATTTGTATGCGGCACGGGGGTCTGGATTGGCAGCAAAGGAGGCCGCGAGCTTACCATGTCGACCGGCGGTTTTGCCTGGCCCGGCCCACGTCGCGCCGATCATGCTTGCATCTGTCGCGATCGATCAGTACAAAACGCCCTGAGCCGGAAGGGCAGCTGCAAAATGACCCAAGCATGCCGGCAAATGCCTGACACCTGAGGAAGTACCTGAATGAAGAAGTGGCAATGTATCGTCTGCGGCCTGATCTACAACGAAGCCGAGGGTTGGCCGGATGATGGCATCGCCCCTGGTACGCGCTGGGAAGACGTGCCGGCAGACTGGCTTTGCCCGGACTGCGGTGTGGGCAAAATGGATTTTGAAATGATCGAAATCAACTGATCATTTCTTGAAAAGGAGAGCAACATGAGCGCACCTGTCGTCATCGTCGGTACCGGCCTGGCCGGCTACAACCTCGCCAGGGAGTTTCGCAAGCTCGACAGCGACACCCCGTTGCTGCTGATTACCGCCGACGATGGTCGCTCTTATTCCAAGCCGATGCTCTCCACGGGCTTTGGTAAAAACAAGGACGCCGATGGCCTGAGCATGGCCGAGCCGGGGGCCATGGCCGAGCAACTGAAGGCCGAGGTACGGACCCACACCCGCATCAGCGGCATCGACCCGGGTCACAAGCGCTTGTGGATCGGTGAGGAAGCGGTGAACTACCGCGACCTGATCCTGGCCTGGGGTGCCGAAACCGTGCGCGTGCCAGTGCAGGGTGATGCCGCTGACCTGATCTTTCCCATCAATGACCTGGAAGACTATGCGCGCTTTCGAGCGGCGGCCGTCGGCAAGCGCCGTGTCCTGCTGCTCGGTGCCGGCCTGATCGGTTGCGAATTCGCCAACGATCTGATCCTCGGTGGCTACGAAGTGCACCTGGTGGCGCCGTGCGAGCAAGTCATGCCGACGCTGCTGCACCCGGCCGCTGCCACGGCAGTGCAGGCCGGCCTGGAAAGCCTCGGGGCGCGCTTCCACCTGGGGCCGGTGCTCAACCGCCTGCAACGGGTGGCCGACGGGCTGGAGGCGCACCTGTCCGATGGGCAAGTGATTGCCTGCGACCTGGTGGTTTCGGCCATCGGCTTGCGTCCGCGCATCGATCTGGCGGCCGCGGCAGGTCTGGTGGTCAATCGCGGTGTGGTGGTTGACCGTCACCTGAAGACTTCCCATGCCAATATCTATGCCTTGGGCGATTGCGCCGAGGTCGATGGCTTGAACCTGTTGTACGTCATGCCGTTGATGAGCTGCGCTCGTGCCCTGGCCCAGACCCTGGCCGGCAACCCGACCGCCGTCAGCTATGGCCCGATGCCGATCACCGTCAAGACGCCCGTGTGTCCATTGGTGGTCTCGCCTCCACCACGGGGGCGCGAAGGTGAGTGGCGTGTAGAAGGGCAGGGCAGCGACATCAAGGCGTTGTGTCGCGATGCCCAAGGTAACCTGCTGGGCTATGCCCTGACCGGTGCGGCGGTGATGGAGAAACTGGCGCTGAACAAGGAACTTCCGCCCTTGTTGGCGTAAATACTGGTCGTTCTGTCGCAAAAACCCTACTTTTGGTCTCGCAAAGGTCGCTCGGGTACTGGCGTCGTCCTCGGCCCCGTGCCATCCTCACTCCGGTCTGCCGCAGAGTAGAGCCTGCGGTGCCTTAGGGGCTGTTCCCATGAGACCAGTCCAGACATAACAACAAAAAATCGTCAAAGGGGCTTCATTCATGCGTAAACCAGAACTCGCCGCCGCCATCGCGGAAAAAGCAGACCTCACCAAGGAACAGGCCAACCGGGTCCTCAACGCCGTCCTCGAAGAAATCACCGGCGCCCTGCACCGCAAGGACAGCGTTACCCTCGTAGGTTTCGGCACCTTCCTGCAACGCCACCGCGGCGCCCGCACCGGCAAGAACCCGCAAACCGGTGAGCCAGTGAAAATCAAGGCCAGCAATACCGTTGCATTCAAACCGGGCAAGTACCTGAAGGATCAGGTGAATTAATCATTGCCCCGGGGCCCTCGTTCAGAGGAAAAAAGGGTAGTAAAAAGGGTACGCCGGTAAATCGGGTACCCTTTTTTATTTTGATGCCCACCGCTCGCGTCAATCGAAAACCAGGAGATCGCAGCCCTTGTCGTCAAGCATGTCGGTGAACGATGGCAGCCGGGCGACGAACTCCGTTTCGAACGCCAGGTAGCGATCCTGCGTCGGCAAATAACGAATCTGCGGTTTGATGCGCCGGATATCCTGGGAAGACAGCTTCAGCACCTGATGGCTGCTCTGGTTCCAGAACCAGGCCAGGGTGTGGGAGCCGAATGTCTGGGTCTCGTAATTCCAGACCCACCAATCGCCATGTCCGCGGGACACATGGATCTTGCCGTGAAACGTACGCAGCGTGATCACCTGCTTGGGTTGCGTGACGAGCAGGCGCGTGTCCTGGCGCAGCTCGCTGCCGAAGCCGTCCAGCAC
Source organism: Pseudomonas sp. Pf153 (assembly GCF_001269775.1). NCBI lineage: Bacteria > Pseudomonadati > Pseudomonadota > Gammaproteobacteria > Pseudomonadales > Pseudomonadaceae > Pseudomonas > Pseudomonas sp. Pf153. The sequence continues at coordinate 291,864 of NZ_LHVL01000009.1, read as the reverse complement.
CGCCTTCGTTGCGGTCCCGGTTACCACGTTGAAGCGCCACGCCAACAGCACCGTCTCGTGAAAGCGCGGGTCTTCGAGGTTGGGTCGCTTGTCTTCGCTGAACAACAGGACTTCATCGCCCCCCAGGTACGCGCTCGAAGCCCTAAGGATATAGCCATCAACCACTGGCATTGGTTTGGCGGGCAGGGCGGGCTGCCCGATGTCCTGATGCCAGATCCAGCACGCCGGCCCGTTGTGCTGCATGAACAGCAAGCGGCGTGACCCGATGGGCAGGAGGGTGAGTTCATCCGGGTGTTCGAAGATCACTTCACTGCCGTGGGCCGTGATCCGCCAGATACGCGTCAAAGGCTCTGGCTGGTAAATGCGCTGGCGTTCGAATAGTTCATCGTCGAGCACTACGCAGGGCTGTTCGAACTCTGGCCATTCCATCCCGCAGGGGCCGAAGGCGCGGACAGTCTCGCCTTGGCGGATTTCGTACTGATAGCGATCCTCCGAGCTGTAGTCGCCTTTTTTGACCCGTCGTTTCCAGACGCTGCCTTGAGCACTGGCATCGATGAGCGTCAGATCGGCGCCATCGACCCTGTCGTTGCGGTGTTCGAGCATGTCCTGTTCGGTGGGTGGCCAGGGGTTGTAATCGATCAGAAAGCACAACCACTGATCGTCGTCCTGCTCGGTGACGGCAGCCCAACCGTTGCGGTAGTTGTATTCATGGACATAGGTGGGGCCGGGATAGTCATGCACGTCCTGCAGCCAATTGAGCTTGCTGCGTCTGGGCTTGGTTTTCTTGCGATTTGAGCGGGCAGGCGTGGGCGGCTCGATCAACGTCGGGCTGAGGGGCAGTTCCGCGGCACGGTCCTGCCAATGGCTGGCAAACGCCTCGCGCTGATCGGCCGCAACGATGACCGGTCGATAATCATCGCCACCGGCGTCCAGGTTCCAGAGATCGTAGCCCTGGCGCGTGAGGACGCCTGCCAGCGCCTGGAAACAGACCTCCGGCATTTCGTTGGCAAGCTCATCCAACAGCGCTTCGAAAGGCGGGCCGGAAAAGACGTCGATATCGGGGTAGTAATGTTGGAACAGCGCAAGCAACTCGCCGCCCGGGGTTTTCCAATCGATATGGATCAGCGGATCAAAACCAGGTGGCATCGCGCCTGCTTCCCTTTGATAGAGTATGTGCCCATCTTAGCCTTGGACAGGGCATACGATGCCAGGACGACGCGGTGCTTACGAGTGATCGTGCGCAAAGGCGATGCAAAGTGAGACGGGGGTCATGGCCCGGAAAATGACTCGCCTGGGTGCCTTGATTGTTACCATCCATTGCTTGAAGATCTGCCGCTTGCCAAAGCCTCTCTCTTGCCTGGAAACGATCCGAATCATGACGCTCTATCGCCTTCAAGAAGCCGATCTCGATATTCCTGACAACTGGCATGACCAGAGCATCAATATCTTCAAGTTGCCTGCCGTGGGCGGTGCCAAGGAAGCCAGTTTCGTCATCAGCCGTGACCCGAGCCGGGGCGACACGCCGTTCGATGACTACGTGGCTCAGCAATTGGCGAGCGCGGAACAACAATTGCCCGGTTTCAACCTGATCAAGCGTTGGGACTTCTTGCTCCATGGCTATGCCGCCGTGCTGCTCGATTACAGCTGGCAGCGCGAGGGTCGCGAGTTGATGCTGCGCCAGGTGTTCATCGACCGCCAGCCCGTGGGGTTGATCACCACGCTGACGACCACGCCGAACGACCTGATTCATCACGAGCCGGCCTGGAAGGCGGCGATGCATTCTTTTAAGGTCCTGCCTCAGACCGCTTGATCACTCCGGGAAGATCACAACGCAATGGATATGCTGGCCGCTGCGCGTCTTGGCGATGAAATAGCCCACGGTTTTGGTGTCGCCGCGATGGTGGCGGGCGCCGTCGCGGGGGCGTTGATCGGTGCCGCGGTGGTGGCGGCCACCGTGGCGACCGGTGGCGTGGCGTTGGCGATCATGGCCGGTTCGATTGCCGCTGGCGGCCTGTCGATGTTCCAGATCCTCAAGGGCCTGAACACGATTTTCAACCTGCCCGAGCCCACGACGGGGGCGTTGATCATGGGCAGCCTGAATGTCCAGATCAACCGGCGCAATGCGATGCGCGCTGGCATGGACACGGCGGCCGGCTGTACCGGCTTGCCCATGAACCATCCGATCTGGCCGTTCCCGGTGTTGATCGCCGAAGGCAGCGCCACCGTCTTCATCAACGGCAAGCCGGCCGCGCGCTTGCAGAGCAAGATGGTGTGCGGCGCGCACATCAAGACCGGCAGTTCCAACACGTTCATTGGCGGGCCCACGGTGTCCGTGGCGTTTGTGCTCGACCTCGAAGGCTGGTTGCACACCGGTCTCGAAGCGTTGGGGATGCTGGCCGCGGGGGCTGCACTGGTACTGGCCGCCATGGCAGGGGCCGCTGCCCTGGCCACCGCCGTTGCCATAGGTGCCGCTGCGATGGGCGGCATGGCCCTGCTGGGCGAGCTGGGCGATCGCCTGGGGCCGGGTTATCGCGACCTGTTGCAGGGTGTGGCGGGGATGGCTTTGCTGGGCATAGGGCCGAAGTTGGCGAAGCTGGGCAAGCCAGCCACCCCGCCCAAGGCGCCCAAGACGTTTGAAGAGGTTTACGCAAAGGCACCGGCAGCCAAAGCGGAAATCGATGCCGTCGCCGATGAGATCGCTGCCCAGTATGGAGGCAAGGTCGCCAAGGCACCGATCAAATCCGAGGCGCGTGCCCGACAGAAAATCGATAACGATTACGGTGGGGATGCGACCCGGATCAAGGACCTGGCACGCAACACGATCATCGTCGAGTCCGACCAGATCAGCGCCGTTGCGACGGAGCTTGGCAAGCGAGGCGCGAACGTGAAGGTCATTGAAGGCGCCACCAATGAAATGGGCTACAGCGGCGTTAACTCGACCTTGCCAACCCGTGCGGGCATACCGGGGGAAATCCAGGTGAACTCGCCGGAAATGATCTATGCCAAAGAGCCGGAACCGCTGGCCCGGGCACTGCTGGGGGACGACACCTATAATGCCGTTGCCGCTAAAACCGGGGTACCTGGAGGGCTGGGTCATAAGTATTACGAGGACTTCCGGGTCTTGGACAAGGCCAGCCCGGAGGCGCAAGCTATTGCGGATAAGAGTAAAGCCTATTACGACGCGATAAGGGGGAACGGTGGGAATTAAGGATCTGAGCGCCTTCGCGAGCCGGGATGTGTTTCTGGATTACGACTTCGAGGAGGTGACCTACCGCTGGGACCATCGCACCAAAACGGTCTTCGTGAAATTCTACGGAGCGGCTGAAAGCGACCGGCCAGTACCGGCGGATAACCGGCTGTACAACGATGCAATCTTGTACGGCCGTGAGATTTCCAAAGAAGAATACGAGAAAGGCTTCGAGCGCCGATGAGCATTCTGGATGCTGCAATCGCCCTGGCTGCACGGGTCCACGCGGGCCAGGTGGACAAAGCGGGCAAACCCTACATCCTTCACCCCCTGCGCCTGATGATGGCGTTCGAGGGGCTTGAAGAACAGCTGGTCAGCTTGCTTCACGATGTGGTCGAAGACGGCGATGTCACCCTCGATGAGTTGCGTGCGCTCGGTATTCCAGAGACGGCCGTGATCGCTATCGATTGCCTGAGCAAGCGCCCGGGCGAATCGTACGAACAGTTCATTGCCCGGATTCGCCCCAATCCGCTGGCGACCAAAGTGAAGATCGCGGACATCCGTGACAACCTCGATCTAACCCGACTGCCCGTGGTGCGCGACAAGGATCTGGAGCGCGCTGCAAAATATCATCGGGCATTACTCTACTTGCAAACGCCGCTTGGGTTGTAGCGCAGGATCCAACAAGGTGCTCAGGCCGGGCTGTCGAAAACCAGTGAGCCCTTGATCGTCGCCCAATGCGCGGCTTCGGCATCGCCGAGCTTTTCGGCTTTCACATAACTCAGCGCCAGCAGCTTGCGAGTACCGGGCAGGACCAGGGCCAGTTGGTACTGGAAGACCTTTTCAGTGCCCTTGTTGAACTGGCTGCGCAGCTCGATGCCTTCGACGTCCTGGTGGGGCCCCAGGCGCACGGCGACGCCGGGTTGGCAGCGCAGGTCCTGGACCTGTTTTTCCAGGCGCGCCAACTGGGCGTCGAGGTTGCTTTGCAGGGTTTCGCCTTCAGCCAGCAGGCTGCGGCTGACGATCAACGAGGTGCCCAGCTCAGGGAATTTGAGGATGTTGATCGTCGCGTCGAGCAATTCGCCGGGCGGCAACTGGAACTGGAACTCATTGATGCGGTAAGTCATGGCGCATGGATCTCGGAATTAGCCCTTGGACGACGGGAACGCGGCCTTGATGTTGGCGTCGATGCTGGCTTTCACGCCCTGACCATCAGGCGTGGCGCCGGGGCCGCCGCCGTTGTTCAGGTGCAGCACGCCGCCGGTGTTGAACTCGGCATCGCCGCTGGCATAGAAACTGATCTGCACGCCCGTCAGGTTGATCTGGCCGCTGGCGTTGAGCTCCAGGATGCTTTCACCGCACACCAGGCGCAGGTTTTCGCCCACCTCGATCACATAGCTCTGGCTGATGCTGTCGGTCTTGCGCTGGCCTACGGACAGGATGTCCTCTTGCTTGACGATGCGCAGGCGGTTGTTGCCGATAGTCACCGTCTCGTTGTGGCCGATGCTCTTGTTGCGGTCGTTGCCCACCGAATGGCTTTCATCCACCTCGACCACAATGTCCTGGTTGCGCTCGGCATGGATGTACAACTGCTCGGCGCCCTTTTTGTCTTCCATGCGGATTTCGTTGAAATTCGCAGGCGTGCCGCCCTTGCTCGAACGGCTTTTCATACCGCTCTGAGTTGCATTGGCGGGCAGGTCGTAGGGTACGGTCTGTTCGGCGTTGTAGACGCGACCGGTGATGATCGGGCGGTCGGGGTCGCCTTCCAGGAAGCTGACGATCACTTCCTGACCGATGCGCGGGATCTGCATCGAGCCCCAGTTTTTCCCGGCCCAGGCCTGCGACACGCGAATCCAGCACGAGCTGTTCTCGTTGGACTGGTCGTGACGGTCCCAATAGAAATGCACCTTCACCCGGCCATACTGGTCGGTCCAGATTTCCTCGCCCTTGGGACCGACCACCAGCGCGGTTTGCGGCCCTTTGACGACGGGGCGGTGGGTGATGGGCAACGGGCGATAGCTTTGCTGGGCGTCGATGCAGGTCAGGCTGCTTTCGAACTGGGCCGAAGGGGTGCCGACACTGGTTTCGCCGCTTTCCTGGGAAAGGTAGTAACGAGCGCCAACGATCAGGTATTCGCGATTCTGGTCCTGGCGGTTGAAGCCGGTCAGGCTGAACAGATGCCCCGAGCCCAGGCCCCGGGCGTTGCCGGCCAGCTCGACTTGTTCATGTTGGGTCTGCAAGGCTTCGATACGGGTGCGGGCGTAGTGTTCGCCGTCTGCGCTTTGCACGTAGGTGCCGGGATAGTCGTATAGCGGATAGTCGCCGGCGGCGTGCGGGCGCGGCATGGCCGAGCGCACATCGATGCGGGCGCTGGGGCGCTGGAAGTCATAGTCGTTGAGCTCCAGGGAGCCGGGCTGGACTTCCTGGGCCAGGTGCCAACCGTTAATGTGATCGCGTTCGCGATGCTGGTCATTCTTCGGGTAGTAGGGCACCGATTCGTACCCGGGCGCCTTGGCGTGGGCGCCGTAGGCGTCCGCCAGCACCAGCACATGACGGCCCTGTTCGTGGCGGAAGAAGTAATAGATTCCTTCCTGTTCCATCAGGCGGCTGACGAAATCGAAGCTGGTCTCGCGATACTGCACGCAGTATTCCCACTCGCGATAGGGGCGGCTCAGGGCGTCCTCGAAATCCGAGAAGCCCAGGTCGCGGAACACCTGCTTGATGATCTGCGGGATGGTCAGGTTCTGGAAGATCCGGCAATCGGAGGTCCGGGTCAGCAACCACAGCCAGGGCCGCAGCGTGGCTTGGTAACTGGCGAACTGGCCCTGGTCGACGTTCTGGCTGAAGCGGGCCACGATGCCGTGGAAATGCCGCTCGCCACCGCCGTCCAGCTGCATGCTCACGCACATGGGCTTGCCGAGCACCTGGTTGAGGTCGATGGCGTTGTCCAGCGAGTGCAACTGCAACTCATAGTTGAACAGCCTTCCTAACTCTTCACCGCCGCCCATGTCCTTGAGCAGCAGCACCTCGGGCCCCAGGGGGCTGGTGATTTTGGCCAGGCGTGAGGCTTGGTTGAATAACATCGGTTATCTCGTCGTTGTAGGGACTGCGTCGCGTTTTATCTGCCGGAACCGGATCGACTTGTGGGAGCGGGCTTGCTCGCGAAAGCGGTGTGTCAGTCGACTGTGATGTCGCTGACAGATTGCATTCGCGGGCAAGCCCGCTCCCACATTGATCGTCTTCTTCCCGTCGCTAGGCCGCGTCGCTGAAATCGTATTGCAATTCGTTGTCCACCGCACGGATCCGTACGCCCGCCAGCGCCTTGCCTTCAAGCATGCGCGTCAGGAATTCACGGCTCATGTCCGGCAGCAGGCTGTTGGTCAGGATGGCGTCGATCATGCGACCGCCGCTTTCGGTCTCGGTGCAACGGGAGACGATCAGGTCGATCACCGCGTCGTCGTAGTCGAACGCCACTTTGTGGGTGTTCTCCACGCGCTTCTTGATGCGGTTGAGCTGCAGGCGGGTGATGGCCTTGAGCATCTCGTCGCTGAGCGGATAGTACGGAATCGTCACCAGGCGACCCAGCAGCGCCGGCGGGAAAATTTCCAGCAGCGGCTGGCGCAGGGCCTTGGCGATTTCTTCCGGCTCAGGCACGTTTTGCGGGTCTTTGCAGACGTCGGCGATCAACTCGGTGCCAGCGTTGGTAGTCAGCAGGATCAAGGTGTTCTTGAAGTCGATCACCCGGCCTTCGCCGTCCTCCATCACGCCTTTGTCAAACACCTGGAAGAAGATCTCGTGCACGTCCGGGTGGGCTTTTTCCACTTCGTCCAGCAACACCACGCTGTAGGGTTTGCGCCGCACCGCTTCGGTCAGCACGCCGCCTTCGCCGTAGCCGATGTAGCCCGGTGGCGCGCCCTTGAGGGTGGACACGGTGTGGGCTTCCTGGAACTCGCTCATGTTGATGGTGATGACGTTCTGCTCGCCGCCATACATGGCTTCGGCCAGGGCCAGGGCGGTTTCGGTCTTGCCCACGCCGGAGGTGCCGGCGAGCATGAATACCCCGATCGGCTTGCTCGGGTTGTCCAGGCCGGCGCGTGAGGTCTGGATGCGCTTGGCGATCATCTGCAAGGCATGGTCCTGGCCGATGATGCGTTTTTTCAGGTGCTGGTCGAGGTTAAGCACGGTTTCCAGTTCGTTGCGGGCCATGCGGCCCACCGGGATACCGGTCCAGTCGGCGACCACCGACGCCACGGCCTGGTAATCCACGGTCGGCAGGATCAGCGGGGTCTCGCCTTGCAGGGCCGTCAGGCGCTGTTGCAGATCCACCAGTTGCTCGCGCAGGGCGTGGCTTTCGTTGTCGGAAGCTTCGCTGGCGGCTTCGCTGTCCACCACGCCGACGCGCTCGCGCAGGGTGGCGCGGGTGGCGAGCAGTTCGTCCACCAGGGCTTTCTCTTCGGCCCAGCGGCTTTCCAGTTCGGCCAGACGCTCGCGCTCGGCGCTGAGCAGGCTTTCAGTCTGGGTCTGGCGAGTGCCGATGACCACGCCGATGGCATGCTCGCGCGCGATGATCTGCAGTTCGGTTTCCAGCGCTTCGATGCGCCGACGACTGTCATCCACCTCGGCCGGCACGGCGTGCAGGCTGATGGCGACGCGGGCGCAGGCGGTGTCCAGCAGGCTCACGGATTTGTCCGGCAACTGGCGCGCCGGAATGTAGCGATGGGACAGCTTGACCGAGGCTTCCAGGGCTTCGTCGAGGATTTGCACCTGGTGGTGCTGTTCCATGGTCGAGGCCACGCCGCGCATCATCAGCAGCGCCTTGTCTTCCGACGGCTCTGCGACTTGCACCACTTGGAAACGGCGGGTCAGCGCCGGGTCTTTTTCGATGTGCTTCTTGTACTCGGCCCAAGTGGTCGCGGCCACTGTGCGCAGGGTGCCACGGGCCAGGGCCGGCTTGAGCAGGTTGGCCGCGTCACCGGTGCCGGCGGCGCCACCGGCACCCACCAGCGTGTGGGCTTCGTCGATAAACAGAATGATCGGTTTCGGCGAGGCCTGGACGTCTTCGATGACTTGGCGCAGGCGCTGTTCGAATTCGCCTTTCATGCTCGCGCCGGCCTGCAACAGGCCGACGTCGAGGCTGCGCAGTTCCACGTCCTTGAGGGACGGCGGCACGTCGCCGGCGACGATGCGCAGGGCGAAGCCTTCGACCACGGCGGTCTTGCCCACGCCGGCTTCGCCGGTGAGGATCGGGTTGTTTTGCCGGCGACGCATAAGGATGTCCACCAACTGGCGGATCTCTTCGTCGCGGCCGACGATCGGGTCGAGCTTGCCGCTGCGGGCCTGTTCGGTCAGGTCGACGGTGAAGCGCTTGAGCGCTTCCTGTTTGCCCATGGCGCTGGGGGCCATGGCACCGCTGGCTTCGCCGGGCACGCTGCCGGCGTTGAAACCGTCGCTGGCGGTCAGGGCGTTTTCCGGCGAGTCGCCGATGTACTCGTCGAAACGCTCGCTCAGGGTCTCGACCTTGACCTTGTCGAACTCCGACGACAAGCCCAGCAGCGCGTGGCGCAGGCTCGGGGTCTTGAGGATACCGATCACCAGATAACCGGTGCGCACCTGGCTTTCACCGAACATCAGGCTGCCGTAGACCCAGCCGCGTTCTACGGCTTCTTCCACGTGGGACGACAGGTCGGTGATCGACGTCGAGCCGCGTGGCAGGCGGTCCAGGGCATCGGTCAGGTCGCGGGCCAGGCGCGCCGGCTCGACGTTGAACTGGCGGATGATGCGGTGCAGGTCCGAGTCCTGCAACTGCAGCAACTGGTGAAACCAGTGGGCCAGTTCCACATAGGGGTTACCGCGCAACTTGCAGAACACGGTGGCGGCTTCGATGGCTTTGTAAGCCACGCTGTTGAGTTTGCCGAACAACGCGGCGCGACTGATTTCACCCATGCTCATGGCTCCTTGAGGTCTGTGAGGTGTTGGCCTGTTCGGCGTAATGCCGGGCCAGTATTAAATCGTTGGCATCGGTTTCGGGCCGGCCCAGCCAGGTATTGAACCCCAGGCGGAAGCGACCGTTGAGTTGCAGCGCCGGGACTTCAGGCTGTTCCAGGACCAGGTTCAGGTCCCAGTCCAGTTCGTGCCCCAAGTATTCGGCGACCCAGGCCACCAGCTCGTTGAACGGCTGTTGGCCGGGGAGCATGCCCATGTAGTCGACGAGCTTGAGCGGCCCCAGGCGAATGCGGAATTTGTGCTGGCGATCCCACACATAGCGGCCGAGGCAAAAGTCGGTGCCCAACTGGTTGGCGCTGACGCCTACGCGGCTGCGCTCGGGCAGTTCCAGCCATTGGCCGACGTATTCCTCGATCTCCACCGGCAGACCGAAGTACTCGCTGAGAATCGCCTTCAAACCGTCCGGGTAGCGGGTCTGTGCCGACAGGTGGCCGCTGTAGTGCAGCTTAGCCGTATCCGGAATCAGGCCTTGATTGAGCAGGCTAGGCATGCCGCGGCCACTGAGGGCGGCCAGGCGCGCCGACCAATAATCATCATCCGGTCGGTCGTGGCTGACGGTCGGTCGCGCTTCAGCCCAGGCCCGGTAAAACAGGCTGAGCAGGCGATGATGAAACACGTCGAGAAAACGCTTGCTGGTGCTGTCGGCGTGGTTGCGCTGGCGTTCGCGCACATATTCGGTGATGTGCAACGGCATCGGGCCGTTGGGGCCACCGAGGCCGAAGAAGAACTGCTCCAGGCGCGCCGGCGTGCCGTCGGCACCCGGTTGTACCGACGCGAGGGTGGCCGGGGCGAAGGTGCATTCGGGCTGCTGCCCCAGGCGCAGCGGGTCATCGGCCAGGCGCACGGAATGGCCCAGGCGCGGCAGCTCGGGAGATTCGCATTCGATACGCCGCAAGGCCTGGAAGAAGTCATATTCCCAGGGCTCCTGGCGCATGGCGTCCAGGGTACTCACAGGGTCGGACGACGTCCGGGCTTGGCTTTCCATCGCATGATCTCGCCGCGTTCGGTGGTACGGATCACCGTCTCGGTAAAACTGTTGATCGACACGTAGCGTGCCAGGAAGCGTTCGAACACGGCGCCGAGCAGGAACACGCCGGTGCCGCGAAACGCGTTTTCATCGAATTCCAGGGTGATCTCCAAGCCGCGACCGAACACGATCGGGCCGGGCATTGGCAGGCGTCGGGTGCAGGCCTTGCTGCTGACTTCCCGCAGACCTTCGATCTGCAATTGCAGCGCCGCGTCGTTGTTGTCGCCATACAGGCGCAGCAGTTCGCGCAGCGCCGCGGCGCCCTGGCCTTGCTCGCTCAGGGACAGGTAGTTCAAGGACAACTGGCTGATCAGCCGCCAGGCCTTGGCATCGTGAGCGTGACTGGCCCGTGGGCGGCTTGGGCCGGCCACGCAGCGCACGGCCCCGACCGGCGCGCTGTCGGCCAGGGTGAAGTCGGTCTTGCCGTTGCCCACGCTCATGAACAGCGGCAGGTCGCGGTTGGTGCACAGCGCCGTCACGCCCAGTTGGCGCAGGTCGTGGCGATAGGGAGCCTGGTGGCTGTCCACCAGGCTGACAAAGGTTTCGCTGCCGACGTAGGTCGAACGCGGACCGTTGCGTCGCTGATCGCTGGACAATACCCGCGGCTCTCGGCGCACGCTGTAGTACGCCAGGTCGCGGCCATAACGGGACGGGTCGCGTACCGCGTAGAACGGCAGGAACGGTTGCTCCGGCCCGGTACCGTGGCCGGTGAGGGTACTCAGTGAGTGCACTTCGAAATCCATCGGCCGGGTGCGGTCGGCGATCACGTGGTGTTCGTTGACCCGTTCCGACAGGTGGATGCGATCCAGGCGCTTGGGAAACAGGTTGATGGCCGGGGTGCAGAACGGCAGGAACTGCGAAACGCCGACGCTGCCTTCCAGGCTCGGATCGTGGCGGTCGAACAGCACGATCAATTCCAACTCCTGACCGTCGCAGCGCTTGACCGCTCGGCTGAGCTGGGTGAAGTCGACAAACAGGAAGCGCTGGGGCAGGGCAAAGTATTCCTGCAGCAGGCGATAGCCCTGGAAGGCCCGTGGCACCACCGGTAGTGCCGCATCCGCATCGTCGAAGCCACGGGACCGCAGCGCGTCCTGTGGCAGGCGTTCTACCCAGTTGCCGCCGGGCTGGCGGGCGAACACCGCGCAGGCGTTGCCCAGCAATTGTTCATACAGGCGGAAAGGCTGTTCGTCGGCGCCGCTGAGGTACAGCGGCAGGTTGTCCAGGGCCAGGCTGTTGAACGGCAGTTCGGCACCGGTGCGCAGGGTCAGGCGCAGACCGGCCTTGGCCTTCGGCTCGCTGGCGGCCAGGCGCCCGAGCACGGTGGACGGGTTGCCGAAATACTCGGCCTGGCTGACTTGCAACGGCCACAACGTCACCGCATGGGCGGTGCGGTACTCGCAGCAGGTCTGGGTTTCCCGTCCCAGTGCCGCCCGCAGCACGCTGTCGCGAGGCAGCTCGAAGCCGCTGCTCAGCGAACCTTCATCCGGATCGGCCTGCATCTGCACCACGGTCATCGACGGCGTGGGCGCCAGGTAATGCGGGTAGGCGATTTCCAGCAGGTTGTGGGTGAAAGTCGGGTATTCGGCATCGAGCTTGAGCTGCACTCGGGCCGTCAGGTAGGCGAAGCCTTCGAGCAGGCGCTCGATGTACGGGTCGGCGCAGTCCATTCCGGACAACGTCAGCCGACTGGCGATCTTGGGGTATTCCTTGGCGAACTCCGCCGCGCTTTCGCGCACGTGGTGCAATTCCTGGTTGTACAACTCCAGCAGGCGCGGATTCATGAGCGCCTCCGCTGGTCGGCGTTGACCACCCGCACATGGCCGGTTTCCAGGTCCAGGTCGGTTTGCAGCATCAGGCGCAGGGGCACCGGCTGGGCCCACAGGTCGCCTTCGATTTCGAAGCTCAGGGCGTTGTGGTTCATTTCCGCCGTCGCCCTGGCCCGCACCCGCAGGGTGTGGCGCAGGATCCGCGGTTCGTACGTGGCGATGGCCTGGTGGATCAGTGCTTCGAGGGCCGGGACGTCAACGTTCGACGCGCTGTTGCCGGCCAGTGCCGGCAGTCCGAAATTCACCACCGACGTCCCCGCCGGGGTATGCAACGTGGCGTCGTGGCCGAGCAAGCAGGTGGTGTTGAGCAGCCACGCCAGGTCACGCAGCACCGAGGCTTTCAGTTGGGTGAGCGACAGCACGCGCTTATCGGCGCTTTCCTTGGGGTTGGTCGGGTCGTCGTCGGTCAACCGGTCCAGCAGGGACGGTTGCAGGCGATCGCGGGTGGCGATTTCGGTTACCACGTAAAGGGCGCCACGTACATTTTCTGGTCCCAGTGACCCGGCCCGCAGGAGGCGAACTGGCTCACTTGCGAGACTTCCATCGTTCCCTTGATCTGGCGCACCGCCTGGAGTTTGGTCAGACAATCGCGGCTGGGGGCTGGCATATGCTCGCTGCGTTCAACGGTGAAGATCGGAACTTGATTGAACATCTCCACGCGCAACTGCTTATCGGAACCCAGGCTGAACTGGCAAGGCCATTCCATATCGAGTGTCAGGCGGCTCTGGTCAGATTTGACAAGTGTGCAGCGACCTTGATCATTGACCAGACTTATCGGCTGTCCGACGAAAACTGCCTGGGTCGGCGCGGCAACAGCGGCAGTGTCCTGCCCGGCGCATGCACTCAGGCTGACGAAGCTTGCCGTCAGCGCCGAAAGGAACATTGGGCTGCGCATCAGGTAAGCTCCCAGAACCAGACGGCCTTGGACCTCGCGAACAAGTCTCCACTCTTGGTCAGGCCACGGTTCCACAGGTCAATGTGGTCGCCGGTAGGTCGACCGGCCGTATCGCTGCTTTGCTGGTAGCAATCCTTGAAGAAAATGATGCCGGTCTTGCCCATCAGCGTCGTACGGTCAGCCACGCTGTTGGTGTAGATCTTGGGTGGGCCGAGCTGGCTTTTTTTCCATAACCAGTTCGCTAGTGACTCCGCGCCACGGGCGTGCCCATGCGCGCATCGAGGGTCGAGCGTATAAGTCGAGGAGTTGACTGGCAACGTCCGTTCGCCACACAAGGCGATACTCATGCGAATGGCGCACTGATTGATCCAGGGGCCGTCGCAGGCCGGCGTCGCCGACGGGTAGGGCGGATAGCTGTTCCACAAATTGATAAACGAAGGCTTGGCCATGACTCAGATACCGCGCTGTAGAGGATTGGATTCGAGCAAGTACCAAACACCCCCGGCGCGTGGCACCGGGGGCGTGTTCGATTACACCTTGACGTTCTGACGCACGTTCCAGCCGAACTTGACCGGGCCGCCTTCCTTGGTGCCGTCGGCTTTCTGCGGCTGGTAGTCCACCAGCACCTTGGCGAAGTTCAGGGTGACGTTTTCGGTCAGGCGGTCATCGCTGCCCGAGCCGCCGGTGCTCAGGGACGTGATCAGCACTTCTTCCAGGTTGATGATCATGTACTCGACCTGGCTCTCGCCGCCGGCCTTGCGCACGGTCAGCTTGACCTTGTCGACGTGCTTGCCGCTGGCGCAGTGCATCATCAGGTTTGGCGAGGCCTTGTCGACGTACTTGGTCAACGACAGGTCCTGGATGTTCACCTTGCCCGCGCCACCGCCACTGCCCATGTGCATGTTGCCGGACTGGGACATGCCCCAGCTCCAGTTCAGGACGTCGATCTCGTCCTTGTGGGCCTTGTCCATGGACTCGCCCTTGATGTCGCCGATCTTGATGAAAATATCAACAGCCATGTTTTCTCCCTGTGTGGTTTCTAACCACATTGTTTGGTTGACGCTGACCTTGCGAAATCTATTTGAATGTCAGTCAGGACACAGAACCTGTGGGAGCGGGCTTGCTCGCGAATACGTCGGGTCAGTCGACATCAATGTTGGCTGATCGACCGTATTCGCGAGCAAGCCCGCTCCCACACAGGAGCGAGCCCTCTCCAACAAAACCTCTGTTTACGCGCCCTTGGCCGAAGGCAGTTTCGATACCAGGCGCAGCGACACGGTCAGCCCTTCGAGCTGGTAGTGCGGGCGCAGGTAGAACTTGGAGTTGTAGTACCCCGGGTTGCCCTCGACTTCTTCGACGATCACTTCGGCCGCCGCCAGTGGGTGCTGGGCCTTGGTGGTTTCGGTGGAGTGCGCCGGGTCACCGTCGACGTAGTTGAGGATCCAGTCCTGCAACCAGCGCTGCATCTCGTCCTTCTCTTTGAAGGAGCCGATCTTGTCGCGCACGATGCACTTCAAGTAGTGGGCGAAACGGCAGGTGGCGAACAGGTACGGCAGACGCGCGGCCAGGTTGGCGTTGGCGGTGGCGTCCGGATCGTCGTATTCGGCCGGTTTCTGCAGCGACTGGGCGCCGATGAACGCGGCGAAGTCGGTGTTCTTCTTGTGCAGCAGCGGCATGAAGCCGTTCTTCGCCAGTTCCGCTTCACGGCGGTCCGAAATGGCGATTTCGGTCGGGCACTTCATGTCCACGCCACCGTCATCGGTAGGGAACGTGTGGGCCGGCAGGTTCTCCACTTCACCGCCCGATTCCACGCCACGGATGCGCGAGCACCAGCCGAAGTGTTTGAACGAGCGGTTGATGTTCACCGCCATCGCGTAGGCGGCGTTGGCCCAGGTGTACCTGGAGCTGTCGGCGCCGTCGGTGTTTTCTTCGAAAGCGAAGGCTTCCACCGGGTCGGTCTTGGCGCCATACGGCAGGCGCGCCAGGAAGCGCGGCATGGTCAGACCGATGTAGCGCGAGTCTTCCGACTCACGCAGCGAGCGCCAGCCGGCATATTCCGGAGTGGTGAAGATCTTGGTCAGGTCGCGTGGGTTCGACAGTTCCTGCCACGAGCCCATGCCCATCACGGTCGGCGATGCCGCGGAGATGAACGGAGCGTGCATGGCGGCGCAGACTTTCGACAGCTCGCCCAGCAGTTCCACGTCCGGTGGCGACTGGTCGAAGTAGTAGTCGCCCACCAGGCAGCCATAAGGTTCGCCGCCGAACTGGCCGTATTCTTCTTCGTACATCTTCTTGAAGATCGGGCTCTGGTCCCACGCGGTGCCCTTGAACTTCTTCAGGGTCTTGTGCAGGTCGGTCTTGGAGATGTTGAGCACGCGGATCTTGAGCTGCTCATCGGTCTCGGTGTTGTTGACCAGGTAGTGCAGACCACGCCAGGCGCTTTCCAGCTGTTGGAAGTCCGGGTGGTGGATGATCTGGTTGACCTGGGCGGTGAGCTTGGCGTCGATGGCGGCGATGATCGATTCGATCGACTTGATGGCGTCGTTGGACACCAGGTCGGTCTGCGCCAGGGCCTGCTCGGCCAGAGTGCGCACGGCGGTTTCCACCGCTTCGCGGGCGCGCTCGGTCTTGGGCTTGAATTCTTGCAGCAGCAGGGACGCGAACTCGCTGGTTTCTTGTGTCGCGCCCAGGTTCTGGGCGCCTTCGCGGGCTGTATTGTCAGTCATGTCATTGATCCTGTGCTGGCTTCGGCGCGCTCGCCAGGGCCTGCAACAGCGCTGGGTCCTTGATCGCCTTCATGATGATTTCTTCGGCACCGGTCTTGCCGTCCATGTAGGTCAGCAGGTTGGCCAGTTGGGTGCGCGCTTCGAGCAATTTATTCAGCGAGTCGACCTTGCGGGCCACGGCCGCCGGGCTGAAGTCGTCCATGCTTTCGAAAGTCAGGTCCAGGCTCAGGTTGCCTTCGCCGGTCAATTCGTTGGGTACATGGAAGGCTACGCGCGGTTGCATGGCCTTGAGGCGCGAGTCGAAATTGTCGACATCGATCTCGAGGAACTTGCGATCGGCCACGGGTGCCAGAGGCTCGGCGGGCTTGCCGGCGAGGTCAGCCATAACCCCCATGACGAAGGGCAACTGGACCTTTTTCTCGGCGCCGTAGAGCTCGACGTCGTACTCGATCTGCACTCGAGGCGCGCGGTTGCGCGCGATGAACTTCTGAGAACTTTGCTTCGCCACGTTGCTGCTCCTGGTCGCTTGAGCGACGGTGTTGGCGTCATCCGGCGGTACCGGTGACGTGACTGCGTGATCCGCTCGCTTTTATTCGCTGTCTGGGCCGCGCAGGTTTTCAAATTGACTCATGCCGTCGGGAATCAGGTTACGCACGATGGTCGCGAAGTCGGCGTTAACCAGAAGCTTGGCCCGATTCAACAGCACCGGCAGGGGGCTGGAGGGCTCATGACGGGTGTAGTAAGCGAGAACCCGGTCCAGGCTGCGCAACACGTCGTCGCGGTTGTTGATTTCACCGCTGACAGTGCTTGTGCCGGTGTTGCGCGGCGCGCTCGGCGCATCGGCGTGTTGAGTCGACGGGGAGCTGTCGCTGGAGACAGCATCGGAAAGGGTACTGTCGCCGCTCTGCTGACCGAGAATCTGCAAGGCCATCTTCAGGGGTTGTTTCAGCGGGCCAAGGTCCACGCCCTGGGCGGAACCGACCTGATCGCTGACCTGCTGCTCGATGGCTTCGGCGGCGCTGCGGGCCTCCTGCAGGGCCGCCCGGGTGTTTTCCAGTTGCTCGGGATCGCTGTCGAGCAGCGCTCCGGCGAGTTGTTCGGAGCCGAGGCTTTCGTCGGCGAAACTTTGCAGGCCACTGGCGTTGGCGGCGGCGCGCAGGGTGATCGTACCGAAGGCGCGCGAACGGACGAGAATGCTCTCGCGCAACAGTCGGATAGTGACATCGGACGTCAGGCCGGTGAGGGCGTTGATGCGTACCGTGGGGTCATTGTCGTCATCGGCGTCCAGGCGTGGATGCAGATCGGCCCAGTATTGCTTGAGCAGTTCGCTGATCAACGTCAGTACGCGCGCCAGCCCCGGAATGCCTTCCAGGGCCAGAGAACTCTGTAGCAGGAAATGGGTGATTCGCAGGTCTTTGCTGCGCTGCAACAAGTCCAGGCTCTGCTGCTGGATGCTGCGCCACTCAGGGGGTTCGGCAGGAAGGATCGAGTCGCCCATGCTGCGTTCGGGCTGGCCTCGGGATTCACGCTCCAGGCGCAAAAAGTCCGCGTCATATTCCAGGTCTTCACCGCAAGGTGAGGTCGCGGAAACGGCGGCGAGCAACAAAGGCACATCCACTTGGATCGATCTCCCTATCGCCCGCTGAATGACAGTCGGGCCGTGCATACGCAAGTTCCGGGTGGAATCGCGCATCAAACTTTGCATATTCCTGAGGGTAATGGCCGTTTAGATGCTGAATGATCTTAAAGTGCCATCACTCATATTCAAGAAGTTGTGCATTTTTGGTGTAGTACTTATCGCTTGTCAAGGTAAGCTATTTCCGGTCTGTTACAGTTGTGAGGCGCTTAACAACCCGTACGACTGGCGGGTCGAGAAGGGTGCCGGGACAGGCTTTTTGTCATGCAGGCCGGTTAATATCAGCCATCATGCTGGCAAAAAGCCGTTTCGTGGCTGTTTCCCAGGATTTTGGACGGCGGTCGTCGGGACGAAATGCCCTCGATTCGCCCGAGCGCGACGATGTATAAGAAGTGTTCAGCAAGGAGGCGAGATGCCGCTGTGTTTGACTATCACTAGTTATCACAAGATTACCCCCGGCCAGTGTTCTGAGAAGACACTGGATCAAGGGGTGATGGCAATTGGCCGCAATTCCGATAATGACTGGGTATTACCAGACCCCGAGCGCCTGGTGTCCGGTAAACATTGCGTCATTCAATGCAGAGACGGGCGATATTACTTAACCGATAACAGCACTAATGGCGTGGAATTGGTCAAGGCCGGTGTTCGCCTGCGTAAAGGCAACAGCGAGCTGCTGCAGGATGGCGAAATTATCCGTATTGGTGATTACGAGATCCAGGCGCGCGTCGATTTCAACCTGCCGGTCACTGACAGCAACCCCTTCGCAGAAGCACCGAGCAGCTTTGAAGCGTTGATGGGGCGCCAGAGCGCCGCCGTGAATACACCTCAGTCGATCCCCGCTGTATCGCCAGCGCAATTCCAAGGCGTGTCGGCCATGGACACGATGCCCGACCTGTTCGATTTCCTCACACCGCCGAGTGTCCCTCCGGCAACCCAGCCTGATCACGTACCGGCTCAACAGCACGATTTCCGCCCGCCGACGCCGGTGCCGCGTCCCAGCCCACCGCCCGTGGTCGAACCTGTGGCGATGACGGCTGCCCCGGTGATTCCGGAAGATTGGGACCTGTTCAGTGACAAGCCTGCGCCCGTCGCACCGCCTCCTGTCACGTCAATGCCCGTGGTCGAGCCCGTCTCGATCCCGGTACCGCCAATACCGGCCGCTGAAATCCCCGTGCCCGAAATTGCGGTGCCTGATTTCAACGCACATGAGATCAGAGTGCTGGAGCCCAACCTGCCGGCTGAACCCGCGCCGCCTCGTGAACCGCCGGTCTCCCGGGTCGAGCCACCCGTCGCGCCTGCCCGGCCGGTCGATGCCGGCGAACCCGATCTGCTGCAAGCCTTCCTGCGCGGCGCCGGGCTGGATCAGTTGCGCCTGGACAAGGCGCAGGCCGAGGCACAGATGGAAAACATCGGCCGCAGCTACCGGCTGATGGTCGAGGGCCTGATCGATGTCTTGCGGGCCCGCAGCAGCCTCAAGGGTGAGTTCCGCATTCAGCAAACGATGATCCAGCCAGTAGAAAACAATCCGCTGAAATTCGCCCCCAACGTCGACGAAGCGCTGTTGTTGCTGTTGCGTCATGGCAACCAGGCGTTCATGGCGCCGGACGCCGCCGTGCGCGACAGCTTCGACGACCTGCGCGCCCACCAACTGGCCGTCATGGCCGGCGTGGAGGCGGCCATCAAACATCTGCTGGCGCGTTTCGAGCCGACGCAATTGGAAGAGCGCATGGGCAAGCCCGGCGGGTTGTCGACTATATTCAGCGGCTCGCGTCAGGCCCAGTACTGGCAGCAGTTTACTGAGCTCTACAGCAATATTTCCCGGGAAGCCCAGGAGGATTTCCAGGACCTGTTCGGTCGAGAATTCAGCCGTGCCTACGAAGAGCACAGCACACGACAGCGACGTCGCTGAACGACGCCCATAACCCTCCATCAATCAAACAACGGATAGCTCAAACGTCATTGAGGACGCAGGATGATTCCCAGGTTTTTCTTCGCAGTCGCCACCGCGCTTCTGTTGACCGCGTGCGCCAAGGACACGGCCAAAACCCAGCCCGAAGAGGCTGAGGCCGATACCGCCGCCGTCGAGTTGCATTTTCATTCCATTGCCGGCCTCAACCCCGGCGCCACTGGCCAGCCGGCCCCGGTCCGGGTGCGTATTTTCGAACTGAAGAACGCCGCCTCCTTCGGCCGTGCCGATTACTTCGCCCTGGCCGAACGGGCCCAGGCGACCTTGGGCGCCGACCTGATCGACCAGGACGAAGTGCTGGTCCACCCCGATCAGCAACTGAGCCTGCAACGCGATCTCGATCCGTCGACCCGGTTCATCGGCATCCTGGTGGGCTATCGCGAGCTGGACCGGTCGCAGTGGCGCACGGTGTTGAATGTCCCGGCGCGCCAGTACACCGAATACCAGATCAGCCTCGACGTGCGCGCCGTGCGCAGCGACGTCGTCGTTCCCCCATCCAGCCCTGCCCAATAAGCAATCGGAGCCCCCATGTCCTGGAACAATCGTGTGGTCTGGTCGGAAGGCATGTTCATTGGAACGCAGCACTTCCAGCAGCATGACCGTTACCTGGAAAACCTCATCGACGCCCGCAGCCGCCCTTTATCGGCCGGCGCCTGGGGTTTCTCCGAATTGCTGATCGACCAGGGCCTGCTGGCCCAAGGCAAGCTGGCGATCATTTCGGCGCGGGGCCTGTTGCCGGACGGCACGCCCTTCAACATTCCCCAGGACGACGTGGCGCCGACGCCGTTGAACGTCGAGGACGACCTGCGCGATGGCCTGGTGTACCTGGCCCTGCCGCTCAAGCGTGCCGGTGCCCGTGACACCGTCGATGAAGGCGAAGAGCTCGGCGCGGCCCGCTACGTGAGCCAGGTGTGCGAGGTGCGCGACGACAACGCGCCGTTCGAGAACCGTGCGCCGGTGGCCTTGGGGTCGAGGGCCTTGCGCCTGCTGACGGCCCAGGATGGCATCGGCGACTACGCTGCCGTCGGTGTGGTGCGCATCAAGGAAAAACGCGCCGACCGCGCCCTGGTGCTCGACGACAGCTACATCCCGCCCGTGCTGGATGTGGCCGCTTCCAAACCGCTGGCCGCGTTCCGCAGTGAACTGCTGGGCCTGCTGCACCAGCGCGGCGAAGCCCTGGCCGGACGCGTAGTGGCTTCCGGTGCCGGCGGTGCTTCGGAAATCGCCGACTTCATGCTGCTGCAATTGGTCAACCGCGCCCAACCGCTGGTCCAGCACTTGAGCCAGTTGAGCCCGCTGCACCCCGAGCGGCTCTACAGCGAGCTGGTGGCGCTGGCCGGGGAATTCTCCACCTTCACGGCGTCCGGACGACGACCACAGGAATACCCGCAGTACCAGCACGATGACCTGGTGCTGAGTTTCACGCCGGTGATGCAAGCCTTGCGTGAAGCCCTGTCGATGCTGATCGACAGCAAGGCGACGCCGATCCCGATTGTCGAGAAAGCCTACGGCATCCACGTGGCGATGCTGGCCGACAAGACCCTGCTCGACAGCGCCAGCTTCATCCTCGTGGTGCGCGCCGATGTGCCTGCCGAAACCCTGCGCGGCCGCTTCGGGCAGCAGAGCAAGGTCGGTTCGGTGGAGCACATCCGTGATTTGGTCAATCTGCAGCTGCCGGGCATCGGCCTGCTGCCGTTGCCGGTGGCGCCACGGCAGTTGCCGTACCACGCCGGTTCCACTTACTACGAACTCGACCGGGGCAGTGACCACTGGAAACAGCTGAGCAACTCTGGCGGTTTCGCGTTCCACATCGCCGGCCAGTTCCCTGGGCTGAACCTGGCCTTCTGGGCGATCCGAGGATAATTCGCCATGAGCAACGATGATCGTACCCAGTTCATGCCGACGCCCGGTGGTCGTGGCGCCGATCCCTTCCGTCCGGATGCCGGGCGTCCCGCACCGGCGCCGGCGTCCGCGCCGCTGTCGATGCCGGCCGCGCCGGTCCTGACCGGCAAAGCACAGGGTCTCAATCCACTGGAGAGCGCCGCCGGCCCGTTGCTGGCGTTGTTGACGCGCCTGCGCAACACCATCGCCCACCCGGCGCCAGCCAGCCTGCGGGCGCAACTACTGGCTTACCTGCGCCAGTTCGAAGAGCGCGCCGAAGCCGCCGGCGTGGTGCGCAATGACGTACTGCTGGCCCGCTACGCCTTGTGCACTGCCCTGGACGAGGCCGTGTTGAGCACCCCGTGGGGCGGCACCAGCGATTGGGGCAAGCAGAGCCTGTTGATCACCGTGCACAACGAAGCCTGGGGCGGCGAGAAGGTGTTCCAGTTACTGGAGCATTGCCTGCAAAGCCCGCGGGAACGCTTGTACCTGCTGGAACTGTTGTACCTGTGCATGTGCCTGGGCTTCGAAGGGCGCTATCGGGTGATGAACGACGGTCGCAGCCAACTGGAAGCCTTGCGCGAGCGCACCAGCGCGGTGATCCGCAGCGCCCGTGGCGACTACGAGCGCGAGCTGTCGCCCCATTGGCGTGGCGTCACCGTGGCCCGGGATCGGCTGGCCCAATTCATGCCGCCCTGGATCGCCGTGGCCATTGGCGCCGCGTTGCTGTTGGCGCTGTTGTTCGGCCTGCGCATGAAGCTGGCCTCCGATGCGGAGCCGGTGTTCAAGAACATCCATGCCCTGGGGGAAATCCCGGTGCAGGCCATCGACCGTCCCGTGGTGCAGCCGAAAGTGATCGAGCGGCCACGCCTGGCCGGTTTCCTGGCCGATGAAATCAGAGCCGGGCGGATCGCGGTGGAAGATGCCGTCGACCGTTCCGTGGTGACCATCCGTGGCGATGAACTGTTCGCCTCCGGTAGCGCCAGCATCAAGGACGATTTCCAACCGCTGATGCTGCGCATCGCCGACGCGGTGCGCAAGGTCAAGGGCCAGGTGCTGGTCACCGGCCACAGCGACAACCGTCCGATCGCCACGCTGCGGTTCCCGTCCAACTGGGCGCTGTCCGAGGCGCGGGCCCAGTCGGTGCTGCAGATTCTTGCGGCCAAGACCGGCCAGCCCGAGCGCTTCAGCGCCGAAGGTCGCAGCGACACCGAACCACTGGCTTCCAATGCCACCACGGAAGGCCGCGCACGCAATCGCCGGGTTGAAATCACAGTATTGGCGGAGGGGGTCGAGTGAAAGCGTTTTTCAGTTTTATGATCCGCTGGGTCATCCCGTTGCTGGGGCTGATCGCCCTGAGCCTGATCATCTGGTTCGTTGGTCCGCTGTTGGACTGGCTGGTGCCGGAGGGCCGACGCTGGACATTGATCATCCTGGTGTTCGCGGTGTGGATCGCCTACCGGGTGTTCCGCATCATCCAGGCCCGCCGGCAAGCCGCCGAGGTCATGCGCAGCCTGGCCGAGCAAACCCCGCCGGACCCCACCAGCATTGCCACCGCCGAAGAGTTGGAAACCCTGCGCCAGCGCATGGACGAAGCCCTGGCGCTGCTCAAGAAAGCCAAGCTCGGGGGTGACGAGCGCCGCAACCTCTACGAACTGCCGTGGTACGTGATCATCGGCCCACCGGGCTCGGGCAAGACCACTGCGCTGGTCAATTCCGGGCTGCACTTCCCGCTGGCAGCCCAGTTGGGCGCCGGTGCGGTGCGCGGTGTCGGCGGCACGCGCAATTGCGACTGGTGGTTTACCGATCAGGCCGTGTTGCTCGACACCGCTGGCCGCTACACCACCCAGGACAGCGACGCGACCGTCGACAAGGCGGCGTGGCTGGGCTTTCTGGGACTGTTGAAGAAACAGCGCGCCCGGCGCCCCATTGACGGTGCGTTCATCGCCATCAGCCTGTCCGACCTGCTGCTGGGCAGCGACGCCGAGCGCGCCGCCCATGCCGCCGCGATCCGGCTGCGGATCCAGGAGCTGTACACCCAACTGGGCGTGCGCTTCCCGGTCTACCTGATGCTCACCAAGCTCGACCTGGTGCCGGGGTTCATGGAGTTTTTCGACACCTTGAGCAAGGAAGAGCGCGCCCAGGTCTGGGGCATGACCTTCGCCCTCGACGACGGCAAGAGCAACGACAGCCCGCTGGCGCACCTGCAAAGCGAATTCGCCGGCCTGGAACAGCGTCTCAACGACCGTCTGGTGGAGCGCCTGCAACAGGAACGCGACCCGGCGCGGCGCGACCTGATCTACGGTTTCCCACAGCAGTTCGGTGCCCTGAAGGACTGCCTGCAAAGCTTCCTCGAAGGCGTATTCAAACCCAATGCTTTCGAAGAGCGCGTGTTGCTGCGTGGCGTGTATTTCACCAGCGGCACTCAGGAAGGCAGCCCGATCGACCGCTTGATCGGCGCC
This sequence comes from Pseudomonas sp. Pf153, assembly GCF_001269775.1. Classification (NCBI taxonomy): domain Bacteria; kingdom Pseudomonadati; phylum Pseudomonadota; class Gammaproteobacteria; order Pseudomonadales; family Pseudomonadaceae; genus Pseudomonas; species Pseudomonas sp. Pf153. Next base: position 268,255 of record NZ_LHVL01000009.1, on the reverse strand, counting down.
ATGGCCCAGAGCATGAACCTGGACCGCCAGCACCTGGCGCGCCAGACCGGCACCGGGCGCAGCTACTTCATCGAAAAACTGTTCACCGCCGTGGCCTTTGCCGAACGCGGGCTGGTGGGCGTCGACCCCAAGGTCGAGCGTCGGCGCAAGTGGATCGCCCGGGGCGTGTTGGCCTCCACCGTGGTCCTGGTGCTGGTGGTCGGCTCGTTGTGGTGGGTCAGTTACCGTGCCAATCAGGCGTACATCGCTCAGGTCGACCAGAAGGTCGCGCCGCTGGGCCAGACCGTGCAGAACCTCAGCCCGGCGCAACGCGACGTGCTCGCGGTGTTGCCACTGCTCAACGCCGTGAAACACCTGGCCGACGATGCACCGAGTTGGGCAGAAGGCCTGGGCTTGTACCAGGGCGACATGCTCGAAGCCGAGTCCGGCAGCGTCTATCGCAAGCTGCTGATCGCCGTGTTCGCCCCCCGCCTGCTGACGCGCATCGAAGAGCAACTGCACAGCGGCGGCAATTCGGATTTCCTCTACGAAGGCTTGAAGGCCTACCTGATGCTCGCCGACACCGAGCATTACGACGCCGACTTCATCAAGGCCTGGATTGCCCTGGACTGGGACCGCAGCCTGCCCCGTGATCTGCCGGCCGAACAGCGTCTGGCCCTGACTGAGCATCTGCAATCACTGTTCGAGCGTCGTCCGCCTACCGCACGGCTGGACCCTCGGCTGATCGAAGACCTGCGCCGGCAACTGCAACAACTGCCCGTGGCCCAGCGTGTCTACGACCGCATCAAGCGCCAGAAATTACCCGAAGGCATCCCGGACTTCCGCATCAACGAGGCCGCCGGGCGTGACGCCGCGCTGGTGTTCAGCCGCAAGAGCGGCAAGCCGCTGGGCGAGCCGTTGAGCGGGTTCTTCACCGTCAAGGGGTACCGCCAGGGCTTTCTGCTCGCCAGCCTGAGCCAGACCGGCACCCTGGCCGAAGAGCAATGGGTGCTGGGCCATGAACAGGCCGACCAACAGAACGTCGCCAGCCTGGCCGCCGATGTGCGCCGCCTGTACTTCCAGGACTACCAGCGCCAATGGGACGCCTTGCTCGCCGACATCGACTTCGTGCCGATCACCAGCGTGGCCCAGGCCGCTGACGTGCTGCGGGTGATTTCCGGGCCGACCTCTCCGTTGAAAAAACTGCTGGTGGCGGTGGCGAAGGAAACCGACCTGCAACAGGACGAACGCCTGCTGGCCGCCCAAGGCGCGCCGGCAGAAGGCGGGGTGGATAAGCTCAAGGAGCGCCTGGGCAGCCTGCTTGGCCAGGAACAGGCGACGCCAAACGCGCCTGCGCAAAGCGACGATCCGATCACCGCGCACTTCGCCGAGCTCAACAGCATTGTCAACAAGAACGAAGGCGAACCGGCGGCCATCGATGGCCTGTTGGCCGACATGAACGCGCTGTACGTGCAGGTCAGCGCCATGGTCGGCGCCAGTGGCGATGCCTTGCTCGGCGAGGCCAAGAACCAGGCGGCCGCTGCTGCCACCCGGGTCAGTCTCAACGCCGAGCGCCAGCCACCGTTGGTTCAGGGGCTGGTCAAGTCGGTGGTCAACTCCACCACCAACACCATGATGGGCGGGGTGCGCAATCAACTGAACGCCGCCTGGACCAGCGAGGTGGTGAACATTTATCGCCAATCCCTGGCCGGGCGTTATCCGATGTCGCCGGGCAGTGCACGGGATGCAACCCTCGATGACTTCGGTCAGTTCTTCGGCGTCGGCGGGGTGATGGACAACTACTTCCGCAAATACCTGCAACCCTACGTCGACACCTCGACGCCGACCTGGCGTTGGCAGCCGGGCGCTGCGCAGAAGCTGGGCATTTCTCCCGGCGTGCTGCAAACCTTCCAGCGCGCCGCCGCCATTCGCGATGCGTTCTTCCGTTCCGGCGGCACCCAGCCGATGGTGCGCTTCGAGCTCAAACCGGTGGCGATGGATTCGACCATCACCCAGTTCCTGCTCGACCTGGACGGCCAGCAACTGAGCTACGACCACGGCCCGAGTCGCCCGACCGCCATGCAGTGGCCCAACCCCGGCAGCATCGGCGTGGTGCGCATCTCGATCATGCCGCCGTCGTCCAATGGCCGTTCCGGCATCACCCTGGATGGCCCATGGGCGTGGTTCCGGCTGCTGGAGCAATCGGACCTGACCGCCGGCAATTCGCCGGACCGCTTCAACCTGCGGTTGCGGGTCGATAACGCCAGTGCCTCGTACGAACTGCGGGCCAACAGCGCTTTCAACCCGTTCAAGAGCCGTGTGCTCAGTGGCTTCAGCCTGCCGGAGCGGCTATGAGTACACCGGGCTTCTATGGAAAGTTGGCCAGCCGCGGGGACTTCGTCAGCCGTGGTTTGCCCCAGAGTTTCATCGCGCCGTGGGATTCCTGGCTGGCGGCGGGTCTGCTTGCCAGCCAGACCAGCCTTGGCGAGCGTTGGCTGGATGCGTATCTGGTCAGCCCGTTGTGGCGCTTTTTGGTCGCCCCCGGTGTCTGTGGTCCGGACGCCGTCGTGGGCGTGGTGATGCCGAGCATCGACCGGGTCGGCCGGTATTTCCCGCTGACGGTGGCGGTGCTGCTGGAGCCCGACGCGGACCCTGCGTCCGTGGTGGGTGGCGCGGACGAGTGGTTCGAGCGGGTGGAGAACCTGCTCCTGAGTACCCTGAACGTGGAGGCCAGTTTCGAGGCCTTCGGCGCGGAACTGGAAAACCTCGGCAGCCCGTTGTATCGGTCGCGCACCCCCAGCAGCCGCTTCGCCAGCCTGCATCGCTTCGACGCCACCGACCCGCAGACGCGCATGAGCGCGCTCGCCGAGTCGTCCTGCGAAGGCATGAGCCTGTGGTGGGGCCAGGGATCGGAGCGCATCGCGCCCGGTTTGATGCGGTGCCAGGGGTTGCCGGCTGCCGCTGATTTTGCGCAATTTTTGCTCGGCCAAGAAGGTGTTGTGTAGATGCGTCCAAGTGCTGGGAAAGCATTCAAGTCTGCAAGCAAGAGCCATGTCGGCATGGTCCGTCAGGTCAACGAAGACGCTTGCCTGGACCTGCCGGAAAACGGTTTGTGGGTAGTCGCCGATGGCATGGGCGGGCACGCGGCAGGCGATTACGTCAGCAGCCTGATCGTCGATAGCTTGCGCGGCATTGCCTTGGGCCGCTCGCTGGACGAATACGTCGCGGCGTTGCAAACCGACCTGCTGCGAGTCAACGCTGCCGTGCGCGAGGAAACCGCCAACCGTGGCGTGACCATGATGGGCAGCACCGTCGTGGTGCTCGCCACCCGTGATCTGCGCGGCATGTGCCTGTGGGCCGGCGACAGTCGTTTGTACCGTCTGCGCGACGGGGTGCTGGAAAGTATCTCCCGTGACCACAGCTACGTTCAGGACCTGCAGGACAGTGGTCTGCTCAGCGAAGCCGAGGCCCGAGTGCATCCACGGGCCAATATCGTCACCCGGGCCATCGGGGTCGAGGCGCAGTTGAAGCTGGCGATGGTCGAGTTGTTGCTGGTGCCCGGCGACAGCTACCTGTTGTGCAGCGACGGGCTGACCAAGACCGTCGAAGACGATGAAATCCGCGAAGTACTCAACCACGACGAACCCGGCGAAATCGCCAGCAGCCTGGTGTCCCTGGGGCTGATGCGCGGCGCGCCGGACAACATCACCGTAGTGGTCGTGAAGGTGCCGGCATGAACTCTGTCATGAACATCCAGATCCCCGGCTACGACATCGAAGGGGAGATCGGCGAAGGCGCCATGGCGAGCGTCTACCTGGCGACCCAGCGGTCCCTGGAGCGCAAGGTCGCGCTGAAAGTCATGGCCGCCGCGCTGGCCGCCGACCCGACGTTCTGCGAGCGCTTCCTGCGCGAGGGCAAGACCCTGGCGCGCCTGTCGCATCCGCACACGGTCACCATCCATGACATCGGCAACGTCGGTGAGCTGTATTACATGGCGATGGAGTACCTGCCCAACGGCACGCTCAAGGAGCGCATCGCCGCGGGCCTGTCGCCGGAGCAGGGCCTGATCTACATCCGCCAGATCGCCTCGGCCCTGGGTTACGCCCATGGCCTGGGACTGGTGCACCGCGACGTGAAACCGGCCAACATCCTGTTCCGCGCCGATGGCACGGCGGTGCTCTCGGACTTCGGCATCGCCAAGTCCCTGGACGACCGGACCCAGTTCACCCAGGCCGGTTTTGCCGTCGGCACCCCCAGCTACATGAGCCCGGAACAGGCACGCGGCCAGGACATCGACGGTCGTGCCGACCTGTATGCGCTGGGTGTCGTGCTCTACGAAATCCTCGTCGGCAAACTGCCCTATACCGGCAACGACGCACTGTCTACGGCCCTGGCCCACCTGACCGAACCACTGCCGGAATTGCCGGTGCACCACGGCCGCTACCAGGACGTGCTGCGCAAGTTGCTGGCGAAGGACCCGGCGGAGCGCTTCCCGGATGCGGCGGCGTTGTTGCGGGCGCTGGATAACCTGCCCCAGGACTCCGAAGCGACGCTGATCCGGCCCATGTCGATTCCCGTCCCGCCCATTGCGAAGGCCGATGACCTGGCGGGCCTGACGCCGATGTCCATCGACATCCCGAGCGGTCCGGCGCAGCCGCAATCGCAACCCCGGCCAACCCCGCCACCGGTGAGCCCACCTCCGCGGCCGGTCGTTGCGCCGTCGCGCAAGCCCCCGGTGTTTGCCCTCGCCGCCGTTGCGGTGGCCGTGGCGCTGGCGTTGGGTGGGGCGGGTTATTGGTGGCTGTCCGGCGACTCCGGCAAAAAAGACACGAAGACGCCGATAGCATCGACCTCATCGACCAAGCCACCGGTGAATACGGCTGACGCGCCGCCGGTGAAAACCCCCGATACCACGCCGGCCCAGCCGCCCGTGGCGCCGCCGGTGAATCCGCCCGTGGCGACCCAGGCCGATGGCGGCCAGCGTCCGCTGTTGATGGCCGGCAAGAAAACCCTGTTCCAGCGGGTGCTCAGCAAACCGGGGGCGACGCTCGCCGACGAACCGGGTGCCGCGCCCGGCAAGGCCCTGCCGGCGTTTTCCGTGCTCTACGTGTACCAGCGCAAAGATGTCAACGGCAGCCCGTGGGTGCGCGTCGGCGCTGCCACCGATGGGCGCAGCGACGGCTGGTTGCCGGCCGCTCAGGTCAGCGACTGGAAGCAGAGCCTGGTGCTCAAGTTCACCGAACGCTCAGGCCGGGCGCCGGTGATGTTCCTGCGCCAGCCCGGCGAAGTGGAAAAGCTGCTGGCTAATCCTTCCAACGCCAAGAATGTGCTGCTCAAGGCCCAACAGAACCCGGCGGACAACCAGCAGGTGCTGGCCTTGGAACCGGCGGCCAGCGCCGTGCCGCAGAACCAGTTCTACCTGTTGCCGATCTTCGATTCGCGCGAGAGCTTCGACGAGAACGGCCAGCCCGTGCAGTTGTTGAACGTGGCCTCCATCGACCCCGGCAACACGCCTCGGGCCGCGTCCAACAACACACCGATCCTGACCGCCAACGCCGATGCGTTCCGTACCGCCGTGGTGTTGGTGGTGGACACCACCGTGTCCATGCAGCCCTACATCGATCAGGTGCGCGACGTGGTTCACGAACTGCAGACCCGCATTGCCGAGCGTGGCGAACTGGACAGCGTCAGCTTCGGCCTGGTGGGTTTCCGCAGCAGCGTCAAGAAAACTCCAGGCCTGGAATACGTCGCCAAGACCCTGATCACTCTGGAACAGGGTCGCGACCCGCAACGCTTCCTGGACCTCGCACGGCAGGTCAAGGCCTCCACCGTGTCGAGCCATTCGTTCAACGAAGACGCGTTTGCCGGCGTGATGGAAGCGGTGGAGGGCATGGACTGGTCCGGCTATGGCGGGCGCCTGATCCTGCTGATCACCGACGCCGGCGCCCTGCGCAAGAACGACCCGTTTGCCGCCACCCAGATGAACGAAGCCGAAGTGCGTCAGGCGGCCCTGGGCAAGCAGATCAAGATCTACGCCTTGCACTTGCTCAGCGACGCCGGCAAGAAGACCCACGCCGGTGCCCAGAGCCAATACCGCACCCTGACCGCCGACGCCAACCCACAGATCGGTGACCTGTACATTCCGGTGCCGGGCGCCGATGTGCGCAAGCTCGGTGAGCGGGTGGACGAGATCGGCTCGGTGTTTGCGGATCTGGTGCATCAGGTGCGCAGCAACAAACCGCAAAGCGTTCCGGCGCTGGGCGCCGCGCCGAGCCTGGCCGACAAGTCGGCGGCCGTGGGCTACGCGATGCACATGGATTTCCTCGGCCGCAAGACCGCCAGCCAGGCGCCGCAACTGGTCAGCGCGTGGACCGCCGACCGTGACCTGACCAACCCGGCGCTGCCAGCGTTCCAGGTGTGCGTGATGCTGACCAAGCTGCAACTCAACGACCTGCAGCAATCGTTGAAGCTGATCGTCGACGCGGCCCGCAAGACCCAAAGCTCGCCCAAGGATTTCTTCCAGGAAATCGCCAGCGCCAGTGCCTACATGAGCCGCGACCCATCGGCCCTGCGCAAGGGCGCCAACCTCGCCGATGGCGGGATTCTCGGCGAATACCTGGAAGGGCTGCCGTACCGCAGCAAGTCGCTGAACATGACCCAGGACCTGTGGCTGTCCTTGAGCGTGGCCGAGCAGGAAGACTTCATCGATGAACTGGAATCGAAAATCCGCCTCTATGAAACCTTCCACAACGACCTCGCCAACTGGGTGCGCTTCGGCGACGCCGAGCCGGGCGATGCCCTGTACCGCGTTCCACTGTCGACGTTGCCATGATGCTGACGATGAATGCCGTGCACAAAAGCCGGGGCGCCGGCAGCCAGCGCTACAGCCTGGTGGTTCCACGGCTGCACCTGCGTGCCGGCGAACAACTGGCGCTGGTCGGTCCCAGCGGCTGTGGCAAGAGCACGTTGCTGGATATGCTGGCCCTGGTGTTGGCGCCGGACCAGGCCGGGCAGTTCGACTTTGCCCCGGGCAACACCTCGTTGGACATCGCCAAACTGTGGCGTGGGTCGCAACAGGACACCTTGGCCGAGCTGCGCAGCCGCCACCTGGGGTATGTTCTGCAAACTGGTGGCCTGCTGGGCTTCCTGGACGTACGCGGCAACATCGAGTTGTCGCGCAAACTGCTGGGCTTGAAGGATGACGGCAGCGTGATGCGCCTGGCCGGACAATTGGACATTGCCGATCAACTGGACAAGAAACCGGCGGACCTCTCTGTGGGCCAACGCCAGCGGGTCAGTTGCGCCCGCGCCCTGGCCCATGGCCCGCGCCTGCTGCTGGCCGATGAGCCGACCGCCGCCCTCGATCCGCTGAACGCCGAGCGGGTCATGCACTTGCTGGTGGCCCAGGCCCGCGATAGCGGCGTGTGCTGCGTCGTCGCCACCCACGATGAAGCCCTGGCCCGGGCCAGTGGTTTGCAAGTGCGGCGCATCGGTTGCCGCCGCGATGCCGACGGCGGCGTCACCGCGACCCTCGGGGAGGCTTGCTGATGCGCGGCGCGCTGGTGGCTTCCCTGGCCTGGCAGGATTACCGCAACGATGCGTGGCTGTCGGCCTGCTCGGTGTTGGCGCTGGTGGCCGTGGTGGCGCCCTTGCTGGTGCTGTTCGGGCTGAAATTCGGCCTGGTCACCAGCCTGACCGAACGCCTGCAGAACGACCCGGCTACCCGGGAAATCATCCCCCTGGGCGGCGGTCGGTTCAGCGCGCAATTCATCGAGCAGCTGGGCCGGCGCGGCGATGTGGCCTTCGCCTTGCCGCGCACCCGGCAGATCGCCGCGACGGCGGATTTGAGCAACGCTGCGTCGGCGCTCACCGTCGAGATGATCCCCACGGCCACCAACGACCCTCTGCTCGAACATCTGCCGTTGCCCCAAGGGCTGGATCAGGTGGTGCTCAGCCAGACCGCCGCCGAGAAGCTTGGCGTCAAGGCGGGCGATTGGTTGCAGGCCAGTTTCGGCCGGCAGGTGGCCGGTCGCAGCGAGGCCCAGCGCACGCGGGTCGAGGTGCTGCACGTACTGCCGCTGGAAGCCTTTGCCCGGGACGGTCTGTTCGCGCCGCTGGCTTTGCTGGAGGCCGCCGAGGATTACCGCGACGGTCGCGCCGTGCCGGCGTTCGGCTGGCCCGGCGATGGGGTGGGCGTGGCCGGGCAACGGGTCTATCCAGCGTTTCGTTTGTATGCGCGCAGCCTCGGTGATGTAGAGCCGTTGCGGCAGTATTTCGCGGGGCAAAATCTGCTGGTATCCACCCAGGCCCAGACCATCGCACAGGTGCAATCGCTGAGCCGCAATCTGTCGATCGTGTTCTGGATCATCGCCGGGTTGGCCCTGGCCGGTGCCTTCGCGGCGATCTTTGCCGGCGCGCTGGCGGCGGTCGAGCGCAAGCGCCGGGAACTGTCGGTGTTGCGTCTGTTGGGGGTATCCACCGCCGCGCTGTTGCTGTTCGTGGTGTTGCAGGCGCTCTACAGCGCCACGCTGGCGGCCGTGCTCAGTGCCGGCCTGTATGGCCTGGCGCAGTCGGGTCTCAATTATTTATTTGCGCAGATGCCAGGCGAATACGCCAGCCATCTGCTGGTGCGTCACTACACCCTGGCCCTGGTGGCCGTGCTCGGCGTCAGCGCCCTGGCAGCGGCTTGTGGCGGCTGGCGGGTGGCGCGTATCCAGGCGTCTGAAGGAATTCGCGATGTATAAGTTATTGGGCGCCGCCGTGGCGCTGAGTCTGGCCAGCCTTGTGTATGCCGATGAAGGCACTGACAAGCTGGACAACCCCAAGCCGTTGCCGGACGACGTCAGCCTGCCACTGCCCTGTGAGGGGCAAATGGTGTTTCGTTACGTCTACATCCTCGCCCAGGGCACCCTGGACGACCGCGAGATCAGCCTCGGCTACCCCTTCAGCGAAGGCGAGGCCGGCTACCAGCAGTCATTCATCTCCGGTTACCGGCGCGACTTCATCAACGGCCAGTTCACCCTCAAGGATCTGCCCAAGGATTGGAGCAAGACCATCACTCCGTTGATGCCCAAGACCGACGCCCAGACGCCGCTCAAGCCGATGCTGTACTTCATTGGCAAATACGAAGTCACCGCCCGCCAGTACGCGCAGGTCATGGCCCAGGCGCAGTCCCTCGCCAGCGGCGAACCGGCACCGGCCTGCGAAGCCCTGCTGGCCGAGTTGCCCCAGGGCATGGCCGGGCGTCTGCCCAAGGTGAAACTGTCCAAGTTCGAGGCGGAGCGTTTCTCGGCGGTGTACAGCGCCTGGCTGATGAAATACCACAAGGACCTGCTGCCGGTGAGTGGTCGCGGCACCTCTGCCGAAGACGGCGGGTTGGGCTTCGTGCGCCTGCCCACCGAAGTGGAGTGGGAGTTCGCCGCCCGTGGCGGGCAGGCCGTCAGCCGCCAGGACCTGGAAGGGCGGCTGTTTCCCCGGCGCGTCGAAGGCAGCGAAAGCGATGGGCCGCTGGGTGATTGGGCCGTCTTCAACCAAGTGGCCGGCGGCACCGGCCAGGCGGCGCGGCTGATGCCCATTGGCACCAAGTTGCCGAACCCCATCGGCCTGTTCGACGTGATCGGCAACGCCGCCGAAATGGTCCAGGAGTCGTTCCAACTGGTGCATTCCGGACGCCGCCAGGGCGCCTACGGCGGCTTCGTGGTCAAGGGCGGCAATTACCTGGAAGGCGAGGGCACGCTGTTCACCGGCATGCGCCGGGAGTACCCGCTGTTCGCGGCTGACGGTACCGAACAAAGCAATGAAACCACTGGGTTCCGCGTGGCGGTCGGTGCGTTGTCGGCGCCGCGCTCGCGCTACAAGGAGCTGTTCGCCCAATGGCAGAAAGAAGGTCGCCTCGCGTCCCTGACCGACGCCATCGACGACGCCCAGGACCCCACCAAACGCCTGGACAGCATCATCGCCGCCAGCGTCGATCCGCGCCTGCAAGCCGAACTGGGGCTGGTCAACGAAGAGCTCAAGCGCAACGTCTCGCTCATCGCCCAGCAGCGCGAGGAAGCGGCGGGCAACCTGATCCAGTCGGCGGCCCTGGTGGCCGAGACCGTCAACAACTACAACATCCGCCTGACCAATTTGCAGCGCAGCCATCAGGCGGCGGTGGATGCCAAGGACGACGCCAGCGCCCAGCTGTTCGCCACGGCCATCGACAACGGCCGCAGTGCGCTGGACGGCGCGGTAGCGATTTACATCGATAACCTGGCAACCGGCACGCGCTACACCGATGCCGTGATTCAGGCGCAGTTTCAACGCATCAAGGAGGAGATGGAGCGCAAGCCGGTACTGGGCAAGAGCCTGGTGGCGCGCGCCACGTTATTCGTTCGTCATGTCGGGGAATATCGTCAGCAAAAACGAGCCGACCCGGCGGCGATATTGAAGGAATTGCTGGCAACGAGCGCCCAGCGGTCTTGAGCGTTCATTGCCAGCAAGCTTGGAGGGAACTCAGGCGGCGTCGGGCCGTGCTGAGCTGGTCAAAACTTAAAAGAGAACACAACTATGCTTTTCTCCCGTAAACCTTTTGCTTCGGTTTCCAAGCGTCATTTGCTGATGGTCGCGGTCGGCTTCAGCACCGTCCTGACCGGCTGCGCTACGTCGCCGACGTCCAAGGTCGCATCGAGCACCAAGGTCGAGTACTACCCCAACTGCTACGAGCCGGTGCAGCACCTGCGGGCCACCGAGGGGAACATGACCAAGTCGGTCATCACCGGTGCCGCTGTCGGTGCCGTCGGTGGCGCGCTGCTGGGCGCCCTGACCGCCGACAAGGAAGACCGTGGCCGCAACGCCGCCATCGGCGCGGCGGGCGGTGCCCTGGCGGGCGGCGCCGCCGGTTACTACACCGAGCGCCAGAAGCAGATCGCCGATGACAACCAGCGCATCGCGTCCTATGCCGCCGACGTCAACAAAAGCGTTACCGACATCGACCGCAGCACCGCGTACGCCAAGGCTTCGCAGCAGTGCTACCAGAGCGCGTTCACCAAACTGGTTGCCGACCGCAAGGCCAAGACCGTCAACGACACCGAAGGTCGCAAGCGCCTGGCAGAAATCGTCGCCGGCCTGAAAGAGTCCAACGACCTGATCGTCGCGGTCAACGGCAAGGCTTCGGAAGACCTGAACAACTACACCCAGGCCTATGAAAAAGACCTGCAGCAAGTGGGCGTGCAGCGCACCGACGTGGTGACCGTGGCGACCGCCGAGACCACCCCGGTCGTGGCGACCACCACCTCCAAGACCAAGAAACCCGTCAAGCCTGCGAAAAAGCCGCCAGTGCTGCCAACCGTGCCGAAAGAAGCGGTGACCACCGAGAAAACCCTGCAGACCGCCAAGGCCAAGCAGGATGAAAGCAAACAAGTCGCCAGCGCCGGCACCAGCCAGGTCAACAGCATGTGCAAAAACCCGGACCTGGGCGACTGGGCACCGGTGCCTTGCCCGAATGTTTGATTGATGGGTGGGTGATCATGCCTTTGCTGGTGTGATCACCGCATGAAAAATCTGTGGGAGCGGGCTTGCTCGCGAAGGCGGCCTTGCGGTTGGCCGGTTTTTTGGGGTCGAGTACATATCCGTTGCTGCGGTAACGGCTGCTTAGGGTTTCGCCCTGACGGCGACTTACTTTCTTTCAAACGCCAAAGAAAGTAAGCAAAGAACGCTGGCCCCACCACTGGGCACCTCGCCACGGCGAGGTGTTCCCTCACTCCGGCATTGCTCCGTGGGCCCGCCGCGAAGGGCCATCCATGGCCCAGCGCGGCTATCCCGGCATCCATGCCGGGATGCCCACTCCACAATGCCTGCGTTCGGCCCTTGTGGTTAATGGGGCGTCCAAGATCAAAAGCCAAAGCCAAAGCCAAAGCCAAAGCCAGAGCCAAAGCCTTGTCTCTTTCGGGTGTACACCAATCCACTGTGGGAGCGAGCCTGCTCGCGATGGCGGCGGCCCGGCTTGCATCAAGGCTGGCTGACTTATCCCTTGCCTCTCAGCACCGCTGCCTCCTGCCCTTCCAGACGATCCAGCGCCCGCTCTACCAACAACTGAACCCCATCGGCCATGCGGCTGATCGCCAGGGCTATGCTGCGGCGGGAGTCGTCGACGTCGTCGGCCAGGTCGGCGGCGATGGTGCTGATCGATTGCAGGTCTTCGGAAGCGTTGGCCAGCAGGGTTTCGGTGTCGACATGAGGGGCGACGATGAACAGCTGATTCTTGTCGGGCTCGGGAGGTGGGGAAGGTCGGGGTTTTAAGTAGTAGTCGAGGGCGCGGGTGGCGGCTTCTTCGAGTTTCTTTTCTTCGAGAGCTTCGACGCGGGATTTGTGACCGCTTGGCGGTGGATTAGGCGTTACTTTGAACATGGCTTGGGCTTCCACTTCAATCTAAGGCCGCCCTGGCTCGCTTGCACGCGATGAAGGGTGGCAGCTGTGTGCGAGTGTGCAAGACCGAGTAAATCGCCCAAACCTCGGCAGACCGCTAGAGTCTCCCGCACACAGCCGCCATAAAACACAGGCACGAATGCTCGTTGAATGGCTGGTGACATTGTTGGGGCGTTCTTTTACCCGGACTTGCACGTCCGTGTCACCGTTTTTTGCGATGACGAACAGAGGTTAGCGGCGCTCGGAAGCCCTGCCTAGTTCATGGACAGCCCGGCGTTTTGAAGGAAATCTCCGAGGGAGCTGAAGGGAAACGGTCATGCTGGGAAAACGTGACTTGGCAGTCATCATGCAGGAAATACTGCTCATCTTCCGCTAAAGCGTTCAGATGATGGCGTTCCGCCAAAGAATCGCTAAACTGCCCCGGCCAATCATCTTTCTTACGAGGCTGTGCCGATGAAATTTCGTTTCCTGTTGTGGATGCTGGGGTTGTTGATGGGCAAGGCCAGCCGGACCAACCCGGCGTTCCAGCAGCAATTGGGCGACAAGGATCTGGTGTTCCAACTGCAAACCCTGGACGCAAAAATCGCCCGGCATTTCATCGTGAAAGACCAGCGCATCACCAGCCAGTCCGGCACCCACCCGACCCCGGCCTTCGCCATCGCCTTCAAGGACGCTGCCTACGGCTTCGCCACGATGCAGGCCAAGAACAAACAGCTGGCGTTTATGAACGGCATCCAGGACAAGTCGATTCAGATCAAGGGCAACCCGGGGCTGGTGATCTGGTTTCAGGGGTTGACCAAATATCTGAAGCCCAAAAAACCAAAAGCCTAGCGCTTACTCTGGGCGAGGGGATAAATCCCCTCGCCACAGGAGCTTCACCCACCTGCAATGGCCTGATGAGTCTATTCAGCCATGGAACTGCGAAGCCAATTCCCGTAGCAGCACCTCGGCTTCCAGTACCTTGTGCACCACATCGTTGGCTTTCTCCCGCGTCAGCCCCACGCGTTCGAGCAACGTATCCGGGATTTCTTCGTCGGGACCGGAGCCGATGCCCCGGGCACGCAGCAGGCGCACGGCCAGGCATACCAGGTTCGGGTAGGCGGCGTATTCGCCGTCGTAGTGCGGGTCGTGCTGGAAGCGCAGCGCGGTGGCCAACTCATCGGGCATGTCCCAATAGCGCATCAGCCATGAGCCGATCTGCTCGCGGCTGATGCCCAGCAGGTGTTGTTCCACGTAGCTGTGGCACAGGTGCGGGTTGACTTCCAGATGCCGGCACATCAGCGAGAAGTGCGGCGGGAAGACGTGGGCCAGCAGCAGGTAGCCGAAGTTGTGCAGCAGGCCGGACAGGTACGTCAGGCCGCCTTCCGGGCGCTGGGCACGGGGCATGGCGCGAGTCAGGCCTTCGATGACGGCAGCGGTGTAGATCGATTGCTGCCAGTACGGCGTGGTGTGTTGCGGATGGTCTTTGGGCAGGCTCAGGGTCTTGCCCAGGGCCAGGCCCAGCGCCAGGTTGATCACCAGGTCGAAGCCCAACACGCGGACGATGGCGTCCTCCACCGAACGGATCTTGCCCGGCGAGGCGTAGTAGGGCGAGGCGGCCCAGCTCACTACTTGCGCGGCCAGGGCCGGATCGGTTTCGACGACGCCAGTGATGTCATCGATGGTGGCGTCCGGATCGACCCGCAGTTTGATGATTTTTTGAGCAGTTTCGGCCAGCGGCGGAATCTCGATGGTTTCTTCCAGCCGTTGCTGGATGCGCCGCGCCGTGAAGGCTTGCACCGCCTGGGTGATTTCCGCGCGGTCGTCGTGCGGGCGGTCCAGGTTCGGGGTGATGTTGCTCAGGGCTTCGCCGAAGGTGGCGGCGCTGGCCTTGGTGAGCATGGCCTTGAAGGCTTCGCTGGTGACTTCCAGCAGCACCCCTGATTCGCCCGAGTTGATCAGCAGCTTGGGCTCGCGCAACAGGCTTTCTTCATATAGGCATGGGGAGCTGGTGAGTGCGGGCAGGCCTGGCAGCATGGTCAGGCTGTGTTTGCCAAGCATGCGTTCCAACTTCTCGGTCGACACCGCCGTGAGCTTGCGGCCGGTGAGTTCGGCCAGGCGGTTGAGGTCCAGTAGCTGGTTTTGCGGAAACAGCACCATGAGCGCACCGACGGCATCATGTACCAGAACGGCCTGCACCTTGCGGGCAGGGTTCAGGCCCGGTCGGTCGAGCACTTCGTCAAAGGCGATGCCTGATTTCTCGAGCAACTGCCGAATAACAGACGGAGCGTGCGGGATTTCGGGGGCGAGGGCAGCTTCAGTCATGGTCTGTATCCGTTTTCCTACAAGTTGAGCAGTATAACCAGCTTGCCGGGCGGGTGGGCCCTGAAACTGAGAGAGTGCTCACACTTGGCCGTATTGCTGCCCATGCCGCAGCCAGCGATCCAGTAACGGGCTGACGTGGTCCGGCCAGCGTTCCAGCAGAGCCTGGGCGGCGTCGCGTACCGCAGGCAGCAGATCAGCGTCGCGCATCAGGTCGGCTACCTTGAATTGAAGCAGACCGGTCTGGCGCGTGCCGAGCATTTCGCCGGGGCCGCGCAACTCGAGGTCTTTTTCGGCGATGACGAAGCCGTCGTTGGTTTCGCGCATGATGCCCAGGCGCTGGCGACCGATCTGCGACAGTGGCGGGTGATACAACAGCACGCAATGGCTGGCCGCGCTGCCCCGACCGACCCGGCCGCGTAGTTGGTGCAACTGCGCCAGGCCCAGGCGCTCGGGGTTTTCGATGATCATCAGGCTGGCGTTCGGCACGTCCACCCCCACTTCGATGACCGTGGTGGCGACCAGCAACTGCAGGGCGCCGGCCTTGAATTCGGCCATGACGGCGGCTTTCTCGGCGGGTTTCATGCGGCCGTGGATCAACCCGACCTTCAACTCACCGAGGGCAGCGCTGAGGTCTTCATAGGTGGTTTGCGCCGCCTGGCAGGTCAATTCTTCCGATTCTTCGATCAGCGTGCACACCCAATAGGCCTGTCGCCCCTCGGCGCAGGCGCTGCGCACCCGTTCGATCACTTCCATCCGGCGGGTGTCGGTGACCAGCACGGTATTGACCGGCGTACGGCCGGGGGGCAGTTCGTCGAGGATCGAGGTGTCGAGGTCGGCGTAGGCGCTCATGGCCAGGGTCCGCGGGATCGGCGTGGCGGTCATGATCAACTGGTGCGGACACATCCGCCCACCCACGCCTTTTTGCCGCAGGGCCAGGCGCTGTTGCACGCCGAAGCGGTGTTGTTCGTCGATGATCACCAGCGCCAGGTTCTTGAACTGCACTTCATCCTGAAACAGCGCATGGGTGCCCACCACCATCGGCGCGCCCTCGGCGATCTGCGTCAGGGCGGCAGTGCGGTTCTTGCCCTTGAGCTTGCCGGCCAGCCAGGCGACCTCGATGCCCAGCGGTTCGAGCCAGCGCTGGAAGGTGATGAAATGCTGTTCGGCCAGAATCTCGGTCGGGGCCATCAACGCCACCTGATAACCCGCCTCCAGGGCCTGAAGCGCGGCGAGGGCGGCGACCACGGTCTTGCCGGCCCCCACGTCACCCTGAATCAGCCGCAGCATCGGCTCGGGCTGGCTCAGGTCGTAGGCGATTTCATTGCCGACCCGTTGCTGGGCGCCCGTTGGTGTAAAGCCCAGGTTCGCCAGGTAACGGGCGGGCAGGTCCCGGGCCTTGGGCATGGCCGGGGCACGCAGCGAGCGCAGGCTTTCGCGCAAGCGTTGCTGGGACAGTTGATGGGTCAGCAGTTCTTCGAAGGCCAGCCGGTGCTGGGCCCAGTGATGACCCAGGGCCAGCTCCTCGACATCGGCATCGGCGGGCGGATGGTGCAGGTAGCGGATCGCGTCGGCCAGCGGGGCCAATTGGTAGTCCCGTGCCAGTTCGGTGGGCAGCCAGTCAGGCAGGCTGCTGGGGCCCAGCAGGGTCAGGGCTTGTTGGCAGAGCTGGCGCAGGCGCTGTTGGGTCAGGCCTTCGGTCAGGGGGTAGACCGGGGTCAGGGTTTCGTCCACCGGCGGCGGTTCGTCACCTGTGATGGCGCGGTACTCCGGGTGATAGATCTCCAACCCCGACGCACCGGGCCGCGCTTCGCCATAGCAGCGCACACGGGTGCCGCGCTTGAGGCCTTCCTTCTGGGCATTGCTGAAATGATAGAAGCGCAGGCTGAGCCCACCCGTGCCGTCCTGCAGGCGCACTACCAGGCTGCGGCGGCGGCCCATGACCACATCGGCGCCGCTGACGGTACCCTCGATCACCGCGTCCTGCCCCGGTCGCAAATGGCCGATGGGCACCACGCGGGTGCGGTCCTGATAGCGCAGGGGCAGGTGGAACAGCACGTCCTGAAGGTTTTCCAGGCCGACCCTGGCCAGTTTCTCGGCCATGGCCTCGCCCACGCCCTTGAGCGTCGTGACCGGTACCTTGGACAGCTCCGTCATGGCAGCGGCTTACTTGGCGGCGGGCGGCTTGGCCACGGAGCACAGGCGGATCGAGTCAGCGAGGATCTCGATGGCCTTGGGTCGCGGGAAGCTGGCGCGCCAGGCAATGGCGACGGTGCGGAACGGCACGGGGGCCGACATCGGGCGGACTTCGATCACGCCGGGGGCATAGTGATGGCTGTCCACCGCCGACAACGGCAGGATCGAAATGCCCAGGCCCGAGGCGACCATATGGCGAATGGTTTCCAGGGAACTGGATTCCACCGTGGTGTGCTTGGCGCCTTCACCGCCCTTGGTCAGGGTGGGGCAGGCTTCGAGCACCTGGTCGCGGAAGCAGTGGCCTTCGCCCAGCAGTAACAGGCTTTTGTCGTTGAGCAGGCCGGCGTCGATGGTTTTTTTCTGGGTCCAGGGGTGCTGGGCCGGCATCAATACGTAGAACGGCTCGTCGTAGAGCGGCAGCGTCAGCACATCGGCTTCGTTGAAGGGCAGGGCGATGATGATCGCGTCCAACTCGCCGTTGCGCAGCTTGTCGCGCAGCACGTGGGTAAAGTTTTCTTCGATGTACAACGGCATCTGCGGGGCGACCCGGTGCAGTTGCGGAATCAGGTGGGGGAACAGGTATGGGCCGACGGTGTAGATCGCACCGACCTTGAGCGGGGCGGTCAGCTGGTTCTTGCCCGCCTGGGCCAGTTCGCGGATGCCCTGGGCCTGCTCCAGCACCTTCTGCGCCTGGGCCACGATGCCTTCGCCCACCGGGGTCAGGCGCACGGCGCTCTTGCTGCGCTCGAAAATCAGCACACCGAGTTCGTCTTCGAGCTTTTTCACGCCCACCGACAGCGTCGGCTGGCTGACATGGCAGCGCTCGGCCGCGTGGCCGAAGTGCTGCTCTTGGGCGAGGGTGACGATGTAGCGTAATTCTGTGAGGGTCATGGCGAGCGTCCGTGAAGTTGCGAGCCAAGCATACCGGCTGCAATCGATAGACGCACGTTATCAGACTGCGGGGGCGCTAGGACACCGGGCAATATGGGACGGTGGCGAAAGAAACAATTTGTGGCGAGGGGATAAAGCCCCTCGCCACAAAGTCACAAGCCCCGGTTACAGGGGCTTGCAATATCAGCGCCTGCGCTTATCGATGGAATACACAAACGGCGCAACAATTTCGATGGAGCCGTTGGTCAGCATGTCGGCCGGTGGCTTGGGCAGCGGTTGGGCCTTGCGGATCATCTCCAGCGTGGCCCGATCCAGATCGGCATTGCCGGACTTGCCCACCAGCTCGAACGACAACACATTGCCCTCGGCATCCACCACGAACCGCAGGCGGTTCAAGCCTTCCTTACCCCGCGCTCGGGCGCTAGCCGGGTAATTCTTGTACTTGCCCAGGTGCGCCAGCAGTGTGCCTTGCCAACTGGCCTTGGCGGCCAACTGCGCAGGCGATGGACCAGGAGCCGGTTGCGCGGATTTTTCCGTCGGGGCCTGGGTCGGCTGGCTGTCGCTCGGCTTTTGCTCCGAAGGTTGTTCCTTTGGCGGCTCCGGCTTCTTCTCTTCCACCGGCTTGGGCTTGGGCGGTTGAGGCTTGGGCTTGGGCTTGACCGGCTTGGGTATGGCAATTTCCGGCTTTGGCGCTTCGGCGAGCTTGGGCAACGGCAGCTCTTCGACCGGCTCCGGTGGTTTCGGCGGTGTGACGACTTTAGGCGGCGCCGGCGGCGGTGGGGCGGGAACCGGTGCCAGTTCGACCATCATCGCCTGCGGTGGCAGTTCGATGGGCGGCCGTGTCGTCCAGTTCAGCGCCAGCGCAATGGCGAGCGCATGCACGCCCAGCACCACGGCCAGGCTACCGCTGTAACGCGTCAGCTTTTGGCGCGTCGTGATCATTTCTTCGGCGCCGTCTCGAGTCCGACCAGACCGACCTTCAGGTAGCCGGCACTGCGCAGAGCGTCCATCACGCTCATCAGGTCGCCATAGTCCACGCCCTTATCGGCCTGGAAGAAGATCGTCGTGTCCTTCTTGCCCTGGGTCTTGGCGTCGAGGGCAGCGCCGAGGCTTTCGGCCTTGACCTCTTCTTCGCCCAGAAACAGGCGCTGGTCGGCCTTGACGCTCAGGAACATCGGTTTCTCCGGCCGGGGCGAAGGCTTGGCCGTCGACGCCGGGAGGTCAACCTTGATGTCCACGGTGGCGAGCGGGGCGGCCACCATGAAGATGATCAACAGCACCAGCATCACGTCGATGAACGGCGTGACGTTGATCTCGTGGTTCTCGGCCAGATCGTCGTCTGCGCCTTCTTTCAAATGCAGGCCCATGGCCGATTACCCCACTTTCACCATGTGCGGTTGCGAGCCACGCTCGGACGGCAGGTGGTCGAGGTCGCGGCTGACCAGCAGCAGGACTTCGGCCGAGGCGTCGGACACCTGGGCCTTGTAGCCGGCAATGGAGCGGGCGAATACGTTGTAGATGACCACCGCCGGGATCGCGGCGACCAGGCCCAGCGCGGTCGCCAGCAAGGCTTCGGCGATACCGGGGGCGACGACGGCGAGGTTGGTGGTCTGGGTCTTGGCGATCCCGATGAAGCTGTTCATGATGCCCCACACGGTGCCGAACAGGCCCACGAACGGCGCGGTAGAACCGATGGTGGCGAGTACGCCGGTGCCGCTGCTCATGTTGCGACCGCAGGCCGCCACCAGGCGCTCGAGGCGGAAGCTCACGCGTTCCTTGATGCCTTCCTTCTCCCGGCTGTTGGCCGACAGACGCATCTCTTCGAGCGCGTCGTGCACCAGCAGGTTGGCGAGGGTGCCTTCCTTCGCCGCGGAGGCGCTGGCTTCCTTGAGGGTGGCGGCTTTTTTCAGAGCGGCGATCTCACCGCGCAGGCGACGTTTGGCCCCCAGCAGCTCGAAGCCCTTGGCGATCCAGATGGTCCAGGTGATGATCGAGGCGATGGCCAGGCCGATCATCACGGCCTTCACGATGACATCGGCGTTCTGGTACATGCCCCACGGGGACAGGTCGTGCGCCATGCCCAACGTGTTGTCTGCCTCGAGCACCTGCGGAGCGTCGGCGGCAGTGGCTTCGACAGCCTGAGCCGGGTCGGCGGCGACCGGCGTTGCAACCGGAGCAGTCGCCTCGGCAGGCGACTGGGTGGCCGCTGGCGCGGTGGCCGGGGTGGTGACAGGCGTCTGTGCATCGGCGAACGCGACGGCAGGTGCCAATAGCAGGCTGAACAACAGCGCTGCCACGGCGCTCCAGGCGCGAGGTCGGTTGGTTGGCGAAGCGGAGGATAGAGAGTGTTTCATGCTGGCCGGACCTGAGAGAAAAAGACGGTTGATGTTCTTCCAGGCCTCGTGGGCCGAGAACAAAATTGGCGAGCATTATTGCAAGTAATTCTTGTTAACAGAAGTAATAGAGTATCTTTTTTTCCAGCATTGCTAGCCGCTCGTCCCCAACGAGGGCTAGTCTGCAGCTTTACCCGAGGAGTTTTCGATGTCCGCGCCTTCTGTTTTGATCGCCGGTTGCGGTGATATCGGCGGCCGTCTGGCCAGTCAGTTGGTGGCCGAGCAATGGCAGGTGTATGGCTTGCGCCGTACGGTTTCTAGCCTGCCGGCCGGTGTCGTGGGGGTCGCGGGTGATCTGTTCAGCGAGCAACGCCCGGCTGATTGGCCCACCGGGCCGCTGGATTATCTGGTGTACAGCGCCGCCGCCACCGAACACGACGAAGCGGGTTACCGCGCGGCTTATGTAGAAGGGTTACAACATGTGTTGGGCTGGCTGAAGCAGCACGGCCAGCAACCCAAGCGGTTGCTGTTTGTCTCCAGCAGCAGCGTCTATGGGCAAAAGGCGGGGGAGTGGGTCGACGAAACCTCGCCCACCGTGGCCGGCGGCTACTCCGGCCGGCTGATGCTCGAAGCCGAACAAGTGGCCCTCGACAGCGGCATCCCGGCCAGCCGTGTGCGCCTGACCGGCATCTACGGCCCCGGTCGCGAATGGCTGCTCAGCCAAGTGCGCCAAGGCTACAGCGTCGTGGAAGACCCGCCCCTGTACGCCAACCGCATCCACGCCGACGACGCCGCCGGCCTGCTGGCGCACCTGCTCAAGGCCGATCGACAGGGCAAGTCCCTGGACGACTGCTACATCGGCGTCGATGATGCTCCCGCCGCCCTGGCCGACGTGGTGGCCTGGCTGCGCGAGTACATGGGCGTCACCCAATGGGCCGAAAACGCCAGCGTCCGTCGCGCCGGCAGCAAGCGTTGCAGCAACGCCCGGGCCAAGGCCCTGGGCTGGTCGCCGTGTTATCCGAGCTTTCGCGAGGGGTATGCGGCGATTCTGGAAGGGCGCTGCTGATCCGTCAGCCTGCGGTGGGTGCGGCTGTGCTCAGGGCACCTGCGAGTGCACCGGGCTTGCAGCCGCCTCGGGGCGGCAGGCTTGCAAAACAACCCGGTCGCGCCCCGTCTCCTTGGCCTGGTAAAGCGCCTTGTCTGCCATCCCAACCAGCTCCGCCGCATCGAAATGACCGATGCCCGTCGAGGCCACGCCAAACGAGGCCGTGACCGAGATGGCCTTGCCGGCCTCGGTGATGATCAACGCACGCACCGAATCGCACAGCTGTTGTGCCTTCTGCACGGCGTGCTCGCTGGTGCAGTTGGGAAGGATGAGCATGAGCTCCTCGCCGCCATACCGACAGGCCACGTCCGAAGCCCGTAGCGACTGTTTCAGCAGATTCGCCACCGAACGCAGCACGGCATCGCCGACAGCGTGGCCATGCATGTCGTTGATCTGCTTGAAGTGATCGAGGTCCAGCATGACCACACTCAACGGCGACTCCATGCGTTGTGCCCGGGCCATCTCCCGGTTGAGGGTTTCCTCCATATAACGGCGGTTGAACAGCCCGGTCAGTGGGTCGCGGATCGACTTGTCATGCAGCGCATTGCGCAGCTTGACGTTGGACAAGGCCAGCGCGACCTGCTCGGAAATCGACTTGGCGATCTCCATTTCCGTCTCGCTGAAAGCTTCCTGGCTACCGGCCTCGGCAAGCTTGCGAATGTAGAACATCCCCATCACTTCGCCGTAGGCGATGAGCGGAAGGCAGAGGTTGGACTGGTTGCGCTCGGAGGCTGGGTCCAGCGGCGAGTAATGCTCGCAGGAAATCAGTGGCTGGCCGAGCACACCATGGTGGGCATTGCCACGCCGCAGGCCCCAGCATTCGTGGGGGATGATGGTCGGGGAGGCGGGTTGTCCATCCCCCCATTCACCGGCCAGCTCGAACAGATCGGCTGCATGGCCGTACAGATAAACGGAGCCTGCGGTTCCCGCCAGCAGATGATTGCAATATTCCGCAGTGACTTTCAGGCCTTCGGCCAGGGTCATTTCGGTCTGCAGCAGTTGGGACATTTCTCCGAGTAGCGAGATTTCCCTGTTGCGTTTTCGCAGCAATACCATGCCCGCCTCGACACGACTCGACTCCTGGGACGCCTCCAAAGCCGAGTTTTCGGTCTGGCGTATAGCTTCACGCATCCTCAGGAAAAGCCAGGCCAGCAGCACCAGCGTGAGCAAAGTGCTCGACAGGGAAAAGGCAACGGCCAACAGGGCTTTTTGCACCAGTTGCTGATCGAGCTGCAGGACTTCATCCATTTCGCCTTTGACCTGGGTGGCGATGCTTTCCCTGATGCGGTCCGTCAGCCCCTTGCCGACGCCCTGCATCACCACTTGCATGGCCGCGTCGTAGCCTTTGTCACGGCGCAGCTTGATGGTCTCGGCCAGGTTCGCCATCTTCTCGTCCACCAGGGCCCGTATGCCCTGGACGGCTTGTTGTTCTTGCGCCGGATCGGTGGCGTACAGCGCTTCGAGCGTGCGCAGTCCTTCGGGCAGATTGGTCATGGTGGCGTAGTAAGGCTGCAGAAAACGGTCATCGCCGGTGATGATGTAGCCGCGCTGCCCGGTTTCAGCATCCACCACCAGTTCGAGCAAGCCACGAAGGGAAGTCAGTTGGTCCTCGACCAACTGACGGTCACGTTGGGTCTGCCCCACCCAGGACAGGCACAGCGGCGCAACGGCGGCATTGAAGCTCATGATGATCACCGCCGCGGCGGCTGCGATTTTCAAGCTGGGCTTACGGTATCCCATCAATGCCTCTGCACATGGAGGTAAACGACCTGCGCTTTGAAGATACGGAACAGGAGGTTTCGTTGGAGTTCATCCCAAGCCTAGTCCGTGTGGGCCAAAGCCCGGGGTAGAAATGCTCTCAAGGGTTTCAACCAGGCGTCATTGCTCAGAAAGGCGACGGCGGCAAGAACCGTCCCCACGCTGAAATACGTTCGGCGGTCACGGCGCCCATCATGATCAGCGAGAGAAACCCCAGGCAGAGCACCACGAGGGGCAGCTTTGTAAACGCGAACCGGATGCCGCCCAAGGGCCCTGGATACTGTTTCAAATAGGCTTTCGCGACCCGCCGGTAGCTATCCCCCGACAGATAACCCCAGAGAAAAAACAGCGCGGTGACGATCATCGCGAAGGGTCGCGGATCGGGGAATTGCAGGCAGGTAAAGCCAGCGCTGATGCCAAACAAGGCGCCAATGTCCTGGGAGGAGCGGAAGTAGCGCTCGGCGATCAGTTCGTCGTCGGTTTTGAACAGCATGTTTTCTCTTCCTGAGGGAGGTGTCGGGGCGCGCCGCTGCCAAGCGGGCGACGTCATCCGACAAACATAAAACAAAGTGCTGTCGTGATGCAGGGCAAACGAGGTGATTCGGGGTTCGCCATATCCTTACCGGCACGCCTCCACACAGCCACGTCTCCTTGCGCCTTTGCCTACAACTACGCCAGAATCCGCCGGCTTGTGCGCCTTGTCCCTGGATTCTATTGTCTTCCTGCCACTGCTTATCAGTGGTCGGGTTTAGTAGCCCGGGAAATACATGACGGTTGCACAAGTCTCTTCAGTCAGGCATTCGCCTGTACTCGATGGTGGTTGTGCGCATGGCGTCCTCGGGCGCGCCGGGCTTTATGTATTTCACCGGTCTACTAACTTGCGCACAGCTGCCTCCATTTCGTTTAGTAGCGAGACGGTTGCGGCCTACTAGAGGAAATACAAATGTTCAAAATAACTCCGAACCCGCCGAAAGCCGATCCGTCTTCCCCTTACGCCGACGGCATCAACGCCAAGAAGCTCGACGACGCCGCCAAGCGCGCCCTGGATTTCTATCTGGCACCGGAAAAAGGGGACAGATTTATTTTCTAGAATCTGTCCCCTTTTCCAAGCGTAAGCGATTGCCTGCTAACGTTCATAAGGCCGTGATCGCTGACAGCTGATTGGATTGAGGATCAGTAGACGAGAGGCGCTGAATTAGATCAGGCACAAAGGATCGTAATTGCAAGGCTTTTAACCGACGAAATGCCTAGTCTGTTCCCACAATTGTTCCCCAGAGTAGCTTTGCTTCTGCTCCCCTCACCACCAAAACGAAACATCACTCAAGGCATCACGCAACTGAACCGCCCCAATACCTCGCCGTTCCGGGTCACCCGCCAGCGCCGTTCTTAGCGCTGACCAGCAACGGCTGGGCAGGTTGCCTGGGGCCTTGAGTGAGCGCTCCAACCGGGCCCCGTGTACCGCCTCGGAAGGCAAGCGCCGAAACGGATGCTGACCGCTCGCCAGTTCATACAGTACACAGGCTGCGGCATAGACATCGGCACCCGCGGAAAGGGGCGCACCTTCAAGCAGTTCGGGGGCGGTGTAGCCCGGGGTCCAGGCGTTGAAGTGGTTGCGGTTGAGGTGGGGCAGGTCCTTCAGTGGGCCCTCCGTGGCCAGGCCAAGGCCGAAGTCGAACAAACGCAACCCTGCTTCGCTCAGCATCACGTTGCTTGGCTTCACGTCGCCATGCAGGGTGTGCTGGCTGTGGGCGTACGCCAGGGCGTCGAGCAGCGGCACGGCGATCGTTTTCAGTTCGCGCCAGGGCAAGCCGAGGGGGCGCTCGCAGAGCAGCTTGTCCAGGGTCAGGCCGCGCATCAGGTCCATGGTGATGAACGCTCGCCCTTGGGCTGTATCCACTTCGAAGGTGTACGGACGCAGTACGTTGGGATGATGCAAGCGCCGGGTCAGAGCGAATTCGTTGTAGAGCAGGGCGCTGGCGTCGGGGGATTCATCCAGTGCTTCGTTGTGCATTTTCAGCGCGATGTACGGATCGGGATCGCTGTACTGTTCGTGCAACAGATCCCTCGCACGGTAGACGACGCCCATGCCGCCCGCGCCGAGCAGGCCTTCCAGGCGATAGCGTCCCGAGAGTATGTCCGGCATTTCCATGAGGTCGCGTTGGCGTGGTGTTGCCACCGCCGAAGCGCTGGCAAAGGTGAGGTAGCTGTGGGGCGGGCTCATTGCCGAACGACCACGGCGGTCAGGTTATCCACCGCTGCACCGCGCAGAGCATGCTCGAAAAGACGCTCCAGCGCGAGGCGTGGTGAGGCCAGGTTCAAGGCATGTCCCAGGGTTGCACTGCCCAACCCTTGATACAAGCCGTCGCTGCACAACAAAAACGTGTCACCGGGCCGAACGTCCAGCTCCAGCACCCCAAGCGTCAGCTCTGGCGCCGCGCCCACCGCGCGAGTCAACGCCTTGGCGGCAGGATGGGCGCCGGCCTCGTCGTGGCTGATGCGTTTTTCGTCGATCAGCTGCTGTTGCAGCGAATGGTCCTTGGACAGCTGGTACAACTGCCGTCCTCGCCAGAGGTAGCAGCGGCTGTCGCCTGCCCAGATGCAGGCGGCACGGTTGCCTTGCAGGAGCAGCGCCACCACGGTGCTGCCGATGATGCCGGGAGGCCGCCCCTTGGTGAGGGTCAGTTCCTGGCTGAGCCGTCGGTTGGTCCAGCGCAGGCACTGGCGAACGGCTTTTGAGCGCTCGTTCAGGTCCGGGTACGGTGGCAGCGCCGCCAGGTTTGCCACGATCAACTGGCTGGCGATATCGCCGCCCCAGTGTCCGCCCATCCCATCGGCGACGGCCCACAACCCCCGGCATGGTCCGTCGAGAAAGGCGTCCTCATTGCGGCGTCGATGTTTGCCAGGGTCGGTACGGGCGGCGCTGCACCAGGCTCCCATCTTCAAAGCTGCACCGGCAGGCGGAAGGTGCGCAGTACGCTCATGTCGAACGGGTTCGGCGTGCGCTGGCTCGTCAACAGGTAGTTCGCCCGCAGGCCACCCAGCTCCGCCTTGAGTACCCGCACGTCGCGTCCAGTCAGGTACTCGGTCTGCATCAGGTCGAACAGACGGAACAGCGACCACGGCCCGGTGTTTTTCTCGATACCCACTCCGCGTTCAACCAATCTGTCCAACAGCAGGGAGGCTCGACCGTTATGCCCATCGCTCGGCCAGGTAAACGCCACGGGCAGGATGGGGCCATGACGGTACTCGAGCACGTTGTCACCGAAACGGAATTCGGAACGGCTCACCACCGGGTCGAGGGTGTATGGCTCGAGCTTGAAATGCACCTGCGGTTCGGCCGGGTTTTCAGCGAAAAAGCTCTGGCGGATGGTGTGCGCGGTTGCGATCTGATCCAGAAATGCCCTCGACATCGGCAAGCTCTGGCCGTCGATGCCGCGAAGCCGATAATGTCCCGGCGTGCCGCTGACGAACGGCTGGAGGTAACGCTCAACGAATCGATCGACGATGCCCTGGTCCTTGAAGAACTCCCTGAAATCGTTAAGCGCCACATCACTGGTGCTATGAGCGTTGAACGGATACCGCTTGTTGATCGCCTTGCCGTAGAAACTGTACAGCTCGCTCTGGTAGCGCTGGTTCAAAAAGCGGTATGCATCGTTGAGCACCAGGCGCCAGCTGTCTTCGGCCAGCCCGCTGAACCACGTGCCGATCGGACGCGGTAGGCGGGTGGACGCATCATGCAGGTTGCCCAACGCATCGCGCTTGCCGGCCATGCGGCTCCTCGCCAGTTCGAACGCGGCCTGCTCCGGCGTGCTGGCCCGGGCCAGGTTTGCCAGTTGCGATTGCACCTCGTCGAGGGTTCGAAAGGTCTGGGCCAGGTCTGCGGAAGGGCTACCGTCGTCTTCGAGCAGTCGATGCAGGTGCTCAAAACGCCGCTGCAGGGATTTCAGCGGGGTGTCTGGCAAGCTGTCGGAGCCAGTTATTGTTCGAGTAACGGCGGCCAATTGGGCTGCTGTTCCCAGATTGGCGACGGCTGGCGTCACGCCGTTGATGCGTTCGGCAACGGTCTGTATCCGTGTGTTCTCGCGAACCTGTACCAGCATGTGCAGGATCGGCGAGTGGGCCGAAGTCAATCCCGCCAGTTGGTCGGCCCCTTCGCGGGTGTCACTGAGCGGTTGCGGGGAGACTTGCCCGACTGCTTCGCTCCAATGGTCGGCGTAGTCGCTGAAGTACAGCCGCTCCAGTTCGATCATCAGACGACGCAAGTCCCTGCCGCTGAGGCTGGTGCCTTCACCCAACACCCAGTTGTCGCGCAGCAGCTCAGTCACCAATGCCGTGCCCTGGACCGAAAAGTACTGTTCGTAACCCTGACGCGTGTAGAAGCCGGGAATCACCTGATCGGTGCCAAGCAGTCGCGAGCCCTGCGGGCCCAGGTACTGGCTGAGCCGATATGGCGGCAAATGACGGGCCTGCTCGCTCAGCATTCGATAAACCACGACGGCCAGCGACTCGCTGCGCAGGGCCTCCCGTGCCTGAGCCACCAGTGGTTCGTCGAGCCCGTGGGTGAATGGCAACGCCAGCAGACGTTCGAGATGCGCATTCAGGCCGTCCTGCAGTGCCGTGTCTGCGGCGTAGCGCACGGACCAATCGCGGGCCAGCCGATCCTTGAGCCACGGTGCATCGCGCCGCTCGTGCAGGTTCAGCATCAAGTAGGCCCGAAGCCCGTTGAGCAAGTGCTCACGGTTATTCAAATTGCCGCGGATGTGTCCTTCCAGCATCTGAGCGACCCGGGGCAGCAATTGCTCCTGCAAGGCTTTTCGATAGGCATCGACGACGACCGGGCGACTCTTTTCGCCTTGGTACAGGCCGACGCGTTCATGCAGCGGTACCTCTTCCTGGGCAGGGAAAACCTGGCTGGCTTCGAAACGGGTATCGAGGGATGCGAGGACGGCGGCCAGATCATCCTCCGGCGTCAGGAGCACGTGCTGCTGATCCCAGCGTTGCGACAGCGTACGCAGCAGATCCAGACGTTCTTGATTGGCTGCGAAACCGCTGGCCCATGCCAGCCCGAACAGACCCAGCGCTGCCAGGGCCCCAAGGTACAAAGCGCGCTGGCTCCATTGGACGTGGCTGCGCTCGCGCTGATTGGGGCCAGCCAGATTGGCTTCCGGGAAAATCACCCGATTGAGCAAGGGTTGGATAAACCGCGAGCATGCATCCGACTCGATGCCGTGGAGGGTGGCATTGCCTCCGGCGCTTGAGCCCGTGGCCGGGTTCGGCTGGGCACTGGTCAGGTAGAACCCTCGTAGCAGACCCGTGTGACCGGTGAAGGTCTTCTCCATTAACAGGCACAGGTTGGTGCTGATCAGGCCGAGTTGGTGAGGAAAATCCAGAACGCGGCTGCGACGCCGCAGGTCCCGTTCCAGGTGCATGCGCAGGATCACTTGGCCATTGAGCCGGTGGAGCAGCGCTTCAAGTTCGTCTCGCAGCACGGACGCGTCGGTACGGCGCTGATTCCGGCCGAAACTTGCCCCCAGCACCTGATCACTTTCCTCGCGCGTCAGCGAGTCGAAGAACTCGTTGAAACCCGGCACGCTGTCCGTCTTGCTCAGCACCAGGTATGTCGGTACTTCGCTATGCAGTCGCCGTTGCGTCTCCTGCAATCGACCGCGAATCTGGCAGGCCAGGGTGACGATCTCATCCTCACTTGCGTACCGCAGGATCTCGACCGGCACCGTCACCAGCACGCCGCTCAGCGGGCGCTGACGACGATGTTTGCGCAGCCGGTCGAGGAGCACGTCCCAGGCACGGCCGTCGACCTCGGCATCCGTTTGTGTCAGGTAACGGCCAGCGGTATCGACCAGTACCGCCTGATCGGAAACATACCAGTTGCAATGGCGGGGCCCCGACGTATCGTTTCCAGACCGGTCGATAATACGTTCGAAGCCCGAGCAGGCCAGCAGACTGGTCTTGCCGCTGTGGGGTGGTCCGATCAGCAAGTACCAAGGCAGATCGTTGCTCCGACGCCCGCTTTGGCCCGAGTGCAGGCTTGCCGTCTTTATCGCCTCCTTGAAGTGCGCATGCAATTGGCGTCGCTCATCATCCATGCGGGTTTGACGCAGAAGCTGCTGCGGGGCGATGCCGGCTTCCTGGTCTGGGCCTCTCGCGGCGGCACGACTGTTGACGAAGACGATCCCCAATCCCCAACCCAGCAACAATGCGCACACGCTCAGCAAGCGTGCTGTCGGGCTCGCCCAGAATTTGTAGTCATCGATCGCCAGCAGTGGCCCGACGAACCACACCAGCAGCGTCGTGCCCATGACCAGCAACAGCGTCCAGACCCAGGTCTGGCGCACCCAGGCGCCGATTCTCGTGAAAAGCAGTTTCATGACACATCCCTGTTCAAGGCAGCGGCTGAGCGGTGGCCGACTCCAGCGGTTGATAACGTTGCAGTACACTTTCGCGGTGCTCACCCAGCACCCAGGCAAAGCTCGAATACATCACGGCCAGGCAGACCAACGTAATGATCGCCACCGTCCAGGCCGGAACAATGCGTATCGGGGGGCGACGTTCACCTTCGAGGCCTTCCCAGTGAGGCGAGAGCTCGCGAGGCACTTCACCGCGGACCTGCCGGATCTGTCTGTAGAGGGTGTTGCGGATGTCTTCGAGTTCCAGTACCCCGCGTACCTGGATCCGGTATTTGCCTTCGAAACCGAGGGACAGGCACAGGTAAAGCAATTCGAGCATCGGCAAGTGCTTGACGGGATCTTTCGACAAGCGATCGATGAGCTGGAATACCTTCTCGCCGCCGAAGGTTTCGTTGTGGAAGGTGCTGAGCAGGCTCATTTGCGACCAGCCGCTCCCGTGCCCCCATGACGTGGTGACCACTGCTTCATCAAGGACTGTGCAAAGGACGTAGCGTGCAGCGATCAGTTGACTGTTCTCCACACCCTGGTGCGAAGCACGGGCTTCGAATTGCTCCAGATCCCAGGTCAGTTCTCGCTTGAGGGTTTGCAAGTCCTGACGATCACGGCTCTGCTTGAGACGCACCATTTGCGATAGCAACCCTGAGGCTGCCGCTACCAATGGATTGATGCTCACGCTGGGCGCCTGCGTTGGTGGCAGATGCGCGGCGTAGACCATGCGCGCTTGCAACTGCTCAATCCGCGGCGGCATGGTCGCGTCGGTCAGGGGCTGCGAAGCGGGGCGTTGTCCGTGATGGTCGAGCAGGACGGTGGTTTCGTCCTGGGGATATTCCTTATTCATTTCGTCAGTTCCTGATGGCCCAGAAGTTCAGCTCAAGCTCGGTGAAGTCTCCGGAAACATGGAATGCGAAACCTGCGGAGCGCTTGAGTCGGGCCAGGTCTTCGGGAGTGAGTTCGAGGATGAAATAGGCTTTGTTGGCATGAAATGCGATCTGCCGTGGTGCCACGGGCAAGGGTCTGATCCTGATACCCGGCAAGTGCAGATTCACCCACTGGCGGATCTGTTCCACCGGAGCGACCTTGAGTTGTGACGGCAAGCGTTGGCGCAGTACTTCTCCGTCGCACTGGGCACTGGCTGCCAGTACGAACGAAGCCGAGTCCATCAGTGACGGATCGGTAATCGGCGAGACCCTGATTCCGTATTGGCGCGCCTGCAACGGCAGTTCGATAGCGTGTTGCTCGAGTACCATCGAGAGCATTTGACGGATTGCCTGCATCAGGTTGCGAAAACAGCCACCCTGGTCGTTGTGGCGGTAGGGGTGACTGAACGCCGGTCGTTTCTCACTGGCGAATGTCGCCAGCTCGCCCAGCAGGGCCAGCAGCGTGCGATATAGCCTTTCGGGATGCAGTTGTTCCAGGTCCAGATCATGGCGCAACACCAGCTCGGTGCGGTTGATCAATTGCAGCATCATGAAGTCGCCGACTTGCGTCCCGCCGGCGCTGCCATGGGCGCGAATCCGCTCGGCAAGGCTGTTGCCCCGGTGCGCCAGCATGCCGATGACTTCCTTGAGGCACGACAGCAAGTAGCTGGATGAGCCGGCCTGGATGAAGGTCGGAACAAAGTCGGGATCCAGTCGGATTACACCGTCGGAAGTGGCGTCGAGCACTTCGCAGAGCTTGAGTTTCACGAATGCCTGGTCGCTCTGCTGCTCGCCCAGCAACAGGCGCAGGTCCGGACGACCACAGCTGATCTGGCTGCTGGAAGCATGGACGGCGTTGGAGTCCACCACCTGTGTTTCGTAGGTGGTATACCGTGCCAGCACGTCGGATTGCTCCGGGCGACGGGACTCGATGTGGTTCCCGGTCAACAACGGCAGTGCGAGATAGATAGAGGCGTTGCGGGTATTGGAGGGGACTGCCAGGGCCAGGGGGTTGGCGGTGCTGTTCAACTCGAAAAGGCTGCCATCCGGCAGGACGCCCGAGGCCCGGCTGACCACTACCTGGCCCATATTGAGAAATTGGGCATCGATGTCCAGCGCCAGGAATCCCCAGGCGTAACATGCCAGGAAGCGGGTCCGGAATTTCAACTGATGATCGATGTATCGATCGTTGTGCTGCAAATGCTGAGGCCGCAGCAGCATGCCCTCCTGCCAGATGACCTTGTCGTGACTCATCGGGCATTTACCCCAGCCAACCGTTCGATGGCAGGGGTGATCCCGTCCTGGTCGAGAATAAGACTGGCTTCAGTGATGTGCGCCGGGGCGACTGGTAGTGTGTAGCGCCATTGGGCATGGGGCAGATCGCGGTAGGCGGCGAGTAGGCCGACGTAACGACCGCCCCCCGCGATATCGAGCTTGAGTACAACGGTTTCACCTGGGCGAAGTTCCAGTTCTTCGCTGGCGATCAGGTCTGGCGACAGGGTTTCCCTGGGGCGTTCATAGAGACTGAAGAAGTCGGCATTCTCGAAAGCTACCGGATGTTTGAGCTCAAACATCCGCAACACCACAGGCGATGGGCGCCCATTGAGGTCTGGGTTGAGTTGGTCGCTGGCCGTCAGTGTCAGGTCGAGCTTGGTCATCGTTGAGAAGGGAGACAGCGCGGCACAACTGGCCAGTATGAGCGGTGAAGCAAGCGCCATCAGGGTTTTGGGGAAAAACTGGGTGCAGTGAAACATGAGAGTCATCCATGGTGGTCGGAGTGCCGGACGGAAATCGAGCGAACCTGCTCGTCGTAGGCCTCTGTAAAGTCGTGGCCCAGCCGCAGGCTTTTCCCGATTAATCGCGCCGCGTCGATTGCCAGGGTCTCGCGGGCTTTGTTGTCCAGGTTTCCAAGGTCCATGCCCAACGCGATGCCGAAGCGCTCCCAGAACTCATCGGCTGGATGATCGAACGCAGCGTCTGGTGGTAAAGGTCCTGGCATCGACTCGTCTGGGGCTTCCACCAGTTCGGGCAACAACAGGTTTTCCCTGTCGATAGATGCAGAATCTGACCATTCACAGTTCCCTGCCGGCATGGCTGTGGTATTTATCAGATCGTCTGTGTGTGCATATCCACGGGCCTCCTGGTCCAGCATCTTCAGTGGGTCGAGATGCAAAAAGGCATCGTCGGGAATCAAGGTGCCTGTCGACAATGGCCGGCCCGCTTCAATGGTGTTCGAACGGCCGGATACCAGTCGCGCCAGGATCTCGAAATCGCCCATGAGATAGACATCTCCGTCCTGGATACGCACTGGCTCGCCTTTGGGCAGGCGCGCCCCGCTGTCGCGATGGCACACGCCGTTGCCGCTGGTGTCGGTCAGGAAGAATGCATTTTCGCGTGTGCTGATCTGCGCGTGGCGCTTCGAAAGCAGGCGCTGGCGGTCGGGGATGACCCAGTCACACCCCTCGCCCCGCCCCAGCACGCCGCCCGCCGGTCCGAATCGCTTGCGACACAGCGGTGCTGCAATGAATTGCCTGGCGTTCAGTACTTCAAGAACCAGTTCCATCGATACTCCTTGCAGTCATTTACCGCGATTGATCGCCTGGGGATCGCCCAGAGGCCGGTAATCGTTGTCGTTGATTTTGTAGTTGCCGCCGCAGCCGCAGAGGCCGAATGACACGACGAAGGTCAGCAGCACGATTTGCCAGGAAAAGCCAGGCATCAGAAGGTCTCCAGGGGTTGAAAAGTGGGGCGCTGAGGGGGGCAAGGGATCAGTCATCGAAGTCCCTCGGACGAATCTTCAGGCGCCCGAGACGATAGAGCAGGGTGCGACGTGGTAGGCCGAGTTCACGGGCGGCAAGTGTCTGGTTACCAGCGTTCTTGCGCAGGCAATCGATCAGCAGGCTACGTTCGATCTGCTCCAGACGTTCGCGCAGGTTGAGGCGGTTGCGATCGGGCAGGGGCTCGATGTGCAACGCAAAATGCTCGACCAGCAGCTCGCCGTCCTCGCACAACAACACCGCCCGTTCCACGACGCCTTTGAGTTCGCGGACATTGCCGGGGAAACCGTAGGCGGCCAGATGGTCGAGGGCGGCATCGGACCAATGCACGGGGTCACGTTGCAAGAAGCGGCAAGCCTTGTCGGCAAAATGCCGCGCCAATTCGGTGATGTCTCCTTCGCGTTGACGAAGCGCCGGAAGTTGGATCGGAAACTGTGCGAGGCGGTAATACAGGTCTTCGCGGAACTTGCCGTGTTCCACCAGCTGCTTCAGGTCACGGTGAGTGGCGGCAATGATGCGCACGTCGATCTTGTGGGTGTCGTTGGACCCCAGTGGACGGATTTCACCTTCCTGCAAAACCCGCAGCAGTTTGGCCTGAAGGGACAACGGCATGTCGCCGATTTCATCGAGCAGCAGCGTGCCGCCATCCGCTGCATCGAACAGCCCGGGGCGAGCCCGGTCGGCTCCGGTGAACGCGCCCTTGCGATAACCGAACAGCTCGCTTTCAAGCAGATTCTCAGGGACCGCCGCGCAGTTCTGCACGATAAATGCCCTGGTTCGCCGCGGTCCGCTGTCATGAATGGCCCGTGCTACCACTTCCTTTCCCGTGCCCGTCTCGCCGCACAGCAGGACGGTGTAAGGGCTGTGCAGCACCTTGCTGATCAAGGCGCAGGTCTGGCGCATCGCTGCGCTTTTGCCAATCAGGCCGTAGCCGTTGGGGCTGGGCAGGTGTCTGGTGACGCAGCGGGCTGTGTCGGCCGAATGGCGCGGGCGGTGCAGCAAGTGCACTTGATTGAGCGCAAAGGTTGCGAGTTGACCCAGAGAGGTTGCCAATCCATGCAGCTCGATGTGCCTGCCACTGGCGCAGAGCAACAGGCCTTCCACCGTACCCTGCACATTGGCGAGCGGCACGCAGAGCAGCGACTGCCACGGTGTGGCCCGAGTGGGCAGAAAGGCCGTTTCGTGCAGGCTTGTACTCAGCATGTCGAGGTGCACCACCCGATTCTGGCCCAGCGCGAATTGCAGCAGGTGTTCGCCGTTGTAATCGGAAGGCAACCGGGTCCGGTCACGGAACAGCAATTGGCCTTCCAGGCATTCGGTATGCATTTCCAAGTGGGTGTGGGTTGCATCGAGCAGGTACAACTGCGCCAGCTCGCAACCGCTGAGCTGCGTCACTCCCTTGACAAACTCCCCCAGCAACGCCGCTGCATCTGTCACCCGTGAGAGCCTTGCAAATTGTGCCAACAGGGCTTCGGCGTAGGCCAACGGTTGAGAAATCTGCTCGAATATCGCGGCCATTCTCAGGTGAACTCGCAGGCGATGCGGGCGTTGTTATCGAGGGTGGCGTGTACATGTCGCAACCGTTCGCCGATTGCCATGGCTGCGAGCACGCGGTCCGCCACGAGCGGCATCAGGTGTCGCTCGAGCAACTGGTCGACCAGCCGCGCACCACTGTCACTATGGGTACACCGCTCTGCCAGGTGCCCAACCAGGCGTTCGCAATAACTGAAGCTCATGCGGCGCGATTGCAGGCGTTCGCCCAGGCAACCGAGCTTCATTTCCACCAGTTCGTGCAGCACCGGACCGCTTACCGGGTAATACGGCACCACGCGCATGCGTGCCAGCAGCGCCGGCTTGAAATGTCTGGCCAGCAGAGGGCGAATCATTTCTTCCAGATGCTCGGCACTGGGTTGCGTGCCGTTTTCACACAGTTCGCTGATGCGCTCGCTCCCCAGGTTCGATGTCATCAGAATCAGCGTGTTGCGAAAATCTATTTCGCGTCCTTCCCCGTCGTTGGCCAGACCTTTGTCGAATATCTGATAGAACAGGTTCAGAACCTCCGGATCGGCTTTTTCCACTTCATCGAGCAGCACCACCGAATAGGGCTTTTGCCGCACGGCTTCGGTGAGCATGCCGCCCTCGCCATAACCAACGTAGCCTGGCGGTGCGCCGATCAATCGGGAGATTGTGTGTTTGTCCTGAAACTCAGCCATGTTCAAGGTGGTGATGAAGCACTCGCCGCCATACAGCAGGTCGGCGAGGGCCCGCGCCGTTTCAGTCTTGCCGGTGCCGCTCGGTCCTACCAGCAGGAAGACACCTGCCGGGGCGTCAGGTTTGTTGAGTCCTGCGGCCGCGGCACGCATTGCTCGGTCGAGGGCCTGTATGGCTTGTTCTTGTCCGCGGATTCGGGCGCGCAAGTCGGTGGCGAAGTCGGCAATGCTTGCGTTGTGCTCCCGTGCCAGTTGCGCCAGCGGTACGCCGGTCCAGGCACTGACCACTTCGGCCACCAGTCGTGGGCAGACTTCGAAGCTGACCAGGCGCTCCTGAGCTTGCGCGTTTGTCAGGGCTCCCAGGGTTTCGTGCAGCGCCGATTGCAAAATCTCGACGTTCAGGTCTTGATCGGTCGCTGTTTTCCGCGCCTCGGCCAACTGCTGGCGGAGCGACAACAGGCGTTCGGCAAGGATTCGCTGCTCTGTCCAGCGGGCTTCTGCTGTCTGGAGCTCTTGTTCGGTGGTGTCCAGCCGCGCATCCAGCGCCTCCAGTTCCTGAAGATCGATCGACAGGCCGGCCTCGGCATCACGACGTAACGCCTGGCGCTGGCGCTCACCTTCGGCCAGGTTGCCCCGCAGTCGCTGAAGACGTTGCGGCGCGGTGGCCAGGCTGATACGCACACGGGCGCACGCGGTATCGAGTACGTCAACCGCCTTGTCTGGCAGTTGACGCCCGGTCAGGTAGCGTGCCGACAGTTGGGCTGCTGTGACTACGGCGTCGTCTCGCAGATAGATGCCATGGCTGCTTTCATAGATCCGGGCCAGACCACGCAGGATGGTGACTGCTTCACTGACGCTCGGCTCGTGCAACTGCACGGGCTGGAAACGACGGGCCAGGGCCGGGTCCTTCTCGAAGTATTTCTTGTACTCGCTCCAGGTGGTGGCGGCGATGGTGCGAAGCTCGCCTCGGGCCAGGGCCGGCTTGAGCAGGTTGGCCGCGTCGGAGCCGCCGGCGTTGTTGCCTGCGCCGATCAGCGTGTGGGCTTCATCGATGAACAGGACGATGGATTGGGAGGACGCCTTGACCCCGTCGATTACACCTTTGAGGCGCCGCTCGAATTCGCCCTTGATACTGGCACCGGCCTGCAACAGGCCCATATCCAGCGAAAGCAGCTCGACGCCCTCAAGCGCCGGTGGCACTTCTCCCGCCGCTATACGCAACGCCAGGCCTTCGACGATGGCTGTCTTGCCCACCCCGGCTTCGCCCACCGCGATCGGGTTGTTTTTGCGGCGACGCACCAGGATATCGATCATTTGCCCGATCTCGCCGTCCCGGCAAAGCACCGGATCAAGCTGTCCTTCACGGGCCTGTTGGGTCAGGTTGTGGGTAAAACGCTCCAGTAGGGAGTCATGCGGTGGCATGGACGGGACGGCGACTGGTTGATCCTGTCGTGACAGGACGAACCCTTTCAGTCGGTCGATATTCAATCGGGTGAGAAGCGTGTGATAAGGCGTGCCTGCGTGGCGGACAGGGTTGCACAGCAATGCCAGGATCAGGGCCGCTTCTCCGATCTCGTGCTGACTCAGTTCGAGATGAGCCACCCGTAACGCGTCCTGTAGCCATTGCACCAGTTCAGGCGCAAAGACTGGATTGCGCGAGGCATGGGATTCAGCTTTTGGTCGTAGAATCGCGCTCAATTGGTCTGGATCTATCCGAGCATCCTGCAAGGCACGCGCGAGCAGCCCTTGCGGTCGCTGCAGCAGGCCCAGCAACAAATCTTCCACCAAGACCTTGTCTGCTCCGCGGGCCACGCACTGTTCTGCCGAGCGTTCCAGGTCGGTTTTCGTATCGGCGTCCAGCGCCTGGATGAGTTGCTGGAGGTCTACGTTGGTCATCTCATCTATCCCTAATGATTTTTGCTGCCCAGGGTCACGACCCCGTCGACGCTTGCCTGGCCCAGCCAACTGGTCCAACCCAGGTGGCAGTTGTTCCGTTTACCAATGCGTAATTCGCGTATTTCCTGTGGGCGCAGGACCAGGCGTATGTCGTAGTCGAGAGGGGCCGGCAGGGTGAAACGCACCAGCGCGCAGAGCGCCTGATATCCGGAACCGATGGGCAGGAAGTCGTGGAAGCGTTGCCAGCCCAGCTCCCGGATATGGATCCGGAACTTGCCGCTGCGGTCGCGCACCTGTTCGCCCAGTACCAAGTCTTCGCTCAACAGGCAGTTGATGGTTCCCAGGCCATTGAGCTGCTCGGGAAGGATCTTCACCGGACGTTCGATGCATTGTTCGAGGCTCAACTGAGCGTGCTTGAAGTAGTAGCGCAGTACAGCTTCGATCAGTGCCGCCGAATGGGCCCGTAGGCTCAAAAGCCCCAGGTAGGGCAGCAGCCGTTTCCAGTTCAGTTGGGTGGCCTTGCGGATCTCTTCCCCTCCCAGGCCGACCAGGGCAAACAATTGTTCGGAAAAGCCGTCTCGAGCCCCGCTTCGAAAACTGGCGCTGTAGCGATACTTGCGCCAGATCGGCAACATCAGCCGTTGGAGACGATGATGGAACAGGTCGAGAAAGTGCCGGGTCGGATTGCCTCGCTCGTCCTCATGAAGGGCTTGTTCAGCATAGAACGCCGGTAACGGGGAGCCCGCTCCTACCAGACTGAGCAGATTCAAGCGCAGGCGTGCCCGCATCTGCCCCTGCTCTTCGAAAAACTCCACGTGCTCGATGTCACTGGCCGCGAATCCCAGGCTCGGGTTGGCCTGGAATTCCACTAGCTCGTACAAATCATCATCGCTCAGTAACGGATGTGCCTCACGCAGCCGGTCGATGGTCAGCAGGACTGCCTGGAAGAGCGAGTACTCGCGTATTTTTTGCGTCAGCGTACTTATAGAATCGGCTGCTGGCCCATGCGCGGCGTCCATTGGTACACCTCTCCTTGTGTGCTGTTCACTCGCAGTTCGTGGTACGAATTGAGGCTGACATAAAGCGCAAAGAACTCGTTCAGGACCGAAGCGAAAACGAACAGGTCTCCTTCACCGATGTACCCCTGCGGATCGATCGTCAGTTCGGTTCGCAAGCCGCGAACCGGCAGGCCCCGGTGTAGCCGGTCGACATGCTGGTGCGTGATCGACTTGAGCCCGTCCAGCAGACACTGGCTGGCTCGCTCTGTCTGTTCGTCGTGGTAGCGCGGAAAATCATAGGTTTCGAGAATCACCTTGAGTGCGTTCACATCCGCCAACGACAGATAGTTGAGCGACATGTTGCTGATCAACCTCCAGAGAAAGTCCTGATCAAGTGGCGGCGCGAAACTCCGGGTGACCGGACCGATATTGCGAAAGGTCAACAATTCGGGGCTTTTTTCACCGGGCTGGTCGATGTCACCCACCTTGAGTCGATGTGGCAGGTTCTGGTTGGTGCACATCAGTTCGATCGACAGCGTTTCATGGGGTTGGATGTCCCGAGCGCCGAAGCCCAGGTACGTGTCCAGCCCATCGTGCAGCAGCGATGGACGTAAGCGGATGCTGTAGTAAGGATGGGGTTGGGATGTATCGAAGCTTGGGTCGTGCTCGAAGGATTCGAATGGCACATAGGTGCGATAGCCCAAGCCTCCGGGATTCCAGCCGGTAACGCTTTGCACCGAATACACGTCGCACTGCTCTTGGTCGTAATCGGCGGGCCGCAGCAGGTACTCGTTCTGTTTGCCATCAAGGCGGATCGGCTGTGCGTCGTGCTTGAACAAATTGACGATGGGTGTGCAATGGAGCTTGACGTTATCCAGCGTCGGGCGAAGCTGCTGGATGCCACTCTTGCCAATGTCGAAGCGCAGTTCCAGGCCACGTGACTGTTCAAGGCTGGCCAGGGGCAGCGCATTGAGCGCGTCCAGGCCGTTGATGTCGACGAACAGGAACTTGTCCTGGAAGGCGAAGTATTCCTGAAGATAGCGATAGCCACGAAAGGTATTCATCGGATAGGGGATCAGGGCTTCCTCTTCGGCAAACCCTACCGGCTGGACACGGTTGGCGGGGATTGCGAAGGACATCGACGTACCGTCAGCCATACTGATGGGCTTGCCAGCAGCGTCCAGTGGGACGAGTTCGATAACCTTGAGATGACGCAGCAGGCTGAGATAGAGCATCTGGCTGATGTACCGCTCACCGGCAAAATGCAGGCGCACACGGCTCAACTGCAATTCACCCAGGTGGCCGTCGCACTGCATCTCCAGGCGCAGGCTCAGCACCGAGCTGTCGCCCTTGACCGAAAAGCCAAGCTCGGTCAAATCCAGCGAGAGCACATCGGTCGGGTAACAGGTGCGAAAACGGCAACGGATCTCTTGGATGGGTTTGCTTTCAACCGGGGTATCGCGTTCCACCCGCAAGGCTGGGCCGGAGCGTTTCAGAGGGGCAAATTGCAGAATGCTGAATGCCGGTAGTGGCCGCATGTAGTTAGGCCACAACAGGCGCATCAGTGAATGGCTCAGCTCCGGCAATTGGTCATCGAGCTTCTGACGCAAACGTCCGGTCAGGAACGCAAAGCCCTCCAGTAACCTCTCCACGTCCGGATCCCGTCCGGCTTGGCCAAGGAACGGCGCCAACGCCGGGTTACGCTCGGCAAAACGCCGTCCCAACTGACGAAGCGCGGTCAGTTCGCTCTGGTAGTAGTGGTTGAATGACACGGTGTGGCTATCCTTGACTGACCTTGGCCCGGCCGTTGCCATCCAGGCAGACGGAGAAACTCATCTGTCGCTTCGAACCGTCCATGACCAGCGAAGCATCAATGGTCAAGAACAGGCAAAGCGGATTGGTATTGCTCGGCGTTGCAGCGACGCGGACGTCGCCCAGGCGCGGCTCATGCGCCTCGATGAACGTCCTGATCGCCCGGCAGGCCTGGACTTGTGCGTCATGCAAGCTCAGGCGCATGTCATTGAGGTCCGGTAAACCGTAATCGGATGACGTTTGTACGCTACCGGCTCGCGTGCTGAGCATCCTGGTCAGATGAGCCGCCACGGATGCGATGACACACGCCTCGCGGCCCAAGCCCGCCCGTTTCTCGCTAACACCGTCCAGGCGTTCGAAAAGGCTTCCGTAAGTCATGGGCCGTTCTTATGCCTTGTCCAATTTGCCAACCAGCGACAGCGTGAAATCGGCCCCCATGTACTTGAAGTGTGGGCGGACGTTAAGGCTGACGCGGTACCAACCCGGTTCACCTTCCACATCGCTGACGACGACCCTGGCCGCGCGCAAGGGACGGCGACCACGGACTTCGGCACTCGGGTTCTCCTGGTCGGCCACGTACTGGCGGATCCAGTGGTTGAGCTCGCGCTCCAGGTCCGTGCGTTCTTTCCAAGACCCCAGTTGCTCACGCTGCAACACCTTCAGGTAATGGGCCAGGCGATTGACGATCATCATGTACGGCAGTTGGGTGCCCAGCTTGTAGTTCAGCTCTGCGTGCTTGTCCTCGACGCCGATACCGAAGTACTTCGGCTTTTGTACGGAACTGGCGGAGAAAAACGCCGCGTTATCGCTACCCTTGCGCATGGTCAGGGGGATGAAACCTTCTTCGGCCAACTCATACTCACGGCGGTCGGAAACCAGCACTTCGGTTGGAATCTTGGTTTCGATTTCGCCCATGCTTTCGAAATGGTGCAACGGCAGGTCTTCAACCGCGCCTCCACTTTGCGGGCCGACGATGTTGGGGCACCAGCGGAATTTGGCGAAACTGTCGGTCAGTCGGGTGCCAAACGCGTAGGCAGTATTGCCCCACAGGTAGTGTTCGTGGCTGTTGGCGACGATTTCCTTGTAGACGAACGACTTGACCGGGTTTTCTTCCGGATCGTATGGCGTGCGCAGCAGGAAGCGTGGAACGGTCAAGCCGACGTAACGAGCATCTTCGGATTGACGGAAGCTTTGCCATTTGGCGAATTGCGGGCCTTCGAAGTGGTCTTTAAGGTCCTTGAGATCCGGAAGGCCTGTGAAGCTTTCCAGGCCAAAGAACTTCGGCCCGGCCGCCGCGATGAAAGGCGCATGGGCCATGCAGGCCACGCTGGCCACGTACTGCATCAGTTTCACGTCCGGCGAGCTGGGAGACATGAAGTAGTTGGCGATGATCGCCCCTACCGGCCGTCCGCCAAACTGGCCGTACTCAGCGGTGTAGATATGTTTGTACAAGCCCGACTGCATGACCTCGGGGGAGTCTTCGAAATCTTCCAGCAAATCGCTCTTGGAGATGTTGAGCATTTCGATCTTGATGTTCTCGCGGAAGTTGGTGCGATCGACCAGCAACTGCAAGCCACGCCATGCTGCCTCCAACGCCTGGAACTCTGGATGATGGAGGATCTCGTCCACCTGGCGGCTGAGCTTGGCATCGATTTCGGCGATCATGCGATCCACCAGGGCCTTCCTGACCGGCTCACCACTGTTCTGCGGCTTGAGCAATTCTTCGATGAAGGCCGATACGCCGCGCTTGGCGATGTCATAGGCTTCGTCGTCCGGCGTCAGGCGGGTCTGGGCAATGATGGTTTCCAGAATGCCGTACTCACCGTTGTTTTGATGCTGTTGCTGTGTTGCCTGGGTACTCATGTGGCGGCTTCCTTGTCTGTGGAAATCAAGCGTCCATTGCTGCGGCGTTCAGGCCCAGCTCATCCAGGACGCGACTGCGGGATGCTTCATCGGTCAGCACGTCTTCAATGGCCTTGCGAAACGCCGGTGCATTGCCCAGCGGCCCTTTGAGCGCCACCAGGGCCTCACGCAGTCCCATCAGTTGCTTGAGTTCCGGCAGTTGCTCGACGAGGCTGGCAGGGTTGAAATCCTTCATGGAGTTCAGATGCAGTTGAACGGTCAATTCCTCGGTATCGCTTTCATCCCTGAGACGGTTCGGTACGTTCAGGGTCAGGTTCAGCTCTTGCTTGGCCATGACTTCGTCGAAGGTCATCTTGTCGATGCTGATGGGTTTTCGATCCTCGAACTTGCGTTCGTCTTCGCGGTGGGTGTAATCGCCGATCGCCAACAGCTTCAGCGGCAGCTCAATTTCCTCCTTGGGGCCGCCAGTGGCGGGCTTGAAAGTAACGTTGATGCGTTCCTTCGGTGCTACCGAGCCTTCTTTGGCCATGATTTTCTCCTTGTAATGGGGTGGTGGAGGCCTATCCAATGACCCGTTCGAGGTCCAAGTGACACAACCTTCGGAAAGTCTCTTCCTTACGCTCTCGTACGGGGTGGTTCTGAGGCAGCAACTCGCAGCAGTGGTGAAGCAGATGCAACACCTGCAAGGCGAGCGCCGGCTCCCAGGCATTCAGCTCCGGGTGCTGTAGCCTTTGATCGAGGGCTTCGAGCTGGACTTTGGCGAGTTCGTATTTTTTGGCTGAAAAGCACAACCGGGCCATCGCGAACCGCCATAGAAAGCATTCGCGAGCGCCTTGGGCGGTTTGCATGCCTTGCCTGAGCAATTGAACGGCGGATCTGAGACCCTCCCTGAGTAGGACCAACTGGGCCTCTTCCAACGCCTGCTCCCAAGGCGCAGGGTGGCTGCCAGCTTCGATTCCGGGCGCGGCGCTGGCGCGCTGCAAGTGAGGC
Source organism: Pseudomonas sp. Pf153 (assembly GCF_001269775.1). Classification (NCBI taxonomy): domain Bacteria; kingdom Pseudomonadati; phylum Pseudomonadota; class Gammaproteobacteria; order Pseudomonadales; family Pseudomonadaceae; genus Pseudomonas; species Pseudomonas sp. Pf153. Next base: position 225,399 of record NZ_LHVL01000009.1, on the reverse strand, counting down.
ATGACCTGGGCAGCGATCCACGCCCGCGTATCTGGATCGGCAAATGGCGAGCCGTCATGCCAGCGCAGTTCGATAACGTCCGGCAAGCGCTGGATGAACAAGGCGAAATGGACCTCCAGCTCGAGCATCGCCGCTTCAGCGTGCAGTCCTTGCAGGCATTCCCAGGCGAACCTCTGGCCGTCGAGCCAGAAGGGTGCCTTCGCCAGACTAGCCTCGATCTCCACCAACAGATCCGCAAAGCTGCCTCGTTGGAGGCTGTCTTGATAAGCCTTGAGTTTGGCTACTGGTAATCCGCGCAACTGGGTGATCTGTCCGGCGTCGTGCTCGGGTAGCGCATCGATGACCAGCCAGTGCAAAGCACGATTCAGACGCAGGGCGCGGATGTCGGTGGCTTTTTGTCTGAGCCACCAGGCGCACAATGTGCGTGCGCTTTCCTGCTGGGCGCGCAACACTTTTTGGGCTTCTTTTTCGTTCTCGATAGACGCGACGGGGGCGAGGAGTTGAGTGGTAGTTTGTTTGACCTGAGTCGCTACTGCCTCTATGGCGCCGGGTTTGGACGGCTCGTCGGTAGCACGCCGGATCATATGCTCGAGCCGCCGGCTTAGTGGCAATAGCAGTGGAGCTTCATCTCCCAAATGGGTTGTGCAGATGCTCTCGAGGCTTTTAAGTTGTTCCAGCAACTGTCGGAATAAGGGCAACTGTTCTTTGATGGCTACGTCATCGCCCAGAGCCTGTTCCAGGCGAGGCAGCAGCCAATGGATACTGGCGGAACGGGTCCTGATCTTGGCGGGATGGATCTGCGACCAATGGTTTTGGCACAGGTGCCGCACGAGACAAAGGCCGGCCAGCAGACCCGGGAAAGACTCACATTGGTACAGCGCCCATGTCAGCCAGATCGCCACCCGCAAGTCTTTGGATTGGGTGCGCAACAGAGCCTCGCTCTGTTCAAGGACTTTTAACCAATCCACCTGGCCAGTTTCATGCACCGACAGGGCTTTGCCCAATTCGCACTCCAGCGCTTCAAATTCATTTGAAAAACGCACGTCCGCGCCCACGAAACTCTCTTCGGTGACAGGAGTCTTGGCGAGAATCAAGTATTGGGTGGACAGTTTATTTACGTAAGACATTCATTGCCTTAAGGGTGTGTGGTGCTTTTTTCGAGTTATAAATAGTTTCTGATTATCAAAATCTGACTGATTTCTGTAAGAAATTTCGGATTTCTAATCAATCGGTTAGAGTTTTAATAAATAAATTCGTTGGACGAATGTTAGTTGCGAAGAATGCCAAAAATATAAAAACAGAGATGTAGGAATTTTCTGTAAAACAGTGCGCTAAAGGACATTGATGTAATGGCAGAGAGCTTTAAGGAGATGCTGCGCACATTAATCGTGGCGATACGATTGGTAAGAGAGGTTGCGCCAGTCTCTGGGAGCTGAGCTTGCTCACGATGGAGGGAGCAGATTCGGAATGAGAGGCGGCTGACCCACCGCTATCGTGAGCAGGGCTCGCTCCCATAGTGGATTTGTGGTGGGGCGAGGATGGGGTATGGCGCCGGGCCTGTGGGCAAGCTCAGCGCCTGCGGGTTACTGCTTTTCCAACACCCACTGCCGCTTACCCGGCGTGAACGACGGCATTTCATCGGCCAGCGCTGCATTCACAGTCTGGAATATTTCCAGCGTCTTGCCGTTGCGGGCGAAGATCCAGGTGTTGCCGTGGCCGTTCTGTTGCAGCCAGATGTTGTCGTTGCCGCCGCTCATGGAGGCGCAGTCGCCAGCCAGGCAGAGGGCGTAGCGGTCGGCGCCGGGGAGGCCGCTGACCTGGCCGTCGGGTCGGAACTGCACGCTGGTGCCTTGGCCGGGGCCGTCGACGATGTTCCAGGTGCCACCCAGGTAGGCGGCATACAGCGCTCGCTCGAAGCTGGCGCCGATAGGGGCGCCTTCCGGTACCTGGACCTGGGCGCGGTCGAAGACTTGCTGGGGTTCGTTCTCGGTGGCGGTCTGGCTCAGTTGGTCGCCGTCGCGCTGGAGTTCGCTGGCCGAGCTGCCGTAGAAATCGACTTTCCACGCGCCGTCTTCTTCGCCCAGCAACTTGCCTTCGACGTTTTCAAAGCCGTTGGTGTAGCGCGCCTGACCGGCTCGGGTGTTGACGTCCCATTCCAGGTTCGGGCCATAGGCCTGCAGGGCTTCGCGCAGTGGGCCGCCCTTGGCGGCAGCGTCGATGGCGGCCTGGTTGATCCAGGTGCCGCTGATGTCACGGTCGGCGGGGTCGCTGGCGCAGCCGGCCAGGAGGAGGGCGAGCAGCGGGAGAGCAAGCGCTTTGCGCATGGTGGAATCCTTTAAAAACGAAAACGGCGCAGCGGGGGACGCTGCGCCGGCCTTGTTACTCGATGACCAGGATGGCATCCATCTCGACCTGCGCGCCTTTGGGCAGGGCGGCCACGCCGATGGCGGCGCGGGCAGGGTAGGGCTGTTCGAAGTACTTGCCCATGACCTCGTTGACCTTGGCGAAGTGGCTCAGGTCGGTGAGGAAGATGTTGAGCTTGACGATGTCCTTGAACGAACCACCGGCTGCCTCGGCCACGGCCTTGAGGTTTTCGAACACTTGCACGGTCTGGGCTTCGAAGCCTTCCACCAGCTCCATGGTTTTCGGGTCCAGTGGGATCTGGCCCGACATGTACACGGTGTTGCCTGCCTTGATCGCCTGGGAGTAGGTGCCGATGGCGGCCGGGGCCTTGTCGCTGGTGATAACGGTCTTGGTCATGAGGACTCCTTGTTATGGGTGGGCTACGCGCGCATGCGGGTGATGCGGATGACGCCGGTCAGGGCGCGCAGTTTCTTGATCACGCGGGCCAGATGCACGCGGTCGTGCACGCTGACCACCAGTTGGACGACGCTGATGCGGCCATCGCGTTCGTCCATGCTGATTTTCTCGATGTTGCCGTCGGCGGCGTTGACGCTGCTGGCCAGCAGGGCGATCAGGCCGCGCTGGTGCTCCAGCTCGACCCGCAGCTCGACGTTGAATTCGCCGGTGACATCCTTGGCCCAGGAGAGCTGGATGCATTTTTCCGGGTTGTGGCGGATTTCGCTGATGTTTCGGCAGTTTTCCAGGTGCACCACCATCCCCTTGCCGGCGGACAGGTGGCCGACGATCGGGTCGCCCGGAATCGGCGTGCAGCACTTGGCGTAGCTGAGCACCAGGCCCTCGGTGCCGCGAATCGCCAGCGGGCCTTCGGGGCTTGGCAGCTGTTCGCCTTCGCCGAGCAGGCGGCGGGCGACGACGTAGGCCATGCGGTTGCCCAGGCCGATGTCTTCGAGCAGGTCTTCGACCAGTTCGAGGCGGTACTCGGTGAGCATGATCTGCACGCGCTCGGCCGGGATCTTGTCCAGTGAGCTGTCGAAGCCGTTGAGGACTTTGTTCAGCAGGCGTTCGCCCAGGCTGATGGATTCGGAGCGACGTTGCAATTTCAGGGCGTGGCGGATGTGAGTCCGGGCCTTGCCGGTGACCACGAAGTTGAGCCAGGCGGGGTTCGGCCGCGCACCGGGGGCGCTGACGATTTCCACCGTGGAGCCGCTTTGCAGCGGTTCGGACAGCGGCGCCAGGCGACGGTTAATGCGACAGGCGATGCAGCTGTTGCCGACGTCGGTGTGCACCGCGTAGGCGAAGTCCACCGCCGTGGAGCCCTTGGGCAGTTCCATGATCCGGCCCTTGGGCGTGAAGACGTAGACCTCGTCCGGGAACAGGTCGATCTTGACGCTTTCGATGAATTCCAGCGAGTTGCCGGCGCGTTGCTGCATTTCCAGCACGCCCTTGACCCACTGCCGCGCTCGGGCGTGGGTGCCCTTGGGCTGTTCGTCGCCGCTGGATTTGTAGAGCCAATGGGCGGCGATGCCGTTGTTGGCCATCTCTTCCATTTCACGGGTGCGGATCTGGATCTCGATCGGGACGCCGTGCATGCCGAACAACGTGGTGTGCAGCGATTGGTAGCCGTTGGCCTTGGGGATCGCGATGTAGTCCTTGAAGCGCCCCGGCAACGGTTTGTACAAATTATGTACGGCACCCAGCACGCGATAGCAGGTATCGACCTTGTCGACGATGATCCGGAACGCGTAAACGTCCATGATCTCGTTGAAGGCCCGACGCTTGCCGCGCATTTTCTTGTAGATGCCGTAGAGGTGTTTCTGCCGGCCGCTGACTTCGCCTTCGATGCCGTCAATGGCCAGGCAGTGGCTCAGCGACTCTTCGATCTTGTTGACGATTTCCTTGCGGTTGCCCCGGGCGCGCTTGACGGCCTGGTTGATCCGCGCCGAACGCATCGGGTGCATGGCCTTGAAGCCGAGGTCTTCGAACTCGATGCGAATCGCATGCATGCCCAGGCGGTTGGCGATGGGCGCGTAGATTTCCAGGGTTTCCTTGGCGATGCGCCGGCGTTTTTCACCGGACAGTACTTCCAGGGTGCGCATGTTGTGGAGGCGGTCGGCGAGCTTGACCAGGATCACGCGAATGTCGCGGGCCATGGCCATGGCCATTTTCTGGAAGTTTTCGGCCTGAGCCTCGGCCTTGGTCTCGAAGTTCATCTGGGTCAGTTTGCTGACCCCGTCGACCAGTTCGGCCACGGTCTCGCCGAACTGCGCTTGCAGCGCTTCCTTGGCGATGCCGGTGTCTTCGATCACGTCATGGAGCATGGCGGCCATCAGGCTCTGATGGTCCATGTGCATGTCGGCCAGGATATTCGCCACCGCAAGGGGATGCGTGACGTACGCCTCGCCGCTGCGGCGGCGCTGGCCGTCGTGGGCTTGTTCGGCGTAGAAATAGGCTCGGCGGACCAGATTGACCTGGTCCGTGCCGAGGTAGGCCGATAAGCGATCGGCGAGGGCGTCTATGCTCGGCATGATGATGACTCCTGCCGTTTGCTGTGACCCCGCGCCGTGCTACGTCGACCAGGCATAGATTTAGACCGCCTCGTTGGACTCGTCCTCGAACGCCGCGAACAGCGGTTCGTCTTCAACGATTTCAGCATTGGCGATGAACTCGTAGCTCATCAGGCCTTCGGCGATTTCACGCAGCGCTACCACGGTAGGCTTGTCGTTTTCCCACTGGACCAACGGCTCTTTGCCACCGGTGGCCAGCTGACGGGCCCGCTTGGTAGAGAGCATGACCAGCTCAAAGCGGTTTTCCACGTGTTCTAGGCAGTCTTCAACGGTTACGCGGGCCATGGTATTCCTCGGAGCGAATGCAATATGCGCGCTGCCCGGTTGGGCGAGCGGACTCGACAGTTTAAAAAAACACCAGCGTTTAGGGAAGCGCTGATTTTTTGACCAAACCCCTCGGCGCGCTGCGACTACCAATGTAAAGCCGTCGCAGCGGTTTTGGGAAGGGCCGGTCAGCCCAGCAGTTCGGCCAATAATTTTCCGAAACGTTGCTGCTGGCGTTTCTGTTGCAGCTGATTGGCGCGGAAAATGGCTTTCAGGTCGTCCAGTGCGTGGGCGAAATCATCGTTGATGATCAGGTAATCGTAGTCCACGTAGTGGCTCATTTCGCTGACTGCTTCTCGCATCCGGCCTTCGATGATCTCGTCGCTGTCCTGGCCACGGTTGGTCAGGCGCTGGCGCAAGGCCTGCTGGCTCGGTGGCAGGATGAAGATCGAACGGGCCTGGGGCATCAGCTTGCGCACCTGCTCGGCGCCTTGCCAGTCGATTTCCAGGATCAGGTCATGGCCTTCGTCCAGGGTCTGTTGCAGGTGGCTTTGCGAGGTGCCGTAGAGGTTGCCAAAGACTTCGGCGCGCTCCAGGAAGTCGCCGTGTTCGGCCATCCTCACGAATTCTTCGCGGTCGACGAAGTGATAGTTCACCCCGTTCACTTCGCCTGGACGCATGGCGCGGGTGGTGTGCGAGACCGAGACGCGGATCTGCGGCTCGGCGTCGATCAGGGCCTTGACCAGGCTGGTCTTGCCGGCGCCCGAGGGCGCGGAAATGATGTAGAGGGTGCCGGTGCTGTGGGTCATGTCGGGTTAGCCTTACTCAATGTTCTGCACTTGTTCGCGCATCTGCTCGATCAACACCTTGAGGTTGACCGCAGCCTGGGTGCTGCGCGGGTCGAAGGCTTTGGAGCCCAGTGTATTGGCTTCGCGGTTGAGTTCCTGCATCAGGAAGTCGAGGCGGCGGCCGGCCGCGCCACCGGATTTGAGCACCCGGCGGACTTCGATGATGTGGGTACTCAGACGATCCAGTTCTTCGGCCACGTCGCTCTTTTGCGCGAGCATGACCATTTCCTGTTCCAGGCGCTGCGGGTCCAGCTCGGCCTTCATGTCGGCGAAGCGATCGAGGACTTTCTGGCGCTGGGTGGCAAGCATTTGCGGGACCAGCTCGCGCAAGGTCGCCACGTCTTCTTCGATTGACGTCAGGCGCTCGTTGATCAGCCGGGCCAGTTCCGCTCCTTCGCGCTCACGGCCCGCCTTGAGTTCCTTGAGGCCCTGATTGAACAGCGCCAGTGCCTCGGCGTTCAGTGCCTGCGGGTCGCTCGCGTCTCCCACCAGCACGCCGGGCCAGGCCAGGACTTCCAACGGGTTCAGGGCGGCGGGGTGCTTGATCAGACTGGCGACGGTTTCGGCGGCGGCCACCAGTTGCGCGGCGCGCTCGCGGTCCACTTGCAGGGTTTTGCCGGTGTTTTCCTCGGTGAAGCGCAGGGTGCATTCCAGCTTGCCCCGGGACAGGCCCTGGCGCAGCGCTTCGCGCACGCCGCCTTCAAGGTCGCGGAAGGACTCGGGCAGGCGCAGGTGCGGCTCCAGGTAACGGCTGTTGACCGAGCGCAGTTCCCAGCTCAGCGTGCCTTGGGCGCCGGCCTTTTCGACGCGGGCGAAGGCGGTCATGCTGTGCACCATGGGGGTTCCTCGCAATGCAGGTCGGGCACGACGGTGGTCGTGGCGCCTGGAATCTATGAATAAAAGCCGACGGGCAGCAAAGGCGCAGGATTGTAGCGCAGTGAGGCGCATGGCCCCAAACCGGGCCTGTGACAAAGCGCTGCAGCCCGTCGGGCGGGGCTTTGAGGGGCCTCGCTCGTCGCAACGGTTTTTTAGAACTGCCTTCTGCCGGTCGACGGCTCTATAATGCCGGCAGTTTTCCGTCCTCTGTACAGGTGTTCCCTATGAAACGTCCAAGTGGTCGCGCTGCCGATCAGCTTCGCTCGATCCGCATTACCCGCAACTACACCAAACACGCCGAGGGATCTGTACTGGTCGAATTCGGTGACACCAAGGTCATCTGCACCGTCAGCGTCGAAAACGGCGTGCCACGGTTCCTCAAGGGCCAGGGCCAAGGCTGGCTGACCGCCGAATACGGCATGCTGCCGCGTGCCACCGGTGAGCGGAACCAGCGCGAGGCCAGCCGTGGCAAGCAGGGTGGCCGTACCTTGGAAATCCAGCGCCTGATCGGCCGTTCGCTGCGCGCCGCTCTGGACATGTCCAAGCTGGGCGACGTGACGCTGTATGTCGATTGCGACGTGATCCAGGCCGACGGCGGTACCCGCACTGCGTCCATCACCGGTGCCATGGTCGCGCTGGTCGATGCCTTGAAAGTGATCAAGAAGCGTGGCGGCCTGAAGGGCGGCGATCCGCTTAAACAGATGATCGGCGCGGTATCCGTGGGCATGTACCAAGGCGAGCCGGTGCTGGACCTGGACTACCTGGAAGATTCCGCCGCCGAGACCGACCTGAACGTGGTCATGACCAGTGCCGGCGGCTTCATCGAAGTGCAGGGCACCGCCGAAGGCGCACCGTTCCAGCCTGAAGAATTGAACGCTATGCTGGAGCTGGCGAAGAAAGGCATGAGTGAGATTTTCGAACTGCAAAAGGCCGCGTTGGCCGACTGATCGTTTCACGCTTCAGACAAGGAGAGCGACATGAGTGATGAGCAAGTCCTGCTGCCCAAGCCAAGCCAGGAGGCACGTCAGTGGGCGATGTTCTGCCACCTGTCCGCCTTGCTGGGCATCGTGATTCCGTTTGGTACGCTGATCGGGCCGCTGGTGCTCTGGCAGGTCAAGCGTGAGTCCGACCCGTTCGTCGATGCCCAGGGCAAGGAAGCGCTGAACTTCCAGATCACGGTGGCGATTGCCTCGCTCATCAGCTTCCTGTTGATGATCGTGGTGATTGGCTTCTTCCTGTTTGGGCTGATCGCCATCGGTGCGCTGGTGCTGACCATCATCGCCGGGATCAAGGCCAATGAAGGGCAGCCGTACCGGTATCCGTTCACCTGGCGGGTGATCAAATAACGATCAGTGAATAACCCCTGTGGGAGCGAGCTCTGCTCGCTCCCACAGGGGTAAAGCGATCAGCCACAAAAAACCGACATCGCTGTCGGTTTTTTTGTGGCTGCAAGATGACACTCAGATCGTCAGCGTCCAGTCGTAGTCCACGATCAGCGGCGCGTGCTGCGAGAACCGTGGCTGGCGCGGCAGGCGGGCGCTGCGTACGAAGCGGCGCAGGCCTGGTGTCAGCAACTGGTAGTCGAAGCGCCAACCGAGGTTGAGCATCTCCGCCTGTTCGTTATCCGGCCACCAGCTGTACTGATCGCCTTCACGGCTGACCTCGCGCAGGGCGTCGACATAGCCCATGTTGCCGATGATCTCGTCCATCCACGCCCGCTCCGGCGCCAGGAAGCCAGGCGATTGCTGGCTGTCGCGCCAGTTCTTGATGTCCAGCTTCTGTTGCGCCACGTATAGCGAGCCACAATAGATGTACTCGCGACGTTTGCGTCGCTGTTTATCAAGGTAACGGGCGAAGTCGTCCATCAACTTGAATTTCTGATTCAAATCTTCATCGCCGTTCTGCCCCGAAGGGAGCAGTAAGGTCGCGATGCTGACCTTGTCGAAATCGGCCTGCAGGTAGCGCCCGTAGCGGTCCGCCGTCTCGAAACCGAGACCGTTGATGACAGCCTTCGGTTGCAGCCGCGAGTACAAAGCCACGCCACCCTGGGCGGGGACTTCTGCATCGCAGGCATAAAGGAAGTAACCATCCAGTTGGAAGGCTGCATCGTCCAGTTCAAAGGCGGAGGCACGGGTATCCTGCAGGCAGATGACGTCGGCATTCTGTGCTTGCAGCCAACTGAGCAAACCACGCTCCACTGCAGCCTGAATACCATTGACGTTCACACTGATGATCCGCATAAATGGCCCCAAAAATCACGTGCGTGTATGATACACGCCGTCTACCTATTTAGCTAAATCCGCGGTATCTGAGGCTTTTTTCATGCAGGCGTATCAACGCGATTTCATTCGTTTTGCCATCGATCGCGGCGTTCTGCGCTTCGGTGAGTTCACCCTCAAGTCCGGGCGCACCAGCCCGTACTTCTTCAATGCCGGCTTGTTCAACAGCGGTTCCGCCCTGGCGCAACTGGGTCGTTTCTACGCAGCGGCCATCGTCGAGAGCGGCATCCCGTTCGATGTGCTGTTCGGTCCGGCCTACAAAGGCATCCCGCTGGCCGCTACCACCGCCGTCGCCCTGGCCGAACAACACGGTCGCGACCTGCCGTGGTGCTTCAACCGCAAGGAAGCCAAGGCCCATGGCGAAGGCGGCAGCCTGGTAGGCGCGCCATTGACCGGTGATGTGCTGATCATCGACGACGTGATCACCGCCGGCACCGCTATCCGCGAAGTAATGCAGATCATCGCTTCACAGGAAGGTGCCAAGGCCGCCGGTGTGCTGATCGCCCTGAACCGCCAGGAGCGCGGTAACGGCGAACTGTCGGCGATCCAGGAAGTAGAGCGTGATTTTGGTATTCCGGTGATCAGCATTGTTTCGTTGAACCAGGTGCTGGAGTTCCTGGCCGATGATCCGCAGCTCAAGCAGCATTTGCCGGCGGTGGAGGCCTACCGGGCGCAGTTCGGCGTCTGAAGGCTCGCTCCTTCTGGGGAGGCAAAAAAAGACCCCGTTCAACCAGGTTGAGCGGGGTCTTTTTTTGGATTGACGCTTAAGGACGCTTGCGATTGCTGATCAACGTACCCACACCCGTATCGGTAAAGATCTCCAGCAGGATCGCATTCGGCACTCGACCATCGATGATCAGCGAACTACCAACGCCGCCCTGTACCGCTTCGAGCGCGCAACGAATCTTCGGCAGCATGCCGCCGTAGATGGTGCCGTCGGCGATCAGGTCATCGACCTGCTGGGTCGACAGGCCGGTCAGGACTTTGCCCGACTTGTCCATGAGGCCGGCGATGTTGGTCAGCAGCATCAGCTTTTCGGCTTTCAGTGCTTCAGCGACCTTGCCGGCCACCAGATCGGCGTTGATGTTGTACGACTCGCCGTTGGCACCCACGCCGATAGGCGCGATCACCGGGATAAAGTCGCCCTGGACCAGTAGGTTCAGCAGGTCGGTGTTGATGCCGACTACTTCGCCCACATGACCGATGTCGATGATTTCCGGTTGGGTCATTTCCGGCGTCTGGCGAGTGACGGTGAGCTTTTTCGCCCGGATCAGCTCGGCATCTTTACCGGTCAGGCCGATGGCGCTGCCGCCATGACGGTTGATCAGGTTGACGATGTCCTTGTTGACCTGGCCGCCCAGGACCATTTCCACCACATCCATGGTTTGCGCGTCGGTGACCCGCATGCCATCGATGAAGTGGCTTTCGATCGACAGGCGCTTGAGCAGATCGCCGATCTGCGGGCCCCCGCCATGGACCACCACCGGGTTGATGCCCACGGCCTTCATCAGCACGATGTCGCGGGCGAAGCCCGTCTTGAGCTCCTCGCTTTCCATCGCGTTGCCGCCGTATTTGATCACCAGGGTCTTGCCGACGTAGCGTCGGATATAAGGCAACGCTTCGGACAAAACCTTGGCGGTATTGGTGGCGGCTTCGCGTTCGAGGGTCATTCAGGGCTCCGGAGCTTCAAAAAGTCAGAACGGTAGTTTCAGATCGGGTGCAACACGTTTGAGTTGGGTGTGGAACACATCCTTGATGCGCTGCAGTTCCGCTTCGTTGTCGGCCTCGAAGCGCAGCACCAGCACCGGTGTGGTGTTGGAGGCGCGAACCAGGCCCCAGCCATGGGGATAGTCGACCCGCACACCGTCGATGGTGGTCAGTTCGGCCCCTTCGCCCCATTGAGCGTCGTGCAGTGCATCAATGATGCTGAATTTGCTCTCTTCGGTCACATGGATATTGATTTCCGGCGTGGAAATATCGTTCGGGAAGGTCGCGAACAACTCTTCGGCCGTGGATTTTTCCTTGCTGAGGATTTCCAGCAGGCGCGCAGCGCTGTAGATGCCGTCGTCGAAACCGAACCAGCGCTCCTTGAAGAAAATGTGGCCGCTCATTTCGCCAGCCAGCAGGGCGCCGCTTTGTTTCATTTTCTTCTTGATCAACGAATGACCGGTCTTCCACATCAGGGGGCGACCGCCGTACTCCTTGATCAGTGGCACGAGGCGACGGGTGCATTTGACGTCGAAAATGATTTCAGCATCAGGGTTGCGCGCCACCACGTCCTTGGCGAACAGCATCAGCAGGCGATCGGGGAACACGACGCTGCCGGTGTTGGTCACTACGCCAACGCGGTCGCCGTCACCGTCGAAGGCCAGGCCCAGATCGGCGTTGGTTTCCTTGACTTTGGCGATCAGGTCTTCGAGGTTTTCCAGCTTGCCCGGATCCGGATGGTGGTTGGGGAAGTTGCCATCCACGTCGCAGAACAGCGGAATGACTTCGCAGTTCAGGGCTTCGATCAGTTGCGGGGCAATCACGCCGGCCGCGCCGTTGCCGCAGTCGACCACCACTTTCAGGCGACGGGCCAGTTTCACGTCCTTGACGATTTCGTCGTTGTAACGCTCGAGGATATCGACCTTGGTGATGCTGCCTTTGCCGCTGCTCAGGTCATTGGTCTTGAGGCGTGTGTGCAGGGCCTGGATCTGCTCGTTGGCAAGGGTGTCGCCGGCGATGACGATCTTGAAGCCGTTGTAGTTCGAAGGGTTGTGGCTGCCGGTGAGCATCACGCCGGATTTGCCGGCCAGCACGTTGGCGGCGTAGTACAGCGCCGGGGTCGGGACCAAGCCCACGTCGCTGACATGGCAGCCGCTGTCGGCAATGCCTTTGATCAATTGTTCGACCAGTTCCGGGCCAGACAGGCGGCCATCGCGACCGACGCATACGTTCGGTTCGCCCTGGGCCAGGCTCTGGGAGCCGATGGCGCGGCCGATCCAGTAGGCGGTTTCGGCGGTCAGGGTTTCCGGCACCACGCCACGGATGTCGTAGGCGCGGAAAATGCTCTCAGGAAAGATCGGGGCAATTGCGGCTGGGGTGTTCATGGGTGGGGCGCTCTATCAAGGAAGTGACTGGACAGGCCGACATTCAGCATCGGCAGGCTCAAGCTGAAGGGTATGACGGCGTTTTTGACAGAGAGTTCGTGGTGGGAAAATGCCATGAGACAGCGTTATCCCGGCCTCGGTCGCCTAATACATTGATTCCGGATGGGAAACCTAGCAGAAAGCCATTGCGCATTTTTTGCCCTGAAACAGAAGTTTAATTAACCGGCCGGACAGGCTGTCCGGCTGGAAGTGGCGGGGTCAGTGGCTGCCTGAATGGCCGAAACCACCTGCGCCGCGCTGGGTCTCGTCGAACTCCTGCACCAGTTCGAAGTGGGCCTGGACCACCGGTACCAGCACCAATTGGGCGATACGCTCGCCTACGGCGATGTTGAATGCGGTTTGTCCGCGGTTCCAGCACGACACCATCAACTCGCCCTGGTAGTCAGAGTCGATCAGGCCCACCAGGTTGCCCAGCACGATGCCGTGTTTGTGGCCCAGGCCCGAGCGCGGCAGGATCAGGGCGGCCAGGCCCGGGTCACCGATGTACACCGACAGGCCGGTGGGGATCAGAAGAGTCTGGCCCGGCTCCAGGAGTGTGTCCTGCTTGAGCATTGCGCGCAGGTCGAGGCCGGCGGAACCCGGCGTGGCGTACTGCGGCAGCGGAAATTCAGTGCCGATGCGGGGGTCGAGGATCTTGGCTTGTAGAGCGTGCATGAATTAAACCTGGTTCAGCCGTTCGGCAATGAAAGTGATCAGTTGGCGGGCAATCTTGCCCTTGCTGGTCTGGGCGAAAAGGGTGGCGTGCAACTGGCGGTCGATCACGCTGCAGGCGTTTTCTTCGCTGTTGAAGCCGATGCTCGGGTTAGCGACGTCGTTGGCCACGATCAGGTCCAGGTTCTTGTCCTGGAGCTTGCGCGCGGCGTAGTCGAGCAGGTTTTCGGTTTCGGCGGCGAAGCCGACACTGAAGGGACGGTCGGGGCGGGTGGCGATGGTCGCCAGAATGTCCGGATTGCGCACCATTTGTAGCAGCAGGCCGTCGCCGCTCGTAGGGTCTTTCTTCAATTTATGCGGGGCGACGACTTCGGGACGGTAATCCGCCACCGCAGCCGAGGCGATGAACAAATCACAGGGGATCGCCGCTTCGCAGGCCGCGAGCATGTCCCGTGCGCTGACCACGTCGATGCGGGTCACCCGGTCCGGCGTCTGCAGGTGCACCGGTCCGGTGATCAGCGTCACCCGGGCTCCAGCCTCGACAGCCGCTTCGGCCAGGGCGAAGCCCATTTTTCCCGAACTGTGGTTGGTGATGTAGCGCACCGGGTCGATGTTTTCCTGGGTCGGCCCGGCGGTGATCAGCACGTGCTTGCCGGTCAGGGCCTGGCGCTGGAAGCAATCGGCGGCACATTGAGCCAGATCGGTCGCTTCGAGCATCCGCCCCATGCCGACATCCCCGCAGGCCTGGCTGCCGGACGCCGGGCCGAAGACTTTCAGATCACGGCTTTCGAGTAATTGCAGGTTGGCCTGGGTGGCCGGGTCGCGCCACATGGCCTGGTTCATGGCCGGTGCGACGGCGACCACGGCGTCGGTGGCGAGCACCAGCGTGGTCAGCAGGTCGTCGGCGATGCCTTGGGCCAGGCGAGCGATCAGGTCGGCCGTGGCCGGTGCGATCAACACCAGGTCGGCCCATTTGGCCAGTTCGATATGGCCCATGGCGGCTTCGGCCGCCGGGTCGAGCAGGTCCAGGTGGACCGGGTGCCCGGACAGGGCCTGCATGGTCAGCGGCGTGATGAATTCACTGCCGCCACGGGTCATGACGACCCGCACTTCCGCGCCCTGGTCGATAAGCCTGCGAACCAGCTCGGCGCTCTTATAGGCGGCAATGCCGCCGCCGACGCCCAGAACGATGCGTTTCCGATACAGCCGCTGCATAGGCCTGCCTTTCGATTTCAGTGGTCAGTGCAAGGCGAACCTCTGGGCAACAGCCTGCCGGGGTGCAAATCGCCTGCAAAAAAGATGGGCTACGATATCACAGCGACCGCTATGGAACAGCGGCGCCCACGATCAGGGAGCGACTATGAGCATTCGGGATTGGCCTGCAGCCGAGCGGCCGCGGGAAAGGTTATTGGCGTTGGGAGCGGGAAGTCTCTCGGACGCCGAGTTGTTGGCGATTTTTCTACGAACCGGCGTCTCCGGTAAAAGCGCGGTTGATCTGGCGCGACATCTCTTGACCCAATTTGGCAGTCTGCGTGCTTTGCTCGAAGCCGATCAGGTCACGTTCAGCAGCCATGTGGGGCTGGGGCCGGCGAAATATGCCCAGTTACAAGCGGCTCAGGAAATGAGTCGTCGTCACCTGGCCGAACGGGCCCGACAAAGAACGACGCTGGAAAATCCCCATGTGGTCCGTGATTACCTGAAGTCGATGCTTCGCCACGAACCTCACGAGGTGTTTGGCTGCCTGTTTCTCAACTCCAGGCATCAGGTACTGACATTCGAGGCGCTGTTTCGCGGCTCTATCGACAACGCCAGTGTTCATCCGCGGCAGGTGGTCAAGCGAGCCCTGGCCCATAACGCCGCCGCGCTGATTCTGTGCCACAACCATCCCTCCGGCAACGCCGAACCGAGCCAGGCCGACCGGGTACTGACCGAGCGGCTTCAGGAAGCATTGGAGTTGATCGACGTACGGGTTCTCGACCATTTCATCATCGGCGATGGGGAGCCGTTGTCGATGGCGGAGTATGGGTGGATGTGAGCAAAGTCCGATGCGCTGAAGCTCTTTTGTGGGAGCGGACTTGTTCGCGAAGGCGGTGTGTCAGTCGACATTCATTCAACTGATCCACCGTTTTCGCGAGCAAGCCCGCTCCCACAGGGGGGACTGTGGGCAGGAGGTTACTTGAGACTGACCTTGGAATAATCCTGGCGTCCAAACGGGCTGACCGCATAACCCTGGACTTCCTTGCGGGTCAGCGCAAAGGCGGTCGGGTGCGCCAGAGGGAGCCAAAGGGCCTGCTGCTGGATCTGCGCCTGGGCCTGCTCATAGAGCTTGGTGCGCACGCCTTGTTCGCTCGTGGTCTTGCCGGCGCTGATCAGCTTGTCCAGGTCCGCGTTGCAATAGCGGGCGAAGTTGGTGCCGGACTTGACCGCCGCGCAGGAGAATTGCGGTGTGAGGAAGTTGTCCGGGTCGCCGTTGTCGCCGGCCCATCCCATGAACAGCAGGTCGTGCTCACCGGCTTTGGCGCGGCGGATCAGCTCGCCCCATTCGATCACGCGGATTTCGGCCTGGATGCCGATTTCCGCCAGGTCAGATTGCAGCAGTTGCGCTCCAAGGCTGGGGTTGGGATTCAGCAGGCTGCCGGATGGGCGGGTCCAGATCGTTGTTTGAAAGCCGTCCTTCAAGCCGGCCTTGACCAGCAGATCACGGGCCTTGGCCGGGTCATGGGCGTAACCGGGCAGATTCCTGGCGTAGCTCCAGGTGTTGGGTGGGTAGGGACCGTCTGCCGCTTCGGCGGTGCCTTCAAAGACTGTCTTGAGGTAGCTGCTCTTGTCGAAGGCGAGGTTGATGGCTTGCCGTACTTCAGGCTTGTCCAGCGGTGGGTGCTGGCTGTTGATCGCCACGAACGCGGTCATGAAGGCGTCGGTCTGCTCCACTTTCAGCGTGGCTTCCTGTCTGGCGGCCTGTACGTCCAGCGGCTTGGGTGACAGGGCAATCTGGCATTCATTGCGCCGCAATTTCTGCAAGCGCACATTCGCATCCGGGGTGATGGCGAAGATCAGCGGGTCCACCGAGGGCTTGCCGCCGAAATAGTCGCCGTTGGCCTTGTAGCGGATCGATGCGTCTTTCTGGAATCGATTGAACACGAACGGGCCAGTACCGATGGGCTGGCTGTTGAGCTTGTCCGGTGTCCCGGCCTTCATCAGTTGGTCGGCGTACTCAGCCGAATAGATCGAGGCGAAACCCATGCTCAGGGTGGCCAGAAAGGTCGAGTCCGCGTGATCGAGGGTGAAGCGCACGGTCAGCGGGTCCAGGGCGTCGATCTTTTTGATCAGCGCCGGCAATTGCATGGACTGGGCGTGGGGGAAGCCGCTCTGCGCGACTTTGTGCCAGGGATTGGCCGGATCCAGCATGCGCTCGAAGCTGAATTTCACGTCCTCGGCTGTCAAGTCTCGACGTGGCGTGAAGTATTCGGTGCGATGGAACCTGACCGTTGGACGCAACTTGAACACATAGGTCAAGCCATCGGGCGAGACTTCCCAGTGCTCGGCCAGGCCGGGGACTACTTTGCCGCTGGCGGTGTCGAATTCCACCAATCGATTCATCAGCACGTCGGCAGAGGCGTTGGTGGTCGTCAGGGAATTATATTGGACGACATCGAACCCTTCCGGGCTGGCCTCGGTGCAGACGCTCAGGGCAGCGGCCTGGGCCAGTGGGCTGGCCAGCAGGGGAGTGAGGAGCAGTGACAGGGCGGCGAGACGCATGAGCAGTTTCCTTGTGCAGGTCGAAGGCCCATCTGCGAGTGCAGTCTGGAAAAGGCCTACCCTAGTGGGCTCGCCGGTAAATGACTATCCCCTTTTTGCTTTTTCCGGCACGCTTTGCCGCCGTATCGATGGCTGGAAACCGGTCGACGGTATAAAAACGCCGGTTCAGCGACGAGCGGTCATGGATAGCGCCCGCCCTTGCACCGGCTATCCGGAGCGGTCGTTCGAGGATTTCCCCGGAAGACAAATCAAACGGGCTGTTGTTGTGCCTGGGTCTTTCTGGTATAAAGCAGCGCTCTTTTCTAGGGGCCCGGTTCCTTCACTGTAGGTGTAGCCGGTAAGACCCTTAAAGAAACGCGGCGCCTGGCGCCAAATGACTGAGAGATTAAGCGGCCAACCCATGCCGGGTTGGGCATGTGGTTTTAGAGGGCTGAGGCATGTCTAGAGTCTGTCAAGTTACCGGTAAGGGTCCGGTGACTGGGAATAACATTTCCCACGCAAACAACAAAACCCGTCGTCGTTTCCTGCCGAACCTGCAGCATCACCGCTTCTGGGTTGAGTCCGAGAAACGTTTTGTACGTCTGCGCGTATCTGCCAAGGGCATGCGTATCATCGACAAGCGCGGCATTGATGTCGTGCTGGCCGAACTTCGCCGCGATGGCAAGGTTTAAGGGAGCTAATCATGCGTGAATTGATTCGTTTGATCTCGAGCGCCGGTACTGGTCACTTCTACACTACCGACAAGAACAAGCGTACTACCCCGGACAAAATCGAGATCAAGAAATATGATCCGGTTGTTCGCAAGCACGTGATCTACAAGGAAGGCAAAATCAAGTAATTGATTTTCCCTCTGCAAAAAAGGCCCGTATCGAGAGATACGGGCCTTTTTTTTCAGGCCGGCCACGATCCTGTGGGAGCGAGCCTGCTCGCGATGAGGCCAGACCTGCCGGCCCTTACTCTCAAGCCTTTTCCTCGAACACCACATAAATCTTGCGGCACGGCTCCAGCACTTCCCAGGTGCCCTTGAATCCCGCCGGAATCACGAAACGGTCACCCGCTCGCAAGGTCTTGGCGTTGCCCTCGCTGTCGCGCAGCACGGAAACGCCCTGGACGATTTCGCAGTATTCATGCTCGGTGTAATTGACTGTCCACTGGCCGACCGCGCCTTCCCATACGCCGGCGTTCATTTGTCCGCAGGGGCTGTTGTAGTGGTTGAACACGGCTTGTTCGGGATCCCCCTTGAGAACCTTGGTCGGATCCGGGCGATAGCGGTCGGCGGTGGTGGTGGCCTGACTGAAATCGACGATGTCCTGAATGCTCATATCCGTAATCCCCGGTGAATGCCTGGAAAGCCCCGAGTCTATGTTTATTAAAATGAACATCGCAAGGCCGTTTCCCGCCTTGGTGTCAAATATATTGAAACACAGGGGGTGGCTGGTTTAGGGTGGCGGGTGCCTTGGGTCGAAAACTTGTTCCGTAAACAGGCTGGCCGGGCAGAATTCTTGAGCGCCGCGCACCGCACGGCGCTCGTACTCAAATAAGAGGAGGACACTCGCATGACCACCCTGACTCGTGCCGACTGGGAACAACGCGCCCGCGATTTGCGTATCGAGGGTCGCGCCTTCATCAACGGCGAATACACCGATGCGGTGTCCGGTGAAACCTTCGATTGCCTGAGCCCGGTCGATGGCCGGCTGCTGGGCAAAATCGCCAGCTGCGACGTGGCCGATGCCCAGCGTGCTGTCGAGAACGCCCGAGCAACCTTCAATTCCGGCGCCTGGTCGCGCCTGGCACCGAGCAAGCGTAAAGCCACCATGATTCGTTTCGCGGGCCTGCTCAAGCAGCACGCCGAGGAACTGGCCCTGCTCGAAACCCTGGACATGGGCAAGCCCATCAGCGATTCGCTGAACATTGACGTTCCCGGTGCGGCGCAAGCACTGAGCTGGAGCGGCGAGGCCATCGACAAACTCTACGATGAAGTGGCGTCGACCCCGCACGACCAATTGGGCCTGGTGACTCGCGAGCCGGTGGGCGTCGTGGGGGCTATCGTGCCGTGGAACTTTCCGCTGTTGATGGCCTGCTGGAAGCTCGGTCCGGCACTGTCCACCGGTAACTCGGTGGTGCTCAAGCCGTCAGAAAAATCGCCGCTCACCGCCATCCGCATCGCAGCCCTGGCCGTTGAGGCGGGCATTCCGAAAGGCGTGCTGAACGTGTTGCCTGGCTACGGCCACACCGTGGGCAAGGCCCTGGCGCTGCACATGGACGTCGATACGCTGGTGTTCACCGGTTCCACCAAGATCGCCAAGCAACTGATGATCTATTCCGGCGAGTCCAATATGAAGCGCGTCTGGCTGGAAGCTGGCGGCAAGAGCCCGAACATCGTGTTCGCCGACGCTCCGGACCTGCAAGCTGCCGCCGAGGCCGCGGCCAGCGCCATCGCCTTCAACCAGGGCGAAGTCTGCACCGCCGGCTCGCGCCTGTTGGTCGAACGCTCCATCAAGGACACCTTCCTGCCATTGGTAATCGAAGCCCTCAAGGGCTGGAAGCCTGGTAACCCGCTGGACCCCGCGACGAATGTCGGCGCTCTGGTCGACACCCAGCAAATGAACACCGTGCTGTCCTACATCCAGGCAGGCCATAGCGACGGCGCCAAGTTGGTGGCTGGCGGCAAGCGAATCCTGGAAGAAACCGGCGGTACCTACGTCGAGCCGACGATTTTCGATGGGGTGAGCAATGCCATGAAAATCGCCCAGGAGGAGATTTTCGGTCCGGTCTTGTCGGTCATCGCTTTCGATACCGCCGAAGAAGCTATTCAGATTGCCAACGACACGCCCTATGGCCTGGCCGCGGCGGTATGGACCCGGGACATCTCCAAGGCGCACCTGACCGCCAAGGCCTTGCGCGCTGGCAGCGTGTGGGTGAACCAGTACGACGGTGGCGACATGACCGCACCGTTCGGTGGCTTCAAGCAATCGGGTAACGGCCGTGACAAGTCGCTGCATGCGTTCGACAAATACACTGAGTTGAAGGCGACCTGGATCAAGCTCTGACGAGAGTCTGCTGCGACACGGATCCTCCTTGTGGGAGCGGGCTTGCTCGCGAAAGCGGTATCACATTCAACGACTGAGTTGACTGACACTCCGCCTTCGCCAGCAAGCCCGCTCCCACATTTGCTTTGTGTAAAGCTTGAAATGTAATTACCCACAGGAGCGTGGAAATGCGTTGGGCGACTTATTTCGCCGTGTTGGCGTCCGTCCTGAGTGTCGGGCTGGCCTTGGGCGTGAGCATGCCGCTGGTGTCGCTGCGTCTGGAAGGCTGGGGTTATGGCGCGTTTGCAATCGGCGTGATGGCGGCCATGCCGGCTGTCGGGGTGCTGCTTGGGGCCAAGGTGTCGAGTCGGCTGGCCGCGCGGTTTGGTACGGCGGCGTTGATGCGCCTGTGCCTCTGGGGCGGGGCGGTGTCCATCGGATTGCTGGCATTGTTGCCTAGTTATCCGGTCTGGTTGGTATTGCGGCTGGGGATCGGTGTGGTCCTGACCCTGGTGTTCATACTGGGTGAGAGCTGGATCAATCAACTGGTTATCGAGCAGTGGCGAGGACGGTTGGTGGCGCTGTATGGCTGCAGTTACGCCCTGAGCCAACTGTCGGGTCCGTTGCTGCTCGGTGCCCTGGGAACGGATCACGACTACGGTTTCTGGGTTGGCGTTGGCCTGTTGATGGTCGCCCCATTGTTGTTGCTCGGTCGCACCGGCGCGCCCACCAGCGAGGCCAGCAGCGTCACGCTCATGGATCTCTGGGGATTTTGCCGGAGCTTGCCAGCCATCGCCTGGGCCGTGTCGTTGTTCGCAGCGTTCGAGGCGATGATCCTGACGCTGTTGCCGGTTTATTGCTTGCGCCAGGGTTTCAGTGCCGATATTGCCTTGGCGATGGTCAGTACCGTGGTGGTGGGCGATGCGCTGTTGCAATTGCCCATAGGCGCCTTGGCCGATCGCTTGTCGCGTCGGTCGCTGTTCACCGGCTGTGCGGTGGCGCTGACCTTGTCCAGCCTGGCGGTTCCGCTGCTGATCGATACCTTGTTGATCTGGCCGTTGTGGGTGCTGTTTGGTGCCAGTGCGGGGGGCTTGTTCACGTTGTCGTTGATTCTGATTGGCGAGCGTTATCGCGATGATGCGCTGGTGCGTGCCAATGCCCATGTCGCCCAGTTGTGGGGGATCGGCTGCCTGGTCGGTCCCCTGGTGGCGGGGGCGGGCAGCCAGTGGATCAGTGGCCACGCGCTGCCCTTGTTCATGGCGGTGGGGGCGTTCGGGCTGGTGATACTGTTGTTGCGCCAAGGGGCATTCGGGGCGGCGCAGCCCGCCTGATCCCTATAGCATCCGCTCCAGGCCGATGGTGTTGGCGAACCAGGCATTGAACCGTCGCCACCAACTGCCCGGCTCGCGATCCAGATCGTGCAGCTTGCCGTTGTCTTCGGTGGTCCACACCAACTTTCCATCTTCCAGTCGGGGTCGATAACTCAAGGGCGGTGCCATGCCCTGCAAGGCCAGGTCGCGCACCTGGCCCGCCAGTTCCGGGCTGTCCACCAGGACGCCGACTTCGGTATTCCACAACACTGAGCGTGGGTCGAAATTGAACGAGCCGATGAAGGATTTCTGTCCGTCGAAAATGATCGCCTTGCTGTGCAGGCTCGAATCCGATTCGCCGTAGGATTTGCTATAGAACAGATGTGGGCTGCTGCCACCGGTGTCGCCAGGTTGGCGACGCAATTCGAACAGCCGTACGCCATGCTCTAGCAGCGTCTTGCGATAAGGCGCGTAGCCGCCGTGTACCGCCGGCACGTCGGTGGCGTCCAGGGAGTTGGTCAGCAGGCTCACTGACACCCCGGCGTCGGCGCGGCTGGTCAGGTATACCAGCCCCGGTTGGCCGGGAACGAAGTACGCTGAAATCATGATCAGCTCTTTGCTGACGCCCGTCAGCTCCGGGCCCAATTGGGTGGTCAGCAACAGTTGCGGGTCCGGTTCGTCCTTCGCCAGTACTTTGCTGGGCGCGTCCCACAATGCCTGGTTCCAGGCCCAGATCAACTGATCGCGCCAGATGTCCAGCCGCGGCTGGGTCCTGTAAGTGGTCAGTTGCTGGTACAGCGCGTGATTCTCCTTGTGCGTCTGCTCCAAAGACTCTTGCAGGCGCAGGCGGCTGTTATCCAGCTCCTTGGCGGTGGGGCGATGGGACAGGAATTGCTCGATCGGCTTGCTCAGGGCGCTATTCCAGTACTGGTCGAAACTGTGCCCCAACTGCTGCGCCACGGGACCGACGCCGAGCAGGTCGATGTCCGTGAAGTTGAGGTTGGGTTCGGCGTCGAAATACTCGTCACCCAGGTTGCGTCCGCCGACGATCGCCATGCTGTTGTCCGCCAGCCAGAGCTTGTTATGCATCCGCCGGTGCTGCAACGAAAGGTTGAACAGGCGCCCGAGGCCGCGCGTCACGCCTGTGGCGCGTCCCAGGTGGAGGGGGTTGAACAGGCGGATCTGGATGCGGGGATGGGCGGCGAGGGTGGCGATGATCTGATCCTGGCCATCACTGGTGGTGTCGTCCAGCAGGATCCGCACCCGTACGCCCCGGTCGGCGGCCTTGAGCAATTCGTCCACCAACATGCGTGTGCTGATGCCGTCATGAACGATGTAGTACTGCAGATCCAGGCTGCTCTGGGCGTTACGAATCAATTCGGCCCGGGCGGTGAAGGCGTCGGTGCTGTCGGAGAGCAGGCGAAACCCCGAGCGTCCTTCGTGAGGAGCGGCCTGGGCCTGGACCGAGCGGCCAAAGGAGGAGTCGGAAGCCGGCAATGCCTGGGAAGGCTCGCGGGTGATGTCTACGCTGGCGCAGCCACCCAGCAGCGAGACGATTAACAGGAGCGCAGGCAGGATCGGACTGGATCTCACGTAGGAACGTTCCGCTTGTTGTTATTGATCGGCTTTGATGCCGCTTCCCTGCGTAAACTTCAGACGTCGCTGCATTGGGTTTCGTTCAACAACGCAGCGGCAGCGGCACCGACCTTGCGTACAGCTTCCTCGATCTGTGCCGTTGGCTTGGCAGCGTAGTTCATCCGCAGGCAGTTGCGGTACTTGCCCGACGCCGAAAAAATACTGCCAACAGCAACCTGCACCCCTTGGTCGTGCAGGACCCGGTTGAGCTTCAGCGTATCGAAACCGTCAGGTAGCTCGATCCACAGCATGAAGCTGCCTCGCGGACGACTGGCCCGGGTGCCCGACGGAAAATAGCGGCTGACCCAGTCGATCATGGCGTCGCGATTACGCTGATATTGCGTACGCATCCGTCGCAAATGAGGTTCGAAGTGTCCGCCTTTGAGAAATTCTGCGATGGCGATCTGCGGCTGCGGGGCAGTGGAACCGGTGCTGATGTATTTCATGTGCAGCACTCGCTCCAGATACCGGCCCGGAGCGACCCAACCTACTCGCAGGCCCGGTGCCAGGGTCTTGGAAAAAGAACTGCAGAGTAGGACGCGGCCATCTTCGTCGAAGGACTTGATCGTGCGAGGGCGCGGGTAGGTGTAGGCCAATTCCCCATACACATCGTCCTCGATAATCGCCACGTCGAAGCGCTGGGCCAAGGTCAGCAGAGCGCGTTTATTGGCCTCCGGCATGATATAGCCCAGGGGATTGTTGCAACTGGGCGTCAACTGTATGGCCTTGATCGGCCACTGTTCCAGGGCCAGCTCCAGCGCGTCCAGGCTGATGCCCGTGAGCGGGTCTGTTGGAATTTCCAGGGCCTTCATGCCCAGGCCCTTGAGGGTTTGCATGGCGCCATGAAAGCTGGGGGAATCCACGGCCACGATATCGCCCTGCTCGCAGGTTGCGCGGATGCTGACCGACAGCGCTTCGTGGCAACCCGTGGTAACGATCAAGTCGCTCGGGCCCAACTGGCAACCGGAGTCCAGCGACAGGCGGGCGATCTGTTCGCGCAGGGCGAGGTTGCCATAGATGTTGTCGTAATACAGGCCGGGCATGTCCTGGCGACGGCTGATCTGAGCCAGGCTGCGCAGCAGCGGTTTCAGGGTCGGCGAGTTGACGTCCGGCATACCGCGCCCCAATTGCACCACATCCTTGCGTGGCACGGCGCGTATCAGCTCCAGCACCTGGTCCCATTGGGAAATGTCCACCGGTCGTTGGGCGGGACGGCCGACCACCGGCAGGTCTGGCAACTCGCGGCTGACCGGCACGAAATAGCCGGATTTGGGCTTCGGCATCGCCAGACCGCTGTCTTCGAGCACGCGATAGGCCTGCTGCACCGTACTCAGACTGACCCCGTGTTCCACGCTCAAGGCCCGTACCGACGGCAGCCGGTCACCGGGGCGATAGAAGCCCTGTTCTATGCGGGTGCCAAGCAATTCGGCGAGGTTCACGTAGAGGGTCATGGCGTGCTCTCGATGAGGTACCGATACAGTTGGTTGGTAAAAACAGGATTCAGTCCAAAAAAAGCCAAATCTGTATGCTTCTAAAATTAACAGGTTGAATCTGTATTGAGTTTTTCTGTCCGCGCATCATGAAAGCTCTGGCTATCCATGTAAACAGGAGCGATGAAAATGAACGGCTTGAGCGATGTACGGCTAACGCTGCACGGTCAGGAACTGGAGGCGGGGCAGGAAAAGGAGATGCGCAGTGCCATGCCGCGCAATGCGCCTGCCTGCCTCGGCCGCTGGGGCCTGTTCTGGCATCGTCTGCATACACGCAAAGCCTTGTTGGAGCTGACACCCGAACAGTTGCGGGATATCGGGTTGAGCCGGGAGCAGGCGCGGGCGGAGGGGTTGAAACCGTTCTGGCGGCTCTGAAGTGAAGTCGTCATCAATCTGCTATCGCGGGCAAGCCTTGCCTGCGATAGCTCCCTGAGCCACTCAAGCTTTCAGACCAACTCTTTCAGCCTGTGCCACAGCATCCCCAACGCCAACAGCGGTGAACGCAGGTGTTTGCCCCCAGGGAACGTGATGTGGGGCACCTTGGCGAACAGGTCGAACCCGCCGCTGTGCTGCCCACTGATGGCTTCGGCCAGTAGTTTTCCGGCCAGGTGCGTGGCATTCACGCCATGACCGGAGTAAGCCTGGGCGAAATACACATTGGGTTGGTCCTTGAGTCGACCGATTTGCGGCAGGCGATTGGCGCCGATGCCGATCATCCCACCCCATTGATAATCGATTTTCACGCCCGCCAGTTGCGGGAAGACCTTGAGCATCTTCGGACGCATATAGGCGCCGATGTCCTGCGGATCACGGCCCGAATAATGGCAGGCGCCGCCGAACAGCAGGCGTCGGTCCGCCGAAAGCCGATAGTAGTCCAGCGCCACCCGCTGATCACAGACCGCCATGTTTTGCGGCAATAAACTGTGGGCCAGGGTCTCGCTCAGGGGCTCCGTGGCGATGATGTAGCTGCCGGCCGGCAGCACTTTGCCGCTCAACTCCTGGTTGAGGCCGTTGAGGTAGGCGTTGCAACCCAGTACCAGGGTCTTGGCACGCACCGAGCCATGTTCGGTGTGCACCT
Source organism: Pseudomonas sp. Pf153 (assembly GCF_001269775.1). Lineage (NCBI taxonomy): Bacteria > Pseudomonadati > Pseudomonadota > Gammaproteobacteria > Pseudomonadales > Pseudomonadaceae > Pseudomonas > Pseudomonas sp. Pf153. Next base: position 200,100 of record NZ_LHVL01000009.1, on the reverse strand, counting down.
TCACTTGCGGGCCGTAATCGATACGCGTGACCGCCGATTGCTCGAACAGGCTGACCCCCAGTCGCTGCGCCGCGTCGGCTTCGCCCAAGGCCAGATTCAAGGGGTGCAGGTGACCGGAGCCCATGTCAATCAGGCCCCCCACGTAGCGATCCGAGCCCACCACGCTGTGCATTTCGTGGGCTTGCAGCAGTCGGGTCGCGTGGCGATAGCCCAGGCTGCGCAACTCTTCGGCGTCTTCGGCGAAGCCTTCCAGATCGGCGGGCTTGTTGGCCAAGTCGCAGTAGCCCCAGGTCAGGTCACAGGAGATCTGAAAACGCTCGATGCGTTGTCGGACGATTTCCACCGCTTCCAGGCCCATGAGTTTCATCTGACGCACGCCTTCGGTACCGATGACCGGCGCGAACTGCTCCAGGCCATGGCCGACGCCTCGAATCAATTGGCCGCCGTTACGCCCGCTCGCGCCCCAACCGATCCTGTGGGCCTCCAGCAACACCACGTTCAGGCCGCGCTCGGCCAGTTCGATGGCCGTGTTCAGCCCGGAGAATCCGCCGCCGACCACGCAGACATCGGCCACTCGCTCGCCTTGCAGCGCCGGATGATCCGGTTGTGGCAGGCTGCTGGCGGCGTAATAGGAAGCGGCGTGTGCGTGGCTCGGGACAGCTTGCTGAACACGGGCGTTCATGTGCGTAATCCTGATTGTCATGTTTGAGAAATTTTACGGAGCATAAGCCGCGGCTTCGCTCGTGGGCAACATTGGTCGGCCGGCGCTGTCTGGCCCGCTGCTTTTTAAGGCAGAATCCCGGACTGTCTCGCCTTGGTAGCCGTTTCGATGAGTTGCAACAGTCAAAAAATCCGCACGCTGCGCCAGCAGATCCCGTCGTTCGAATGTGTGCCGGGGTGCCATGACTGCTGCGGGCCAGTGACCACGTCCCCCGAGGAAATGGCCCGTCTGCCGCGCAAGACCCGGGCCGAACAGGACGCCGCCCTGGAAGCGCTCGATTGCGTGCACTTGGGACCGAACGGTTGCACCGTTTATGACGAGCGACCGTTGATCTGTCGGCTGTTCGGCACCACGGCGAGTTTGCCGTGCCCCAATGGCCGGCGCCCGGTGGAGCTGATCCATCCGCGGGTCGAACAGCAGATCCATGAGTACATGGCCTGCAATCGGCAGGTATTGGTCTGACGCCGCAACGACCAGGTTCAATCCGGAATCGGCAGGTTCAGGCTCTCCTTCACCTCTTCCATCACGATATAACTCTTGGACTCACGAACGTGGGGCAGCTTGAGCAGGATGTCGCCCAGCAGCTTGCGGTAGGAGGCCATCTCGGAAATCCGTGCCTTTACCAGGTAGTCAAAATCCCCCGACACCAGATGGCACTCCAGAACGTGAGGTAATTTCAGTACGGCGCGTCGGAATTCTTCAAAAGTATCGCCGGATTTGTAGTCGAGGCTGATTTCGACAAATACCAGCAGGCTGCCTTTCAGGTGCTGGGGATTGAGCCGGGCGTTATAACCCATGATGATCCCTTCGCGCTCCAGGCGGCGCACCCGCTCGGTACAAGGAGTAGTGGACAGGCCGACCTTTTCGCCCAGCTCGGTGAAGGAGATCCGCCCGTCGGCCTGGAGGATGCGCAGGATGTTGCGGTCGATCTTGTCCAGTTCGCGTTTGGTCTGTGTATTGGTGCGCACAGGGGATGCTCCTCCATGAAAAGGGTTTTTGCCGAGAATTCTCGCCAAATATAGGCATTTATATAGTGAAAAGCACTGCCTGATCTTTTTTAAACTGCGCGCATCAAAGCTGTGTACAACAAACGTCAGCGGTTATCCGCGATGAGGTCATAAAATGCGCGTTCTGGTCTTGGGTAGCGGCGTCATCGGCACGGTCAGTGCCTACTATCTGGCCCGGGCCGGATTTGAAGTGGTTGTAGTCGACCGTCAACCGGCGCCCGCCATGGAAACCAGCTTCGCCAACGCCGGCCAGGTTTCGCCGGGCTATGCCTCGCCGTGGGCCGCTCCGGGCGTGCCGCTCAAGGCCATCAAGTGGCTGCTGCAACGTCATGCGCCGCTGGCCATCAAGGCCACGGCCGACATTGACCAGTACCTGTGGATGGCGCAGATGCTTCGCAACTGCACCGCCAGTCGTTACGCCATCAACAAGGAACGCATGGTGCGCCTGTCGGAGTACAGCCGCGACTGTCTCGACGAGTTGCGCGCCGAAACCGGCATTGCCTACGAAGGCCGTAGCCTGGGTACCACACAGTTGTTCCGTACACAGGCTCAGCTCGACGGCGCGGCGAAGGACATCGCCGTACTGAAAGAGTCCGGCGTGCCCTTCGAAGTCCTCGATCGCGAAGGCATCGCGCGGGTCGAGCCGGCCCTGGCCAATGTCACCGACATCCTGGCGGGCGCCCTGCGGTTGCCCAACGACCAGACCGGCGATTGCCAGATGTTCACCACGCGCCTGGCGGAAATGGCCGTCAAGCTCGGTGTGGAATTCCGCTTCGGCCAGGATATCCAGCGCCTGGACTTTGCCGGTGACCGCATCAATGGTGTCTGGATCGACGGCAAGCTGGAAACTGCTGATCGTTACGTCCTGGCCTTGGGCAGCTATTCGCCGCAATTGCTCAAACCCCTCGGTATCCGCGCCCCGGTCTACCCGCTCAAGGGGTATTCCCTGACCGTGCCGATCACCAACCCGGCAATGGCGCCCACCTCTACCATCCTCGACGAAACCTACAAGGTAGCGATCACCCGTTTCGACAACCGCATCCGTGTGGGCGGCATGGCGGAAATCGCCGGTTTCGACCTGTCGCTGAATCCGCGTCGCCGTGAAACCCTGGAGATGATCGTCAACGACCTATATCCTCGGGGCGGCGATCTGGCCCAGGCCAGTTTCTGGACCGGCTTGCGCCCGACGACCCCGGACGGTACGCCGATCGTTGGCGCCACGCCGTTCAGGAACCTGTTCCTGAATACCGGTCATGGCACGCTCGGCTGGACCATGGCCTGCGGTTCCGGTCGTTTGCTGGCGGACCTGATGGCTCGGAAAAAGCCACAGATCAGCGCCGAAGGTCTCGATATTTCCCGTTATGGCAGCAAACATCAGGAGTCTGCGAAACATGGCAATCCAGCGCCAGCTCACCAATGACCGCATGAGCCAGGTTGTGGTGCACAACGGCACCGTTTACCTGGCCGGGCAAGTCGGCGACGACATGAGCGCCGGCATTGAACAACAGACCCGCGAAACCCTCGCCAATATCGAGCGTCTGCTTGACCTGGCCGGGACCGACAAGAGCCGCTTGCTGTCGGTGACGATCTACCTGAAAGACATCGAGGCGGATTTCGCAGGCATGAACGCCGTCTGGGACAAATGGCTGCCCCAAGGTGTCGCGCCGGCCCGAGCCACAGTGCAGGCCCGGCTTTGCGAACCGGAAATCCTCATCGAACTGTCGGTCGTGGCCGCGCTGCCGTAAACCGATCGAATCAATCCCTCTCCCGGCGCTGTTGATGGTGCATGCCGTCAGCCAGCGCCGGTTTTTTACCCTGTCCGACTATTAGAAGTCTGCCGCCATGCGTCCTGCTCGTGCACTGATCGATCTCCAAGCCCTGCGTCATAACTACCAACTGGCCCGCGAAGTCACGGGGGCCAAGGCCCTTGCGGTCATCAAGGCCGACGCCTACGGGCACGGTGCGGTACGTTGCGCCGAGGCCCTGCAGGACAGTGCCGATGGGTTCGCCGTGGCCTGCATCGAAGAGGCCCTGGAGTTGCGGGCCGGTGGGATTCGTGGACCGATCCTGTTGCTGGAAGGTTTTTTCGAGGCCGACGAGCTGTCGCTGATCGTCGAGCATGATCTGTGGTGCGTCGTGCATTCCTTGTGGCAGCTCGAAGCAATCGAAAAGGCTGCGATGAGCAAGCCGATCACCGTCTGGCTCAAACTTGATTCCGGAATGCATCGGGTCGGATTGCACCCTGCGGACTATCAAGGCGCCTATCGTCGACTGCTGGCCAGCGGCAAGGTGGCGAAGATAGTGTTGATGACTCATTTCGCCCGTGCCGACGAGCTGCACGACTCCAGCAGCGTCCAGCAACTGGCGGTGTTCGAGGCGGCTCGCCAGGGCCTGGTGGCGGAAACGAGCCTGCGCAATTCACCGGCAGTTCTGGGATGGCCGCAGATTCCAAGCGACTGGGTGCGCCCGGGCATCATGCTGTATGGTGCGACGCCCTTCGATGAAGCCCAGGCTACGGCGTCACGCCTGCAACCGGTGATGACACTGGAGTCGAAGATCATCAGCGTGCGCGAATTACCCGCCGGCGAGCCGGTGGGATATGGCGCCCGCTTCGTGACCGCGCAACCGACTCGGGTCGGGGTGGTTGCCATGGGGTATGCCGATGGGTACCCACGCCAGGCGCCGACCGGTACGCCGGTGCAGGTAGACGGACAGCCCAGTCAACTGGTCGGACGGGTTTCGATGGACATGCTGTGTGTCGATCTGACGAACCTGCCACACGCCGGCCTCGGTTCGAGCGTAGAGCTTTGGGGCAAGCACGTTCTTGCCAGTGACGTCGCGAAGGCCGCCGGCACGATTCCCTATCAGATTTTTTGTAACCTGCGACGAGTGCCAAGGCTCTATTCCGAGGGCTGAGACGAAGCAGGTTTGACCGGAGGTCGCTTCACTGCGCAGGATTCGGGCCAAGGTGTTGTAAATACTGAACGCTGTCGCCATGATAACGCTCACTTACACCACAACCTGACTTCCTGGAGGTTCCTGCATTGGACGTCGGTGAACGACTGCAAGCCATTCGTAAACTCAAAGGTCTTTCCCAGCGTGAACTCGCCAAGCGCGCGGGCGTCACCAACAGCACCATTTCCATGATCGAGAAAAACAGTGTCAGCCCCTCGATCAGCTCGCTGCGTAAGGTCCTTGGCGGAATCCCCATGTCCATGGTCGAGTTTTTTTCCGAAGAAATCCTTCAGGAGAAACCGACCCAGATCGTCTACAAAGCCAACGAATTGATCGACATCTCCGATGGCGCCGTGACCATGAAACTGGTGGGCAGGGCGCATCCGAGCCGGGCTATCGCCTTCCTTAACGAGATCTACCCGCCTGGCGCCGATACCGGTGAAGAGATGCTTACCCATGAGGGTGAGGAGACCGGGATTCTGGTGGAAGGTCGGTTGGAGCTGGTGGTGGGTGCCGAGACATTCGTGCTCGAAGCGGGTGACAGCTACTATTTCGAAAGCACCAAGCCGCACCGTTTCCGTAATCCGTTCGATGCGCCGGCGCGACTGATCAGCGCAGCCACACCGGCCAATTTCTAAGAAACATGGCGCCGAGCCTGGATGGCAGAGGCGCCTGGGGGTAAGCGGGTCATGCCGAACAAGACCCTTGCGACTTTAGGGTTGTTTCAGTGTGACAGGCTTACCGCTATACTTGCGCCCGCCTGCAAACCGTGGCCGCAGGCGTGACTAGCCACCATTGAGGGTGTACGCGTGAACCTAATTATGAAAATGCTGGCTGCACCAGCTACCGTATTGGCCCTATGGGCTGCGAGCGCTCAAGCGGCGCCCAACGATGAAATCGCCAAGCGTCTTGAACCCGTCGGCCAGGTTTGTGTTCAGGGGAAAGAATGCAAGGGCATGGAAGTCGCCGCTTCGGCTGGTGGCGCTGGTGGTGCTGCCAAGACGCCAGACGCTGTGATTACAAAACATTGCAACGCATGCCACAGCACTGGGTTGCTGGGCGCTCCGAAAGTGGGTGACGCGGCAGCTTGGGGCGAAAGGGCAAAAAAAGAAGGTGGTGTTGATGGCCTGCTGGCCAAAGCTATCTCCGGTATCAATGCCATGCCGCCTAAAGGCACTTGCGCCGACTGCTCGGAAGACGAGCTCAAGGGCGCCATCAAAAAGATGTCTGGCCTGTAAAAGCCAACAGCCCGCATCCATCCGGAAAAGCCGCTTACGAGCGGCTTTTTTGTGCCTGCGGCTTTGCAACGCTGTTCATCGCAACCAAGACCCGTCAATCTCGGTCCAACCCACATTCACGGAGCAGGTCGGAGGGGCGGATGGTGCAATTGTGTTCAATCGAACAGGCGGTGGACGAGGTGCTGGAGCGGTTGCCGGCGCACATTCACCTTGGCATCCCCCTGGGGCTGGGCAAGCCCAACCTGTTCGTCAACGCGCTTTACCGACGCATCGCCCAACTGCCGGAGCGGCAGCTGACCCTCTACACGGCGCTGAGCCTGGGACGGCCGAACCTGGGCGATGGTTTGCAGAAGCGTTTCCTGGAGCCCTTCATCGAGCGTGTCTTTGGCGACTACCCTGAACTGGATTATCTCGCCGACCTGCATCGGGACTGCCTGCCTTCCAACATCCGGGTCGAGCAGTTCTTCCTGCAACCTGGCAGCCTGCTGCACAGCGCTTCGGCCCAGCAGGACTACGTCAGCAGCAATTACAGCCACGCTGCCCGGGATATCAATGCCGCTGGCCTGAACCTGATCGCGCAACTGGTGGCGAGCGACCCGCAGCACCCGGATCGCCTGAGTCTGAGCTGCAACCCCGACATCACGCTCGACCTGCTGCCCATGATTGCCAAGCGGCGGGCGGCGGGGGAGACCATCCTCATGCTGGGCCAGGTTCACAGCGACTTGCCCTACATGCCAGGGGACGCGGAAATCGGCATCGATGACTTTGATTTCCTGATCGACGAGAAGGACAGCCACACGCTGTTTTCCACGCCCAACATGCCGGTGGGGTTCCAGGATCATTTCATCGGCCTGCATGCCAGCACCCTGGTGCGCGACGGCGGCACGTTGCAGATCGGCATCGGCTCCATGGGGGACGCATTGACGGCCGCGTTGCTGGCGCGCCAGGCGGATAATCTGGGTTATCAGGCGTTGCTGGCCGACCTGAACCTTAGCCAGTGGGCGCAGTTGATCGAGCGCGAGGGCGGCGTCGAGCCGTTTACCAAAGGTCTGTATGGGTGCAGTGAAATGTTCGTCAACGGCCTGCTGGTGCTGGCCGAGGCCGGAATTATCCGCCGCAAGGTCTACCCCGACGTGACGACCCAGGAACAGGCCAACGCCGGCACCCTCGATGAGGCGGCGCAGCCCGACGGCGTGTGCATCCACGGTGGCTTCTTCCTGGGCCCGCGCAGTTTCTACGAGCGCTTGCACGAATTGCCTCAAAGCAGGCGGCTCGAATTCAACATGACCCGCATCAGCTACATCAACGAGCTGTACGGCCAGGAACAGCTCAAACGCCTGCAACGAATCGATGCGCGTTTCATCAACACGGTATTCACCATGACCTTGCTGGGCGCCGGGGTGGCCGATCAACTGGAAGACGGACGGGTGCTCAGCGGCGTGGGCGGGCAGTACAACTTCGTTGCCCAGGGTCATGCGCTGGAGGGGGCACGCTCGATTCTGCTCTTGCGCAGTTGGCGCGAGGCGGGAGGCGAGGTCAGCTCGAACATTGTCTGGGAGTACGGCCACTGCACGATCCCCCGGCACTTGCGGGACATCGTGGTCACCGAGTACGGCCTCGCCGACTTGCGGGGCAAGACCGACGCCGCCGTGATCGAAGCGTTGCTGAACATCAGCGATTCACGCTTCCAGCCGGGGCTGATCGAGCAGGCGCAGAACGCAGGCAAGCTGCCCAGGGATTTCCGTCTCGATCCACGCTTCGCCGACAACACCCCGCAACGTTTGCAGGCGATCCAGGCCCGGCATCCGAACCTGTTTCCCGAATACCCGCTGGGCTCTGATTTCGACGGGGTAGAGCGCGATCTCTTGCGGGCGTTGAATTGGCTCAAGAGCAAGTTCAAGCTCACCGAAATGTTCGAACTGGGCAAGGCTGCCCTCGATGCGCCGGAGCCCGGAGCCTACCCCGAGCATCTGGAGCGGATGCAGTTGGCGAGCCCGGACGGGCTAAAAGAGGAATTGGCTCAGCGGTTGCTGCTGGCGGGGTTGAAGGCTACGGCGCTGTAACGACGAACACATTCCATTGTGGGAGCGGGCTTGCTCGCGAATGCGGTGTGTCAGATAAGGTAATTTCAACTGACACACCGCATTCGCGAGCAAGCCCGCTCCCACAGGGAAATGCGTGCGGTCAGTCTATGAAGGTCACAACCCCACCCGCCAGCGACTTCACTCGCGCCAGCGATTCAACGCGATAGCCTTGGGCATCCAGCTCAGCACGACCGCCCTGGAAGGATTTCTCGATCACGATCCCCAGTCCGGCCATGGCTGCGCCTGCCTGCTTGATGATGGAGATCAGCGCCTGGGACGCCTTACCGTTGGCCAGGAAGTCATCGATGATCAGCACGCGGTCGCTGCTGGTCAGGTGGCGCGGGCTGATGGCTACGGTGTTTTCGGTTTTCTTGGTGAACGAATACACGGTGGCCGACAGCAGGTTTTCCGTCAGGGTCAGGGATTGCTGCTTGCGGGCGAAGATCACCGGTACGCCCAGGTTCAGGCCGGTCATGATCGCCGGGGCAATGCCCGAGGCTTCGATGGTGACGATCTTGGTCACGCCCGAATCCCTGAACCGCGCGGCAAATTCGTCGCCGATCAGCTTCATCAGCTGCGGGTCGATCTGGTGGTTCAGGAAGGCGTCGACTTTCAGAACCTGATCGGAAAGCACGATGCCTTGTTCACGGATTTTCTGGTGCAGGGCTTCCATGAAGCCTCCTTTGGTGGCGCTTTCGACGCCTGAGGTCAGTTGAAAAAATCGATTCTAGCGTTTGAGCATCGCGCGTATATCGGCCAGGGCGTTGTTGCCTCGCACGGCCTTCACTTCGGTCGGCGTGTCGTCGTTGCCTTCCCAGGCCAGGTCATCCGGCGGCAGTTCGTCGAGGAAGCGGCTCGGGGCGCAGTCGATCACCTCGCCGTATTGCTTGCGCTTGGCGGCGAATGTGAATGCCAGTGTCTGGCGTGCCCGGGTGATGCCGACATAGGCCAGGCGCCGTTCTTCTTCGATGGTGTCGGCTTCGATGCTGGAGCGGTGGGGCAGGATTTCCTCTTCCATGCCCATGATGAACACGTAGGGAAATTCCAGTCCCTTGGAAGCGTGAAGGGTCATCATCTGCACGCCTTCGGCACCTTCTTCCTCCTCCTGTTGGCGCTCGAGCATATCGCGCAGCACCAGCTTGCCGATGGCGTCCTCGACCGTCATGTCGCCGTCTTCGTCTTTTTCCAGGGTGTTCTTCAACGCTTCGATCAGGAACCAGACATTGCCCATGCGATAGTCGGCGGCCTTGTCGCTGGAGCTGTTGGTGCGCAGCCAGTTTTCATAGTCGATGTCCATGACCATGCTGCGCAGCGCCGAGATCGGGTCTTCCCCGGCGCACTGCTCGCGTACCTTGTCCATGAAGCGCTTGAAGCGCGCCAGGCGATCGGTGAAACGGCTGTCCAGGTGTTCGCCCAGGCCGATTTCATCGGTGGCGGCGTACATCGAGATCTTGCGCTCGGTGGCGTAGTTGCCAAGTTTTTCCAGGGTGGTGGAACCGATTTCCCGGCGCGGGACGTTGATCACCCGCAGGAAGGCGTTGTCGTCGTCCGGGTTCACGATCAGGCGGAAGTAGGCCATCAGGTCTTTCACTTCCTGGCGACCGAAAAAGCTGTTGCCGCCCGACAGGCGATAAGGGATCTGATGGTGCTGCAGCTTCAGTTCGATCAGCTTGGCCTGGTAGTTGCCGCGATACAGGATGGCAAAGTCGCTGTACGGTCGGTCGGTGCGCAGGTGCAGGCTGAGGATTTCCATGGCGACGCGTTCGGCTTCGGCGTCTTCGTTGCGGCAGCGGATCACTCGGATCTCGTCGCCGTGGCCCATCTCGCTCCACAGTTGTTTTTCGAACTCGTGGGGGTTGTTGGAAATCAGCACGTTGGCACAGCGCAGGATGCGGCTGGTGGAACGGTAGTTCTGCTCCAGCATCACCACCTTGAGCGACGGATAGTCTTCCTTGAGCAGCATGAGGTTTTCCGGCCGCGCCCCGCGCCAGGCATAGATCGACTGGTCGTCATCACCCACGACGGTGAACTGGTTGCGTTTGCCGATCAGCAGCTTCACCAGCAGATACTGGCTGGCGTTGGTGTCCTGGTATTCGTCCACCAGCAGATAGCGGACCCTGTTCTGCCATTTTTCAAGGATGTCGGCGTGGTCCTGGAACAGCTTGACCGGCAGCAGGATCAGGTCGTCGAAGTCCACCGCGTTGAAGGCCTTGAGCGTGCGCTGGTAATGGGCGTAGACGATGGCGGCGGTCTGTTCTTTGGGGTTGCGGGCGTTTTCCAGGGCCTCGGGCGGCAGGATCAGGTCGTTTTTCCAGGCGCCGATCATGTTCTTGATCTCGTCCACGCCGTCGTCGCCCGAGTATTCCTTTTGCATGATGTCGGTCATCAGGGCCTTGACGTCGGTCTCGTCGAAAATCGAAAAGCCCGGTTTGTAGCCCAGTCGCGCATGTTCCTTGCGGATGATGTTCAGGCCCAGGTTGTGGAACGTGCAGACCGTCAGGCCTCGGCCTTCGCCGGGGCGCAGCAGGCCGCCGACTCGCTCCTTCATTTCCCGGGCGGCCTTGTTGGTGAAGGTCATGGCGACAATGTACTGGGCGCGGATGCCACAATTCTGGATCAGATGGGCGATCTTGCGGGTGATCACACTGGTCTTGCCGGAGCCAGCACCGGCGAGCACCAAAAGTGGGCCGCCGACATAGTTCACGGCTTCTTGCTGCCGGGGATTGAGTCGGGACATGACAGAGTCAGGGAGTCGTTTGCGAAAATGGGCCGGCATTTTAACAGGCTCAGCGAATTGTGCTGCTTTGTCCGACTTGTGACGCCCCATCGCGGGAACATCGCCGTTTTGCTGGCGCGACCCGGAATTTGCGGCAGATTTGCAGGGAATGTTCGATTTTTGGATGAAAAATTCACCAGAAGCCTGTATTTGAGAACCATTGCCATTGGTCATTGCCGATTGGCAGGTCATAATGCCCGGCGCCTACCACCTTGCAGAGTCTAGGGAGTCAGCTTGTCCACGCCTGTCGAACCCTTGCGTTTGCTGCTATTGGCCGAAGAGCCTGAATGGCCGGCGATACTGCGCGAGTGCCTGGCGCCCATGGCGGGCTCCGTCGTGCTGATCAGCGCCCCGGACTGGGAGTCGGTCAGCAGTCTGTTCGAAGATAATCGCAATGCCGTACTGCTGACCGTCGCGGCATTGCAACCGGCGCCCGGCCGTTGCCGCCTGCCGACTGTCCTGCTGCTTGAACAGGAACCGGCGACGCCACCCGATGGCGCCAGCGACTGGCTGGTGCGAGACATGCTCGACAGCGCGACCCTGCGCCGTTGCCTGCGCCATGTGCGCGAACGCGGTGTGCTGGAAAATACGTTGCAGCGCCTGGCCGAACAGGACCCCTTGACTGGCATCGCGAATCGCCAGGGTTTCCAGACCCTGCTGGCGGCGCGCCTGGCCGAAAACGACGGTCGCGGCCTGGCGCTCGGTCATCTGGACCTGGACAACTTCCGCCACGCCAACGATGCCCTGGGCCATCAGGCTGGCGACCGCTTGATCCTGCAAGTGGTGTCGCGCCTCAAGGGATCGCTGGAGGCAGGCGACCAGCTGGCGCGCCTGGGCGGCGACGAGTTTGCCTTGCTGATCGACACCCGCCGCGCGCCTCAACGGGCCGAATGGATCGCCGAGCGCATCACGCAAGCCATGGCCGAGCCTTATTGGGTAGACGGTGAGAGCCTGCTGATTGGCTGCAGCCTGGGCATAGCCCACGCTCGCGCCCAGGCTGGCGCCGATCCGCTGATGTGGCACGCCCACATCGCAATGCAGCAGGCCAAGAGCACTCAGGGTTGTACCTTCCATATCTTCAACGAGCGGATCAACCGCAATGCCCGTAGCCTCGCCGACCTGGAGAGCGAACTGCGCCGGGCACTGCGGCGCGATGAGCTGGAACTGCATTATCAACCCCGACTGGATCTCGATAGCGGCAGTATTGTCGGCCTCGAAGCCCTGGTGCGCTGGCGCCACGGTGAGCGCGGGTTGCTGCCGCCGAGTGAATTCGTGCCGCTGGCCGAACAGAGTGGGTTGATTGTGCCGCTGGGCTACTGGGTGATTTCCCGGGCGCTCCGGGACATGCAGGCACTGCGCGAGCGGGGCCTGGCGCCATTGCATATGGCGGTCAACCTGTCGTTCCGGCAGTTCCAGGACAGTCAGTTGCTGGTGACCTTGAGCCGACTGATCGCCGAGCGCGGTGTGGAGGCTCAATGGCTTGAATTCGAACTCACCGAAACCGCCGTCATGCGCCGCAGTGAGTTGGTCAAGCAGACCATGGACGCCCTGGGACGCCTGGGGGTACGTTTTTCCCTGGACGACTTCGGCACCGGGTTTTCCTCATTCGTGCACCTCAACAGCCTGCCCATCGCCCTGCTCAAGATCGACAAGAGTTTTGTCGGTGGCATGGAGCAGCGTGAAGAGAACCGCAAGCTGGTACACGCGATGATCAACCTGGCTCACAACCTGAACCTGGACGTGGTGGCCGAAGGCGTGGAAACCCCGGAGCAGCTGGCGTTGCTGCGCGGCTTCGGTTGCGACCAGGTGCAGGGTTACCTGATCAGCAAACCGTTGCCGTTGCCTGATCTGGTTGAGTACCTGATGCTCGATGGCAGGTCGACACAGCAAGGCATGGCCTGACCTGGCCCCCCCGTCTTCTGTGGGAGCGAGCCTGCTCGCGATAGCGGCCTATCAGTCAACATTGAAGTAGCAGGCACACCGCCATCGCGAGCAGGGGAATGCTCAATCGATCTGGACGGTGTCGAAACCTCGCTGCCCAGTCGCAGCCCTGATCATCCGCGCCATCTTCCCCTCGAACGCCAGTGTCAGGCTCACCGCCGCGCATGCCAGTCCCAGGGCCAGGCCCCACCAGACACCGGTCGGCCCCCAATTCAGGTGAAAGGCCATCCACCACGCGGCCGGTGCACCGATCAGCCAATAACAACCCAGGCCCACCAGGAAGGTGGTCTTGGCATCCTTCAGCCCACGGATGCAGCCCATGGCGATGGTCTGCGTGCCATCGAACAACTCGAACCACGCCGCGACCGCCAGCAGGCTCACCGCCAGGTCGATGACCCCACGGAAAGCCGGGTCGTTGTGGTCCAGAAACAGGCCGATAAGCTGATTCGGCAACAGCCAGAACACCATGGCGAATGCCAGCATCACCGCCGCGCCGAAGCCGATACCGACCCGTCCGGACAGTCTCGCCATGAGCAGTTGCCCGGCGCCGTAGTGTTGGCCGATGCGCATGGTGATCGCATACGACATCCCCGCCGGGACCATGAACGCCACCGAGACGATTTGCAGGGCGATCTGGTGTGCCGCCAATGGCGTACTGCCCATGGTGCCCATGCACAGCGCGGCGAACGCAAACAGGCCGACCTCCACGGTATAGGTGCCGCCAATCGGCAAGCCCAGGCGCCAAAGTTCCTTGAGGTATTGGCGATTGGGTCGCGACAGGCCTGCAAGCAATGGATAAGCGTGGTAGGCCGGGTGCTTGTGGATATGCCACGCCAACACCAGGGCCATGCAATTGGCGACAATGGCCGTCACCAGGCCAATCCCCATCAGCCCCAGTTTCGGCAGGCCGAACAGGCCCGTGATAAGCGCATAGTTGAGCAGGAAGTTGGCCACGGTGCCGCCCAGGCTGATCACCATCACCGGCGTGGCCCGGCCAATGGCGCTGGTGAAACCGCGCAGGGCCATGAAACTCAGGTAGCCGGGCAGGGCGAATGGCAGGGCCAGCAGGAATTGCCCGGCGGACAGCACGTTGGTTTCGGTCTGGCCGAACATCAACAGCACGGGTTTGAGGTTCCACAGCAGTAACCCCGCCACCAGGGCCATCAGCCAGGCCAGCCATAACCCGGCCTGGGTCAGCCGGGTAGCGCCCTCGACATCGCCCGCGCCTTGGCGGATTGCAACCAGGGTGCCCACGGCTGCGATCACACCGATGCAGAAAATCGAGACAAACGAATAAGACGCCGCTCCCAGCCCACCACCGGCCAGGGCTTCGGGGCTCAGGCGCGCCATCATCAATGTGTCGGTCAGGACCATCAACATGTGCGCCAACTGCGAGGCGATCAACGGCCCCGCCAGCCGCAGAATGGCCCGGAGTTCGGTACGCGCCGGATGTTGCATGGTCATCACGCTCCCTGTTTGGAAAAGGCAGTAAAGCGTCGATTCTCGGCGTCTCCGGGGCTTTGCACAAAAGGATAAAAAAGATCGCTGGCATGATTAAAACTCATGCAGGATGTCTGGTACGGTGCGTGGACAACCTTACGGAGCTTCACCATGGCGCGTCGTCTTCCTCCTTTATATGCACTGCGGGCGTTCGAAGCCGCGGCGCGGTACAGCTCGTTTACCCGGGCCGCGGACGAATTGTCGATTACGCAAAGCGCGGTCAGCCGCCATATCCGTACCCTTGAGGAGCACTTTGCCTGCCGACTGTTCCAGCGCAGCGGACGCAACCTGCAACTGACCGAAGCGGCGCGGCTGCTACTGCCGGGCGTGCGCGAGGGGTTCATGGCGCTCGAACGGGCCTGCCATACCTTGCACGGGGAGGACGGTATCCTGCGCATGAAGGCACCCTCGACCTTGACCATGCGTTGGTTGCTGGCGCGCCTGAGTCGCTTTCGCCATTTGCAGCCGGGCAATGAAGTGCAGCTGACCAGTGCGTGGATGGATGTCGACTCGGTGGACTTCAACACCGAGCCTTTCGATTGCGCCGTATTGTTGAGCAACGGGCACTTCACGGCAGACTGGGAAGCGAGCCTGCTTTTTCCCGAAGAGTTGATCCCGGTAGGCGCGCCGAACCTGTTGAACGATCAGCCCTGGGACATTGGACGGCTGGCCTGCACGGAATTGCTGCACCCAACGCCAGACCGTCGGGACTGGCGCAAGTGGCTCGAATGCATGGGCCTTTCCGACAAGGTTTCGCTCAAGGGTGGCCAGGTGTTCGATACGCTGGAGCTGGGCATGATCGCGGCCGCTCGCGGTTATGGTGTATCGATGGGCGACTTGCTGATGGTGGCCGAGGATGTGGCCCAAGGGCGTTTGAGCCTGCCATGGCCGACAGCCGTCGCCAGCGGTGAGCATTACTACCTGGTCTGGCCGAAAACCCGGCCGGGAGGTGAACGTTTGCGTCGGCTCAGTGACTTTCTCCAGGGTGAGGTGAAGGCCATGCAATTACCAGCGGTAAAGCGCCTCGGCTGAATCGTTAAACGCCTGATTGATGGCTACTTGATATTAATCCGCCCGTGGCGCTCAAGTATTTGGCTTTGCCGCCGAATTCGTGCACATGGAACCTTCGTCCAGAAAGGGCTTACCGATAAATTCACCCGAATAAAATGCCGAGTGTGCGACTCGATCAGGATGATCCGGTCACTCGTCCAGGAGCCGTCATGTCTCAACCCCGTGCCCGGATCGCCTCACAGCTGGGTCTTGCCCTCGCCGTGATACTGGCGGTCGTGATTTCCGGTAGTACCGTTTTTGCCTTGCGTTCGCTGGATACAGCCAACCTGGCCACCCGCGAAGAACACCTGGCCAGCGAAGCGCGTTTGTTAGCCGACCAGCTCAGCACTTTCCATGGCACCCTGCGCGAAAGCACCCAGCGGTTGGCCGGCCTGTTCGAAAAGCGTTTCAGCGCTGGCCTCAGCGTACACCCGGACCAGCCGGTTGCCGTGGCGGGCGTCCAGGTCCCGAGCCTGAACCTGGGCAGTACGGTATTGAACAACGATTTCACCGAAGTCGACGAGTTCAAACAAATGACCGCCGGAACGGCCACGGTATTCGTGCGCAACGGCGATGATTTCTTCCGGGTCAGCACCTCGGTCAGCAAGCAGGACGGTACGCGCGCCATCGGTACGGTGCTCGACCATGCCAGCCCGGCCTATGCTCGCTTGATGGCCGGGCAGAGCTATATCGGTCGCACCTTGCTGTTCGGGCGCTACTACATGACCCAGTACAGCCCGGTGCGCGACAGCAGCGGCAAGATCATCGCCGCGCTGTATGTAGGGTTCGATTACACCGATGCGCAGAACGCGCAATTCGAAAACCTCAAGCGCTTCCGCATTGGCCAGACCGGTTCGCTGGCTTTGCTGGATGAGCAAAACAAATGGCTGGTGCCACCCGCCGGCGTGCAGGCGCTGGACCAGGCAGCCACCACGACCCAGAAGCTGATAAAGACGCCGGGCAAAGGTGTGTTCTGGAACGACACCGCCGAAGAGTTCTACAGCGTCGCCGTTGCGTTCGAAGGCGGGCCATGGGCGGTTGTGGCGAGCATGCCGAAAGCCGAGATCAGCGCCGTGACCTGGAATGTGGGCACGCAACTGGCCATTGGCAGCCTGCTGGCGATGCTGCTGGCCGTTGGCGCGGCGATGTGGCTGCTGCGCAGCAAACTGGCGCCTCTTGGGGATCTGGTACGCCAGGCGGAAGCCTTGGGGGCCGGTGATCTGAGCGTCCGCCTCAACGTGTCGAGCCATGACGAAATCGGTCAACTGGCCCGTGCCTTCAACCAGATGAGCCAGGCGCTGTCGACCATGGTCGAACACATCCGCAAGGCTTCCCAAGAAGTCAACAGCCGCGCCCAAGCCTTGTCCGGCTTGTCCAGCGGGGCGTACGAAGGGATGGAGCAGCAGTCCGGCGAAATCACCAGCATGGCCGGCGCGGTGGAAGAGTTCAGTGCGACGTCGTTGAACATTGCCGACAACATGAGTAACACCCAGCGTCTGGCGCAGGAAAACGCACAACAGACCCAGATCGGGCGCACGTCGATGGATGAAGCTTCGTCGTCCCTGGAGCAGATCGCCGGCGCGCTCAACAGTACCGCCACGGTCATCAATACTCTGGGCCAGCGTTCCCAGGAAATCGGCGGCATCGTGGGCGTGATTACGTCCATTGCCGAACAAACCAACCTGCTGGCCTTGAACGCCGCCATCGAAGCCGCCCGTGCGGGTGAGCAGGGCCGTGGTTTCGCCGTGGTGGCTGACGAAGTCCGTAGCCTGGCGTCCCGTACCCGTCAGGCCACTGACGAAATCTCCAGCATGATCACCAGCATCCAGCAGGAAACCGGCAACGCCATCAGTACCATGGAACAGGGCAACCTGTTGATGCAGGAAGGCCTGTCGCGCAACGCCAACGTGGCTTCGGCCCTGGCCCGCATCGACGAGCAGAGTCGTTCGGCCGGCCAGCAGTTCGCGGCGATTACCACCGCCACCCAGGAACAAAGCAGTACCGCGACCTTGTTGAGCAGTAACCTGCAGAGCATCGCCATGGCCAACAGTGAACAACGCGAAGTGGTCTCGAACCTGGCGATTACCGCCAAGGAACTGGAAAAACTGGCGCAGGACCTGCGTCAGGAAGTCGATCGGTTCCGCTGAGGCATTCTGCTGCCGGCAGAAGGGTCTCATCGCGAGCAGGCTCACTCCCACGGGATGACGGTTGATTTTCAGTCAAACCCTGTGCGAGCCCTGCTCGCGATAGCGGCAGGCCAGCCAGCCTCGCGCCAACCGGGCCGCTTTTATCGAGTCGCTTACCCCCCTTCATTTTCGCGGTGGTTGCGGTTTTTCTACTTGCTGAAACGTTTCTGCAAGACTATAAAATCCGCACAACTCCAAAAAGAAGGCTTACTCCCCATGACTCCGCTCAAACTTTTTGTTGCCCTCGGCGCCTTGGGCGTCGCGTCCCACGCCATGGCCTGGGACTACGTCCTGCTCGACACCGACAAAGCCGCACAACCCTGGCAAATCACCAGCCAGCAGCTTGGCGTCAAAACCGACAAACCCTTTTCCGTGACGATGCGCACCCTGCACGGCGGGCGGCAGGAGGGCGTCAGTATCGTGGACATCGACAACGGCACCCTGAAGCTTTCGGTAGTCCCGACCCGTGGCATGAACGTATTGCAGGCCTCGGTGGGCAGCGTGCGCATGGGCTGGGATTCGCCGGTCAAGGAAGTGGTCAATCCGGCCTTTATCGAGCTCAACGGTCGCGGTGGGCTGGGTTGGCTCGAAGGTTTCAACGAACTGGTGACCCGTTGCGGCTACGAATGGGTCGGCCACCCGGGCATGGACAATGGTGAGCTGCTGACCCTGCATGGTCGCGCCGCCAACATCCCGGCCAATAAGGTCACCCTGCATATCGATGAAAAACCGCCCTACGCCATCACGCTCCGCGGCGAGCTGAAGGAGCAGGCATTCAAGAAGGTCGACTTCTCGGTGCAGACCGAACTGGTCACCGAGCCTGGCAGTGTGACCTTCGCACTCAACGATACGTTGACCAACAATGGCGATTATCCGAAGGAATACCAGGCGCTGTACCACAGCAATTTCAGCACGCCGTTCCTGGAGCAGGGCGCGCGTTTCGCTGCCCCGGTCAAGCAGGTGTCGCCCTTCAACGACAAGGCCAAGGGCGACCTGGGCGATTGGCAAACCTACCGGGGGCCAACGCGTGATTACGACGAAACCGTCTACAACGTCGTGCCATACGCCGATGCCAAGGGCGACACACTCACTGTATTGCACAACAAGGCCGGCAACCTTGGCGTGTCGGTGGGCTTCAACACCGCGACGCTTCCGGTCTTCTCCCTGTGGAAAAACACCGACACCCAGGGCCAGGGATATGTGACCGGGTTGGAGCCGGGCACCAGTTTTTCCTATAACCGCCGGTACCAGCGGCCTTTGGGCCTGGTCCCCACTATCGGGCCGAAAGAGCACAAGCGGTTCACGATCAATTACAGCCTGTTGGCGGACAAGAGCGCCGTGGACAAAGCACTCAAACGCATCGATACCATCCAGAACGATCAGAAAACCGAAGTGCGCGACACGCCGCTGGTGGATCTGACCAAGCCATGACCCGGGTCATGGTGTAGCGGGCCGATATTGCAGCGCTTCGGCCAGGTGCTCGCGCCGGATGCTTGCCGCTTGCTCCAGGTCCGCCAATGTTCGGGCGACCTTGAGCAGGCGATGGGCTGCACGCAGCGATAAGGTCAGCCGTTCGCAGGCCGTTTCCAGCCAGGTTTCGTCAGGAGTGGATAAATGGCAGTACCGGCGCAAACCTGGCAGGTCCAGAAAAGCGTTGGCGCAACCCTGGCGTTTTTGCTGGCGCTCGCGGGCTTCGGCCACCTGTCCGGCGACGGTGGCCGTATCCTCGCCCGGTGTGCTCCGTGGATTGAGTGCGGTGGCTTCGCGGGAGACGGTCAAGTGCAAGTCGATACGGTCCAGCAAGGGGCCGGACAACTTGTTGCGATAGCGTTGCACCATGTCCGGCGTGCAGGAGCAGCGGCCAGTGGGCTCGCCCAGGTATCCACAGGGGCACGGATTCATTGCCGCCACCAGTTGGAAACGTGCCGGAAAGCGCACCCGGTCACGGGCGCGCGACACCACGATGAAACCTGATTCCAACGGTTCCCTCAGCACTTCCAGGACCTTGCGGTCAAATTCGGGCAGTTCATCCAGAAACAGCACGCCATGGTGAGCGAGGGTGATTTCCCCTGGCTGCGGTTTGGATCCGCCGCCCACCAGCGCTGGACCGGAGGCCGAGTGGTGCGGCTGGCGAAACGGCCGTTGCGGCCAGTGGCTCAACGGCACGCAACTGGCGACCGATTGAATCGCCGCGACCTCCAGGGCCTCGCTCTCGGCCAATGGCGGCAACAGCCCTGGCAGGCGGCTCGCCAGCAAGGTCTTGCCGGTTCCCGGAGGCCCGCTGAACAGCAGGTTATGAGCGCCGGCGGCAGCGATCAGCAAGGCGCGCTTGGCTCCGGCCTGGCCTTGTACTTCGTTCAGGTCTGGATAAGGCTTGCTGGCCGAGAGCAACCCATTGGAAACGAAAGGTTCGATGGGCGTATGGCTGTTGAGGTGCGCGACGGCTTCGAGCAGATGATCCACGGCGATGACCTTCAGGCCCGACGCCAGGCAGGCTTCCTCGGCGTTTGCCCGTGGGACTACCAGCGTACGCCCGGCCCTGCGTGCCGCCAGCGCCGCGGGCAAGACACCGCGCACCGGCCGCACCGCGCCGGATAATGCCAGCTCACCAAGGCATTCCACGTCGTCGAGGGTCAGGGTCGGCACTTGCACACTGGCTGCCAGGATCCCCAGGGCAATCGCCAGGTCGAACCGCCCGCCATCCTTCGGTAGATCGGCGGGCGCCAGGTTCAAGGTGATGCGCCGCGCCGGGAAGTTCAGCCCTGAGTTGATGATCGCGCTGCGCACCCGGTCCTTGCTTTCCTTCACAGCCGCTTCCGGCAAACCGACCATCGTCAGCGATGGCAAACCATTGGCCAGATGAACCTCAACGGTAACGGCAGGGGCCTCCACCCCTACCTGGGCGCGGCTGTGGACGATGGCGAGCGACATGGAACGTTCCTTGAGTGAAGAAAGGGCCGCGTCCTGCGGCTGTTCAAAGCGTAGTCGTGAGGGGAGACCCCGGAGCGGTAATTGAATGGCCGATTTTTCGCAGGATGTTTCGAATACGGCGTGGGCGATCAGGCCCCTCTGCTAGACTGAAAAAGTCCGGTATTGGCGGTATACAAACGGCACAGGGAGGAAGCGGCCATGGACAATCTGCTGGCGCTGTTGACCGACAACCGCTTCATGCCTCATGGCCACTGCTACATGTGGCGTCCGGACCTGCTCTGGACCAATGTCATCGCCGATGGCTTGATCACTTTTTCCTACATCAGCATTCCCTTCACCCTTCTTTACTTCATCCACAAGCGCAAGGACGTTCCGTTCGACTGGATGCTGGCGGCTTTCGGCGTCTTTATCCTGGCCTGCGGGACCAGCCATGTGATGGAAATCCTGACCATCTGGCAACCCTACTACTGGCTGTCGGCGCTGGTTAAGGTCATCACCGCCATTGCCTCGGTGATCACCGCTATTTTGCTGGTCCGGCTGATACCCGCGGCGCTGAAGATCCCCAGTCCCCAGCAGTTAGCCAGGGTCAACGACGAGTTGCGCGAAGCCCAGGCTGAACTGGTCACCACCGCCCGCCGAGCGGGAATGGCGGAAATAGCCACCAACGTCTTGCATAACGTGGGCAACGTGCTCAATAGCGTTAACGTGTCAGCCCAGGTCTTGTACGACAAATTGCACACGTCCAAAGGGCAGGGGGTCGCCAAGGTCGTCCAGTTGATGAAGGAACATTCCGACGATCTGGGCGATTTCTTCAACAGCGATCCAAAGGGTCGGGCTCTGCCGGAGTACCTGGGCAAACTCGCCGAGTCGCTGGCAATCGAGCAGCAGAGCATGATCAATGAGTTGGCGCAGTTGACCAAAAGCATCGACCACGTCAAGGAAATCGTCGCCACTCAGCAGGCGTATGCCGGCAACTCAAGTGTGTTGGAGCCGGGGTCGTTGCGAGAGTTGATCGAGGATGTGGTGCGAATCTGCCATGTCTCTCTGGCGCGTCATCATGTGACGGTGGTCAAAGAGCTCGACGATATCCCGCTGATGCCGCTGGATAAACACAAGGTTCTGCAGATATTGATCAACCTGATCAATAACGCCAAGCAGGCCCTCGACCCGGTCGTGGACCGGCCATCCCGGATCATCCTGCGTCTCAAGGCCATTGAAGACAAGCGAGTGCGGGTCGAGGTCGAGGACAACGGCGAGGGCATTTCCATGGGCAATCTCACCCGGGTGTTCGAGCATGGTTTCACGACACGGGTCGACGGCCATGGCTTCGGCTTGCACAGCTGCATCCTGGCGGCCCATGAAATGGGCGGTGAACTGATGGTACAAAGCGACGGGCCGGGACTCGGAGCGCTTTTTGCGCTGGAGCTGCCGATGGTGTCCGCTTCGGACAAACCGCATTGAAACATCCCAGGCGCATCCCGAGCCTGCTTATTCCTGCGTTGGAGCCAATCGCGCTTCCAGCTCCGCCACCTTCGCCTCCAGGCTCTCCAACCGGGCCCGGGTCCGCGCCAAAACCACCATCTGGCTGTCGAATTCTTCCCGGCTAACCAGGTCCAGCTTGCTGAATCCGCTTTGCAGCAGCGCTTTGAACTGGCTTTCGATTTCACTCTTGGGCAGGGGGGTATCGCCGCTGAGTAGACGGGAGGCGTGGCCGCTCAGGGCGTCGAGGAGGTCTTTTGGCGCAAGCATGTCTGGTGTCCTGAAAACAATGGCAGGCAGTGTATCACGCAGTGTCTATAGTCAATTCACGAGTGCGGATGCACGCTTTTCGCGCACGGGGCCGGGCGCTGTCGCACTGTTGTTGTGCGTATCGCTGCGGTTCGTGGTGCAGCGCAGGTCGGCGAATCGGGTAAGGGATTGAAATCAGTGGGTTTGGGCACAGATGGCAAGGTTTCTGCTTAGTGGCTGATGACCCATGCACTGATGCAGTCGTTGTGACGAATGCAGTGCAGCAGACGAAGCGGGGAGCTTCGTCAGGAACGGTTGACTGGCGCCGGTCGGGCAACTTGGGCCGACGATGCGTTACAAAGCCAGGCACTGCGCTTAGACTTGAGTCGGGTTTGTTTTCCTGGGGCAAGTCCACCAATTCGGGAGAGAGTTTCATGAAGCTAGTCACTGCCATCATCAAGCCGTTCAAGTTGGACGACGTGCGCGAGTCGCTGTCCGAAATCGGCGTGCAGGGCATTACCGTTACCGAGGTCAAGGGCTTCGGCCGGCAGAAAGGCCATACCGAGCTGTATCGCGGCGCGGAATACGTGGTCGATTTCCTGCCCAAGGTGAAGATCGACGTCGCCATCGACGACAAGGATCTGGACCGGGTCATCGAGGCCATCACCAAGGCTGCCAACACCGGCAAGATCGGTGATGGAAAGATCTTTGTGGTCAATCTGGAACAGGCTATCCGCATCCGTACCGGCGAAACCGATACCGACGCCATCTAAGCCGCCAAACCCAACGCCCCAGGAGAAAACAATATGACTCTGCGTAAATTCGCAGGGCTAGGAGCCCTGTTGTCCTTCGTAATGCCTGGCCTGGCCATGGCGGAAGAAGCGGCAGCCCCTGTACTGAATTCCGGCGACACCGCCTGGATGCTGACTGCCACGATTCTTGTCCTGTTCATGACCATCCCTGGCCTGGCGCTGTTTTACGGCGGCATGGTCCGGTCGAAAAACCTTCTTTCCGTGATGATGCAGTGCTTTGCCATTACCGGTCTGATCAGCATCCTGTGGGTCATCTATGGCTACAGCATCGCGTTCGATACCACCGGCATGGAGCAGGGCGTCGTCAATTTCAACTCCTTCATCGGCGGCCTGGGCAAAGCGTTCCTGGCGGGCGTCACCCCGGCCAGCATCACCGGCCCGGCGGCGCTGTTCCCTGAAGCGGTCTTCATCACTTTCCAGATGACGTTCGCCATCATCACGCCGGCCCTGATCGTCGGCGCCTTCGCCGAGCGGATGAAGTTCTCCGCCATGCTGATCTTCATGGGGGTGTGGTTCACGCTGGTCTACGCGCCGATTGCGCATATGGTCTGGTCCGGTAACGGCGGCCTGATGTGGGACTGGGGCGTGCTGGACTTCGCCGGCGGCACCGTAGTGCACATCAACGCCGGTATCGCGGGACTGGTGGCGTGCCTGGTGCTGGGCAAGCGCAAAGGCTTCCCGAGCACGCCGATGGCGCCGCATAACCTGGGTTACACCCTGATGGGCGCTGCCATGCTGTGGGTTGGCTGGTTCGGCTTCAACGCCGGTTCCGCCGTCGCCGCCAACGGCACGGCCGGCATGGCGATGCTGGTGACTCAGATCGCCACCGCTGCGGCGGCGCTGGGCTGGATGTTTGCCGAGTGGATCACCCACGGCAAGCCAAGCGCACTGGGCATCGCCTCGGGCGTGGTGGCGGGTCTGGTTGCGATCACACCGGCTGCCGGCACCGTGGGCCCGATGGGCGCCCTGGTCATCGGCCTGGCGGCGGGCGTGGTGTGCTTCTTCTGCGCGACCACCCTCAAGCGCAAGCTCGGCTACGACGACTCCCTGGATGCCTTCGGCGTGCATGGTATCGGCGGTATCCTCGGCGCGATCCTGACCGGTGTGTTCGCCGCACCGGCCCTGGGTGGCTTCGGCACCGTGACCGATATCGGTGCGCAGGTCTGGATTCAATTCAAAGGTGTGGGTTTCACCGTGATCTATACGGCGATCGTCACCTTCATCATCCTCAAGGTTCTGGACGCCGTCATGGGCCTGCGGGTCTCCGAGGAAGAAGAAGCCGTTGGCCTGGACCTGGCCGAACACAACGAGCGTGGCTACAACCTGTAAGCGCACGCAAAAAAAATTATGCCCGGTTCGCCGGGCATTTTTTTGTCCGCAGTTTGTCATTGCTCAGAAGAAGGCCCGGTTTTTTCCGACGTCTTTTGTCATGTAAGCGACACGGTTTTTCTACCGCCAAAGGCTTACATCGAAGGAGGAATATTAGGCTCTTTGTTTTTTTCCAGAGCGCGCTAGAATGCGCGCCGAACGTGCGGAGATCTGTATGTGGCAACAGACGCTGATAACCCTGCGGGCCAGGCCCAGGGGCTTTCATCTGGTGACGGACGAGTTGCTCGCCGGTCTGCCTGAACTCCGGGCGTGTCGCGTCGGTCTGTTGCATCTGTGGCTGCAGCATACCTCGGCCTCGTTGACCATCAACGAGAACGCCGATCCGGCGGTTCGTCGAGACTTCGAACGATTTTTCAATCGGCTGATCCCACAAGGAACCGCCGGTTATGAGCACAACGACGAAGGCCTGGACGACCTCCCGGCGCACTTCAAGGCCAGCGTGCTGGGTTGTCAGGTCAGCCTGCCGGTAACGGACGGGCGACTGGCACTGGGTACCTGGCAAGGTGTTTATCTGGGCGAGCACCGTGATCATGGCGGTGCTCGTAAAGTCCTCGCCACCTTGTACGGTGAAGGGGCATGACCGCTGATTGCCGGCGGATGTTGAATTTTTTCTGGCAGCCTTCGACAGTTGGCGAAGCTGGGCTATAACTAATCTGCTTTTCGCAAGTCATGAGGTAGAACATGAGCGACGATGATCTGGAAAACGACGACCTCGAAGTCGGTGACGAAGACGAGGCCGAAGACGGTCTGGAAGCGGCGGCTGAAGATGTTGCCGATGAGGATGTTGCCGATGTCCCGGTGCCTGCCAAGGGCAAGGCCAAAGCGGCAGTGTCGATCGACGAGCTGCCGAGCGTAGAGGCCAAGAACAAGGAGCGTGATGCGCTCGCCAAGGCCATGGAAGAGTTCCTGGCCAGGGGCGGAAAGGTGCAGGAAGTGGAGGCCAACGTGGTCGCCGATCCGCCCAAGAAGCCTGACAACAAGTACGGCAGCCGCCCTATCTGAGCTTCTGCTTTTTGCTTGCATGAAAAAGCCCGCCGTCGCTGCGGGCTTTTTCATGGGCGCATGACAGTGCACCGTCCATGTGGGAGCGGGCTTGCGCGCGAAGGCGTTTCAACATCCAGCAGATGAGTTGGCTGACCCAGCGCTTTCGCGAGCAAGTCCGCTCCCACAGAGAACTGTGGCGTTTGCCGGCTCAGGACTGGCTATGCCACCCCGCCAGCAACCCCGGCAGTTCCGTCAGGCTGCGAATCTCGGCATCCGGTTTGTGCTCGGCATCCCAGGTCTTGCCCGCCGGGTTGAACCACACCGCCCGCAAGCCGGCCTGCTGAGCGCCGGCGATGTCGTCGCCCGGATGATCGCCAATGTGCACGGCGGTTTGCGCGGTGGCGCCGCCGCGTTGCAGGGCTTCGTGAAACAACCGGGCGTCTGGCTTGGCGACGCCGATGTCTTCGGCACACAGGGCGAACTTGAAGTAGTCCGCCAGCCCCAGGCGACGTACATCGGCGTTGCCATTGGTGACCACGCCGAGGGAGAAGTGATTGGCCAGGATTTCCAGGGTGGGCTGCACCTCCGGAAAGACCTCCAATTGATGGCGCGCATGCAGGAACGCCTCGAATGCCTGGTCCGCCAGACCAGAGGCCTGCCACTGGTCATAGCCTGCCTCTTGCAGCGCACGGAACAGCACTCGCCGGCGCAGCGCACTGATGCGGTGCTTCAGGTCCGGCTCCTCGCGCAGCACTTGTTCGCGGATCGCCCACAGGTGCTCCACCGGCACGCCACCCAGATCCGGTGCGTTGTCGGTCAACCATTGGCGTAAGACGGCTTCGGCGCTGGCGATCACCGGGGCGGTGTCCCACAGCGTGTCGTCCAGGTCGAAAGTGATGAGCTCGATGGTCATGATTCGTCGCCCTTGATGCGTTTGGCCCTGGGGTGGGCACTGTCATAGACCGTCGCCAGGTGTTGGAAATCCAGATGAGTGTAGATCTGGGTGGTCTTGATGTCCGAGTGGCCGAGCAGCTCTTGGACCGCGCGCAGGTCCTGGGAAGATTCCAGCACGTGGCTGGCGAAGGAGTGCCTGAGCATGTGCGGATGCAGGTTCTGTCCCAGTTCGCGTTCGCCGGCGGCCTTGACCCGTATCTGGATGGCCCGTGGTCCGAGGCGCCGACCCTGTTGGCTGACGAAGACGGCGTCGTCGGCAGGGTTGGCCAGTGCCCGCAGCGGCAGCCACAACGCCAGGGCTTCGCGGGCCTTGCGGCCGATGGGCAGCAGGCGTGTCTTGCTGCCCTTGCCGAGCACCTGGACCATGCCATCGGCCAGGTCCAGTTGCTCCAGGTTCAGGCCCGTCAGCTCTGAAAGTCGCAAGCCGGAGGAATAGAACAGTTCGAGAATCGCCTGGTCCCGTCGCGCCAGGAAGTCATCCTCGACCGCGCCTTCGAGCAGTTGCAGGGCGCGGTCGGTGTCGAGGGTCTTCGGCAACCGGCGCTCGCCCTTGGGCGGTGCCAGTCCGGTGGCCGGATCGTGGTCGCAGAGGCCTTCGCGGTTGAGGTAGTGGTATAAGCCACGTACTGCCGACAACAGTCGTGCCAGGCTGCGGGAAGATTGTCCCTGCTGGTGCAGTCGTGCGATCAGGCTGCGCAGGCGCTGGATGTCCAAGGCCTGCCAACTGCCGACGTTCTGCTTCTGGCACCAGCCCAGCACTTTTTCCAAGTCGCGACGATAGGCCGACAACGTGTGGGGCGACACTTGGCGCTCACTGCGCAGGTGTTCGCAGTAGGCCTCCAACTGCCGCTCCATCATCAGCGTACCGAGCGCAGCGAACCGGCAACCCGTGGCAATACCCGGCCGGTGACTTCGGCGATGTAGCTCAAGAACAGCGTGCCCACCGAGCTCTTGTAGTGCTGGGGATCGCGACTGGCGATGGCCAGCACGCCGTGCACGCCCTGATGGGCGATGGCGACGACGGCGGTGGAGCCAATCTGCTTGCGTTGTTCTTCGCCAAAGAGGAAGTCCAGCTCATGCTCGCGCAGGCTGCCGCTGACGCTCTTGTTTTCCGTGAGCAGGCCGCCGATGGCGGTCTGCGCATCGGCATGGGTCACCCAGCGGCCGACCGGCATAGCGTTGTCGCCAAACAGGATCAGGCTGACAAAAGGCACCTGGAAATCCTGTCGCAGGCTGTCTTCGACGCTCATCACCACATCTTCCAGGGTACTGGCGTCCATCAGGGCCAGTATCAGGCGACGGGTCTTTTCGAACAGTCGGTCGTTGTCCCGGGCCACATCCATCAGGTGCGAGAGACGATGACGCATTTCAATGTTGCGCTCGCGCAGGATCTTCATCTGATGCTCCACCAGCGATACGGTATCGCCGCGCCGGTGGGGGATGCGCATCACTGAAAGCAACTCTTCGCGCTCGACGAAAAAGTCCGGATGAGCCTCCAGGTAAGCGGCCACCGCCGCGGCATCCGGAAGCGGGCTCGGGGTTTCGTCGGGCTGCGGGGCTGGAACCTGTGGCTTGTCGGTCATGGGTTTGACTCACTCAAAGACGAACTTGTCCTTCGTATACGCGTACTGCCGGCCCGGTCATCATCACCGGTTGGCCGGGGCCTGCCCACTCGATGGACAAGCGCCCGCCGGGCAGGTCGATCAACAGGGGTGAATCCATCCATCCCTGGCTGATCGCCGCGACGGCAGCGGCACAGGCGCCGGTGCCGCAGGCCTGGGTTTCCCCCGCACCGCGTTCCCAGACACGCAATTGCGCGCGGTGGCGGTCGATGACTTGCAGGAACCCGACGTTCACTCGCGCAGGGAAGCGCGGGTGGTTCTCGATCTTCGGTCCCAACTCATGCACCGGGGCGCTGTTGATGTCGCTGACCCGCAGCACCGCATGAGGGTTACCCATGGACACCGCCGCCAGTTCCACCGTGACGCCATCGACCTCCAGCGGATAGCTCAAGGCCTGGGCGGGTGCTTCGAACGGAATGTCCGCCGGTTTCAGGCGCGGGGCGCCCATGTTGACGCCGATCTGGCCGTCGTTGCGCACGTCCAGCTCGATGATGCCGCTTTTGGTCTCGACGCGAATCCGCCGTTTGGCGGTCAGGCGCTTGTCCAGCACGAAACGGGCGAAGCAGCGCGCACCGTTGCCGCACTGTTCCACTTCCGAACCGTCGGCATTGAAGATCCGATAACGGAAATCCACATCCGGATTGGTGGGGGCCTCGACGATCAGCAATTGGTCGAAACCGATACCAGTGTGCCGGTCGCCCCATTGCTTGGCATGCTTGGGCAGGATGTGCGCGTGCTGGCTGACCAGGTCGAGGACCATGAAGTCGTTGCCCAGGCCGTGCATCTTGGTAAAACGCAGCAGCATGGTTTTACTCCGGCAGCAGGCTTTCGCCGGCAAACAACTCGGCTACCGTCTCGCGGCGACGCACTTCGAATGCCTGGTCACCGTCTATCAGCACTTCGGCGCAGCGGCCGCGAGTGTTGTAGTTGGAGCTCATGACAAACCCATAGGCACCGGCCGAATGCACGGCCAGCAGATCCCCTTCTTCCAGCGCCAGCTCCCGGCTCTTGGCCAGGAAGTCGCCGGTTTCGCAGATCGGTCCGACGATATCGTAGCTGCGCGTGGCGGTATCGCGAGGACGTACCGCCGTCACGTCCATCCACGCTTGGTACAGCGCCGGGCGGATCAGGTCGTTCATGGCCGCGTCGACGATGGCGAAATCCTTGTGCTCGGTGTGCTTGAGGTATTCGACCCGGGTCAGCAGCACACCGGCGTTGGCGACGATGTAGCGGCCCGGCTCGAACATCAGCGCCAGGTCGCGACCTTCGAGGCGTTCGCGCACTGTCTTGATGTAGTCGGCCACCAGGGGCGGTTCTTCGTCGCGATAGCGCACGCCGACGCCGCCGCCCAGGTCGATGTGGCGCAGGTAGATGCCGCAATCACCGAGGCGGTCGACCAGGGCCAGCAGGCGGTCGAGGGCATCGATGAAGGGTTCCAGGGTGGTCAGCTGCGAGCCGATGTGGCAATCGACGCCCAGCACTTCCAGGTTCGGCAGTTGCGCGGCGCGCACGTACACGTCTTCGGCGTCGGCGATGGCGATACCGAACTTGTTTTCCTTGAGCCCGGTGGAAATGTACGGGTGGGTGCCGGCATCCACATCCGGGTTCACCCGCAGGGAGATCGGCGCGCGAACGCCCAATTCGGCGGCGACCACTTGCAGGCGTTCCAGCTCATCGGTGGATTCGATGTTGAAGCAGTGCACACCGACTTCCAGGGCGCGACGCATGTCTTCACGGGTCTTGCCGACGCCGGAAAACACGATCTTGTCGGCGCTGCCGCCGGCGGCCAGGACGCGTTCGAGCTCACCACCGGAGACGATGTCGAAACCGGCGCCCAGGCGTGCCAGGACGTTGAGCACGCCCAGGTTGGAGTTGGCTTTCACGGCAAAGCACACCAGGTGTGGCATGCCGCTGAGCGCGTCGGCGAAGGTCCGGTACTGGGCCTCGATATGGGCACGGGAATAGACATAGGTCGGCGTGCCGAAACGTTCGGCGATCGCAGACAGGGCGACTCCCTCCGCGAACAGCTCCCCGCCACGGTAGTTAAAAGCGTCCATGGCGTTCCCTTAGTAGGTGGTGGAATGGGTGTCGTGCGAGTGGGACTTGGACTGCGACGACTTGGCCTGCTCTTCAGGGGACTTGCTCTCATCAGGCAGATACAGGGGACCTTTCTGGCCGCAGGCTGTCACAAGGCAGGCAACCGCGACGAGCGCAGCAAGGGAAGAGATCAGGCGCTTCATGGCGAAATCCTTGAAAATGCGTTAATTGCGCCGGAGTATACCGGCCACCCGGCAGCTTGCCTATGCAACGGGACTCCCGTCCGGCGGGCCTGGGGGACGTTATCGACTCAGGCGGGCGCGGTTGGCGTCGATCGGTATATCCTTTGCAATCGCCAGAAAGCGCCCGTATCTTGCGGCGCTTGAGCATGAGCAGACATTTTCGAGGTTGTCGCAATGAGTTTGACTGAAGCCCGTTTCCACGATCTGGTCGATACCACCCAGCAAATGTTGGAGGACATCTTCGATGAGAGCGAACTGGACATCGACCTGGAAAGCGCCGCCGGTGTGCTGACCGTCAAGTTCGAAAATGGCAGCCAGCTGATTTTCAGTCGCCAGGAGCCGTTGCGGCAGTTGTGGCTGGCGGCAGTGTCCGGCGGTTTCCACTTCGACTACGACGAGGAAAGCGAGCGTTGGCTGTGCGACAAGAGCGAAGAGCAACTGGGCGAAATGCTCGAGCGCATCGTGGCGGCACAGGCCGGAGTGAAATTCGATTTCGAAGGTCTGTAACGGCGTGGCCCGGACCGCTGCGGTGCGACCGCCCAAGCCGCTCTACAGCAATGTCGGCCCGGCCGTGCCGTCGCCGTGCACCAGTGTGTGCAAGCTGAATGAGCAGAAAATCTGCCTGGGCTGCTTCCGCCACGTGGACGACATCCGCGAATGGCGCTCGGCCGATGATGAGCGGCGGCGGGCGATCTGTGCCGAGGCGCTCAGGCGCAAGCATCGCACCTAGATGCTGCCCCTGAATCATTGTGGGAGCGGGCTTGCTCGCGAATGCGGCGGGTCAGTTGAGTAAGTTCTTGGCTGTACCGCCGTCTTCGCGAGCAAGCCCGCTCCCACAGCGAACACGGTGTAGGGGTGTTCTCTTGGGGCTCCGGCTTGTTTATTTATTGAGCTGTGTTAGTGTCCGGCTACGCCTCAACGCCTCAACGCATCGAGGCCCGTGAAAACCCCGTCTTCCTGTGGCGGGGTTTTGCTTTTTTCGTGCAGAAGAAAGGAGTCTGCCTGGATCATGACCGCACCTTCCATCACCCTTACTCGCCTGGACGTACAGCGTCTGGAGCGTCTGATCGACAGCCTGGATGAAACGCTTCCGGGCGTGATCGCGTTGCAGACCGAACTGGACCGCGCCGACACCCTGGTGAGCCATGAAGACGTGCCCGCCGACGTCGTGACGATGAATTCGCGTGTGCATTGTCGCGAGGAAAGCAGTGGCAAGGACTATCACCTGACCCTGGTGTATCCACAGGATGCCAATGCCGACGAAGGCAAAATATCGATCCTGGCGCCGGTAGGCAGTGCGCTGCTGGGCCTGAAGGTTGGCCAGCACATCGACTGGCCGGCCCCGGGCGGCAAGACCCTCAAGTTGACATTGCTGGCTGTGGAATACCAGCCTGAAGCGGGCGGCGACTTCCACCTCTGACTATTTCAGACCAGGGCCAGCGCCTCGTTCAGGGCGCGTTCCAGGTCAGCCTTGTAGCGCAGGTACAAATTGCTTGAGCAGGCCCCGTCACCCACCAGGCCCGAAAGGTCCAGGTCGGTGATATAGCAGCGATAGCGTTCGGCCTCGCGACGCTGCTCGACGATTTCCCTGGCGACCACGCGGAACAGTTGGTCGCCATGTTCCAGTTCCGAAAACTCCTGCTGATTGCAATACAGGGTGACGTGGACCTGGCCGTGGGCGGCTTTACCGATAATCGCCTGCACGTCGTAGAACGGCTTGTTCACCGGTGTCTGCGGGGCCTGTCGCGCCTCGATCCGCCGCGCCCGGCCATTGCCTGAGGGCAGGAGCTGGTAATACAGGGTTTCGAGGTTCAACGGCTGGTCGCTGTCCATCGACAGCAGGGCGTCACGGCGGTACAACACCGATTGCAGGAAGCGTTGCAGCGGCACCAGCAGGCTTTGCTCGTCGTGATAGGGCAGGCGTTGTTGCCAAAGGGCGTTGAGCTCATCGAGTACGTACAGGTCAGCCTCATCTTCGTTGACCCGGTAGAACACCTGGAGGCACTCGGGTTGGCCCGTGGGCAGGATCAACGCCAGGTCGTGGTCTTCCAGGGCCATCGGATCCAGGTGCAGCGGACTGTAGGCCGTCAACTCTTCGCCCAGGTAATCCACCAGCGCCGACAGGCTGGCCAGCGCCACATGGTTGACCTGGCCAGGCACCAGCTCCAGCACATGGTAGTGCTGCTGGACTTGCAGCAGGTAACGGTGATTGAGGTTGCTGAGCAGCAGAGTCTGGGCCGTTTCGATGACTTCCTCGACCCGCCGTGCGATGAATTGCGCACGGTTGTGGCAGAAGCAGCGGACCCGCAAGCGTGGCTGGCGCTGCCCGGAGGGCAGGTCGTTGAGGTAGTCGCGCAGGCAATCGAGCAGGGCGTGCTCACCATCGAAGCGGTTGACCAGCACTTCGTTCCAACTATTGAGCGTGACCTGATCGAGAGTCAGCACCAGGTTCTCCCGAACCCCGGCGTAGCTCAGGGAGTCGGTGCGCTCGGTGGTCATCAGGATATTCAGGTCGCGGTGATGCTTGAGCGGGTCGACGCCGACGTTCACCAGGATCAGCACTTCGCTGGGCACGCTGGCATGCAGCAGCTGTTCTTCGTCGACCGTGGCCAAGGGCAGGGCAATGGCCTGTTGCAGGCTGCCCAGCAGATTGAACAGCTCGAATTCGCTCAAGTCACTGTCGCCAGGGTGCAGCGCCAGTCGCGTGCTGCTATCGATCACGCCGTTGCGATGGCACCAGGTCAACAGTTCCAGCAGTTCGCGGCTGCGCTTGATCGGCGCGAAGTTCTCCCACTCCAGGGCATTAAGGTTGCCGTTGTACAGACCCCACTGGTTTTGCCCGGGCTCTTTCTTGTTGGGCGACTGGACCAGCGTCAGGGTGTCCTCGGCCAAGTCCGGGGCGATGCCGGGGTTGATGAACTCGACCTTGTCGGCCTTGCGTTCGAACGCCGCATACAGGCGTCGGCCAAGGACGTTGAGGTCCCGTTTGTTGATCAGGCTGACGGTCTTCTCGGTACGGGCGAACTGAGTCAGGAATCGATAGCTGTAGGTCAGCTCGTTGACCAGCGCACGCCGTTCGTTGCTGACCTGGCGCACCTTCCACTGGCTGCGGCTATCCAGCAGCGCGAGCTGGCGCTGATCCCAGCCCCACTCGGCAGCCAGGCGCTCGAGGAGCGTGCGTTGCCAGCCGCTGCTGCGCGACGGGCCGGTGAGCTTGCGGTTGACCTTCAGATAGAGGGCACGACGGATCAGTTCCAGACGCTCGGGTTCGCCACGGGCGTTGAGGTATTCCTCGATGCGGCGATAGACCAGCACGTAGGGGTCCAATTCTTCCAGATCCAGGCGGTTGGCGAACACCGCTTGTTTGAAGCGCAGGCTCAAACATTGGACATCCGGGTGTTCGCTGGCGTAGACCTCGGTCAGCAGCAGCTTGAGCACGGACTTGTACGGCGACTCGATACCCTTGAACAACTGCCACAGCCCCGCCCCGATGAACTCGCCGGGTGGGATGTAGGCCATGTGCCCCAGGTCCAGCGTCTCGTCCGCGCGGATGAAGCGCTTGGAGATCAACGTGTGGGTGTATTGCTCATAGTTGTCTTCTTCATAGACCGGTACCAACCACCAGATCGGCGTACGCCCGGCGAGCCAGATCGCGGTGCGGTAGAACTCGTCCAGCAGCAGGTAGTGCTGGGTCGTGCCGCAATCGTCGGAACTGAGCCGGGTGTCCCGTTCGCCTCGCACGAACCGGGCCGGATCGATCAGGAAGAAGTGGGCTTCGGCACCCTGGGTCGCGGCCCAGGCTTCCAGCAACTGGCATTTCTTGCGCAACTCCGCCAGTTCGTCGTCGCTCAGGTCAGGTCCATGGCAGACCCACACATCCATGTCGCTCTGGTCCGCCTGGGCAAGTGTGCCCAGGCTGCCCATCAGGAACAGGCCGAGGATGGGGCGCGGCGGGTTGCTGCCGTGCCGTGGCTTGTAGGAAAACGAGCGGGTCAGCCGCTGGGCCTCGGTGAGAACATCGCCATCGGGTTCGTAGTTCGACAGCCCGGCCGGGGTATTGCTCGAGACGTAGCCGGGCAACAGGGGATGATTGACGTGGAAAAACAATGGCAGCAAGGTCAATACGCTCTGCTGGCGAGGCGACAGGCCTTCCAGGGCGCGATTCATCCGGATTGTGTTGAGCTTGAGAAAACGTGCGCGCAGCTGGTTCAGGACCTTGCGGTCGATTCCCTCATCCAGGTCTGGGCGTATTTCGTGATTGCGGGTCATGTCGGCTCAAACCGGCTCGCGGTGTCGAACGTGGGAGATCGAAGGTGATGGCAGTTTAGCGTCCGGGCTGTGGAATTCTTAAGCTGAAATATGATTTTGACGTCAGATTTCTTACATGGGCGCGCAATGCGCCTGCGGAAATCCCGATGCGGGGATTTCCGTGGGCGATAGGACGATCAGGCGGCTTGCGATACGACGTTGAGAATGGTCAACAGGCTTTGCACATGCTCGGCGGCATCCCGTCCCAGGCTGGTCAGGTAACCGCCATCGGACTGAGTGATCAGGCCTTTTTCGTGCAGGCGCTTGGCAGCAGCGATGGCAGAGGGGGCAGCGGTCTGATGAATTTTCAGGCCTTCCTGGGAACTGTCCAGGTTGAAGAGTGCAAGGATTTCCAGTTCGGCAACCAGCTCAGGGGTAAGCGACATAAGGACTCCAGACTTTCTAGGAATTTGGACGACAGCGCCCTTAAGTTGAGCGCACTCGGGCGAACTGTCCAGTGTCAGAGCCATGCTTTTTTATTTTACCGGGGGAGCACACCTTGCTCCCCCATCGGATTCATCGCTTTTCCGGCGGTAATTCGGGCAGGGCGCGCAATGCGGTTTCGTACCATTGGGTATCGAACGGGCGATCTTCCTCGAGCATGGCATCAATCTCATAGGCCAGCACATGGGCCATCAGGTTGAGAATGTCTTCGCGTTCGTAGTTCACCAGGGTCAGTTTGTTGAACGTCGCCTTGGCCGCCGGCGGGTTGCCGCTTTCGATCTGGTTTTCGATGGCTTCGATCAGCGTCGATTCGACGAATTCTTCTTCGTCGTTGTCGATGTCGTTTGGCTCGCTCATGGCAGGCTCCTGATAGGAAAGCCGCCAGTCTACCTGCATTCAGCAGGGTGATGCTCCTGGCGAGAAATGTGCGGGCGGTCTATAACGCAAGGCTGCCAACCCCACACGGCCTGGAGGCATTTGTAATGCTCGAGCTTTACGGTTTCTCTGTCAGTAATTATTACAACATGGTCAAGCTGGCGCTGCTGGAGAAGGGCCTGCCCTTCGAAGAGGTGCCGTTCTACGGCAACCAGACCCCCGAAGTACTCGCCGTCAGCCCTCGCGGCAAGGTGCCGGTGTTGAAAACCGAACACGGGTTTATCAACGAAACCAGTGTCATCCTCGAATACATCGAACAAACCCAGCCAGGCAAGCCACTGTTGCCCGATGAGCCGTTCGCACGCGCCCAGGTGCTGGCCCTCTGCAGGGAAATTGAACTGTACATCGAGCTGCCGGGACGGGCTTGCTACGCTGAGGCGTTTTTTGGCATGGCGGTGCCCGATGCCATCAAGGAAAAGACCCGGGCCGAGTTGCTGCTGGGATTTGCCACGCTCGGTCGCCACGGCAGGTTCTCGCCCTATGTGGCGGGCGATAGCTTGAGTCTGGCCGATCTGTATTTCCTCTACAGTGTCTCGCTGGCCTTACAAGTGGGCAGGAAATTGTTCGATATCGACCTGCTGGCCGACATGCCGGCGGCCAAGGCGCTGATGGAGCGGCTGGAGGCGAACCCGAACGTGCAGCGGATCGCTGCGGACAAGGAAGCGGCGATGCCGGGTTTTTTGGCAATGGTCGCGGCCAAGAAGTGAATTTGTAGCGTCTGAGCGGACGCCTTCGCGAGCAAGCTCGCTCCCACAGTAGATCTTCATAAATGCAGGCTCTATGAGCCGACGCAGATCCAATGTGTGAGCGGGCTTGCTCGCGAAGCTTTTCAGCTTTTAGCGGCTGGCGAGCAACGCCTGGCCGCGCGCCACGGCGGCCTTGACCTGTGCCGGTGCCGTGCCGCCGATGTGGTCACGGGCATTGACCGATCCTTCCAGGGTCAGTACCGCAAATACGTCCTGCTCGATCTGATCGCTGAACTGGCGCAGTTCATCCAGGCTCATCTCGGCCAGGTCCTTGCCATTGTCCACGCCGTACTTCACGGCATGGCCGACGATCTCATGGCAATCGCGGAAGGGCAGGCCACGGCGAACCAGGTAGTCCGCCAGGTCGGTGGCGGTGGAGAAGCCGCGCAGGGCCGCTTCGCGCATCACCGCATGCTTGGGCTTGATGGCAGGGACCATGTCGGCAAAGGCCCGCAGCGAGTCGCGCAGGGTGTCGGCGGCGTCGAACAGCGGTTCCTTGTCTTCCTGGTTGTCCTTGTTGTAGGCCAGTGGCTGGCCTTTCATCAGGGTCAACAGGCCCATCAGCGCGCCGAATACGCGGCCGCTCTTGCCCCGGACCAATTCCGGGACGTCGGGGTTTTTCTTTTGCGGCATGATCGAACTGCCGGTGCAGAAGCGATCCGGCAGGTCGATGAACTGGAATTGCGCGCTGGTCCACAGCACCAGCTCTTCGGAGAACCGGGACAGGTGCATCATCGCGATACCGGCGGCGGCGCAGAACTCGATAGCGAAGTCACGATCCGAGACGTTATCCAGGGAGTTGCCGCCCACGGCGTCGAAACCCAGCAACTGTGCGGTGTACTCACGATCGATGGGGTAAGTGGTGCCGGCCAGCGCAGCGCTGCCCAAGGGCATGCGGTTGGTGCGCTTGCGGCAATCGACCAGGCGTTCGTAGTCGCGGCTGAGCATCTCGAACCAGGCCAGCATGTGGTGCCCGAAGGTCACCGGTTGGGCTGTCTGCAGGTGGGTGAAGCCGGGCATGATGCTTTCGGCTTCGCGCTCGGCCAGTTCCAGCAGGCCTTTTTGCAGGCGGGTGATCTCGGCCAGGATCAGGTCGATTTCATCGCGCAGCCATAGACGGATGTCGGTGGCCACCTGGTCGTTGCGACTGCGACCGGTGTGCAGCTTCTTGCCGGTCACGCCGATGCGATCGGTCAGGCGTGCTTCGATGTTCATGTGCACGTCTTCGAGATCGACGCGCCAGTCGAATTGGCCGGCCTCGATCTCGCTCTGGATGGTCTTCAGGCCATCGATGATGCTGTCGCGCTCGGCATCGGTCAGCACGCCGACCTTGGCCAGCATGGTGGCGTGGGCGATCGAACCCATGATGTCGTGGCGATACAGGCGCTGGTCGAAGTTGACGGAGGCGGTGAAGCGGGCGACGAAAGCGTCGACGGGTTCACTGAAGCGGCCGCCCCAGGACTGATTGGTCTTGTCAGTGCTCATGAATTCGCTCGTGATCGGCTGTGGAAAAAGTAGCGGTTAAGGCTGCCACGGATGATAACAGGGTTACCGGCGCCGGCGCTGGCACTGTCCGGCAGGTTTTTTCGATGGCGCCCGGACTTGCGACGCAGGGTTTGCACAACGATATTTTCCAATTGAGCAATATCATCGTGGCAACCGTCTACAGTGGACGATAGGACGTCGGATTTTTTACTCATGGTGCATCGGACGAACCCAGACGCGGAGGTGCTCATATTGATCGGATCGAGTCTTGATAATCCCTACGGCGACGCCGTGCGACAACGGGCCCCGAGCATCGGTCGGCAAGCGCTGGTAAAGATAGGCAACCGCCTCGCGGCACTTTTTGGCCCTCGAACGAGTCTTAGCGTGAATCGCGGTGACGGATGTCATCGCCTCTGTCTACGCTATCCTTGTGCGAGACTCACGCAGGAATCCAGCGCACTATGAATGTCCTGATCGTTGATGACGAACCCCTGGCCCGCGAGCGCCTCAGCCGAATGGTTGGTGAACTCGAGGGGTACAGTGTCCTGGAGCCGAGCGCCACCAATGGCGAAGAGGCTCTGGCCCTTATCGACAGCCACAAGCCGGATATCGTATTGCTCGACATCCGCATGCCTGGCCTGGATGGCCTGCAGGTCGCGGCGAAGCTGTGCGAGCGAGAGTCGCCACCCGCGGTGGTGTTCTGCACCACGCGGGACGACTTCCCACCCGAGGTATTGCAGGCCGGGGCCGTGGGCTACCTGGTCAAGCCGGTGGCGTCCGAGGCATTGCTTGACGCGTTACGCAAGGCCGAGCGGCCCAATCGGAGTCAACTGGCGGCGCTGACCCGACCGGCCGCCGAAAGCGGTAGCGGCCCACGCAGTCACATCAGTGCGCGGACCCGCAAGGGTATCGAGCTGATTCCGTTGAATCAGGTGGTCTACTTCATTGCCGACCATAAATATGTGACTTTGCGCCACGAGAGCGGCGAAGTGCTGCTGGACGAACCACTCAAGGCCCTCGAGGATGAGTTCGGCGAGCGCTTCGTGCGCATCCATCGCAACGCCCTCGTGGCCCGCGAGCGTATCGAGCGCCTGCAGCGTACGCCCCTGGGGCATTTCCAGCTGTTTCTCAAAGGCTTGAACGGCGATGCGTTGATCGTCAGCCGGCGACATGTGGCCGGCGTACGCAAGATGATGCAACAGCTTTGACCATCGGTGCGGAGCGTCCCGGTGCTCCCTTTCCATGATATTGACGGGCAGGGAGGCCCCGGGGTCGTGATTCAAGTCAAAGCGTATTTGGCTGAGCTGTTATTATCCGTCGTATCTTTTCAGTACGGATTGATCCATGTCCCCTCGCGAGATCCGCATCGCCACCCGTAAAAGCGCCTTGGCCCTGTGGCAGGCCGAATACGTCAAAGCCCGCCTGGAAGCGGCCCATCCCGGCCTGATCGTCACGCTGGTTCCCATGGTCAGTCGCGGAGACAAGTTGCTGGATTCGCCGCTGTCGAAAATCGGTGGCAAAGGCCTGTTCGTCAAGGAGTTGGAAACTGCGCTGCTGGACAACGAAGCGGATATCGCCGTTCACTCGATGAAAGACGTGCCCATGGATTTTCCTGAAGGCTTGGGTCTGTTCTGTATCTGTGAGCGCGAAGATCCGCGCGATGCGTTCGTTTCCAATACCTATGCCAGCCTGGACGCACTGCCAGCCGGGAGTGTGATCGGCACGTCCAGCCTGCGTCGCCAGGCCCAGTTGCTGACCCGTCGGCCGGACCTGCAGATCCGCTTCCTGCGCGGCAACGTCAATACGCGGTTGGCCAAGCTCGATGCCGGCGAGTACGACGCAATCATCCTGGCCGCCGCCGGCCTGATCCGCCTGGGCTTCGAGGACCGCATCACTTCGGCCATCAGTGTCGAGGACAGTTTGCCGGCCGGCGGACAGGGGGCGGTGGGTATCGAATGCCGCAGCGCCGACAGCGAGATCCATGCCTTGCTCGCGCCCTTGCACCATGAAGACACTGCCACCCGTGTATTCGCCGAGCGCGCCCTCAACAAGCACCTCAACGGTGGCTGCCAGGTGCCGATTGCCTGCTACGCCGTGCTCGAAGGTGAGCAGGTGTGGTTGCGTGGCCTTGTGGGGGATCCCAATGGCGGACAGTTGCTCAGTTCCCAGGCGCGGGCACCTCGTGGCGATGCCGAAGCTTTGGGTGTGCGGGTGGCCGAGGATTTGTTGAGCCAGGGCGCCGACGACATCCTCAAGAAGGTCTACGGCGAGGCAGGCCACGCGTGACGGGCTGGCGGCTGCTGCTGACCCGGCCGGAGGACGAGTCGTCGGCCCTGGCAGCGATGCTGGCGGATGCTGGAGTATTTACCAGCAGCTTGCCGCTGCTGACTATCGAGCCGCTCCCTGCGTCCGATTCCGAGCGGGAGATTCTCCAGCGGCTGGACCAGTATTGTGCGGTGATCGTGGTCAGCAAACCGGCGGCCCGGCTCTGCGTGGAACGGTTGCGCCAGTATTGGCCAGAGCCCCCGGAGCAGCCCTGGTTCAGCGTGGGCGCCGCCACCGGGCAAATCCTTGCCGATGCGGGCCTCACCGTGTCTTACCCGGACAAGGGTGACGACAGCGAAGCCTTGCTTGAACTCCCTGAGCTGCGTCAGGCTCTCGCCGGGCCTGGGCCGCGGGTCTTGATCGTGCGTGGCGAAGGCGGGCGTGGTCTGCTGGCGGAGCGCTTGCGTGAGCAAGGTGCTAGTGTCGATTATCTGGAGTTGTACCGACGCAGCCTGCCTCGGTATCGCGACGGCGAGTTGGTGGAGAAAGTCGAAGCGGAACGCTTGAACGCGCTGATGGTCAGCAGTGGGCAGAGCTTCGAGCATCTGTATCGCTTGGCCGGCGAAGCGTGGCCCGCCCTGGCGCGGTTGCCGTTATTCGTTCCAAGCCCAAGGGTTGCCGAGATGGCGCGTGCCGCCGGCGCCCGAACAGTTGTGGATTGTCGTGGCGCCAACGCCTCGGCTTTGCTGGCGGCGTTACGGGAACAAGCCGTGCCGTTTTCTAATGCAAAGGATGGACACGTGAGCGAAACAGCCTTGCCAAAAGAAGATAAAGACCGACCAGCCATCGATGCGCCGGTTGAACCTGCGGCACCGACGGCCCCGCGTCGCGGTAACGGGTTGGCCGTTGTCGCCTTGTTGCTGGGCGCAGCCGGTGTCGCCGTGGGTGGCTGGGGCGTCTGGCAGGTCCGTCACCTGCAAGCCAATAATCAGCAGCAGTTCGCCCAGGTCCAGGCGCTGAACGATCAGGCGCAGAATCTCAAGCTCAACGAGCAGCGTCTCAGTGAACGCCTTGCGCAGTTGCCCGCGGCCGAAGAGCTGGAGGAGCGGCGGCGTCTGGTCGCCCAATTGCAGGGCGACCAGCAGCATCTGAGCCAGCGACTGGAAACGGTGCTGGGGGCCAGCCGCAAGGACTGGCGCCTGGCTGAGGCCGAGCATCTGTTGCGCCTGGCCAGCCTGCGCCTTTCCGCCTTGCAGGACATCAGCAGCGCCCAGGCGTTGGTCCAAGGGGCAGACGAGATCCTGCGCGAGCAAAACGACCCGGGCTCATTTGCCGCCCGTGAACAACTGGCCAAAACGCTTGCGGCGTTGCGCAGCACCGAACAGCCAGACCGGACCGGGCTGTTCCTGCAACTGGGTGCCTTGCGTGACCAGGTCCTGCAGCTTTCGGAACTGGCACCCGAGTACAAGGATCGTGGCGAGTCGCTGCTGGGATTGACCGCCGACGGCGACGGCGCCAGCCGCTGGGCTCAGTGGTGGGATCAGATTTCGCGCTACATCCGTATCGATTTCAATGCCGACGAGAATGTCCGTCCGCTCTTGGCCGGGCAGAGCCTGATGCAGGTGCGCCTGGCCTTGAGCCTGGCACTGGAGCAGGCGCAATGGGCCGCCCTCAACGGTCAGGCGCCGGTGTACACCCAGGCGCTGGACGAAGCTCGTGACGTCCTCAGAAACAACTTCAACCAGGACAACCCGCAGAGCAGGATCATGCTCGA
Organism: Pseudomonas sp. Pf153; assembly: GCF_001269775.1. NCBI lineage: Bacteria > Pseudomonadati > Pseudomonadota > Gammaproteobacteria > Pseudomonadales > Pseudomonadaceae > Pseudomonas > Pseudomonas sp. Pf153. The sequence goes on along the minus strand of NZ_LHVL01000009.1, from coordinate 158,486 downwards.
GCGCGTGGCGGAACTGTCCCGGCAACCGGTCACCGTGGTCACTCCGGACCTGGCGGGTGCCCTCAGCAGCGTCCAGGCCTACCTGGAACGTCGCAATCTCACCGTTGAAGAATCGATCAAACCCCTGGCCAAGCCTGGTGAGCAGGAGGCCAAGCCATGAAGCGCCTCTACGTGATTCTGTTCGTGGTGATCGCTGCCGCCGCCTTGCTGGGCGTCGCGATCGCCGAGCATTCGGGTTACGTGCTGGTGGCCTACAAGAACTTCCGTTACGAAGCCGGCCTGTGGGTCACCCTGGCATTGGTGATGGTGCTCTGGTTGCTGTGGTGGTGCGTGCGCGCGTTGATCGGGCTGGTGACCACGTCCAGCGGCGTGGTCAACCCTTGGTCACGGCGTAACCGCAGTCGTCGTGTGCAGGTGGCGATCGAACACGGTCAGTTGGACCTGGCCGAAGGGCGTTGGGCCAGTGCCCAGCGACATTTGCATCGTGCCGCCGAAGCCGAGCGCCAGCCCTTGCTGTATTACCTCGGCGCGGCCCGCGCGGCCAATGAACAAGGACTGTACGAGCAGAGCGACAGCCTGCTCGAACGCGCCCTGGAGCGTCAGCCCCAGGCCGAACTCGCCATTGCGCTGACTCACGCTCAGTTGCAGATGGATCGCGGCGACACCGACGGAGCCCTGGTCACGTTGCAAGCGATGCACGATCGTCATCCCCACAACGCCCAGACCTTGCGCCAGTTGCAGCGCCTGCATCAACAGCGCGGTGACTGGTCGGCGGTGGTTCGCCTGTTGCCGGAGCTGCGCAAGGACAAAGTCTTGCCTGCGGCCGAACTCGCGGAGCTGGAACGTCGGGCCTGGGGCGAAAATCTTTCCCTGGCGGCGCATCGCGAAGAAGACGGCAGCATGGGCCTGCAATCGCTCAACCGTGCCTGGCAGCAGCTGACCGCCGCGCAGCGCCAGGAGTCGGCATTGATCGCGGCCTATGCCGAGCAACTGCGACAGTTGGGTGCCCAGGGCGAGGCTGAAGAAGTGTTGCGCACGGCACTCAAGCGTCACTATGACAGCCACTTGGCGCGTCTGTATGGACTGGTCCGTGGCCAGGACCCGATCCGGCAGTTGCAGGCGGCCGAGGGCTGGCTCAAGGATCATCCGGCCGATTCCAGCCTTCTGCTGACGTTGGGACGCCTGTGCCTGCAGAACAGCTTGTGGGGCAAGGCAAGGGATTATCTCGAAAGCAGCCTGCGGATCCAGCGCAACCCGGAGGCCTGTGCCGAACTGGCGCGACTGCTGGCGCAGTTGGGGGATGCCGAGCGCAGCAACCAGTTGTTCCAGGAGGGCCTGGGCTTGCTGGATGAACGGCTGCTCGCTGCGCCATTGCCGTCGTCCCAGGCCTTGCCCGGCTGATAGGACGGGGCGGACAGTGCCGGCAATCAAATGTGGGGCGTTACCATGGGGTTGGCTGCCAATAATGGTCCGGTTCAAGGCTCGAAGGGTGTTCTAAGCAAAGTCCTACAGAGGATTGCGCTGAATCCTCTCGCGTCTGTCGGGAATTCCCTACACCCTTGGTGAAGTGTCTGCGCGGGCCTGCCTTGAAAGGCCCGAGGGCTTTCCTCTACCGTAACTACCTGTCTTTTTTGTTACGGAACCGCCATGTCTTTGGCCTGCTCACGCTTCTTGTTTTTCATGGCTTCCATCGCTGCGGCCCTGGCCCTGGGCATCGCCAGCTATCTGGAATATGCGGTCGGCCTGGCGCCTTGCAGCCTGTGTGTCCTGCAGCGGTTGTGCCTGATGTTGTTCCTGGGAAACTGCCTGACGGCCTGTGTGCACGGTCCGGGTCAAACGGGCAGCATTATCTACGGGGCCATGGGGCTGGTTCTCGTGTCCGGGGCGATGACATTGGCGTGGCACCAGGTGCTGGTGCAAAGTCATTCGGCTGAGCTACTGCCTGATTGCTTCAGCCGCACGGAGGGATCGAATTCATGGTGGAGCGCCGTGCATCGCGTCATCGACGGTGCGGTCGACTGTGCAAGCATCACCTGGACACTGTTCGACTTGAGCGTTCCCGAATGGAGCCTGCTGTTTTTTCTCGCCGTGTCCATCGTCATGACCTACTTGCTACTTCGCCTTGTCTGGAATGCACTGATCCGACCGCTCGGCGGCAAGACGTCGCAATGGGCCCGGATCGGGGATTAAACACTTGTATGAACTTTATCTCCTGCGTACCTTGAAGCAGCTGTCGTGCGGGCATAATCTGGCCCGCACGTATCATTGGAATCGTGCCGTTCGATCATGTTGTGTCCGGCTTGCCATGAGTCAGGTGTACGCAGGCTGCGAGGGGCATGACTCACAAGGGAAGAAATCGCCATGCTCGAAAGTTGTCAGAATGCTCAGGAACGCTGGGGTGGGGTGCATCTGCTGATCGACCGCTGGTTGCAGGAGCGTCACGAACTGGTTCGGGCCTATGATGCGCTCGGCGACAAGCCCGAGGCGCTGGGAGAAAGCCGCAAGCCGCTGCAAGAGTTTTGCGGTGTGCTGGTTGACTACGTCTCCGCTGGCCATTTCGAGATCTACGAACAACTGACGAGCGAAGCCAAGGCCTTCAACGACAAACGTGGCCTGGAGCTCGCCGATCAGATCTATCCGCGCATCGACGTCATTACCGAAAAGCTGCTGGCCTTCAATGACCTGTGCGATGAAGGCAAGTGCGTAGCGGAAAAATTCAAGGAATTGGGTGGCCTGCTGCATGAACGTTTCGAGCTGGAAGACTGCCTGATCGAAGTGCTGCACAACGCCCATAAGGAAGAGGCCGCGGTCCAGGCTTGAAAGCCCTGCGGCGATAAAAAAACGGTGCGCATTGCGCACCGTTTTACGTTTTCGCCAACGTCAGATCGTCGCACCCAGCAACTCGATTTCAAACACCAGTGGCGTGAATGGCGGGATCACATCCCCGGCACCTTCGGCGCCATAGGCCAGGGTCGAAGGAATCACCAATCGCCATTTCGCGCCTACCGGCATTTGCGGTAATGCACTGCGCCAGCCATCGATCACGCTGTCGAGGTTGAACCACTGAGCCTGGCGGTTGGAATCGAATACCGTGCCGTCGGGCAGCCGCCCCGTGTACAACACCTGGACCTTGCCGTGAGGGCCGGCTTTTGCTCCGTTGCCTGGCTTGAGTTCGGTCAGCAGGATGCCGTCGGCCAATTGCTGTACGCCTGGTCGGTTCTTCTCTTCGTTGAGAAACTTCTGTTCCGTCTTCAGCGCGACCTCGACCTGCGGTGTCGTCGACTGAGCACTCAGTTGTGCCTGGTGTTCGGCGAGGATCTGTTCGATGCGTTCATCCTTGAGGGCCAATGGCTTGCCCTGATAGGCATGCTGCAAACCTTCCACCAACGCCTGGATCTGCAAATCGGGTACGTCCTGGCGAAGACGCTCACCCAGGCTCGCGCCCAGGCTGTAGGCCAGGTCGTGAGCATCGCTTGCGCTGGTTTTATCGGCGGCCTGGGTCGTGGTGCAGACCATGCACAAGCATAAAAACAGGTGACGCAACATGTGTACTTTCTCCGGCCTCGAATCGAGGGATTATGCCAGTGCGAATGTCGGTGCAAGTGGATCGTACCGGCAGTGGCTCAGAAGATTTTTCGTCCCTTGCAACGCAACGTCCTGTGTACTGTCAACATGCCCTAGCGGCGGTTGCAGCAGAGGTCTAGTATGAGCCGCACTCACGTCAGTCAGGAGGTAAACCATGTCGGCCCCCAAGAAGCCTGTAAATACTCCGTTGCACTTGCTCCAACAACTCTCGGGCAGCCTGCTCGAGCATTTGGAAAATGCCTGCTCCCAAGCCCTGGCTGATGCTGAAAAACTGCTCGCCAAACTGGAAAAACAACGCGGCAAAGCGCAGGAAAAACTGCACAAGTCCCGCACCAAACTGCAAGAAGCAGCCACCGCCGGCAAGGCCAAGGCGCAGGCCAAGGCCAAGGACGCCGTCAAAGAACTCGAAAACCTGCTCGATGCCTTGAAGGATCGTCAGTCCGAAACCCGTGCCTACATCTTGCAACTCAAGCGTGATGCCCAGGAAAGCCTGAAGCTGGCCCAGGGTGTCGGTCGCGTGCAAGAGGCTGCCGGCAAGGCACTGACCCTTCGTGCTGCCAAGCCTGTCGCTGTATCGGCCAAAAAGCCGGCCGCTAAACCTGCTGCGGTTAAAACACCGGCCAAACCTGCCGCGAAAGCGCCAGCCAAAGCAGCGAGCAAGCCTGCTGCCAAACCGGCAGTGGCAAAACCTGTCGCGGCCAGCGCAGCTAAACCGGCTGCGAAAAAACCGGCCGTGAAAGCGGTCGCCAAACCGGCTGCAAAAGCCTCGGCTGCCAAGCCTGCGGCTGCTAAACCCGCTGCCAAGCCTGCCGCCAAAGTGGCTGCTGCCAAACCTGCTGCAGCAAAAAACACCACGGCCAAGCCAGCTGTCAAAGCGGCCGCGAAACCCGTTGCTGCCAAAACTGCCGCCAAGCCAGCGGCGGCAAAAACAGCGGCTGCCAAACCTGCTGTGGCTAAACCTGCCGTAGCCAAGCCAGCCGTAGCCAAGCCTGCTGCCAAATCGACGGCCAAGCCGACCACTGCAAAAGCGCCTGCAAAAACGGCGGCTAAACCTGCTGCCAAGCCTGCTGCTGCGAAGCCGGCCGCCGCCAAGCCTGCCGCCAAGCCAGCCGCGAAACCGGCTGTGAAGAAACCCGCCACCGCAAAACCAACGACCGCTGCGGCCAAGCCTGCGGCACCGTCGCCGGCACCCGCTGCATCGCCCGCTCCATCCGCCAGCACACCTGCTCCGGCGGTGAACCCGACTGTCGCCACGACGCCGGCCACCAGCACCCCAACCAGCGCTTCCTAAGGTTTTAAACCGCAGGATCCGACACGGCGACGCGCAACAGATGCAGCGCGTCGCCGTGTGATGGGTCGGTACTCGCCACCCACCCTTGCAGCCATTGCTCGGCGTCGACCGGTCGTCCTCCAGGCCAATCCGTGGTCGCCGCTTCCAGTCGTTTCAATAGCTGCCGTTCAGCCTCCAGCTCCAGCTTCTTGATTTCTTCGCGCAGATTATCGAGTTCGGTGTCTTGCTGGGCACGGTCTTTCCATTGGGTGCGAAGGGCCCGCAAAGGCTGTATGACTTCCATGTCCCAGGTGTCGGCCAGTTGTTGAAGTTGCAGCAGCCTTCGTTCGTTGCAAGCCACACCGCGTTGCGCCAGCCATAAACCACACAGCAGCAGGCAGACGCTCGCACCGGCTTTTTGCAGGGTCAGGCATGCCTGCTCTACACCAGGCCTGGCATAGAGATCGAGGGAAAAACTCCACAGGTCAGAGGACATCGTGCTACTCGCGCCAGTTGCGAGCGAAGCTGGTAGACTCCGCCGCCATTATGATCCGACTTCAGAACCTGACTTTACAGCGTGGCCCGCAACGTCTGCTAGAAGACGCCGAGCTGACCCTGCACGCCGGCCACAAAGCTGGCCTCATCGGTGCCAACGGCGCCGGCAAATCGAGCCTGTTCGCCTTGTTGCGAGGCGAGTTGCACCCGGACTCCGGTGATTGCTCGCTGCCGGCCGACTGGCGCATCGCCCACATGCGCCAGGAGGTCGATACCCTCGAACGGCTGGCGGTGGATTACGTGCTCGATGGCGACGTGCGCCTTCGCCAGGTCCAGCGGGACCTGGCCGCCGCCGAAGCGGCCCACGACGGCGCCGCGCTGGCTCGTCTGCATTCCGAGCTCGACACTGCCGACGGCTACACCGCCGACGCCCGTGCGCGCAAATTGCTGGCGGGACTGGGCTTTACCAACGAACAGATGGACCGTCAGGTCGGCGATTTTTCCGGTGGCTGGCGGATGCGCCTGAACCTGGCACAGGCCTTGATGTGCCCTTCGGATCTGCTGTTGCTCGACGAGCCGACGAACCACCTGGACCTCGACGCCATCATCTGGCTCGAGGACTGGCTAAAGAGTTATCCGGGCACGCTGTTGCTGATTTCCCACGACCGCGACTTCCTCGATGCCGTGGTGGATCATGTGGCCCATGTCGACCAACGCAAGCTGATCTTGTATCGCGGCGGCTACACCGCTTTCGAGCGCGCCCGTGCCGAGCGACTGGCCCAGCAACAGCAGGCCTACGAAAAGCAGCAGGCGCAGCGTGCGCACATGGAAAGTTACATCGCCCGCTTCAAGGCCCAGGCCACCAAGGCCCGTCAGGCCCAGAGCCGGATCAAGGCGTTGGAGCGCATGGAAGAGCTTTCCGCGGCCCACGTCGATTCACCGTTCGATTTCGTGTTCCGCGAATCCACCAAGATTTCCAGTCCGCTGATCGACCTGTCCGACGCACGCCTGGGCTATGGCGACAAGACCGTGCTGGAGAAAGTCAAATTGCAACTGACGCCGGGTGCACGGATCGGGTTGCTGGGCCCCAACGGTGCCGGTAAGTCGACCCTGATCAAGAACCTCTCCGGCGAGCTTCAGCCCCTGGCCGGACGCCTGACCCGTGGCGAGAACACCGTCGTTGGCTACTTCGCCCAGCATCAGCTGGACTCCCTCGATGCCAAGGCCAGCCCCTTGCTGCATTTGCAGCGCCTGGCACCGACCGAGCGCGAGCAGACCTTGCGTGATTTCCTCGGTGGGTTCGACTTCCGGGGTGGCCGCATCGACGAGCCGGTACTGAATTTTTCCGGGGGTGAAAAAGCCCGCCTGGCATTGGCGCTGATCGCTTGGGGACGACCGAACCTGTTGTTGCTCGACGAACCGACCAACCACCTGGACCTGGAAATGCGCCTGGCCTTGACCATGGCGTTGCAGGAATTCAGCGGTGCGGTATTGGTGGTGTCCCACGACCGGCATTTGCTCAAGAGCACCACGGATAATTTCTTCCTGGTGGCCGATGGCAAGGTCGAGGAATTCGACGGTGACCTGGAAGACTATGCGCGCTGGCTGGTGGAATACCGCCAGCGCAACGCGCCGGTCAGCACCACGCCGGTGAACCCGGACAAGACTGACAAGAAAGCCCAGCGCCAGGCCGCGGCGGCGCTGCGTCAACAGTTGGCGCCCCATAAGCGCGAGGCCGATAAGCTCGAGGCCGAGCTGGGCAAGGTGCACGAAAAACTGCAGAAGATCGAAACCAGCCTGGGCGACAGTGGTCTCTACGAAGCGGCGCGCAAGGATGAGTTGCGCGATCTGTTGGCCGAACAGGCCCGGTTGAAGATTCGTGAAGCGGAGCTTGAGGAGGCGTGGATGCAAGCCCTGGAGTTGCTGGAAACCCTGCAGGCGGAGCTGGAGGCGCTTTCCTGATGGAAGCGTTGACCATGCCCATACCCGTGATGTGGATCGAGCCGATCTGGCTCGGCGTACAAGTGCTGTTGATCCTGCTGGCCGGTTACGTCGCACAGCGTTTCGTGGCGCGTGCCCTCACGGGCCTTGGCGAGCGTTATCCCATTCCGCCGCAACTGGTGATCATCCTGCGCGGCGTGCTGCGCTGGTTGATCATGGGCAGTGCGATGCTCGTGGTGCTCGAACGCCTGGGCGTCTCCGCCACGGTGTTGTGGACGGCGTTGTCGGGGTTTGTCGCCGTGGCGGCGGTGGCGTTCTTCGCCATCTGGAGCGTGCTGTCCAATCTGCTGTGCGCTGTCTTGATCTACACCGTCGGTCCGTTTCGCCTGGGGGATGTGGTCGAGCTGGTGGAGGCCACCGACAAACCCGGTATCAAGGGCCGGGTGGTGGCGATCAACTTGCTGTACACCACCTTGATCGAGCCCGAGGAACTCGGCACCGGCAGTTCCATGATCCAGGTGCCCAACAGCCTGTTTTTCCAGCGTTCGGTCCGTCGCTGGCGTGGCAGCGAGGCGTTTCCGGTCGGCGGGTTCCTCGAGTAGCCCCCCCCGAGTGATAAAAAGCGGTGGTCAACTGCCCGCCGGCGCATTAGCTTAGTCGTTTTGACGAATCTTGGCCGAGGTGTGCAATGCTGCTGGAAACATGGCTGGCGTTTTTCGCCGCTTGCTGGGTGATCAGTCTGTCGCCGGGCGCCGGTGCCATTGCATCGATGTCCAGCGGTCTACAGTACGGTTTCTGGCGCGGTTACTGGAATGCCCTGGGCCTGCAACTGGGCCTGGCGCTGCAGATCGTGATCGTCGCCGCGGGTGTTGGCGCGATCCTCACCGCGTCGGCCACGGCGTTCTATGCCATCAAATGGTTTGGCGTCGCCTACCTGGTTTACCTGGGCGTCAAGCAGTGGCGCGCGATTCCTGGCGATATCAGTGACGATGCGGCCGTACGGCCTATCGGCAAACCCATGGCGCTGGTGTTCCGCGGTTTCCTGGTCAACATCAGCAACCCCAAGGCCCTGGTGTTCATGCTGGCGGTACTGCCGCAGTTCATCGACCCTCATGCGCCCCTGGTCAAGCAGTACCTGATCCTGGGCGTGACCATGATCTGCGTCGACCTTGTCGTCATGGCCGGCTACACCGGGCTGGCATCGAAGGTTCTGCGCCTGTTGCGTACGCCCAAGCAGCAACGGCGGATGAACCGGACCTTTGCAGGGCTGTTCATCGGAGCGGCGGGTTTGCTGGCGACGATCCGCAAGGCGGCGGTGTAAAGCCGAACGAAACGTGTGGCGAGGGGATACATACCCTCGCCACAAGGGATCGCTGAACCTTCAGCGCAGGATCACCGGCGCGCTATCCCTGGGCAGGTTATTGCGCTGCACCGGCTCGCCGGGTTGCTGGTAGCTCGGGCCACCGAGCTGTTCGCTCATCTGCCGCGCCACATCTTCGCCCAGCGCCTTGGACACCTCGCGCACGACCCGTGGGCGATTCAGGCTGATGCGCACGTCCCGGTGGTTCAACAGCTTGGTGTCCTGGCCTTCCCCCATGGCGGTGAACGCCGAGGTGATCTCGAAGGTCCTGGTGTTGATCAGGCTGAAGTCGGCCACCAGGGTCAGGGCGAGTACCGCCGAGTAGCTGTCGGTGTTGGCCAGTTCGTTGACGTCGCGGGTGAAGTCGATGTCCGACACGGTGCCGAAGAGCACGTAGTCGGCGCCCTTGAAGTGGCCGGCCTTGATGCGCTTGATCACGTCATAGACATCGCCCTTGGACGACGCGGTGTAGGGCGTGCCTTGCACCAGCTGGAACATCCCGCTGCGCAGGATCTCACCCTTGATGTCACCGGTGAACTTGCGCAGTTCACCCTGCTCGATATAGCTGCTGGTGGCTTCCATCTCGTCGTAGCTCGACGATGCACTGGCGCTGTAGGCGCCCGCCTGGAAGTTGCTCTGGGCCGAAACCGTATGGATGTATTCTTCCACCCGCTCCTGATACGCCAGGTCGGTGACGGCGACTTTCGGGGCCGCCTGCGCGCCGAACGCACAGGCCAGGGCCATGATGCCTATCCATGTGCGCATGGCTTAGCGCTCCGTGGTCTTGCGGATTTCTTTCTCGTCCATCCACTCGGCCAGACCGCTCTCGACGTCGATCAGTTGCAGGCTGAATTTGTAGAAGACGTCCTTGTAGTCGCTGCTGCGCTTGACGATCGAACTGATGGAGCCTTCGAGACGGTACTTGGCGGCGATCATGTTGCCGGTCTTGGCCACGGTACTCTTCTTGTACAGGCCGCTCTGGTTCTGCAGCTTGAGCTGGTCGACCTGGCTGTCCATGGCATTGTTGTCGCTGGCAAAGCGCGCCGCGCCGGTCTTCATCAACTGGGTCTTGATGCTGGTGGTGATCTCGCGGGTATCGATGTACTCGCTGGTCTTGTTCTTCACATCATAAACCTGGACCACGGGACGGCCCTGCAGGATGCCGGACTGGGCCAGGGAGCGGGTCATGGATTCGGCGATCATCTGCAGGTCGGTGGAACCGAACTCGTTGGTCACGGTTTCCACGGCCTTGGTGTCGCCGTAGGTGATGTTCTTGTTGCCCAATACCGGGGAGTTGTTGGCGCAGCCGCTGACCAGCAGGGCAGCGAGGGCGAGGGATGAAATGCGTAGAAACATGTGGGGCCTCTCAAAACTGAAAAAGGGAACGGTGCGCGGTGCCAGTCAGGCTTGCCCTCAAGGCGTGTTGATTTCCAACCGGAAATCCACGGCCTTGGGTGTCGGAGCGATGGCCGGCAGGAAGCTGGTCTGTTCGCCATAGAGCGTCAGGCTTTTCCAGGTTTCTTCCTCGGCGATAGGGAAACCTTCAGGTCCCAGCCAGGCGAAGCGGTAGTACATCGTCTTGTTGTTGTAGCTGGTATTACTCAGCTGCACGTTGACGGTCATGTAGCCGTTTTCCCGCGCCACGCGCATGGCGCCCACCACGATGTTCTTGGTTTTGCCCATGGCCACGACCTTGCTGGCAGCGCTGCCCGGTTCCGGTGGCGGCGGGGTGGCGCAGCCGGCCAGCAAGGCCAGGGCGCCGACGGCGATTAGTTTTAAACGCATGTGAGCAAGACTCCGTTCTTAAGGTTGCTTGAGGCTGGCGATGGCGGTCGGGTTGGCGCTCGGGATCACCCGGGCGGCCAGGCCACCGGCGAAGACCTGATTGCCCACGGCCCGCAGGCTGACCACCTGGTAACGCTGATCGACGACCACCTTGACCACGGAGCCGCCTATCGCGCTTGGCAGGGTGATTTCATGCTCGCCTTTCTTCAGGCGCAGGCGGACCACCTGGGTGTAGTCCGGCAAGGTGCGCCAGGTACGGGTGTCGGCACCTTCGAGCACGGCCGAGGTGAGGCCCACGGCCAGTCCGGCCAGCGGATTGGTTTCGTTGATCTGCTTTTGCGCCACGCCACGGGTGATGGCTCGCACGGTGGTGCGCAGGATGATGCCCGGCATGTCATCGCGCAGGGCGCGGCGGGACATGGCGGTGGTGCTGTTGAGCTGGGTCAGGTCCAGTTGCCGGCCGTCGACACCGATCTGGGCGAAGGCAGCGGTGGACGTGTCGGGCTTGATCACCGGGAACGACAATGGCGTGATGACGACATTGCCGCTGATGGGCAGGGGCAGGGGGATGCGGATCGAATCACGGGACGGCGCCAGGCCACTTTGCACCACGATCAGGACGTCGCTGTCATCGTTCTTTGCGGCAGGCTTGTCGAGATTGAGCAGTGCCTGTTCCAGCAGCGGGGTGTTGGGACGCAGCTCGGCGGCTTTGCGATAACCCGGTGCGGCGAGGTTTTTCTCGCCCAGGGCCTCATAGACGAAACCGGCCAGATAATGGCTGAATGCGCTCTGATAGCTGTTCTTGAGGCCGACCACTTCCGGGGCGTCGAGACTGGCCACCGGATAGCCCTGCAGGTCCTTGTACTCGGTCCTGACCCCTTGCTGCTCAGCCTCTTCTTCGCGCTTGAGATATTGCTTGTCTCGCAGGTCGGCGATCACCGCTTCGCGTTCGTGGGTCTTCTTGATTTGGGTCCGAGCGCCGTCAAAGTCATTCACGGCCAGCAGGTTCAGGGCCATCTGCGTGGTCAGCATGACCTTTTCGTAGTCATACCCTTCGTAGCGCCGGACCTTGTCGTTGACCAGGAAGCTACCGAATTGCGCCACGTACTTGGCGGTGTCGAGCTTGACCGCATCTTCCCATTGGCCGACCTGCTGGTCGGCGCTGGTCCAGGCCGCCTGGCTGCCGGACAGATCGCCCTTGGCGCGCAGTAACTCGCCTTTTTCGAAGAAGTACAACAGGTCCTTGTCCTTGCTGTTGTTTTTTTCCAGCAGGGTCAGGGCCGCATCGACGTTGCCAGAGGCGAGCTGTTGGTTGGTCTGGGCCAGTTCGCTGTCGTAATTACGGAAAACCGAACAGCCTGACAGCAAGGTGATCGCACCGAGAGCGACCGAGAAAACGGCACGGGAGGCCATAAACATTCTTCCCTGAGGTATCAGCCGGGTGTGCGGGTCGGGCTGGGGCGATCCACGGACATGCGTCGGAACGCTGTCGGTTCCTCGCATTCGGAGGAGCTTTTTTTGCCTCGGACATCGAGAAGGCGGCGGGATTATAAACATGGCCGTTGGCTATGTAATGGCTTTTCAATTCCTAAATGCCGTTTTTGTGACATCACTTCCAAAGCATGAAGATCCGATGAAAAAGCATCTGCGATGCATATCGGCGCTTGAGTCGAAGGCTGTGGACGTGAACAATGTGTTACTTCTTATTTCCAACTGAGAATTGTTGATGATTGCCCCGCTTCGTTTTCTGGGCTGGCTTGCACTGCCATTGCTGGCCCTGTGTAGCCCCCATTTGCTGGCCGACACCCTTGAAGGCGCCCCACAGGCGCTGCATCTGCTGGACTACATCGGTGCGGATTACCCGGCGACGGTGGAAGCGGGGAAGGTCATCGACGAGTCCGAATACCGCGAACAACTGGAATTCATCCAGGTGCTGGAGGGGCTGGTCGTTGCGCTGCCGGCCAAGCCGGAAAAGGCCGAGCTGACACAGGGCATCGGCGCCCTGCGTAACGCGATCAGCCAACGCCAGGATGGCGCCGAGGTGGCCCGAATGGCCCGCCAGATGGGGGCCCGGCTGGCGGTGGCCTATGAGGTCAGCCAGGCCCCGGTCATCACCCCGGACCCCGCGCGCGGGGCACCGCTGTACGCTCAGAACTGCTCGGTTTGCCATGGCGACAGCGGCGCTGGCGATGGCCCTGCCGGTGTCGGCCTGGAGCCGCCGCCCGCCAACCTGCGCGACAGCAAACGACTGGACAACCTGAGCCTCTACGCCATCTACAGCACCCTAGGCCTGGGCGTCGAAGGCACCGACATGCCGGCGTTCGCCGACCAGCTCGACGACCGTCAGCGCTGGGACCTGGCGACCTACATTGCCAGCTTCAGTGCCGATCCGGCCGCCGCGAAGGGCGAGCAGACCTTCAATCTCGCCGACCTGGCTCGCCAGACGCCGGCCGAAGTCCTCGCGACGCAAGGCCCGGCCGCAGCGGCCACCTTCCGCGCCCAGCGTGCCCAGCCGCCCCAGGTCCAGCGCGGCCCGGCGCAATTGCTCGACTACACTGCCGCCACCTTGGATAAAAGCATCGCGGCCTACCGTGCTGGTGAGCATGACCAGGCCTATGACCTGTCGGTAGCCGCCTATCTGGAAGGTTTCGAGCTGGTGGAGAGCTCGCTGGATAACGTGGATGCAAACGTGCGCAAGGATACGGAAAAAGCCTTGATGGCCTACCGTCAGTCCTTGCAGGACGGGCTGCCGGTGGAGCAGGCCGAACAGCGCCTGGCGGCGGCGAAGGCCAAGCTGGAGGAATCCGCGGGCTTGCTGGGCGGCGATGGCCTGAGCTGGTCGCTGAGCTACATTTCCGGCCTGCTGATCCTGTTGCGTGAGGGGCTGGAAGCGATTCTGGTACTGGCGGCCATCCTGGCATTCCTGCGCAACACCGGCCAGCAATCGGCGGTTCGCAGCGTCAACGTCGGTTGGGGGCTGGCGTTGCTCGCCGGTCTGGCGACCTGGGGCTTGGCTGCCTATGTAATCGATGTCAGCGGTGCCCAGCGTGAGCTGCTCGAAGGCGCAACGGCGCTGTTCGCCAGTGTGATGGTGTTGTGGCTGGGTGTCTGGATGCACGACCGGCGTCACGCCGCGGCCTGGCAGGACTACATCAAGAGCAGCCTGGTGGGCGGTGGTGGCCGCTTCGGTTTCGCTGTCCTGGCGTTCTTCTCAGTCTACCGCGAGCTGTTCGAAGTGATCCTGTTCTATGAAACCCTATGGCTGCAGGCCGGCCCCGCCGGGCATAACGCCGTGCTGGCCGGAGGCGCGACGGCGCTGGTGCTGCTGGTCGGGTTGGCCTGGGTGATCCTGCGCGGTTCGGCGCGTCTGCCATTGGCGCTGTTCTTCAGCATCAACGCGGCATTGCTGTGTGCGCTGTCGGTGGTATTCGCCGGCCATGGCGTGAAGGCATTGCAGGAGGCGGGGATCTTCGGGACCCGTCCGGTGCCGTTCTTCGATTTCGATTGGTTGGGCATCCACGCCGACGCTTATTCGCTGGCGGCCCAGGTGGTCGCGATCGTGGCGATTGTGGTGCTGTACGGGCGCAGCTGGGTGGCGGAGAAGCGGCGGGCTCAGGTTTTCTGATCACCTTTGTGGGAGCGAGCAAGCCCGCTCCCACAGAGAACGCGACGGTATCAGGCGTCGTTCTCGTGGGTCAGCTCCAGCACACGGTCCACCAGCTTGTTGATGCCCGATGCCGCTTCGCTGATGTTTTGCGCCAGCATGTAGGCCGGGGTGCTGACCAGTTTGCGAGCGGTGTCCTCGACGATGTCTGTCACTGGGCAATCTGTATGGGTGCCGCCCATTCTGGTCACCGCGGCGGCTGTGTCGGTATCGGTGCCGATGGTGCAGATCACGCCTGGACCATAGATCTTCGCTGCCAGGGCAGGGGAAATACAGATCAGCCCCACTGGTTTGCCGGCCTCGGCGAAGGCCTCGGCCAGCGCCAGGACTTCTGGCTGGACGGTGCAGCCTGCGCCTTCGACGGCAAAATTGGACAGGTTCTTCGCCGACCCGAAGCCTCCGGGCACGATCAAGGCATCGAAGTCCTCGGCCCTGGCCTCGCGCAAATCCTTCACATTGCCTCGGGCAATCCGGGCCGACTCCACCAGTACGTTTCGGCTTTCGGGCATCTCTTCACCGGTCAGGTGATTGATCACATGCAATTGGGCGATGTTGGGTGCAAAGCACTGCACCTGCGCGCCGCGTTGGTCGAGGCGCAGCAAGGTGATCACGCTTTCATGGATCTCGGCGCCGTCGTACACGCCACAGCCGGAAAGGATCACTGCAACTTTTTTGCTCATGGGCTTTTCTCCAGATTCATGGCGTTAAATGTCCACTAATTTGTCACTCGTTGCCATAGGGTTATCGGGCCGCTACACCTAATCTGCCGACTATCTCCCTGCCTCGCATGACTGGGTCGCATCATGAATTTCATTCTGTATGCCGTGCCGTTCTTCTTCGTGTTGATTGCCGTCGAACTGTTGGCCGATCGCTGGCGTGGTGTCAGCCATTACCGCGTGGCTGATGCGATCAACAGCCTCAGCACCGGCGTGCTGTCTACTACCACCGGGTTGTTGACCAAGGGCGTAGGCCTGGTGACCTATGCCTTCGCCCTGGAGCACCTGGCCGTTTTTCGATTGCCCGCCGACCGGGCCTGGGTCTGGGTTCTGGCTTTTGTGTTCTACGACTTCTGTTACTACTGGCTGCATCGCATGGGGCATGAACGCAACATTCTCTGGGCCGCCCATTCGGTGCATCACCAGAGTGAGGACTACAACCTCTCCACCGCATTGCGCCAGACCAGTACAGGGTTCCTGTTGAGCTGGTTTTTCTACCTGCCACTGGCCGTGTCGGGTGTCCCGCTGGTGGTGTTCGTCAGCGTCGCGGCGCTGAATCTGCTGTATCAGTTCTGGGTCCATACCCAGCACATTCCCAAGCTCGGTTGGCTGGAGTGGTGCTTCGTTACGCCGTCCAATCATCGTGCCCACCATGCGCAGAACCTTCTCTATATGGATCGCAACTACGGAGGGGTGTTCATTATTTGGGACCGTCTGTTCGGCACCTTCCAGGAGGAAGACGAGAATGAACCGGTGATTTTTGGCGTGACCACACCGTTGGCCAGCTGGAATCCCTTGTGGGCCAACCTGCAGTTCTACGCCCAACTGTGGGCCGACGCCCGGCGGGCCGAACGGTGGTGGGACAAGCTACGGATCTGGTTCATGCCCACCGGTTGGCGGCCGGCGGACGTCGCTGCGAAGTATCCTCTGAACAAACCGGACCTGAGCCGGTTTCGCAAGTTCGAGGTGCCGCTGGACGTACGCCAGCAGTGGTACGTGGCGCTGCAATTCTGTGCCTACATTGCGCTGGGCAGTTATTTGATGAATCTGGAGAGCAGCTTGCCGGTCGCCGCCTTGATGTTGGGGTGGGGGGCGGTGGCGTTCGGGGTGTTCGTGCTGGGCGTCGCCCTGGAGAATCGACCTTGGGCGTTGCGGTTGGAGCTGTTGCGGTTGGCCTCGAACCTGCCCTTGGTATGGCTGGCGCCCCTGGTCGGATTATGGCCGGCCAGCGCTCAGCTCAGCGCCATAGCCTGGGCCGGGGTACTTTGTTACAGCCTGCTCAGCGGGATTGGCTTGTATTGCTGCCGCAACCGGCTCACTCGCTGGGTGTCGTAGGTTCGCCCGACCTGGCTTGCTCCAGCCGCTCGGCCTCGAGGACTTTCCTGGCCAGTCGGGCATTCTTTAGCCGGCGGCGCAGCCACAGTCCAAAACCCAACACCAGCAGGCTGCCGAGCACCCACAGTTCATATTTCTTGATGCTGGGCAGAATGGTCTCGAGCGCGGCTCCGAAGTGGTACGCCGCCGCGGCCAGCGCGGTGGCCCAGATGGCTGCGCCAATGCCGTTGAGCAAGAGGTAGCGGCCCGGCGGATAGCCCGAGAGGCCGATAGCCACCGGCATCACCGTGCGCAGGCCGTAGACGAAGCGAAAGCTCAGAACCCAGATGTCCGGATGCCGACGAATGTGCTCCAGTGCGCGGTCACCCATCAACTGCCAGCGAGGCTTGCGAGCCAGTAGCTTGCGCCCATGCTTGCGTCCCAGGAAATACCACAGCTGATCGCCCGCGTAGCTGCCGCAGAATGCAACGACGACCACCAGGTTGATGTCCATGTAGCCACGGAACGCCAGGAAGCCTGCGAGCACGAGGATGGTTTCACCCTCGAAGAACGTGCCGATAAACAGGGCCAGGTAGCCGAAGTCATGTAGAAATTGTTGGAGCATTGTCTGGGTGCTGGCGAAATGAACGCGCAGCCTAACCCTTCAGACACATTCAGGAAAGTATCGAAATGTGTCTCGACGTGAACAATTCCTACAACGACAATAACTGCGACGACGGGTCACAGGTCCAGAACATTGCCGCTCGGGCGCAACACTTCTGTAATGTGTTCGTCATAATGACCGCTTATAACTGTCACGCTTGCCCGTCAGCGCGGGCTCAGGAGTCTGCCGTGAGCTTTACCCCCGCCAACCGTCTTTTCCCCGCCACCCGCCTGCGTCGCAATCGTCGTGATGAGTTCTCTCGTCGGCTCGTGCGTGAAAACGTGTTGACCACCAACGACCTGATCCTGCCGGTGTTCGTGTTGGACGGTGAAAACCGTCGCGAAGCAGTGACGTCGATGCCCGGCGTGGAGCGCCTGACCATCGATCTGTTGCTCGAAGAAGCCGCTAAATGGGTTGAGCTGGGGATTCCGGCGCTGGCGTTGTTCCCGGTAACGCCGCCGGCGCTCAAATCCCTGGACGCCGCCGAAGCCTGGAATCCAGAGGGCATCGCCCAGCGAGCGACCCGCGCCTTGCGCGAGCGTTTCCCTGAGTTGGGTGTAATCACCGACGTTGCGCTGGATCCGTTCACCACCCACGGACAGGACGGCATCCTCGATGAAGAGGGCTATGTGCAGAACGACGTCACGGTCGATGCGCTGGTCAAGCAGGCGCTGTCCCACGCCGAGGCCGGCGCCCAGGTAGTGGCGCCGTCGGACATGATGGACGGTCGCATCCAGGCGATCCGCGAAGCTCTTGAAGTGGCGGGTCACGTCAATGTGCGGATCATGGCCTATTCGGCCAAGTACGCCAGCGCCTATTACGGTCCGTTCCGCGATGCCGTCGGTTCGGCCCTGAACCTGGGCAAGGCCAACAAGGCCTCCTATCAGATGGACCCTGCCAACAGCCAGGAAGCCTTGCACGAAGTGGCGGCGGACTTGTCGGAAGGGGCCGACATGGTGATGGTCAAGCCGGGCATGCCGTACCTCGACATTCTCTGCCGGGTCAAAGACGAATTCAAAGTGCCGACCTTTGTCTACCAGGTCAGCGGCGAGTACGCCATGCACATGGCGGCGATCCAGAACGGCTGGTTGAGCGAAGGGGTGATTCTCGAATCCTTGACCGCTTTTAAACGCGCCGGCGCTGATGGCATCCTGACTTACTTCGCCGTGCGCGCTGCCCAATTGCTACGAGAGCAGAAATAGCCTCCCAGGAACTTGCGATGAATACCGAAGGACTCACTGAAGTTGCCGTAAAAGACGCTCAACCCGTGGTCGAGCAAATCGACGAGACGCCACCGGAGCTGGAGCCTGCTCCCCCGGTGGCTACCGAGCCAGCCCCGGTTCCGGCGATTGCGATCCCCAACCTGGATGACAGCAGCCTGTACATCCATCGCGAGTTGTCGCAACTGCAATTCAACATCCGCGTGCTGGAACAGGCGCTGGACGAGTCTTATCCGTTGTTGGAGCGGCTGAAGTTCCTGCTGATCTTTTCCAGCAACCTCGATGAGTTCTTCGAGATTCGCGTCGCCGGCCTGAAGAAGCAGATCACCTTCGCCCGCGAACAGGCCGGCGCCGACGGCCTGCAACCCCATCAGGCCCTGGCGCGCATCAGCGAACTGGTTCACGACCAGGTCGACCGCCAGTATGCGATCCTCAACGACATTCTGTTGCCGGAGCTGGAAAAGCATCAGGTGCGCTTCATTCGTCGCCGCTATTGGACCACCAAGCTCAAGGCCTGGGTGCGCCGCTATTTCCGTGACGAGATTGCGCCTATCATCACGCCGATCGGCCTTGACCCGACTCACCCGTTTCCGTTGCTGGTCAACAAGAGCCTGAACTTCATCGTCGAGCTGGAGGGCATCGATGCCTTCGGTCGCGATTCCGGTCTGGCGATCATCCCCGCGCCACGCCTGTTGCCGCGCATCATCCGTGTGCCGGAGGACGTCGGCGGCCCTGGCGACAACTATGTATTCCTGTCGTCGATGATCCATGCCCACGCCGATGACCTGTTCCAAGGCATGAAAGTGAAGGGTTGCTACCAATTCCGCCTGACGCGTAACGCCGACCTGTCGGTGGACACCGAGGACGTCGAGGACCTGGCCCGCGCCCTGCGCGGTGAGCTGTTCTCCCGGCGCTATGGCGATGCGGTGCGCCTGGAAGTGGCCGACACCTGCCCGAAACATCTGTCCGATTACCTGCTCAAGCAGTTCAACCTGCATGAGACCGAGCTGTACCAGGTCAATGGCCCGGTCAACCTCACCCGTCTGTTCAGCATCACCGGCCTGGACAGTCATCCGGAACTGCAATATTCGCCGTTCACGCCACAGATCCCGAAATTGTTGCAAAACAGCGAGAACATTTTCAGCGTGATCAGCAAGCAGGACATCCTGCTGTTGCACCCGTTCGAGTCGTTCACTCCGGTAGTCGACCTGCTGCGCCAGGCCGCCAAGGACCCGCACGTCCTGGCGGTGCGCCAGACCCTGTACCGCAGCGGCGCCAACTCGGAAATCGTCGATGCCTTGGTGGATGCGGCGCGAAACGGCAAGGAGGTCACGGCGGTGATCGAATTGCGGGCGCGCTTCGATGAAGAGTCCAACCTGCAACTGGCCAGCCGTCTGCAAGCGGCCGGCGCGGTGGTGATCTATGGCGTGGTCGGCTTCAAGACCCACGCCAAGATGATGCTCATCCTGCGGCGCGAGGCCGGTGAGATTGTGCGTTACGCCCACCTGGGCACCGGCAACTACCACGCGGCCAACGCCCGTCTATACACCGACTACAGCCTGCTGACGTCCGACGATGCCTTGTGCGAAGACGTCGGCAAACTGTTCAGCCAGTTGATCGGCATGGGCAAGACCTTGCGCATGAAGAAACTGATGCATGCGCCGTTCACCCTGAAAAAGGGCATGCTCGACATGATCACCCGGGAAACCCAGTTCGCCCTGGATGGCAAGCCGGCGCACATCATTGCCAAGTTCAACTCGCTGACCGATCCGAAGATCATCCGTGCGTTGTACAAGGCCAGTCAGTCGGGCGTGCGCATCGACCTGGTGGTGCGTGGCATGTGCTGCCTGCGCCCGGGCATCCCCGGGGTTTCCCATAACATCCACGTGCGCTCGATCATTGGCCGCTTCCTGGAACACACGCGGGTGTTCTACTTCCTGAATGGTGGCGAGGAGCAGATGTTCCTGTCCAGCGCCGACTGGATGGAGCGCAACCTCGACAAGCGCGTCGAGACCTGCTTCCCGGTAGAGGGCAAGAAACTGATCCTGCGGGTGAAGAAAGAGCTGGAAAGCTACCTCACCGACAATACCCACAGTTGGAGCCTGCAATCGGACGGCCGCTACATCCGTAACACGCCGACAGGCAACCAGAACCCACGCAGCGCCCAGGCGACCTTGCTGGAGCGCCTGAGCAGCCCGGTGCTGCCGGTTCGCTAGAGGTTTGCGGGAGGGGGCAGGCTCTGCTCCCTCGCCACAGGAGACTCTCACCGCCGCCTGATCAGTGGATATTCAGCACGATCCCGACACGAGCCAGCCATTCCGCTTCCAGGGCGAAGTCGGCCTGGGTCAGTTGGTTTTCTTCCAGCCAGCCGTCGGGAAACATCACATCCAGTTGATCGCCGTCGGCGTGCAGAGCTACCTGGGGCATTTCCTGGGTGCCGCGGATGTGGTGGAACAGGATTGCGAAACGCAGCAGCACGCACAGGCGAATCAGCTTGATGCCGTCATCGCCGAACTCAGTGAACTTGTCCTTGGGAATATTGCGCCGGTGGCCACGCACCAGCAGGGCGAGCATTTGCTGGTCTTCCCGGGAAAAACCCGCCAGGTCGGAGTGTTCGATCAGGTAGGCGCCGTGCTTGTGATAATGATAGTGGGCAATGTCCAGGCCCACTTCATGCACCTTGGCGGCCCAGCCCAGCAGTTCGCGCCAGATACCGTCGTTCAGGTCCCAGTCCTCGGCCACCTGGTCGAAGGCATGCAGCGCCTTGCGTTCGACGCGCACGGCCTGCTCCAGATCGACGTGGTAACGCTCCATGAGCGAACCCAGAGTGCGCTCGCGGACGTCTTCGTGGTGATGGCGTCCCAACAGGTCGTAGAGCACGCCTTCGCGCAGGGCGCCTTCGCAATGGTCCATGCGTTGCAGTTCGAGGGCGTCGAAAATGGCCTCGAGAATCGCCAGGCCGGCCGGGAAAATTGCCCGGCGGTCGGGCTTGATGCCTTCGAAGTCGATCTTGTCCGATTCACCGAGCTTGAACAGCCTGCGCTTGAGCCAGGCCAGGCCCTCGGCGTTGACTTCGCCGTTGCCATGGCCGCCGGCCTTGAGCGCCAGGCCGATGGCGCGAATGGTGCCCGAGGAACCGATGGCTTCGTCCCAGGTCAGGCGGTGCAGGGCGTGTTCGATACTCATGATTTCCAGCCGTGCCGCCGTGTAGGCCTGGGCGTAGCGGGCCGGGGTGATCTTGCCGTCGCGGAAATAACGCTGGGTGTAGCTGACGCAGCCCATTTGCAGGCTTTCGCGCAGCAGGGGCTCGAAGCGCTGGCCGATGATGAACTCCGTACTGCCGCCACCAATGTCCGCCACCAGTCGCTTGCCGGGGGTGTCGGCCAGGGTGTGGGAGACGCCCAGGTAGATCAGGCGGGCTTCTTCACGGCCGGAGATGACTTCCACCGGGTGACCGAGGATTTCCTCGGCGCGGCGGATGAATTCGCCACGGTTGCGCGCCTCGCGCAGGGCGTTGGTGCCCACGATCCGCACTGCGCCCAGGGGCATGCCGTTGATCAATTGTGCAAACCGCTTGAGACAGTCGAGCCCACGCTGGATGGATTCTTCGCTCAGGCGGCGCTCTTCGTCGATGCCGGCAGCCAGCTGGACCTTGTCACCGAGCCGTTCGAGAATCCGTATTTCCCCGTTCTGGGCCTTGGCGACGACCATGTGGAAACTGTTGGAGCCCAGGTCTATGGCGGCGATCAGGGACAGATTCTTGGCTTGGGATGGCGGCATGGTCAGGAAGTCTCGGTCGATAACCTTGCCATCCTGCCACGATCGACCGCTTACGCCAATGATGGAGCCAGGACCGGCGCCACAATGCTTCAGGCCACGGACTCGACCGTCCCGATGAAGTTCGCCAGCTCTGCTGTCTGTGGATGGGCGAACAGCACCTTGGGATCCCCCGCTTCATGCACCTTGCCCTGGTGCATGAATACAAGCTTGTCCCCCACCTCACGGGCGAACCGCATTTCGTGGGTGACCATGATCAATGTCATGCCTTCTTTGGCCAACTGTCGGACCACATTGAGCACTTCATTGACCAGTTCGGGGTCCAGGGCCGAGGTGATTTCATCGCACAGCAAGACCTTGGGGGACATCGCCAGCGCCCGGGCAATGGCTACCCGCTGCTGCTGGCCACCGGAGAGACGCTCCGGGAATGCATCGAATTTCTCGCCGAGCCCGACCCGCTCCAGCATCTGTCGCGCCAGTTCGGCGGCCTTGGCCTTGGATACTTTCTGTACGACCTGAGGGGCGAGCATGACGTTTTCGCCAACGGTCAGGTGCGGGAACAGGTTGAACTGTTGGAACACCATTCCGACTTTCTGGCGCAGACTGCGCAGATCGGCGCGGGCGGCGTCGAGGTATTCGCCGTCCACTTCGATCACACCGTCGTTGATCGATTCCAGGCCATTGAGGGTGCGCAGCAAGGTGGATTTGCCCGAACCGCTGCGGCCGATGATCGCGACCACCTGGCCTTCCTCGATGCTCAGGTCGATGCCTTTGAGTACGTGATGGTCGCCATAGTATTTATGCAGGGCGGAAATTCTAAGCAGAGGCATGCAGTCTCCTTTCCAGGTAGCGCGCACTGAGGGACAAGGGGTAGCAGAGCAGGAAGTAACCGAGGGCCACCAGGCCATACACCATAAAGGGCTCGAACGTGGCGTTGGCGAGCATGCCGCCGGTCTTGGTCAGTTCGGTGAAGCCAATGATCGAGGTGACTGCCGTGCCTTTGATCACTTGCACCGAGAACCCGACGGTCGGTGCCACGGCGATGCGCAGTGCCTGGGGCAGGATCACGTAGCGCAACTGCTCCAGCCGGTTCAGTGCCAGGCTGGAAGAGGCTTCCCATTGACCATGGGGAATGGCCTCGACGCAACCGCGCCAGATCTCCGCCAGGTAGGCGCTGGTAAACAGCGTGAGGGCAATTGCCGCTGCCATCCAGGGCGAAATCTCCACCCCGGCCAGGGCCACGCCGAAGAACACCAGAAACAATTGCATCAGCAAGGGTGTGCCCTGGAACAGCTCGATATAGGTACGGGCGACATGGCGGGTCAGAGTGCCCTTGGCGATGCGCAGCACCAGGACCAGCAAACCGATCACGCCCCCACCTATAAACGCCACCAGGGACAACGCCAGGGTCCATTGCAGGCCCGTGAGCAGGTTGCGCACCACGTCCCAGAAAGTGAAATCGCTCATTGGGCGCTCCGGTACAGGCAGCGGCGGCCCAGCCAGTTCAGGAACTGGCGGATCAGCAGCGCCATGCACAAATAGATCAGGGTCGTCAGCGCATAAGTCTCAAAGGCGCGGAAATTGCGCGATTGGATGAAGTTGGCTGCGAAACTCAACTCTTCGGTGGCGATCTGGGAACAGACCGCCGAGCCCAGCATCACGATGATGATCTGACTGCTCAGGGCCGGCCAGACCTTGCCCAGCGCTGGTAGCAGCACCACGTGACGAAAGGCCTCGAAGCGGCTCATCGCCAAGGCCGCAGCGGCTTCCAGCTGTCCTCGGGGGATGGCCTGGATGCCGGCGCGGATAATTTCGGTGGAATAGGCCCCCAGGTTGATCACCATCGCCAACACCGCCGCCTGCCATTCGGAAATCTGCAGGCCCAGGGACGGCAAGCCGAAGAAGATGAAGAACAGCTGCACCAGGAATGGCGTGTTGCGGATCAACTCCACGTACACGCCGAAAATCGCGGCGAATGGCCGGATATCCCACGCTCGCACTACGGCGCCCACGATACCCAGGCCGACCCCGAAGAGTGCGCCTATGGCCGTCAACTCCAGAGTGAACAGCGCGCCGCGCACCAGCAGCTCGGTGTTTTGCACCACCGGCAGGAAATCGAACTGATAAGCCATGCTCAGCCCCTTAAACGTCGTTCAGAGGTCGGCCGGCAGTGGCTGTTTCAGCCAGGTCTGCGAATTTTTCTCCAGGCTGCCGTCTGCCTTGGCCGTGGCGAGGATCTGGTTGACCTTGTCCAGCAGCGCCGGCTCGTTCTTGTTCACGCCGACATACACCGGCGAGTCCTTGAGCTTCACTTTCAAGGCCGGCACACGCTTGGGGTTGCGTTCGCTGATGGCCACCATCACCACGTTGCCGCTGGCGATCAGGTCCACCTGGCCGGCGAGATAGGCGGCGATGGTCGAGTTGTTGTCTTCGAAGCGTTTGATGGTGGCGTCTTGCGGCGCAACCTTGGTCAGCTCGATGTCTTCAATGGCGCCACGGGTGACACTGATGGTCTTACCCTTGAGATCATCCAGGCCATTGATAGTCGCCTCGGGCGGGCCGAACACGGCGAGGTAGAACGGCGCATAGGCGCTGGAAAAGTCGATGACCTTCTCACGTTCCGGGTTCTTGCCCAGGCTGGAGATCACAAGGTCAACCTTGCCGGTGGTCAGGAAGGGAATGCGGTTGGTGCTGTTGACCGGCGTCAGTTCAAGCTTGACCTTGAGCTGATCGGCCAGCAGCTTCGCCGTATCGATGTCCAGGCCCCGGGGTTTCATGTCCGGGCCTACCGAGCCAAAGGGTGGAAAGTCCTGGGGCACCGCGACTTTCAGGGTGCCGCGCTTGACCACATCTTCAAGACCATCGGCGTGTGCGGGAATCTGACAAAGCATCAAGCTGGCAAACAGGGCAGTGAGCAGGGCGCTGAAACGCGGGGTCATGGCGTATCTCCGGGATCGGTGATGTGGTTTCTGCATTGCGACAGAGCACGGTGCGTGCCAAGGCGATTTTCCGGTGGTGAAAGCCTCGGTTTTACTGGTGAGAGGCGGTCTTACTGGTCTGAACAGTTGCGCCGCATTTCGCACCGTTATCGAGCGTTGGTATTGGCCGCCGAACCCCGCTGGGGCACGACTTGCCGGGCGCGCCGAATAGCTTTACAACTAGCCGCTCACTGGTCCGGTCTGTCGAAAAGAACATGAATTCCATCCCTCGCGCCGTCCCTGAAGTGGCGTTGCAAGCCATCCGCAAACTGATCGTCGAACAGGGCTTCGGTCCGGGCGATGCGCTGCCGTCGCAACGCGATCTGGCCGTGCGATTGGGCGTGAGTCGGGCATCGCTGCGCGAGGCGCTTTCGTCGTTGAGCGCCCTGGGCATGATCAGCGTGCAGCCGGGCAAAGGGGTGTTCGTGCAGTCCCAGGTGGACGTTTCGCGCAACGAGTCGACCCCGGCCTGGCCGTTCGCAGCCCAGGCCTCTCCGATGGACATTTTCCAGTTGCGTTATGCGCTGGAAGGCTTCGCGGCCGGGTTGGCGGCGGTGACGCTGACTCCCGGGGAGCTCGACGTGCTGGAGGACAATGTCGAAGCCATGCGCCGGGAGTTGAAGTCAGGGCATTTCGACGCGGCGGCACGACTGGATTTCGAATTCCATCGACGAATCCTGCTGGCCAGCGGCAACCAGGCAATGCTGAGCATCCTCTCTGCCAGCGCCGAGATCTTCCTGGAGAGCCAGAAGCTACCGTTCATCAGGGCCGAGCGGGCCATGGAAACCTGGCAGGAGCACCGCAAGATCCTCCGCGCACTGGCCCGCCGTGCATCGGGCCCCGCGCAAAAAGCCATGCAGGAACATGTACGTAACGCTGCGCTGCGCACCGGAATCGCCTTTGTCGCCCCCGCTGCTTCTTGAGCCGGGCGATACACGGTTGCATGCTCCGTCATAGCGAGACTCAATCAACTGCGGCTTCCTGAACCCGGGAAGGGCCGCTATGATGGGCCACGTTTTTTTGCTGACAACCCCGGAGAATTCCATGAGCAGCGATCTGATCAAACACGTTAGCGACGCTAGCTTCGAGGCTGACGTAATCAATGCCGAAGGCGCGGTACTGGTCGATTATTGGGCTGAGTGGTGCGGTCCGTGCAAGATGATCGCGCCGGTCCTGGACGAAATTGCCAAGACCTACGAGGGCAAGCTGACCGTTGCCAAGCTGAACATTGACGAAAACCAGGAGACTCCGGCCAAGCACGGCGTGCGTGGTATCCCGACCCTGATGCTGTTCAAGAACGGCAACGTCGAAGCCACCAAGGTCGGCGCACTGTCGAAGTCGCAGCTGGCGGCCTTCATCGACGCCAACCTCTAAGCGCTGAATGCCGTAGTAAAAGCCCCGCCAATCGCGGGGCTTTTTCGTTCTGCGGGGCTAGACGCTCGTAAATCCAGGTGTTACATTCGGCCCCGCACTGGTTTCTCCAGCGCCCCCTGCAAGCCGTCGCCGACGCTCTCCTTTCGAATAAGTACGCGATCCTGTCGCCTTCTCCGCGGCGCGGCCTCATTAAGCCAAAAGCTTAATTTCCCCTCCATAAATGATTACGTCATTCCTATATGAATCTGACTGAACTCAAGCAAAAGCCGATTACCGAACTGCTCGAATTGGCCGAACAGATGGGCCTAGAAAATATGGCCCGTTCGCGCAAGCAGGACGTGATTTTCTCCCTGCTCAAGAAACACGCGAAGAGCGGCGAGGAAATCTCCGGTGATGGCGTGCTGGAGATTCTCCAGGACGGCTTCGGCTTTCTCCGTTCCGCGGACGCTTCCTACCTGGCCGGCCCGGATGATATCTACGTCTCGCCGAGCCAAATCCGCCGTTTCAACTTGCGCACCGGTGACACCATCGTTGGCAAGATCCGCCCTCCGAAGGAAGGCGAGCGTTACTTCGCGTTGCTCAAGGTCGACACCATCAACTTCGACCGTCCGGAAAACGCGAAGAACAAGATTCTTTTCGAAAACCTGACCCCGCTGTTCCCGACCGTGCGCATGAAGATGGAAGCCGGCAACGGCTCCACCGAAGACCTCACCGGTCGTGTCATCGACCTGTGCGCACCCATCGGCAAAGGCCAGCGTGGTCTGATCGTGGCGCCGCCGAAGGCGGGCAAGACGATCATGCTGCAGAACATCGCGGCCAACATCGCCCGTAACAACCCTGAAGTTCATCTGATCGTGCTGCTGATCGACGAGCGTCCGGAAGAAGTGACCGAGATGCAGCGCACCGTGCGCGGCGAAGTGGTCGCCTCGACGTTCGACGAGCCGCCAACCCGCCACGTGCAGGTTGCCGAAATGGTGATCGAGAAGGCCAAGCGCCTGGTCGAGCACAAGAAGGACGTGGTGATCCTGCTGGACTCCATCACCCGTCTGGCCCGTGCCTACAACACCGTGATCCCGAGCTCCGGCAAGGTGCTGACCGGTGGTGTCGACGCCCACGCCCTGGAAAAACCGAAGCGTTTCTTCGGTGCGGCGCGCAACATCGAGGAAGGCGGTTCGTTGACCATCATCGCCACCGCGCTGGTTGAAACCGGCTCGAAGATGGACGAAGTGATCTACGAAGAATTCAAGGGCACCGGCAACATGGAGTTGCCTCTTGACCGTCGCATCGCCGAAAAGCGTGTGTTCCCGGCCATCAACATCAACCGTTCCGGCACGCGCCGCGAAGAGTTGTTGACCGCCGACGACGAGCTGCAGCGCATGTGGATCCTGCGCAAGCTGTTGCACCCGATGGATGAAGTGGCGGCTATCGAGTTCCTGGTGGACAAGTTGAAAACCACCAAGACCAACGATGAGTTCTTCCTGTCGATGAAGCGTAAGTAAATCGGGCGGGATAGACCAGCTAGAGCCGGGGAAACCCGGCTTTTTGCTATCTGTGCATTCACTATTCGGAACGGGCGGCGTTAAACTCGGGCCCCCGAACGCCACGGCCACCATGAGGCTTTTGCATGCAGTATCGCGATTTGCGCGACTTTATCAGCGGTCTGGAACAGCGCGGCGAACTCAAGCGCATCCAGGTGCCGGTATCCCCCGTGCTGGAAATGACCGAGGTCTGCGACCGCACCCTGCGAGCCAAGGGCCCGGCGCTGCTGTTTGAAAACCCCACCGGTTTTGACATCCCGGTCTTGGGCAACCTGTTCGGCACACCGGAGCGAGTGGCCCTGGGCATGGGGGCCGAGGCCGTCAGCGAGTTGCGGGAAATCGGCAAGCTGCTGGCGTTTCTCAAGGAGCCCGAGCCGCCGAAGGGGCTGAAGGATGCCTGGTCCAAGCTGCCGATCTTCCGCAAGATCATTTCCATGGCACCGAAAGTCGTCAAGGACGCGATCTGCCAGGAAGTGGTGATCGAGGGCGACGATGTCGACCTGGCCATGCTGCCGGTGCAGACCTGCTGGCCGGGCGATGTGGGGCCGTTGATCACCTGGGGGCTGACGGTCACCAAAGGCCCGAACAAGGATCGCCAGAATCTCGGGATCTATCGACAGCAGGTGATCGGCCGCAACAAGGTCATCATGCGTTGGCTCAGCCACCGTGGCGGCGCGCTGGATTACCGCGAATGGTGTGAAAAACATCCCGGCCAGCCATTCCCGGTGTCCGTGGCCCTGGGCGCGGACCCGGCGACCATCCTTGGGGCCGTCACGCCCGTGCCGGACACACTTTCCGAATATGCATTCGCCGGCCTGCTGCGCGGCAACCGCACCGAACTGGTGAAATGCCGCGGCAACGATCTGCAAGTCCCGGCCACCGCCGAGATCATCCTCGAAGGCGTGATCCACCCCGGCGAAATGGCGGACGAAGGTCCCTATGGTGACCACACCGGCTATTACAACGAAGTCGACAGCTTCCCCGTGTTCACCGTCGAGCGCATCACCCACCGGACCAAGCCGATCTACCACAGCACCTACACGGGACGGCCGCCGGACGAACCGGCCATTCTCGGCGTGGCGCTGAACGAAGTCTTCGTGCCGATCCTGCAGAAGCAATTTCCGGAGATCACCGATTTCTACCTGCCGCCTGAGGGCTGTTCGTACCGCATGGCCGTGGTGACCATGAAGAAGTCGTATCCAGGGCACGCCAAGCGCGTGATGCTGGGGGTCTGGTCGTTTCTGCGACAGTTCATGTACACCAAGTTCGTTATCGTCACTGACGACGATATCAACGCACGGGACTGGAACGACGTGATCTGGGCCGTCACCACGCGCATGGACCCCAAGCGCGACACGGTGATGATCGACAACACGCCGATCGATTACCTCGACTTCGCCTCGCCGGTGTCCGGCCTGGGATCGAAGATGGGACTCGATGCCACGCACAAATGGCCTGGTGAAACCACCCGTGAGTGGGGCCGGGTTATCGTCAAGGATGAAGCCGTTACCCAACGGATCGATGCCATATGGAATCAGTTAGGAATAGATTGATGCGTGTAACCCTGCAGCCTTCCGGCGCGGTGCTGGAAATACAGCCCGCAGAGCGGATTCTCGACGGTGCGCGGCGCCTGGGCTACGAGTGCCCGCAAAGCTGCCGCAACGGCAACTGCCATGTCTGTGGCGCGTTGCTGGTGGAGGGACGCGTTGAGCAGGCGGGCGAAGTACGCGATCACGGTGAAATTTTCACCTGCATCGCCCAACCCCTGGAAGATTGCGTCGTGCTGTGGGACGGCGTGCTGGCACCGGGTGAGTTGCCGGTTCGCCGCCTGGCCTGCCAGGTCGTGGAGTGCGTCGACGTGGGTGGCGATGTCTGGCGGGTCAATCTGCGCGCGCCGGCGGGTAAGCCGCCACGTTATCACGCGGGACAATACCTGATGGTCGAGCGGGAAAATGGCGAGAAATCGGCCTTTTCCCTGGCCTCGGCCCCGCACTCGGGGCGCAATCTACAGTTGCACGTGCTGGTGCGCGAAAACAGTGCCAAGACCCTTCTTGAGCAATTGCGCCGTAATCCTAACGTGCACGTAGAGATGCCATTTGGCGACACCCACCTGTCCGAACTGCCTGATGGCCCGCTGGTGCTGATTGCTGCTGGTACCGGCATGGCGCAGATGCACAGCCTGATCGAGTATTGCCGCGCCGAAGGCTTCAAACACCCGGTACACCTGTACTGGGGCGTGCGACGTCCGGACGATTTCTATGAGATCGAGCATTGGGACGAGTGGAAGAAACTGCCCAATCTCTTCCTGCATAAGGTCGTCAGCGATCTGTGTGGTTGGGAAGGGCGCTGTGGAATGCTCCACGAGGCTGTGTGCGAGGACATCAGCGACCTTTCTGGCGTCCACGTTTATGCCAGCGGTTCGCCGGCGATGATCTATGCCACGCTCGATGCGCTGGTGGAAGCCGGAATGGACGCCCACCAGATGCGGGCTGACGTGTTTGCCTACGCTCCGCGGGCATGACGGACTGAACCCGGCAATCGTGAGGCTGTAACGAGGAGCAAGCTTGCCCACCACAGCGGGTTATAACTCCCTATATTTCGTATCGGTATTTAGGTTCGGGGCTCAATACCGATAACGTATATAGGCGCGCGATGGCATTTAACTTGCCTCGTTTGTGCCAAACGTCAGCAGCCTGACGCGCCAAGTCACTTCGAACCGCGAGCCAAACGCTACCGGCCATGACCGCTATCGAAACCGCCATTACCTGTGCCCTGTATCCGCCACGCCTCGACCTGGGGCCGCAGCTGACCCGTGAACAATTGCTCGCTTCGATGCACTCGACCATGCGCCTGCACCAAGGCGGCCCCGTCTGGTTATTTGCCTACGGTTCGTTGATCTGGCGGCCAGAGTGCACGGCGGTGGAGCGGGTGCGCGGTCGGGTTCATGGGTATCATCGAGGTTTGTACCTGTGGTCCCACGAACATCGCGGCACGCCCGAATGGCCGGGGTTGGTGTTTGGGTTGGACCGGGGTGGTTCATGCAGCGGTTTTGCCTACCGATTGCCGGAAGAGAACCTTGAAGACTCGCTGTTTGCCTTGTGGCAGCGCGAGATGCCGTTTCCGTCCTATCGCCCGCACTGGCTCAGTTGCCGTCTGGAAAATGGGCGTCGGGTGCAGGCCCTGGGGTTCGTGCTGGAGCGACACCTGCCCAGCTATGCCGGCAACCTGCCGGATCATGTGCTGAGCCAAGTGTTCGAAAGCGCCTGTGGGCGTTATGGCACGACTCGTGATTACGTCGAGCAGACCATCCTCGCCCTGCGCAGCCACGCCATGCCAGACCGGAATCTGGAGGCGCGACTCAGGCGTTGCAGATCAGCCCAGGATCAGGCCACCGCCTCGCGGCTCTGACTGGCAACTTGTTTGTGCCACAGGGTTGGCGCAAGGAAGGCCATTGCCAGCAGGCAGGCGCCCACGAGCAACACGAAGCCACCGTTCCAGCCGAAATGGTCCACGGTGTAGCCCATAGCGGCGCTGGCTGCGACGGAGCCGCCGAGATAACCAAACAGACCGGTGAAACCGGCGGCGGTACCTGCGGCTTTCTTCGGTGCCAACTCGAGCGCCTGTAGGCCGATCAGCATCACCGGGCCGTAGATCAGGAAGCCAATGGACACCAGGGCGATCATGTCGACGGTCGGGTTGCCGGCCGGGTTCAGCCAGTAGACCAAGGTCGCCACCGTCACCAGCGCCATGAACACCATGCCTGTCAGGCCACGGTTGCCCCGGAAGATCTTGTCCGACATCCAGCCGCACAGCAGCGTGCCGGGAATGCCCGCCCACTCATAGAAGAAATAGGCCCAGGAACTCTTGTCCACCGTGAAGCCCTTGGCTTCCTTGAGATAGGTCGGCGCCCAGTCCAGTACCCCATAGCGCAGCAGATAGACGAACACGTTCGCCATGGCGATGTACCAGAGCATCTTGTTGCGCAGCACGTATTTGACGAAGATTTCCTTGGCGCTGAATTCCTTCTCGTGGCTGGCGTCGTAGCCTTCCGGGTAATCGTTCTTGTATTTCTCGATCGGCGGCAGGCCCACCGATTGCGGGGTGTCACGCATCGTCACGAAGGCGAACAGCGCGACCATCAGCGCTACGGCGGCCGGTACATAGAACGCCGCATGCCAGTCGTTGAACCAACCCATTCCCAGCAGGAACAGCGGGCCGATCAGGCCGCCGCCGACGTTATGTGCCACGTTCCAGACCGACACCACGCCGCCGCGTTCCTTCTGTGACCACCAGTGCACCATGGTCCGACCACTGGGTGGCCAACCCATGCCCTGGGCCCAGCCGTTGATGAACAGCAGGATGAACATCATGGTCACACTGGACGTTGCCCAAGGTGCGAAACCGAAGATAAACATCACCCCCGCAGAGACCAGCAGGCCGAATGGCAGAAAGTAGCGTGGATTGGAACGGTCGGACACCAGGCCCATCAGGAATTTCGAGAGCCCATAGGCAATGGCGATGGCCGACATGGCGAGGCCCAGCTGGCCGCGGGAGTAGCCTTCGTCGATCAGGTAGGGCATGGCCAGGGAAAAGTTCTTGCGCAGCAGGTAGTAGCCTGCATACCCGATGAAGATCCCGGCAAAAATTTGCCAGCGAAGGCGTCGATAGGTGCTGTCTATTTTTTCTTCAGGCAGGGACGCCTGATGAGCGGCAGGACGAAAGAAAGCAAACATTCAAGGGCTCCAGATTCTTGTTATGACTGCGGATATGAATGTTACAGTTTCGTTACCGAAAATAGCATTGCCTATCGTCATTTAAATAGGGGAAATTTTCGTTATTGAATGTTCTTAAGTGAACATGGCTTTTCAGGCGCGGACGATTATTTGTGTCACCGCCCTCGCGAGGGCGGCAACTCGGTTTCACATCGAGATGTTTCAGCGCACCTGCACCACCACCTTCCCCACGGCCTTGCGCTGCCCAAGGTCATTGATCGCCTGGGCGGCATTGCTCAATGGATACACCTGAGAAACCAGCGGCTTGAGTTTCCCCTCGGCGAACCAGCCGAACAGCTGCTGGAAGTTGGCGGCGTTGTCCTGGGGCTGGCGTTGGGCGAAGGAGCCCCAGAACACGCCGAGTACGGCGGCGCCCTTGAGAAGGGCCAGGTTTACCGGCAGTTCGGGGATGCGTCCGCTGGCAAACCCCACCACCAGCAATCGGCCGTTCCAGGCAATGGCACGGATGGCCTGGTCGAACAGGTCACCGCCCACCGGGTCGTAGATCACGTCGGCGCCCTGGCCGTCGGTGAGGCGCTTGATTTCATCCTTGAGACTGGTTGCGCTGTAGTCGACCAATTCATCGGCGCCGGCCGCCTTGGCGACGGCGAGCTTCTCCGGGCTGCTGGCGGCGGCAATGACCCGCGCGCCCATGGCCTTGCCGATCTCCACCGCTGCCAGGCCGACGCCGCCGGATGCACCGAGTACCAGCAGGGTTTCGCCAGGTTGCAGATTGGCCCGCTGCTTGAGGGCGTGCATCGAAGTGCCGTAGGTCATGCTGAAGGCCGCGGCGGTGTTGAAATCCATGGTCGGAGGAATGGGCAGGACATTGTAGCCCGGCACCGCCACTTGCTCGGCAAAGCTGCCCCAACCGGTCAGCGCCATGACCCGGTCACCGACTTTCAGGTGGCTGACCTTTTCGCCCACTTCACTGACAACGCCCGCCGCTTCGCCGCCGGGAGAAAAAGGGAAGGGCGGTTTGAATTGGTATTTGCCCTCGATGATCAGCGTGTCGGGGAAATTCACCCCGGCAGCATGCACGTCCAGCAGCACTTCGTTCTTTTTCGTGATGGGGCTGGCGACGTCTTCCAGCACCAGCGATTCGGCGGGGCCGAATTCTTTGCACAGCACGGCTTTCATCAGGGCTATTCCTTTGGGAGTGTTGGCCGATAAGTGTAGGTGTGAGAGTCAATGGGTCAACGAGCATGCCCTGCCCTGATAGCCAGCCATAAGCTTGTGCTTGAGCGGCGGGGCGGTATGCTGGGCCGCAAACCGGATGAGGAGTCGAATGTGAAAGCGTGGATCATGTTGATGCTGGCCCTGTCGCTGCCTGTGGCAGTGATGGCCGAAGAGGCCAAGGAAGCGAAGGAAGGCGAGGCGCCGAAGGTCAGTTACATCACCCTGAGCCCGCCGTTCGTGGGTAATTATGGTCTCGATGGCACGGCGAAGCTGAAGGTCTACAAGGCTGACGTGGCCCTGCGCGTCACCGGCGATGCTGCCGCTGCAGCGGTCAAGGCCAACGAGCCGCTGATCCGTAACCAGCTGGTCGCACTGTTTGCGCAGCAGACCAGCGAGACGATGAACAACCTCGAAGCCAAGGAAAAACTGCGTCAGGAAGCGTTGAAACAGACCCAGCAGGTGATGAACGACGAGACCGGCAAGCCGATGGTGGACGATCTGTTGTTCAACAACCTGATCATCCAGTGAGTCTTGTGTTGTTCGGGCCGACCTATCGCGAGCAGGCTCGCTCCCACAGTATCCAAGGTGGGCACAGATCATGTGTCTATACCGGAACCCTGCTCACGATGGCGGCCTGGACAGTGATAGAAACCTAGGGTCGCAACGCAATCACCGCCGCCCACTGCTCGGCTGTCACCGGCATCACCGACAACCGTGAGCCCTTGCGCACCAGTGGCATTTCAGCCAGAGCGGTCTGCTGCTTGAGGTAGTCGAGCTTCAACACACGGGGAAACGTCTCGACGTGGGCCACATCGATGGCCGTCCACGGATTTTTTTCGGGGCTGGCCTTGGGGTCGAAATAGGGGCTGTCGGGCTCCAGGGCCGTCGGATCCGGGTATCCGGTACGAACGATTCGGCCGATCCCGGCGATTCCGGGTTCAGGGCAGCTGGAGTGGTAGAAAAAGAAGGTATCGCCCTCGGCCATGGCCCGCAGGAAGTTGCGCGCCTGATAGTTACGGACGCCGTCCCAGCGTGCCAGGCCGAGTTTCTCCAGGCCTTGGATGGACAGTTCGTCGGGCTCGGATTTCATCAGCCAATAGGCCATGTTTTATACTCCGGTGGCGGTGTCGAGAAAAGTTCGCCGATTCTATGACAAACCGACGGTCGGTTGACGCCAGCGTTTGCGTGCCGGTTCAGCTTGCCGCAAAATGCCGGCCTTCCAAGCTTGACGCTGCTGCACGGCCAAATAAGAAAACCGCTGCTGTCATCGTGTGTGATATGCCTTGAGGGGGGCAATCGATGAAACGCAAACCGGATTTGTTGTGGATTCTGGTCATTCTGTTCGGTCTGGGTGTCGTGACCACCGGTTACGCCCAAAGTCTATGGGCCAGCAAGACCGAAGCGCCAATGGACATCACCCAGCCCGCGCCCTCGCTTAAACGCTGAAGCTGCCTTGCAGACGCCGCCAGGTATCGCGGCGTCTATCGTGCGACATACCAGCGCTTGTCACTGACCGTTCCTTGCAACGGCACGTCCCAGCTTGCTTGCGCCAGCCGTTCGACCTTCTGACATTCATGGGCCAGTCCCAGCAGCGTCGGCTTGCGCCATTGCTTGCGTCGCGCCAGATAGGCCAGGCTGCGGTCATAAAAACCGCCCCCCATCCCCAGCCGACCTCCGGCATCATCGAATCCCACCAGCGGCAGCAGCACCAGGTCCAATGCCCACACCTTGCGTTGCCGGGCAATGCTGACGTGGGGTTCCAGGATGCGAAAACGATTGGGCCGCAACTTTTCGCCAGGGCGGATGCGCTGGAAAACCATCTTGGTCCGGGGCCACGGGCTGAGCACCGGTAGATAAGTGGACTTGCCCCGACGCTGGGCGGCCCGTAGCAGCAGGCGCGGATCGATTTCGCCATCGTTGGGCAAGTACAGGGCGATGTGCCTGGCGCGGCGAAACAGCGGATGCTGGGCCAGTTGCCGGTAGAGTCCGTGGGCCGCTT
This sequence comes from Pseudomonas sp. Pf153, assembly GCF_001269775.1. Taxonomy (NCBI): domain Bacteria; kingdom Pseudomonadati; phylum Pseudomonadota; class Gammaproteobacteria; order Pseudomonadales; family Pseudomonadaceae; genus Pseudomonas; species Pseudomonas sp. Pf153. The sequence goes on along the minus strand of NZ_LHVL01000009.1, from coordinate 122,855 downwards.
CGCGTTGCTGGGCCGGCGTCAGGGCACGCCGGGCCTGGCGCAGCAGGCGTCGCAATTGTGGGCGGGGCAGCAGCGCTGGCTCGGTCATGATCGATGCTTCGGCAAGGGTCGTGGCGACAGGGTAACCGCAAACGCCGTGGCCAGAAATGCCCGCACCAGACACAACAATGCCAGTCTTGTTGACTGGCATTGTCTGGGATCAGGCTCCCCGGATGAACCGCTGTCGGCTTAGCCCTTGAACCCGAGAGTTCAAGGTGGAAGTTGCAGGGGGCGTTAAGGCTTTCCGTCAAGCGGACATGCACACCGGCCCCAACGTGCAACCCCCGTGGTTGTGCGTATCGGCTCAGGGACATCACCAACTGGCAAGCACCCCAGGGAGTGATGCGAGTATACCTCAGGATGCCTCGCGAATCAGCCCTTGCTGACGTCTGGATCGGTAGCCAGCACCAGATCCACCCGTTCGAGCAGGTCGCGCACCTGCTCACGGGTCGAACCGCTGACCTGCGCCTGCGGCGTATCCTGGCGATGCAAGAGGTCGTGGGTAATGTTCAAGGCGGCCATCACGGCGATGCGGTCGGCACCGATGACTTTGCCGCTGCTGCGGATCTCGCGCATCTTGCCATCCAGGTAACGGGCGGCGCTCACCAGGTTGCTGCGCTCTTCCTGGGGGCAGATGATGGAATACTCTTTGTCGAGGATCTGCACGGTAACGCTATTGCTTGAACTCATGAGTCTTGCTCCAGGGCCTTGAGGCGCGAAATCATCGATTCGACCTTACGCCGGGCGATTTCGTTTTTTTCAATGAGGTGCGCGCGTTCCTCGCGCCAGGTTTTTTCCTGAGCTAATAGGAGTCCGTTTTGACGCTTAAGTTGCTCGACCCGGTCAATTAGCAATTCGAGTCTGGCCATCAGCGCTTGCAGGTCGGTGTCTTCCATTGTGTCCACTGAAGAAGGTGTCTGATGGGGATTGGGTCGTACAGCCTCTGATAGTCTTGGCGAGTCTGTCGATGTAGGATACAAGGCCTCCATTCTAGACATAGCGCCGTCTGGCGCCTAGCTGCCCATGCCCATTCAGAATTCCCCGTATCAAGCTTTCGCCACCCTGCTGAGCACCAGCGGTCATCCCGTTTCGCCTGCCGAACTGCATGGCCTGTTGCTCGGGCGCAGTTGTGCCGGTGCCGGCTTCGACGCCGAAGGTTGGTTGGCCGACGCCGCCGAGCTGCTTGAAGGCGAGCCGGCGGACAACGTCCGCAACGCCCTTATCGGCCTGCAGGAAATGGTCAAGGGCGAATTGACCAGCGACGACATGACCGTCGTCCTGCTGCTGCCCACCGACGACGCGCCGCTGGCCGAGCGCGCTGCTGCCCTGGGCCAGTGGTGCCAGGGCTTTCTCGCCGGCTTCGGCCTGACCCGCCGCGAATACGCGCTGAGCGAAGAGGCCAAGGAAGTGCTGCAGGACCTGGCTGCGATCTCCCAGGTCCAGGATGCCCTGGAGGAATCCGACGACGGCGAAAGCGACTACATGGAAGTGATGGAATACCTGCGGGTCGCGCCCCTGTTGCTGTTCACCGAGACCAAGAAAACCGATGCAGCGGCCCCCAAGCCGTCCTTGCATTAAATTTCAGAGGGACCCCGTCTGCCCATGATCCATATCCCGAAATCGGAATACAGCCGTCGCCGCAAGGCCTTGATGGCGCAGATGGAACCCAACAGCATCGCAATCCTGCCCGCCGCCGCCGTTGCGATCCGCAACCGCGACGTCGAGCATGTCTACCGCCAGGACAGTGACTTCCAGTACCTCAGCGGCTTCCCCGAGCCGCAGGCGGTCATCGTGCTGATCCCCGGCCGGGCTCATGGCGAGTACATCCTGTTCTGTCGCGAGCGCAACGCCGAACGTGAATTATGGGATGGCCTGCGGGCCGGCCAGGAAGGCGCGATTCGCGACTATGGCGCGGACGACGCGTTCCCCATCACCGACATCGATGACATCCTCCCGGGCCTGATCGAGGGCCGCGACCGGGTGTATTCGGCCATGGGCAGCAACCCGGAATTCGACCGGCACCTGATGGAGTGGATCAACGTGATCCGCTCCAAGGCCAACCTCGGTGCCCAGCCGCCGAACGAATTCGTTGCCCTGGATCATCTGCTGCACGACATGCGCCTGTATAAATCGGCGGCGGAAGTGAAGGTCATGCGCGAGGCCGCGCGGATCTCCGCCCAGGCGCATATTCGTGCGATGCAGGCGGCGCGTCCGGGCCTGTACGAATACAGCCTGGAAGCCGAACTCGATTATGAGTTCCGCAAGGGCGGGGCGAAGATGCCGGCCTATGGCTCGATCGTTGCGGCAGGCCGTAACGGTTGCATCCTGCACTACCAGCAGAACGACGCGTTGCTCAAGGATGGCGACCTGGTGTTGATCGACGCCGGTTGTGAAATCGACTGCTACGCCAGTGACATCACGCGTACCTGGCCGATCAACGGCAAATTCTCGCCCGAGCAGAAGGCGATCTACGAGCTGGTACTGGCGGCCCAGGAAGCGGCGTTTGCCGAGATCGCGCCGGACAAGCACTGGAACCAGGCCCATGAAGCGACGGTCCGGGTCATTACCGAGGGGCTGGTACGCTTGGGGCTGCTGGTAGGCGACGTGGACGAATTGATCGTCAGCGAGGCCTACCGGGCGTTCTACATGCATCGTGCCGGTCATTGGCTGGGCATGGACGTGCATGACGTGGGCGAGTACCGGGTCGGCGGCGAATGGCGGGTATTGGAAGTCGGCATGACGCTGACGGTAGAGCCGGGTATCTATATCAGCCCGGACAACCGTAGCGTTGCAAAAAAATGGCGCGGCATTGGCGTGCGCATCGAGGATGACGTGGTAGTGACCAGAACCGGTTGTGAAATCCTGAGCCGTGGCGTGCCGAAAGCGGTGGCCGAAATCGAGGCCTTGATGGCCGCCGCACGGACCCGGGCGGCATGAGCCGGGTCAACCTTGCGATCATCGGCGGCGGGCTGGTGGGGGCGAGCCTGGCACTGGCGCTGCAGGTCGGCGCCAAGTCCCGAGGCTGGACGATCACACTGATCGAGCCTTTCGCACCTGGTCATGCCTGGCAGCCGAGCTACGATGCCCGGTCGTCGGCGCTGTCGTTCGGTTCCCGGCAGATCTATCAGCGCCTGGGGCTCTGGCAGGAAGTTTCCCGTCGGGCCGAGCCGATCAAGCAGATCCATGTGTCCGATCGCGGACGGTTTTCGACGGCGCGGCTGTCGGCCATGGAAGAGGGCGTGCCAGCCCTGGGCTATGTGGTGGAAAACGCCTGGCTCGGCCAGTGCCTGTGGCAGGCTCTCGACCCGGAAGTGGTCAGCTGGCGGTGCCCGGCGCAGGTCACCCGGATGGAACCGATGGTGGACGGGTATCGCCTGACATTGGACGACGAAACCCTCCTGGAATGCGACCTTGCGGTGCTGGCCGATGGTGGCCGCTCCAATCTGCGAGAGCAGTTGGGTATCGGAGTGCGGAACCGGCCCTATGACCAGAGCGCACTGATTGCCAACATTACCCCCGGCGAAGCCCACAACGGCATGGCCTTCGAGCGCTTCACCGACGATGGCCCGATGGCCTTGTTGCCGCTGCCGGAGAACCGTTGCGCGCTGGTCTGGACCCGCCAGGGCATGGATGCGCAACGGCTCGCAGCCCTCGACGAGCACAGTTTCCTCAGCGAATTGCAGGGGGTGTTCGGCTATCGCCTGGGTACCTTGAAGCAGGTAGGCGCGCGGCATCTCTATCCACTGGCGCTGGTGGAGGCCGAAGAGCAGGTGCGCCCCCATCTGGCGATCCTGGGCAATGCCGCCCATAGTTTGCATCCGATTGCAGGGCAAGGGTTCAACCTATCCCTGCGCGATGCCCAGGCCCTGGCCGATGCGCTGCTCGGCAGCGACAGCGCGCCGGGCGACTTTGTCGTACTGCAGGCCTATCGCGAACGCCAGCGGCTGGACCAGACCTTGACGGTAGGCTTCTCCGACCAGGTCACGCGTCTGTTCAGCAGCAGCCTGCCGCTGGTGTCCCTGGGTCGCAACCTCGGTTTGCTGGGCCTCGACCTGCTGCCGCCAGCCAAGCGCTGGTTCGCTCGCCAGGCCATGGGCCTGGGGACCCGGCCCGATGTGTAGTCAGAGTGCCGGACTTTCTTTTCATGGGCGGCCCGTGCCGCCCGCAACACAGGCTTGAAGCATGGAATTGCGTGCAGATCTGCTGATTGTCGGTGCCGGTATGGTCGGCAGCGCCCTGGCGTTGGCGTTACAGGGCAGTGGCTTACAAGTGCTGCTGCTGGACGGCAGCCCGATGAGTGTCAAACCCTACGATCCCCAAGCGGCGTTCGAGCCCCGGGTCAGTGCCCTGTCGGCAGCCAGCCAGCGGATCCTCGAGCGCCTGGGTGTGTGGGAGGGCATCACCGCCCGCCGCGCCAGCCCGTATACCGACATGCACGTCTGGGACGGCAGCGGTACCGGGCAGATCCATTTTTCGGCCGCCAGCCTGCATGCCGACGTGTTGGGTCACATCGTGGAAAACCGTGTCGTGCAGGACGCTTTGCTGGACCGGTTGCATGACTGCGACCTGGGCCTGCTGGCCAACGCCCGATTGGAGCAGATGCGCCGTTCCGGCGACGACTGGCTGCTGACCCTGGCGGATGGCCGCACCTTGCGCGCGCCGCTGGTCATTGCTGCGGACGGCGCAAATTCCGCCGTGCGGCGCCTGACCGGGGTTGCCACCCGCGAGTGGGATTACATGCACCATGCCATCGTTACCAGCGTGCGCAGCGCCCGGCCGCACCGGATGACGGCCTGGCAGCGTTTCACCGACGACGGTCCTCTGGCGTTCCTGCCCCTGGAGCGAGATGGCCGGCACGACTGGTGCTCGATTGTCTGGTCCACCACCCCAGGTGAAGCACAGCGACTGATGGCGCTCGATGAGGCTGGCTTCTGCGGCGAGCTGGAGCGGGCCTTCGAAGGCCAGCTCGGCCATGTCATCAGCGCCGATCCGCGCCTGTGTGTGCCGTTGCGTCAGCGGCACGCCAAGCGCTACGTGTCCGAAGGACTGGCGCTGATCGGCGACGCAGCCCACACCATCCATCCTTTGGCCGGGCAGGGGGTGAACCTGGGGTTCCTCGACGCTGCCGTGCTGGCCGAAGTGGTGTTACAGGCAGCCGGACGGGGCGAGCGGCTGGCAGACGTCAAGGTGCTGAGCCGCTACGAACGCCGGCGCATGCCCCATAACCTGGCGCTGATGGCGGCGATGGAGGGTTTCGAGCGGCTGTTCCAGGCCGATCCGTTACCGGTGCGCTGGTTGCGCAATACCGGTTTGAAACTGGTGGACCGCTTGCCGGAAGCCAAGGCGCTGTTCGTGCGCGAAGCGCTGGGGTTGACCGGAGATTTGCCGGATCTGGCCAGGGCCTGAGAACCGGGGTGCGGTTCCTGGCCTCATCGCAACATTTGGAAACGTCTCGACCCACGGTTCGATTGTGATGCCAAATGTGAGTCCTTATCATTTACGCTCGTTCACCACCGAGAGACCGTCCCCATGTTGGCACCCAAGCGCCTGCTGTCCGCCCTCGCCCTGACCCTGATCGGCACTACGACCGTCCAGGCCGCCGATGAGGTGGTGGTTTACTCTTCGCGCATCGACGAACTGATCAAGCCGGTCTTCGACGCCTACACGAAGAAGACGGGCGTCTCGGTGAAATTCATCACCGACAAGGAAGCGCCGCTGATGCAGCGCATCAAGGCCGAAGGTGAAAACGCCACGGCCGACCTGCTGCTGACCGTCGACGCCGGCAACCTCTGGCAGGCCGAGCAGATGGGCGTCCTCCAGCCGTTCACGTCCCCCGTTATCGATGCCAACATCCCGCCTCAATATCGTGCTTCCTCTCATGCCTGGACCGGCTTGAGCCTGCGGGCGCGGACGATTGTCTATTCCACCGACCGGGTCAAACCAAGTGAGTTGAGCACTTATGAAGCCCTGGCGGGCAACGAGTGGGAAGGTCGCCTGTGCCTGCGCACCTCGAAGAAAGTCTACAACCAGTCCCTGACCGCCACCCTGATCGAAACCCACGGCGCGGAGAAAACCGAGGCGATCCTAAAGGGATGGGTCAAGAACTTGTCCACGGATGTCTTCTCCGACGACACCGCGCTGCTTGAGGCCATCAACGCCGGGCAGTGCGATGTCGGCATCGTCAACACCTACTACTACGGCCGCCTGCACCAGCAGAAGCCAGACCTGAAAGTGAAGCTGTTCTGGCCGAACCAGGCTGACCGTGGCGTGCACATCAATCTTTCGGGCATTGGCCTGACCCGCCATGCTCCGCATCCGGAAGCGGCGAAGAAACTGGTGGAGTGGATGACCACGCCCGAGGCGCAAAGCATCTTCGCCGACATCAACCAGGAATTCCCGGCCAACCCGAAGGTGGAGCCGTCCAAGGAAGTCGCAGCCTGGGGCGAGTTCAAGGCCGACACGTTGCCGGTGGAAGTGGCGGGTAAACGCCAGGCCGAGGCGATTCGCATGATGGATCGTGCCGGCTGGAATTAAGCGCTTCATGGATCGCAGCCTGTGGGGTTCCTGGCGGATAGCTAACTGCCAGGAGCGCCGCAGGCTGCGATCTTTTGCGGTTTAATACGCCTCCACTGATCGTCCGAGTATTCTCATTGGCCCACCCCGTCCAACGCCGCTGGTACCCCTTGGTCTTCGCCATCGCTGCGTTGGTCCTGTTGCCCTTGAGTGTCCTGCTGCTGTCCTGGCAGAGCATCGACGCACAGATCTGGTCCCATCTCTGGGATACCCAGATGCCACGTCTGCTGGGCAACACGCTGACGTTGATCATCGGCGTCGGCGCAGGTGTCACATTACTGGGCGTCAGCCTCGCCTGGCTCACCAGTCTCTGTGAGTTTCCCGGTCGACGGTGGCTCGACTGGGCGTTGATGTTGCCGTTCGCCATCCCTGCCTACGTGCTGGCATTCGTCTTCGTCGGCCTGCTGGATTTTGCCGGCCCGGTGCAGACCTTGCTGCGCGAGGGATTCGGCAGCGGCCTGCGTCTGCCCCGGGTCCGTTCCACCGGCGGGGTGATCCTGGTGTTGATCCTGGTTTTCTATCCTTACGTCTACCTGCTGGCGCGAAGTGCGTTCCTGGCCCAGGGGAAGGGCTTGATGGAGGCGGCCCGGGTGTTGGGCCAATCACCCTGGCAGGCGTTCTGGCGGGTGGCGCTGCCGATGGCCCGACCAGCCATCGGCGCGGGTGTTGCGTTGGCGCTGATGGAGACGCTGGCGGATTTCGGTGCGGTGTCCGTGTTCAACTTCGACACGTTCACCACCGCCATCTACAAGACCTGGTACGGCTTCTTCAGCCTCTCCAGTGCTGCCCAGTTGGCCAGTCTTCTGCTGCTGGCGGTGATGCTGGTGCTCTACGGAGAGCGTCGTGCCCGAGGTGCCCAGCGAGTTGGCAACGAGCGACCCCGAGTCAAGGCGTTGTATCACTTGCGTGGGCTCAAGGCGGTCGCAGCCAGCGGTTGGTGCCTGCTGGTGTTCGCCTGCGCCTTTGTCATTCCGGTCCTGCAATTGGTGGTGTGGTTCTGGCAGCGGGGGCGTTTCGATCTCGATGAACGTTATGCGGGGTTGATCGTCCACACGCTTTACTTGGGTAGCATGGCGGCATTGATCACCGTTTGCGTTGCCTTGCTGCTGGCTTTCGCCCGCCGTCTGGCGCCGACCCGTACGATCCGCGCCGGCGTAGGCGTGGCGAACCTGGGATATGCCTTGCCCGGCTCAGTACTGGCGGTGTCGATCATGCTTGCGTTCAGCTACCTGGATCGCGAGTTGGTCATTCCGCTGTCGACCTTGGTCGGCGGCGCGAGCAAGCCCCTGTTGCTGGGCAGTCTGTCGGCTCTGTTGCTGGCGTACCTGGTGCGTTTCCTGGCGGTAGCCTACGGCCCGTTGGAGAGCAGCCTGGGACGAATCCGTCCGTCATTGCCTGAAGCGGCACGCAGTCTGGGAGTCAGTGGGCCACGACTGTTTTTCAAAGTGTATCTGCCGTTGCTGCTACCCGGCACCTTGAGCGCGGCGTTGCTGGTGTTCGTGGATGTCCTCAAGGAGATGCCCGCGACCCTGCTGATGCGCCCGTTCGGCTGGGACACGCTGGCTGTGCGCATCTTCGAAATGACCAGCGAAGGGGAGTGGGCACGGGCCGCCCTGCCGGCGTTGACCCTGGTATTGGTGGGGTTGTTGCCGGTGATCGGATTGATACGTCGTTCGGCACGCTAGCGGTCACAGGTGCCAGTCTCCTGTCATGCGGCTACAATGCGCCGCATTCGGTGCGGTCTGTCTGTCAGACCGGGTAACTGAGAGCGGCTTGAAATGCCTTTCGGCATTCGCGCCGTGCAGTGCCCGTCCGCACCTTCGCCAAGCCCGGAAGGAGAAACCCATGGGACAGCGTACGCCTCTGTATGACCTTCATCTCGCCCTCGGCGCGAAGATGGTCGATTTTGGCGGTTGGGATATGCCTCTGCATTACGGCTCGCAAGTCGAAGAGCATCATCAGGTGCGTCGCGACTGCGGTGTGTTCGATGTATCCCACATGACGGTGATCGATGTCGCCGGTTCCCAGGCGAAGGCCTGGTTGCAGCGCTTGCTCGCCAACGATGTCAATCGCTTGCAGGACACGGGCCACGCCCTCTACAGCGCCATGCTCAACGAGCACGGCGGCATCGTCGACGACATGATCGTCTATCGGATCGAGGACGGTTACCGTCTGGTCTTCAATGCCTCGACCCGCGATCAGGACCTGGCCTGGATGCAGGCGCAGCTCGGCGCCTATGACGTGCAACTGCGCGAGCGCCCCGAGTTGGCAATGCTGGCTATCCAGGGGCCTCAAGCCCGACACAAGATTGCCGAGCTGGTCACGCAATCCCGTGGTCAGTTGATCCAACAACTCAAACCCTTCGAAGGTCGTTCCGACGGCGAATGGTTCATCGCCCGCACCGGCTACACCGGAGAGGATGGCCTGGAGATCGTCCTGCCTGCCCATGAGGCCCTGAGTTTCTTCAACGATCTGGTCGGCGCCGGCATTTCTCCAATCGGCCTCGGCGCCCGCGATACCCTGCGCCTGGAGGCTGGCATGAACCTCTACGGCCAGGATATTCATCAAGACGTTTCCCCGCTGGCCTCGAACATGGCCTGGAGCATCGCCTGGGAGCCGGCTAGCCGCCAGTTCATCGGGCGTACGGCGCTGGAGGCCGAACTCGCCGCAGGCGTGCAGCACAAACTGGTCGGCCTGGTGCTCGAAGAGCGAGGGGTCCTGCGTGCCCATCAGGTGGTCCGCATCGCCGATATTGGCGAAGGGGAGATCACCAGTGGTAGTTTTTCTCCTACGCTTAGCAAGTCGATCGCCCTGGCTCGTGTTCCGATGGCTACGGCCGACCGCGCCGAGGTGGAAATTCGTGGTAAGTGGTACCCGGTACGGGTGGTCAAGCCGACCTTTGTCCGCCATGGCAGAACCCTGATCTAACTTTTGGCTGGCCGTTGGCCGCTGACACTTCTCTAGAGGACACAGAATATGAGCGACATCCCTGCCGAATTACGTTTTGCCGAAAGTCATGAGTGGGCGCGCCTGGAGGCTGACGGTAGCGTCACCGTGGGTATTTCCGATCACGCTCAGGAAGCACTGGGTGATGTCGTGTTCATCGAGCTGCCGGAGCTTGGCAAAGAATTGGCGGCCGGTGATGCGGCAGGGGTGGTGGAATCCGTGAAGGCAGCTTCGGATATCTATTCGCCCGTGTCGGGTGAAGTCGTTGCAATCAACGAAGCCCTGGGTGACGAGCCGGAAGCGTTGAACAATACGCCCTACGAGTCCTGGATCTTCAAGATCAAGCCTTCCAATGCAGATGCCGACCTGGGCAAATTGCTGGATGCGGCGGGTTACAAAGATTTGATCGGCGAGTAACCAGGAACCTGTTGGAGTGGGCTTGCTCGCGAATGCGGTGTGTCAGTCACCCTTTGTATTGCTGATCCACCGTCATCGCGAGCAGGCTCGCTCCCACAGGGCGGACTGGAGACTTCCAAAGAAAATGCCGCTCGATCGAGCGGCATTTTTCATCGTGTTGAATCAGTCCTGGGCGACGGCGTTTTTCGCCAGGATCGCGTTGGCCAGCTCCATGTCGGAAGCTTGCAAGCCGGGGTTGTCGGCACGGACTTTCTGCATGGCTGCTTCCAGGTAGGGGCCACGGATGTTGCCGTCACTGGCAACGAAGCTGCCGGCGTCGTCCTGGGCGGCGACGATCAGCTTGTTGTCCTTGAACGTCAGGTAGGTGGAACCGGTGGTCGCACCGGATGAAATGACGTTACGCCAAAACGTGTCGGCCATCGCCGAGCCAACAGGAAGAGACAGCAAGGCCAGGGTCGCGACAGCAAGTTTGAGACGCATGATAGGTGACTCCACAGGGTTAACTATGACTTTGGATTACCTGCGCCTCGATTCAGTTCCGTGACTGCCTGGTCAGGCGTCGCCGAACTCATTTCTGTTCGCTTTGCGGCGTTACCCGGAGCACTTCCTCAACGGTGGTCAGCCCGGCGGCGACTTTTTGGGCGCCGGATAGTCGCAAGCTGCGCATGCCCTCCTTGAATGCCTGGCGACGTACCGCCAGCAGGTCAGTGTCGGCGTGGATGAGTCCCTTGATGTTGTCGCTCAACTGCAGGATTTCGTACACCCCGGCGCGCCCGCGATAGCCGGTGTCACGACATTCCAGGCAGCCGACAGCCTGTTGGGCGTTGCCAGGCAGCGGGGCCTGCCACGGGCGCGTCAGGGTTTGCCAGTCATCCTCGTCCAGGGTCAGGGGCGCCTTGCAATGAGGACACAGCGTGCGCACCAGGCGCTGGGCCATGACCCCCAGCACTGTCGCCTTGATCAGGTAATGGGGCACGCCGAGCTCCAGCAGGCGGCTGATGGCGCTCGGTGCGTCGTTGGTATGTAGCGTCGAGAGCACCAGGTGCCCGGTGAGCGCTGCCTGGATGGCCATTTCGGCGGTTTCCAGGTCGCGGATCTCGCCGATCATGATGATGTCCGGATCCTGCCGCATCAGTGCTCGAACGCCGGCGGCGAAGCTCAGGTCGATGTTGTGTTGCACCTGCATCTGGTTGAAGGACGTCTCGACCATCTCGATCGGGTCCTCGATGGTGCAGAGGTTCACTTCCGGCGTCGCCAGTTTCTTGAGGGTGGTGTAGAGAGTGGTGGTTTTGCCGGAACCGGTGGGGCCGGTCACCAGGACGATGCCGTTGGGCTGGCGGGTCATGTCCTGCCAGCGACGCAGGTCATCGGCGGAAAAGCCGAGCTGGTCGAAATCCTTGAGCAGCACTTCCGGGTCGAAGATCCGCATGACCATTTTTTCGCCGAATGCCGTGGGCAGCGTCGACAGGCGCAATTCCACCTCGCCACCATCAGGTGTCTTGGTCTTGACGCGGCCGTCCTGGGGTTTGCGCTTTTCCGCGACGTTCATTCGCCCCAGGTTCTTCAGGCGACTGATGATCGCCATCGTGACCTGCGGCGGGAACTGATAGACGGTGTGCAGCACCCCGTCGATTCGAAATCGCACCGTGCCTTGTTCGCGCCGTGGCTCGATGTGGATATCGCTGGCGCGCTGCTGGAAGGCGTACTGGAACAGCCAGTCGACGATGTTGACGATGTGTGCGTCGTTGGCGTCCGGTTCCTGATCACTGGCACCCAGGTTGAGCAGTTGTTCGAAGTTGCTCAGGTTGCTCGGTTGCTGGTCGACAGCGGTCGCGCCGCTGACCGATTTGGCGAGGCGATAGAACTCCACGCTCAGGCGTTGGATGTCCACCGGGTTGGCGACCACCCGCTTGATTGGCAGCTTCAGCACGTGGGTCAGATCCGATTCCCAACTGCTGACGTAAGGTTGGGCGCTGGCAACGGTGACGGCGTCGCGGTCGACCGCCACCGCCAGGATCTTGTGGCGCTGGGCAAAGGCGTATGACATCAGGGGCGTGACGGCCGCGACGTTGATCTTCAACGGATCGATGCGCAGGTAGGGTTGGCCGGCCTGCTGGGACAACCACAGTGTCAGGTTTTCCAGGTCCAGGCGCTTGCCGGGGCGGCTGAGATCGTCCAGATGCTGGTTGGCGATGAACTCCAGGGGATGCAACTGAGAACTGGCGCTGTGGCGTCGCCGGGCGTTGAGCGCGGTTTCTGCCGAGTCCTGGCTGATGAGGCCCTGGGCGACCAGCTGGCGCAACAGATCGTTGAGGTCCAGCCAGCGGTCCTGTGTGGCGTGTTTGGTGGACATGCGGGATTCCTATTGAACAATTGCAGCAAAGCCGCGATACAGACGCTTCGGCGTCCTCTCGGTCTGCAAAAGAATAGTCCCGACCCTATGGACCGTTGGGCCACTACCCGACCAATGCGTTTCGAATTCTTGCTCCGGCCGGCCTCAACCCACGGCCTGGGCCGGCTCGAGCCACGTTTTTTCAGCGTTGCGCAGGGTTACCGAACAGACGCTGATCAGGTTACGTAATTTTTCAGCGATGACCTGGGCACGGTGCCAGCTGAGCCCGTCCATGAGGATTTCCATGGTCAGCAGATCGCCCTCACGTTCGACGTGAACTAGCTGCGGAGTCAGGCCCTGCAGGGCAAACAAGTTCAATGCACGGCACAGCACGTCGGCCTCGGCCTCGGCCTGCAACCGATATTGCGCAAGGCAATGGGCGTTGGCGGTGTGCCAGACGTCGGCACGGGTGGGCACCGTGCTGACGGATTCGATTAAGGGCATGATTGATCTCCTGGGATTCGGGAGAAATATTTGCATGCCGGAACGGGTATTTCTTATCTAATATCAGAGGTATTTGCGGTTTGGCGAATCGTTCAAGTTTATTAACGGATTTTTAAGGGTTTATTTATGCAAAGCGAGCTGGACGGCTACGACCGACGGATACTGGCACTGCTGCAAGAAGACGCTTCGCTCTCCAGCGCCCAGGTCGCCGAGCGCGTGGGTCTGTCCCAATCGCCCTGTTGGCGTCGAATCCAACGGATGAAGGAAGAGGGCATCATCCGCGGGCAGGTGACTTTGCTCGATCGGAAGAAAATCGGCCTTAACACGCAGATCTTCGCTGAAATCAAGCTCAACGCCCACGGCCGATCGAATTTCACCGAGTTCACCGAAGCGATTCGCGGTTTCCCCGAGGTGCTTGAATGCTACGTACTGATGGGGTCGGTGGATTTTCTGCTGCGCATCGTCACGGCGGACATCGAGGCGTATGAGCGTTTCTTCTTCGAGAAACTGTCGCTGGTGCCGGGGATTCAGGAGGTGAACTCGATCGTGGCGCTGTCGGAGATCAAGTCCACGACGAGTTTGCCGGTGATGCGATGATTGGCGGGGGGAATGTTCTGACCCCATCGCGAGCAGGCTCGCTCCTACAAAAGGTCGGGGTTGTTGCGGATATTGTGCCCAACCCGGATCGAAATGTGGAAGCGAGCCCTGCTCGCGATGGCGATGTTACAGGCGCAACAAGGTTTTCCATGCCCGATTCTGATACACCGCGATCGCCTGTTGTTTGCGCGCTTCCAGGGCTTCGTCGGTGATCGGCTCGTTGGCCAGTTGCGCCAGCTTGTTCAGCTCGCCGTAGAGGCGGTCCATTTCCGGGATATCGAGTACCTGCCGGGCATGGTGCAACCAGACCTGGATGCGCTCGATGCGTGGCAACTGTTCGGCCAGGTCTTCCGGCTGCTGCTGATAACGTTGCAATTGCAGGGACGAGGACTCTTCCCCCAGCAGGCGCGGCAGCCAGCTGTCCAGTTGTGCGGCCCCCTGGCGATTGCCACGGGTATTGCGCTCGGCCGTCCAGCTACGGGCCAGCAGCCAGCGAGAGGTGTTGAGGGAGAACAGGCCCCAGCGCGGGTCCTGCAGTTCTTCCAGGAACTGCTCGGGCGCGGCCTTGCGCACGTCTTCGTCGTCCAGGCCAGCCTGGACCACCGGGCGCCAGTCTTCCAGCAATGCATCCAGGGCAACCCGCAGGTCGTGAGTTGACTGGCGTGGCGCGGCTTGGCCGAGGCTGCTGAGCAGGGCCCGCAGTTCGGCCAGGTTATCCACCCAGTCCTGCAACAGGCGCCAGTGGCCGTTGAAGCGATATTGCTCGGCCAGGCGCTGGCTGCTGCCCAGCAAATGCCAGCTCAGCGCGGCAAAGGCGTCATCCAGCGGCATCTCGGCGGTCAGCTGTGGAGCCGGCAGGCTCAGGGCGTAGCTGCTTGCATCGTGCAGGCGATAGCCACGCTCGGCCTTGCTGATGTCACACGGCATCAAGGGTAGGGTCTCGGCCAGCTCGGCGGCCAACTCCAGCAGGGCGGCGGGTTCGCCTTCGCGCAGTTCCAGCTCCAGTTCGCAGATTTCTTCTTTCTGCTTGCCGACCACCACATGGCCCAGGTCCAGCGCGGCTTCGATGACCACTTTATTTTTGCCACGGCCCCAAGCGATTTCAGCGCGTTCGCGGACGAAATCGGTGGTGAAGATGGCTTTCAGGGTTTTCTTGTCCAGTTCGGCCAGTGATTCGGGCCAGCATTCGCCGTCGAGTTTCTTCAGGTCGAGCTTGGCCTTGGGCAGGTGCCAGTCGTACTCGTTACGCTCGGACAGACCGGCGATGCTCTGGCCGCGGGTCTTGAGGGTCTGAATCACCTCTTCGCCGTCGCGACGCAGGCGCAGGGCGACTTTGGCGCGGGCCAGGTCACGTTCGGGGGTGTCGAAATACTGATTCATCAGTTCGCGGCGTTCCCAGCCGCCTTTGTTGCGTTTTTTCAGCAGCGGGTGCTCACGCAGGGCTGCCAGGGTCTCGCGGCTGACGCGGAGTTTGATTTCGGTTTCTTTCTGCATGGCCGGAAAATCCAGGGATCGGGTGCGCAGCCGGGGAGAGGTGTGGCTGCCAAGGTCGTGCAGTGTACAGGAGTCATCCGCCTTGCGTGCCGCGACGGTTTATTACTGGCGTCGGATGGTTCTATGATGGACGTCAATTTGTAAGCCCGGAGACAGCGATGCCTTTGCCATCCATGAAAGATCAGTTCGCTGCCCTGATCGCCGCGCCTTCGGTCAGCTGTACGCAACCCACGCTGGACCAATCCAACAGTGCCGTGATCGAACTGCTGGCGGGTTGGCTCAGTGATCTTGGATTTTCCTGTGATATCCAGCAGGTCAGCCCCGGCAAGTTCAACCTGCTGGCCAGTTTCGGCAGCGGCCCGGGAGGCCTGGTACTGGCCGGGCACAGCGACACGGTGCCCTTCGATGGCGCATTGTGGCAGACCGACCCGCTGAAACTCACCGAGATCGATGGCCGCTGGGTTGGCCTGGGCAGCTGCGACATGAAAGGCTTTTTCGCCCTCGCCATCGAGGCGCTCAAGCCGCTGCTGGACCAGCCGTTCAAGCAGCCGCTGCTGATTCTCGCCACTTCTGATGAGGAAAGCTCCATGGCGGGGGCCCGGGCCCTGGCCGAGGCCGGGCGTCCATTGGGGCGTGCCGCCATCATCGGGGAGCCGACCGGGCTCAAGCCGATTCGTCTGCACAAAGGCGTGATGATGGAGCGTATCGACATCCTCGGGCGCAGCGGCCATTCCTCCGACCCAAGCCTGGGGCGGAGCGCCCTCGAAGCCATGCACGATGCCATGGGGGAACTGCGCGGCCTGCGCCTGCAATGGCAGCGTGAATTTCGGAATCCGCAATTCAGCGTGCCCCAGCCCACCCTGAACTTCGGCTGCATCCACGGTGGCGACAACCCTAACCGAATCTGCGGCCAATGCTCCATGGAGTTCGACCTGCGCCCGCTGCCGGGCATGGATCCGCAAGTGCTGCGGGCGGCAATCCAACAGAAGCTCAACCCGATTGCCGAACGGCATCAGGTCAAGATCGACTATGCGCCGCTGTTCCCCGAAGTGCCGCCGTTCGAGCAGGCCGAGGATGCCGAACTGGTGCGTCTGGCCGAACGGCTCACCGGTCATCGTGCCGAAGCAGTGGCGTTTGGCACCGAAGCGCCTTATCTTCAGCGCCTTGGCTGCGAAACCCTGGTGCTGGGGCCTGGCGATATCGCCTGTGCCCACCAGCCGGGCGAGTACCTTGAAATGTCACGTTTGCAGCCTACCGTGCAACTGCTGCGGCAGTTGATCGGACATTACTGCCTGACGCCGGCCACGGCCGGCTAAATCGCCCGCATTCGGGCCCGTATTCATGAGGAGAGCGCGCGTGTCGCCAAGCCTGTTCCGACGATAACCATCAGCCTGCTGTGCGTTCTGTTTCGTCTTTTTTTGGCTGTTATTTATTACAGGTCCAGGTTCATGCCCGAATACGTCAATTGGCTTCGCCACGCTTCGCCCTACATCAATGCCCACCGTGATTGCACGTTCATCGTCATGCTGCCCGGCGATGGGGTGGAACATCCGAACTTCGGCAACATCGTCCATGACCTGGTGCTGTTGCACAGCCTCGGCGTGCGCCTGGTCCTGGTCCATGGTTCGCGCCCGCAGATCGAAACCCGGCTCGCGGCGCGGGGGCTGACCCCTCATTACCACCGTGGCATGCGCATCACCGATGCCGCGACCCTGGAATGCGTGATCGACGCGGTCGGGCAGTTGCGCATCGCCATTGAGGCGCGCCTGTCGATGGACATGGCCTCTTCGCCGATGCAGGGGTCGCGGTTGCGGGTGGCGAGCGGCAACCTGGTCACGGCGCGGCCGATCGGCGTGTTGGAGGGCGTGGATTACCACCACACCGGTGAAGTGCGCCGGGTCGACCGCAAGGGTATCAATCGCCTGCTGGACGAGCGCTCCATCGTGCTGCTGTCGCCGTTGGGCTATTCGCCCACCGGGGAAATCTTCAACCTTGCCTGCGAGGACGTTGCCACCCGCGCGGCCATCGACCTGGCGGCCGACAAGCTGCTGCTGTTCGGCTCCGAGCCAGGACTGATCGGCGAGGACGGTCGACTGGTGCGCGAATTGCGCCCGCAACAGGTCCCCGCCCATATGCAGCGCTTGGGCAGCGATTATCAGGCCGAATTGCTGGATGCGGCGGCCCAGGCCTGCCGGGGCGGCGTGGCCCGCAGTCACATCGTCAGTTACGCCGAGGACGGTGCGCTGCTGGCCGAGCTGTTCACCCGCGACGGCAGCGGCACGCTGGTGGCGCAAGAACAGTTCGAAGTGGTGCGTGAAGCGGCTATCGAAGATGTCGGTGGCTTGCTGGACCTGATCAGTCCGTTGGAAGAGCAGGGGATTCTTGTACGTCGTTCCCGCGAAGTATTGGAGCGGGAAATCGAACAGTTCAGTGTGGTCGAGCGCGAAGGCATGATCATCGCCTGCGCGGCGCTCTACCAGATCGCCGATTCGGATGCTGGCGAGCTGGCCTGCCTGGCGGTGAATCCCGAATATCGTCACGGCGGTCGTGGCGACGAACTGCTGGAGCGAATCGAAACCCGGGCCCGTGCCCAAGGGCTCAAAACATTGTTCGTGCTCACCACCCGTACCGCCCACTGGTTCCGCGAGCGTGGCTTTGAGCCCAGCAGTGTCGAACGCCTGCCAGACGCCCGAGCGTCGCTCTACAACTATCAACGCAATTCGAAAATCTTCGAAAAAGCGTTGTAGGCGTAGCGCCCAATCCTGTGCAGCCAGGCTGTACGCTTTTTGACTTCAGACAATGATTTGTCCGAAGGAATGCCTCCAAGATTGCGACCTACGGCAGCCGAACGCCTTGGCGTGGGGCTGCTGTAGGGATCGCAAGCCTTGATCCAGACGGATCGACGTCCTGAAAAGGTGCGGACGAAAAAATATCCAGTAATCAGCAGGCTGGCCGATATTGAATAGCGTCAGTTTGACGACGCTTTGATGGCAGCTATATTTCAAAATAATCTGAAAACTGCTGAAACAATTCTTTTTGGAAGTATTAAGAATCCATTATTCTGCGGGCCGGCATCGCGACGTTAGACCATGGTCGTAATCACAAATGGTTACGATTGACTTGTCAGTCACGGTCTGGCGCTAATCGCGCATCCGCGGATTCCGGGCGTTCGATCCGGAACCACAGATACACAAGAATTAGAAAACGAGAGGAGCGAAGCATGAACAAGTCCACCTTGGCCCTGGCCGTGGCCGTTGGGGTTCTGGCGCAGCAGGCAGGCGCCGCCGGTTTTATTGAAGACAGCAAGGCTACCTTGGGTCTGCGTAACTTCTACATCAACACGGATAACCGTGATTCTGCTGCTACAACGAACAAGTCTGAGGAATGGGGCCAAGGTTTCGACCTGCGCTTCACCTCCGGTTACACCCAAGGCACCGTTGGCTTCGGTATCGATGCCATTGGCCTGCTGGGTATCAAGCTGGATTCGGGCGGCGGTACCAACGGCGCCTCCAATAACAGCTACGGTGGTACGGTCTTCCCGAGCAACTCCAACGGCGAAGCGGTGGATAACTTTTCCAGCCTGGGCCTGACAGCCAAAGCCAAGGTTTCCCAGACCGAGCTGAAGCTGGGCACCTTGCAGCCAAAACTGCCCGTAATCGTGACCAACGACGGTCGTCTGCTGCCGCAAACCTTCCAGGGCGGTCAGATCACCTCGAACGAAATCAAGGACCTGACCCTCATCGGTGGTCAGATCGAGCACGCTAAAGGTCGTAACTCCAGCAACAACGAGGAGTTGTCCATTGCCGGTGCGAACGGTCGTACCGCAAGCGGCCGCGATAGCAACAAATTCATTTACGGTGGCGGTGACTACAAAATCACCAAGGACCTGACTGCCCAGTATTACTACGGCAACCTGGAAGACTTCTACAAGCAGCACTTCCTGGGTCTGGTGCACAACTGGGCCATCGGTCCGGGCGTGCTGAAATCTGATCTGCGCTATTTCAACAGCCGCAGCGACGGCGCCAATGGCCATGACTCCAACTACTACACCACTGGCTACTATGGCGGCAGCGTCACCAAGGGCAAGGTCGACAACAACCTGTACAGCGGCTTGTTCCTCTACACCGTCGCAGGTCACACCTTTGGTGGTGGCTATCAGGCCAGCAACGGCGACAGCGATTTCCCTTGGCTGAACCAGGGCGACGGCTCGTCGGCTTACCTGACTACCGACATGCAGATCGCCAAGTTCGCCCGTGCCGGTGAACGTACCTGGCAGGGTCGCTACTCGTACGACTTCGCCAAGCTCGGTGTGCCTGGCCTGACCGCTGGCGTCATCTACCTGCGTGGCGACAATATCGATCACGCCACCGGTGACAAGACCGAGTGGGAGCGTGACATCACCGTTGGCTACGTTGTACCGGAAGGCGCTCTGAAGAACGTAGGCGTGATGTGGAAAAACGCTACCTGGCGCAACGACATCCCAGGTCAGCGCGACCAGGATGAAAACCGCCTGATCGTCAGCTACTCGATCCCGTTGCTGTAAGTAACGCGCTCGCGTAACGAAAAAAAGCCCCGCCCGGCAACACGCCCGGCGGGGCTTTACGTTTTCGAGTCAGGCCCACCCCTGTAGCCTTTCCCGAAACGACTCCTCTTTCGGCAACTCGAGGCCTTCTCGAACCTCGTTGAGGATGTTGGGCTTATAGATGTGTCGGCGCCAGTGAACACTTTTTTATATTTCCAAAAGATCTATAAAGATCAGCATTCATTCTTTTTCAAACCGCCTGGAACGAGGCACAGTCAGGCTCTACAAGATCTCATCCAGGAGCCCCAACATGAGCCTCAGACTCGGCGACATCGCCCCCGACTTCGAACAGGATTCCAGCGCCGGCAAGATCCGCTTCCATGAATGGCTTGGCGACAGCTGGGGTGTGCTTTTTTCCCACCCGGCGGATTTCACGCCGGTCTGCACCACTGAATTGGGTCTGACGGCCAAGCTCAAGGATGAATTTGCCCAACGCGGCGTGAAGGCGATTGCCCTCTCGGTCGACCCGGTGGATTCGCACCACAAGTGGATCGAAGACATCAACGAAACCCAGAACACCGTCGTCAATTTCCCGATCCTGGCCGACGCCGACCGCAAGGTGTCGGACCTCTACGACCTGATCCACCCCAATGCCAGCGATACCCTGACCGTGCGTTCTCTGTTCGTGATCGACCCGAACAAGAAGATTCGCCTGACCATTACCTACCCGGCCAGCACCGGACGCAATTTCAACGAGATCCTGCGAGTGATCGACTCCTTGCAACTGACCGACAGCCACAAGGTCGCCACCCCGGCCAACTGGCAGGACGGCGATGAAGTGGTGATCGTGCCATCGCTCAAGGATGAGGAAGAAATCAAGCGGCGCTTCCCTAAAGGCTATCGGGCCGTGAAACCTTATTTGCGCCTGACACCGCAACCGAATCGCTGAAGAGAGGATCAACCAAACCTTCATTTCACAGGGAATCTATGTGCAACAGGGTTTTGGCCGTTTCGACGGCCTTTTTTATTGCCTTCAAAAAAATGAGCTGATATTTATTTATGGAATAACCAAATGAATAAATATGATTTAAAGATATATAACTCCGCTGTTATCGTTTGCATCAGACAGCGAGATCGCCCACCGCGAATCGCGCAGAACGTGTAAGGAATGGTTGGCATGTTGGTCGTCTCACTTGGTGGCAGTCCCAGTCAGCGCTCCCGTTCCGGGGTGCTGTTGGAGCGCGCGCAGCGTTGGTTGCAGCAGCAAGGGGTGGAGGTGGTGAGTTATCAGGTGCGTGACTTTCCCGCCGAGGACCTGCTCCATGCCCGCTTCGACAGTCCGAAAATCGTCGACCTGCTCCAGCAGATCGATAACGCCGACGGCCTGTTGATTGCCACACCGGTGTACAAGGCGTCTTTTTCCGGTGCGCTGAAAACATTGTTGGACCTCCTGCCAGAACGCGCCCTGAGCCATAAGGTGGTATTGCCCATGGCCACCGGGGGCAGCATCGCCCACATGCTGGCCGTGGATTACGCCCTCAAGCCGGTGCTGTCGGCGCTCAAGGCTCAGGAAATGCTGCAGGGGATCTTTGCCGAGGATAGCCAGATCGCCTATGGCGAAGGCAGTGCCCAGGCGCAATTGACGCCCGCCTTGCAGCAACGCCTGCACGAAGCGCTGGAGCAGTTTCTCAGCGCCATGGCCCGTCGACCCAGGCCACTGGACCCAAGTCTGTTGAACGAACGTTTGTTGAGTGCTCGCTGGAGCATTTGAACCCCGATACACCCTGATTCAACTCACCTTACTCAGCCGCCAACGGCCAAGCAGGTGCAGCCAAAACCCCACAGCAAAAAGGAGAGGCGCCATGCGCACTGTCATTTTGCGTCGCGGGCTGGTCGCTCTGTTTGCTGCGGCTGTGTCCTTCGGCGCTACTATCCAGGCTCAAGCCGAGACGTTGCGGATCGGTTATCAGAAGTACGGCACCCTGGTGCTGCTCAAGGCCAAGGGCACCTTGGAAAAACACCTCGCCGCCCAGGGCGTGGATGTGCAATGGACTGAATTCCCCGGCGGCCCGCAATTGCTCGAAGGCCTCAACGTCGGCTCCATCGACTTCGGCGTGACCGGTGAAACCCCGCCGGTGTTTGCCCAGGCGGCGGGTGCCGATCTGCTTTACGTCGCCTACGAACCGCCGGCACCCAACAGCGAGGCGATCCTAGTGCCCAAGGGCTCGCCGATCCAGTCGGTGCAAGACCTCAAGGGCAAGAAGATCGCGTTGAACAAAGGTTCCAACGTCCATTACCTGCTGGTACGAGCCCTGGAAGATGCCGGCCTGAAATATTCCGACATCCAGACCGTGTTCCTGCCTCCGGCCGATGCCCGTGCCGCATTCGAGCGTGGCAGTGTCGACGCCTGGGTGATCTGGGATCCGTACCAGGCAGCCGCCGAACAACAGTTGCAAGCGCGCACCTTGCGTGACGGCAAGGGAATCGTCGACAACCACCAGTTCTACCTCGCCACCAAACCCTATGCGCAAAAGAACCCCCAGGTCATCACCACCCTGGTGGAAGAGGTGCGGGCGGTAGGGGAGTGGTCCAAGGCCAACCCCGAAGACGTGACCAAACAGGTATCGCCACTGCTAGGCCTGCCTGCCGACATCACTCTGACGTCGGTGAAACGCCAGGGTTACGGTGCGTTGTTCCTGACGCCGGAAGTGGTCGCGGCACAGCAGAAAATCGCCGACAGCTTCTATCAGCTCAAATTGATCCCCAAGCCCTTGAGTATCAGGGACGTGATCTGGACGCCACCGGCGGCCGTTGCGAACGCGCAGTAATCCGATTTCCTTAGGAGACCACTCCAATGAGCCTCAATATTTTCTGGTTCCTGCCCACCCACGGCGACGGCCATTACCTTGGCACCGCCGAAGGCGCTCGCGCCGTCGACCACGGCTACCTGCAACAGATCGCCCAGGCGGCGGATCGACTGGGTTTCGGTGGGGTGCTGATTCCCACCGGACGTTCCTGCGAGGACTCCTGGCTGGTGGCCGCTTCGTTGATTCCCGTGACCCAGCGCCTGAAATTCCTCGTTGCCTTGCGCCCCGGGATCATTTCTCCGACGGTGGCGGCGCGCCAGGCTGCGACCCTGGACCGGTTGTCCGGCGGCCGGGCACTGTTCAACCTGGTCACTGGCGGCGACCCGGATGAGCTGGCGGGCGATGGCCTGTTCCTCGATCATGAGGCGCGCTACCAGGCTTCGGTTGAATTCACCCGCATCTGGCGTCGTGTGCTGGAAGGCGAGACGGTGGATTACGACGGCGAGCACATCAGCGTGAAGGGTGCCAAGCTGCTCTATCCACCGATCCAGCAGCCGCGTCCACCGCTGTACTTTGGTGGATCTTCCGAAGCGGCCCAGGATCTGGCGGCCGAACAGGTGGAAATGGTCCTGACCTGGGGCGAGCCGCCGGAAGCCGTGGCGGAAAAAATCGCCCAGGTTCGGGCCAAGGCCGAGAAGCTCGGCCGTACCGTGCGATTTGGCATCCGCCTGCACGTGATCGTGCGGGAAACCAATGCCGAGGCCTGGCAGGCGGCCGACCGATTGATCTCCCACTTGGACGACGACACCATCGCCCGTGCCCAGGCGTCCCTGGCCCGTTTCGATTCGGTGGGCCAGCAGCGCATGGCCGCGTTGCATGGAGGGCGGCGCGACAAGCTGGAAGTCAGCCCCAACCTTTGGGCCGGCGTGGGGCTGGTTCGCGGCGGTGCTGGTACGGCGCTGGTGGGCGATGGCCCGACCGTGGCGGCGCGGGTCAAGGAATATGCCGACCTGGGGATCGATACGTTCATCTTCTCGGGTTATCCACACCTGGAAGAGTCCTACCGCGTGGCGGAATTGCTGTTCCCGCACCTGGACGTGGAACGCCCGGAATTGCCGAAGAGCGGCGGTTATGTGAGCCCGTTTGGTGAAATGGTCGCCAACGACATTCTTCCCAAAGCCGCGTCCCAGAGCTGAGGCGGCCATGAAGAAAGTTATCCACAACCTGGCGCCCTGGGCGGTGCCGCTGCTGTTGCTGGCGATATGGCAACTGTCGGTGTCGGGGGGCTGGTTATCCACGCGGATCCTGCCGGCTCCGGTGGCGGTGATCGAGGCCGGGGTGAACCTGGTGCGCAGCGGCGAGATCTGGACGCACCTGGCTATCAGTGGCTGGCGTGCGGTGGTGGGTTTCCTGATTGGCGGCGGCATCGGCCTGGCCCTGGGTTTCATCACTGGTTTGTCGAAATGGGGCGAGCGTCTGCTGGACAGTTCCGTGCAAATGCTCCGGAACATCCCGCACCTGGCGCTGATTCCGTTGGTGATCCTGTGGTTTGGTATCGACGAGTCGGCGAAGATTTTCCTGGTGGCCCTCGGCACGCTGTTTCCGATTTACCTCAACACCTATCACGGCATCCGTAACGTCGACCCGGCGTTGGTGGAAATGGCCCGCAGCTATGGTTTGTCCGGCTTCAGCCTGTTTCACCAAGTGATCCTGCCGGGCGCCTTGCCTTCGATCCTGGTGGGTGTGCGCTTTGCCCTGGGATTCATGTGGCTGACGCTCATCGTGGCGGAGACCATCTCTGCCAGTTCCGGCATCGGCTACCTGGCGATGAATGCCCGAGAGTTCCTGCAGACCGACGTGGTAGTACTGGCGATTCTGCTGTACGCCGTGCTCGGCAAGCTTGCCGACCTTGCCGCCCGTGGGCTCGAGCGGGTCTGGTTGCGCTGGCATCCGGCGTACCAGGTCAACAGGGGAGGTGTCGCATGACTGCGCAACAACCTCCGCGCCTGTTGCAAGGCATTCCGCTGGCGGTGCGCAACCTGCAAAAGACCTTTGGCTCGCGCCAGGTGCTGCGGGACATCGACCTGCACATTCCCGCCGGGCAATTCGTGGCAGTGGTCGGGCGCAGCGGTTGTGGCAAAAGCACCTTGCTGCGTCTGCTGGCCGGCCTCGATCAGCCTTCCGACGGCCAGTTGCTGGCCGGTTCTGCACCGTTGAGCGCTGCACAACAGGACACGCGGCTGATGTTCCAGGAGGCGCGCTTGCTGCCCTGGAAAAAAATCATCGACAACGTTGGCATCGGGCTCAAGGGCAACTGGCGGCCACAAGCGCTACAGGCGTTGGAATCCGTGGGCCTGGCCGATCGTGCCCATGAATGGCCGGCGACATTGTCCGGTGGACAGAAGCAACGGGTGGCCCTGGCCCGGGCCCTGATTCATCAGCCACGGCTGCTGTTGCTCGACGAACCCCTGGGAGCGCTCGACGCGCTGACACGTATCGAAATGCAGCAGTTGATCGAACGCCTGTGGCAGCAACACGGTTTTACCGTGCTGCTGGTGACTCACGATGTCAGCGAAGCAGTGGCCATTGCCGACCGGGTGATCCTGATCGAGGACGGCCAGATTGGCCTCGATCTGGCCGTCGACCTGCCACGCCCACGGGCACGCGGCTCTCATCGGCTGGCTGCCCTGGAAACCGAAGTCCTC
This sequence comes from Pseudomonas sp. Pf153, assembly GCF_001269775.1. Taxonomy (NCBI): domain Bacteria; kingdom Pseudomonadati; phylum Pseudomonadota; class Gammaproteobacteria; order Pseudomonadales; family Pseudomonadaceae; genus Pseudomonas; species Pseudomonas sp. Pf153. Next base: position 97,919 of record NZ_LHVL01000009.1, on the reverse strand, counting down.
AACCGCGTGCTGTCCTTGCCCGGCCAACCGCCGGAACCCGAACCCGTTTCACCCTTGCCCACGCAGTTGCGGTGGGCGCAATAACCTCATCCAGAAAAGGAATCGACACCATGACCATCAAAGCCATCAACGTGCGTAACCAGTTCAAAGGCATCATCAAGGAAATCGTCGAAGGCGACGTGCTGTCGGAAATCGACGTCCAGACCGCTTCCGGCATCGTCACTTCCGTGATCACCACCCGCTCCGTAAAAGAGTTGGAGTTGACGATCGGCAGTGAAGTGATTGCTTTCGTCAAATCGACAGAGGTATCTATCGCCAAGTTGTGAACAATGTTCCATCCACAGCCCCGGATGGCGTGAGCCCTTCGGGGTTTTTTTAGTGACGGATGAGAGGTGCGAGTGGCTGAGACCGTCAGATGACTTGTCGCTTGGGCAGATACGGCGGCAGATACAACCCCAGGTACGCATCGAACACCCGCATGCCTTCCTCCGCCATGCGCGGGGTGATCTGGCCGTGTTGTTGCACCGAGCGGGCATAGACGCGGTCGCCCAGTTCCATGGCGAGGGCGAATACATCGACGTCATCGGGCAGTGTCGGCAGTTCGAAATGGTGGGCGAAGAGCTTGTGCATCAAGTCGCCCAGCTCCAGGTCGTGCTGACGATCGGCCTGGGTGACTTCGGTCAGGCCATGTTGGGCCAGGATCAGCTGGCGGGCGGCGGCGTCCTGGTCGTAGATCGTCAGCATGCGCTGCTCCACCAGTCGCGACAGGTCGCGCCAACCGCTTAGAGATCCATGATTGATCGGCGCTTGCAGGCAAGCACGGAAGGCCGCGTGGACGTCGGCGGTCAGGGCTTCGAGCAGGGCCGGGACGCTGGCGAAGAAGTGATACACGGAAGAAGGCGGAATGCCGGCGCGTTCGGCAACGCTGTAGATGGACAGGTTGCCCACACCTTCGCTCGCCAGCAGCGTGCGGGCAGCATCGAGAATCGAGTCGATCCGAGCCTGGCTGCGTGCGCGAGGTTTGCGAGGGCTGGCGATGCGCGTCATGGAGGTCTCCTGCGGGGGCTGCCGGGCATTGTACGAGCCGGGAGATAGGTTGTCTGCTCGGCTGCCATCGCGAGCAGGCTCGCTCCCACATAGGATCTGCGGGGGAGGCCACAAAATTGGAGGCACTCAATATCCTGTGGGAGCGAGCCTGCTCGCGATCCGCCGAAGGCGGCCATAAAAAAACGCCGCAGGCCGTGAAGGCCTGCGGCGTTTTCTCTACCGCAACCGCTTAAACGGTATGCAGATACCAGTTGTACTCGAGGTCGGAGATGGAGTGTTCGAATTCCTCCAGCTCACTCTCTTTGCAGGCCACGAAGATATCGATGTATTTCGGGTCGATGTACTTGGCCATGACCTCGCTGTCGTCCAGTTCCCGGAGGGCGTCGCGCAGGTTGTTCGGCAGGCTCTGTTCGTTCTGCTCGTAGCTGTTGCCTTCCACCGGTGCGCCCGGCTCGATCTTGTTGACCAGGCCATGGTGCACGCCCGCCAGTACGGAGGCCATCAGCAGGTACGGGTTGGCATCGGCGCCGGCGACGCGGTGTTCCAGGCGCACGGCATCGGCCGAGCCGGTCGGTACGCGCAAGGCCACGGTGCGGTTGTCCAGGCCCCAGGTCGGGGAGTTCGGCACGTAGAACTGTGCGCCGAAACGACGGTAGGAGTTGACGTTGGGGCAGAGGAACGCCATCTGCGCGGGCAGGGTCTCGAGCACACCGCCGATTGCGTGACGAAGCGCGGCGTTCTGCTCGGGATCCTCACTGGCAAAGATATTGTTGCCATCTTTGTCCAGAATCGAAATGTGGACATGCAGGCCGTTGCCCGCCTGGCCCGGATACGGCTTGGCCATGAAGGTGGTGTCCATTTCATGGTCATAGGCGATGTTCTTGATCAGACGCTTGAGCAGAACGGCGTAGTCGCAGGCTCTCATCGGGTCGGCCACATGGTGCAGGTTCACTTCGAACTGCGCCGGGGCACTTTCCTTGACGATGGCGTCGGCGGGGATGCCCTGCTCCTTGGCGCCTTCCAGGATGTCCTGGAGGCAATCGACATACTCGTCGAGGTCGTCGATCAGGTAGACCTGTGTGGAATGGGGGCGTTTGCCGGAAATCGGTGAACGGGGTGGTTGTGGACGGCCGTTCACGTTCTCCTGGTCGATCAGGTAGAACTCAAGTTCGAAGGCCGCGCAGATGGTCAGGCCCAGCTCGTCGAACTTGGTCACGACCTGGCGCAGGACTTCGCGAGGGTCAGCGAAGAAAGGCTCGCCTTCGAGCTCGTGCATGGTCATCAGCAGTTGCGCGGTCGGGCGCTTTTGCCAGGGTTCGTTGGAAAGAGTGCCGGGGATCGGGTAGCAGATGCGGTCGGCATCGCCGATGTCCAGGCCCAGGCCGGTGCTTTCCACCGTCGAACCATTGATGTCCAGGGCAAACAGGGAGGCCGGCAGGTTGATGCCTTTCTCGTAAACCTTGTGGAGGCTGGTGCGTTCGATGCGCTTGCCACGCACCACACCATTCATATCCGCAATCAGAAGGTCAACGTACAGAACCTCAGGATGTTCCTTAAGGAACGCGTTCGCTTCGTTAAGCTGAACGGCACGCGGGGGTACCGACATGATGCAACACCTTTGTTGTTAAAAATATCAATCATTGATCTCTTTGAAACCCAGTCAACCCGAACGGCATGCCGAAGTCAAGCAGGGCCTTTTTTGCCCTAAAAAAGCACCTGGGGGGCTTTTTTGAGGCAATTTGGGGCGTTTTTATCCCTTTAAAGGTCGTGGCGCCCGCAGGCTTGAGCGGGCCGTATTGTATTTTTTACGGGGGTGTTGTGTAAAAAAATGAACAAGGCTAAGCTCGATTCAAACCCATAACAGCAATAATACCGGGGTGTTTCATGTCTCGCCTGCCGTCCCAACGGCGTCACCCGCTGTCCCGGCAAATTGGTTGGCATGCTCGTCGCATCCGTGGCGATAAGCGCCGCCAGGCCATGATGAAGGTCATCGGGCACTTCTCCATGTCGATTTCGCCCCTGGTGTACCGGCCGTCATCATCGTCCAATATTCTGGACGCTCTGGACGAAACTCTCTTTAGCGGCTCTCCTTTCAATGTAGAACCTTTTCCCGGGCATTTGTCGGGCAGAGGCAACACAACGCGACGCCGATGCGTCAAACAACCCCTGACTACCCTTGGCAGCCAGGAAAATCACGCCTAGAGGCATTTATGAGTAACAACCTCGACCAGCTCACCGATTGGTTGAAAGACCATAAGATCACAGAAGTCGAATGCATGATTGGCGACCTGACCGGTATCACGCGGGGCAAGATCTCGCCGACCAACAAATTCATTGCCGAAAAAGGCATGCGCCTGCCCGAGAGCGTTCTGCTCCAGACCGTTACGGGCGACTATGTCGAAGACGACATCTATTACGAACTGCTGGACCCGGCGGACATCGACATGGTGTGCCGTCCGGACGAAAACGCGGTGTTCCTGGTGCCTTGGGCCATCGAACCCACCGCCCAGGTGATCCACGACACCTATGACAAGCAGGGCAACCCCATCGAGTTGTCGCCACGCAACGTACTCAAGAAGGTACTCAAGCTCTACGCCGACAAGGGGTGGCAGCCGATCGTCGCGCCGGAGATGGAGTTCTACCTGACCAAGCGCAGCGACGACCCGGACTTCCCGCTGCAACCGCCTGTCGGCCGCTCCGGCCGCCCGGAAACCGGTCGCCAGTCTTTCTCCATTGAAGCGGCCAACGAATTCGATCCTCTGTTCGAAGACGTCTACGACTGGTGCGAGTTGCAGGAGCTGGACCTCGATACCTTGATCCACGAGGACGGCACGGCGCAGATGGAAATCAATTTCCGTCATGGCGACGCCCTGTCCCTGGCCGATCAGATCCTGGTCTTCAAGCGCACCATGCGTGAGGCCGCGCTCAAGCACAATGTGGCTGCCACGTTCATGGCCAAGCCCATGACCGGCGAGCCGGGCAGCGCGATGCACCTGCATCAGAGCATCATCGACAAGGAAACCGGCAAGAACGTTTTCTCCAATGAAGACGGGACCATGAGCGAGTTGTTCCTGCATCACATCGGCGGGTTGCAGAAGCTCATCCCCGAGCTGTTGCCGCTGTTCGCGCCCAACGTCAATTCGTTCCGCCGCTTTTTGCCGGATACCTCGGCGCCGGTGAACGTGGAGTGGGGTGAGGAGAACCGTACGGTTGGTCTGCGGGTACCGGATGCCGGGCCGCAGAACCGCAGGGTGGAAAACCGTCTGCCGGGTGCCGATGCCAACCCGTACCTGGCCATCGCCGCCAGCCTGCTGTGTGGCTTCATCGGCATGGTAGAAGGCCTCAACCCGAGCGCCCCGGTAGTGGGCCGTGGTTATGAGCGGCGCAACCTGCGCTTGCCGCTGACCATCGAGGACGCTCTTGAGCGCATGGAAAACAGCAAGACCATCGAGAAATACCTGGGCAAGAAGTTCATCACGGGCTACGTCGCGGTCAAGCGGGCCGAGCATGAAAACTTCAAGCGCGTCATCAGTTCGTGGGAGCGGGAATTCCTGCTCTTTGCCGTCTGATGCGCCGGGCGGGGCGGCCAAGGCCGCTTCGCCCCCACCGATAAAGGAGAATCCGCATGACCCGCAACAATCCGCAGACCCGTGAATGGCAAGCCTTGAGTAGCGATCATCACCTGGCGCCGTTCAGCGATTTCAAGCAGCTCAAGGAAAAAGGTCCGCGCATCATCACCCGCGCCAAGGGTGTCTACCTCTGGGATAGCGAAGGCAACAAGATCCTCGACGGCATGGCCGGGCTCTGGTGCGTGGCGGTCGGTTACGGCCGCGATGAACTGGCCGATGCCGCCAGCCAGCAGATGCGCGAGCTGCCTTATTACAACCTGTTCTTCCAGACGGCCCACCCGCCGGCGCTGGAATTGTCCAAGGCCATCGCCGAGGTCGCTCCGCCAGGCATGAGTCATGTGTTCTTCACCGGGTCCGGTTCCGAAGGCAACGACACCATGCTGCGGATGGTCCGCCACTACTGGGCGATCAAGGGCCAGCCGAACAAGAAGGTCATCATCAGTCGCAAGAACGGCTATCACGGTTCGACCGTGGCCGGCGCGAGCCTGGGTGGCATGACTTATATGCACGAGCAGGGCGACCTACCGATCCCGGGCATCGTCCATATCGCCCAGCCGTACTGGTTCGGTGAAGGCGGCGACATGAGCCCCGAGGAGTTCGGCCTGTGGGCCGCCAACCAACTGGAAGAGAAGATTCTCGAAATCGGCGTGGACAACGTCGGTGCGTTCATTGCCGAGCCGATCCAGGGTGCGGGTGGCGTGATCGTGCCGCCGGACAGCTACTGGCCGCGAGTAAAGGAGATCCTCGCCAAGTACGACATCCTGTTCGTGGCCGACGAAGTGATCTGTGGTTTCGGCCGTACCGGCGAGTGGTTCGGTACCGACTATTACGGTCTGAAACCCCACATGATGACCATCGCCAAGGGGCTGACTTCCGGCTATATCCCCATGGGCGGCCTGATCGTGCGCGACGATGTGGTCGCGGTGCTCAACGAGGGTGGCGACTTCAACCACGGGTTCACCTATTCCGGTCACCCGGTGGCGGCTGCGGTGGCCCTGGAGAACATCCGCATTCTGCGCGAAGAGAAAATCATCGAGCGGGTCCACGGCCAAACGGCACCTTATTTGCAGAAGCGCCTGCGGGAACTGAACGATCACCCGTTGGTGGGTGAAGTGCGCGGGGTCGGTTTGCTGGGGGCGATCGAACTGGTCCGGGACAAGGCCACGCGCCAACGTTATGAAGGCAAGGGCGTGGGCATGATTTGCCGGCAGTTCTGCTTCGATAACGGGCTGATCATGCGGGCGGTGGGCGACACCATGATCATTGCGCCGCCGCTGGTAATCAGCGAGTCCGAGATCGACGAGTTGGTGACCAAGGCACGGCGCTGCCTGGACCTGACTCTGGGTGCGTTGCAAGGCTGAGTGCTAGGCTCTGAGCGAGGCGCTTTGAAGGGCTTCGCCCGGTGCGAAAAGGCTGGGTATATGTGTTGAAAGCCTGCCCTGTAACTTGCCAGACTACCGCCTGTTCAAGTTGCCCGCGAGCCGGCTACTGAACTGTGGCTAAGAAGAATAACTGGAGCATCATCCATGAAGGCATTAGGTATGAAGATAGCTGGCAAGACCCTCCTCGCCATGTCCCTGATGGGCGTGATGGCAGGTGCCGTCCAGGCGGACGACAAAGTGCTGCATGTCTATAACTGGTCCGACTACATCGCCCCGGACACCGTCGCCAAGTTTGAAAAAGAGACGGGGATCAAGGTGGTGTACGACGTATTCGACAGCAACGAAACCCTGGAAGCCAAGTTGCTGGCCGGCAAGTCCGGTTATGACATCGTGGTGCCGTCGAACAACTTCCTGGCCAAGCAGATCAAGGCGGGGGTCTATCAGCCGCTGGACAAGTCCAAGCTGCCAAACTGGAAGAACCTCGACACCGACCTGCTCAAGGCAGTAGGCGATGCCAGCGACAAAGGTAACCAGCATGCCTTCCCTTACATGTGGGGCACCATCGGTATCGGCTATAACCCCGAGAAGGTCAAGGCAGCACTGGGTGTCGACAAGATCGATTCCTGGGATGTTCTGCTCAAGCCGGAAAACATCGCCAAGCTCAAGAGCTGCGGCGTGAGCTTCCTCGACTCGCCGACCGAAATGATCCCGGTGGCGTTGCATTACCTGGGCTATCCGACCGACAGCCAGGACAAGAAGCAACTGGCCGATGCCGAGGCGCTGTTCCTCAAGATCCGTCCATCGATCAGCTATTTCCACTCTTCCAAGTACATCTCCGACCTGGCCAACGGCAACATCTGTGTCGCCGTGGGTTATTCGGGTGATATCGAACAGTCCAAGTCCCGTGCCGCCGAAGCCGGTGGCAAGGTCAAGGTGGCCTACAGCATTCCGAAAGAAGGCGCTGGTTCGTTCTACGACATGGTCGCCATTCCAAAGGATGCCGAAAACGTTGAGGCTGCCTACAAGTACATGAACTTCCTGATGAAGCCGGAAATCATGGCGGAAATCACTGACAACGTGCGTTTCCCGAACGGCAACAAGGCTGCTACCCCGCTGGTGGACAAGGAAATCTCCGGAGATCCGAACATCTATCCATCGGATGAAGTGAAAGCCCATCTGTATGCAATCAGCGACTTGCCGCCCGCTACCCAGCGGATCCTGACCCGCAGCTGGACCAAGATCAAATCCGGTAAATAAGCCGGCCTGAGGCACCTTCCTGTTGTCGCCGCCATCGCGGCGGTTGGCAACAGGAGCAATTAAATAATTAAAAGTTTTGCTGGATCGGTTTATCGAGGGTAAGTTGCGCGCCGGTTTTGTTGCAGGGCTCTCGTGGCCGGTAACAGGGGGCAACTTGGGCCCAACTATATAGAGGACCTCCACGTGCCAGTCTTTTCTTTGTTACGCAACGCCTTGCTGGTCAGTGCAGGCCTGACGCTCGCGGTCAGCGTCCAGGCTGCCTCCACCGTGCATATTTATAACTGGTCGGACTACATCGGCGAGTCCACGCTGGCGGATTTCGAAAAAGCCACCGGGATCAAGCCGGTGTATGACGTATTCGATTCCAATGAAACCCTGGAAGGCAAATTGCTGGCGGGTCGTACCGGCTATGACGTGGTCGTGCCGTCCAACCATTTCCTGGGCAAGCAGATCAAGGCCGGGGCGTTCCAGAAGCTCGACAAGGCGCAATTGCCCAACTATGCGAACCTCGACCCTTCGCTGCTCAAGCGCCTGGACAAGAACGATCCGGGCAACCAGTACGCCGTGCCTTATCTGTGGGGGACCAACGGCATCGGCTATAACGTCGAGAAGATCAAGGCGGTGCTGGGCGTCGACAAGATCGACTCGTGGGCCATGCTGTTCGAGCCGGAAAACATCAAGAAACTGTCCAGTTGCGGCGTCTCGTTCCTCGATTCCGGTGACGAGATGATTCCGGCCATGTTGAATTACCTGGGCCTGGACCCCAACAGCGAAAACCCTGAAGACTACAAGAAGGCCGAGGCCCAGCTCCTAAAGATCCGGCCCTACGTGACCTACTTCAATTCCTCCAAGTACATCTCCGATCTGGCCAATGGCGAGATCTGCGTGGCCGCCGGTTTCTCCGGGGATATTTTCCAGGCCCGCGAACGTGCCAGCGAGGCCGGCAAGGGCGTCGAAATCGCCTATGTGATCCCAAAAGAAGGCGGCAACCTCTGGTTCGACATGCTGGCGATCCCACGTGACGCCACCAACGTCAAGCAGGCCCATGCGTTCATCAACTACCTGCTCGAGCCTGAGGTGATCGCCAAGGTCAGCGATTACGTCGGATATGCCAACCCGAACCCCAAGGCTGGCGAACTGATGAATCAGGAGGTGCGCACTGACGAAGCGGTCTACCCACCCCAGGCGATCGTCGACAAGCTCTACGTCAACTCCGAGTTGCCGCCCAAGATCCAACGACTCATGACCCGAAGCTGGACCAAGGTCAAGTCGGGTAAATAGCAAAAACGCTCTAACTCAAGGTTCGCCCGCGAGGGGCGAACTGTAAATTCTGTGGGAGTTTCGTAAATGGCAGTTGCCTCCGGCGCCTATAAGAAAGCCCTCGAGGGCGACCACGCACCCAAGCAGGTGTTGGTCAAGATCGACCGGGTCACGAAAAAGTTCGACGAGACGATTGCCGTGGACGATGTGTCCCTGGAAATCAAGAAGGGTGAGATCTTCGCCCTGCTCGGCGGTTCGGGATCGGGCAAATCCACCTTGCTGCGCATGCTGGCCGGGTTCGAGCGACCCACGGAAGGGCGCATTTTCCTCGACGGTGTGGACATCACCGACATGCCGCCCTACGAGCGGCCGATCAACATGATGTTCCAGTCCTATGCCTTGTTCCCCCACATGACCGTGGCGCAGAACATCGCGTTCGGCCTGCAGCAGGACAAGATTCCCAAGCCCGAGATCGATGCCCGCGTGGCCGAGATGCTCAAGCTGGTGCAGATGAGCCAGTACGCCAAGCGCAAGCCTCACCAGCTCTCCGGCGGCCAGCGTCAGCGCGTGGCCCTGGCCCGTTCCCTGGCCAAGCGCCCCAAGTTGCTGCTGCTCGATGAACCGATGGGCGCCCTGGACAAAAAGCTGCGCTCGCAGATGCAGCTCGAACTGGTCGAGATCATCGAGCGGGTGGGCGTGACCTGCGTCATGGTGACCCACGACCAGGAAGAGGCCATGACCATGGCCGAACGCATCGCGATCATGCACCTGGGCTGGATCGCTCAGATCGGTAGCCCGATCGACATCTACGAAACCCCGACCAGCCGGCTGGTCTGCGAGTTCATCGGCAACGTCAACATCTTCGAGACCGAAGTGGTGGACGACGCCGAGGGCCATGCGGTGCTGACCTGCAAGGACCTGGATCGCAATATCTACGTGGGCCATGGCATCAGTACGTCGGTGCAGGACAAGTCTGTGACCTACGCCATCCGCCCGGAAAAACTGCTGGTGACCGCCGAGCAACCGACCTGCGAGCACAACTGGTCCAGTGGCAAGGTCCATGACATCGCCTACCTGGGCGGTCATTCGGTGTTCTACGTCGAGTTGCCGAGCGGCAAGCTGGTGCAATCCTTCGTCGCCAACGCCGAACGCCGCGGCCAGCGGCCGACCTGGGGCGACCAGGTGTTCGTCTGGTGGGAAGACGACAGCGGCGTGGTGCTTCGCTCATGAACATGCGCAAACTCAAGCGTCGACTCGCCCGAATAACGCCCGGTGGCCGTCAACTGGTCATCGGGGTGCCCTTCATCTGGCTGTTCCTGTTCTTCATGCTGCCGTTCTTCATCGTCCTGAAGATCAGCTTCGCTGAAGCCGACGTCGCGATTCCGCCGTACACCGAGATCTATAGCTACGTCGACCAGAAGCTGCAGATACTGCTCAACATCGCGAACTACGCGATGCTCAGCGAGGATGAGCTGTACATCGCCGCTTACCTGGGCTCGCTGAAAATGGCCCTGATCAGCACCGCCCTGTGCCTGTTGATCGGTTATCCGATGGCCTACGGCATCGCCAACGCCCGCAAGGAAACGCAGACGGTGCTGGTGCTGCTGATCATGATGCCGACCTGGACCGCGATCCTGATCCGCGTCTATGCGTGGATGGGCATCCTCAGCAACAACGGTTTGCTCAACGGCTTCCTGATGAGCATGGGGTGGATCAGCGAACCCTTGCAGATCCTCAACACCAACCTGGCGGTGTACATCGGCGTGGTCTATTCGTACCTGCCATTCATGATCCTGCCGTTATACGCCAACCTGGTCAAACACGACCCTAGCTTGCTGGAGGCGGCGTCCGACCTGGGCTCCAGCACCTTCAACAGCTTCTGGAAAATCACCGTGCCGCTGTCCAAGAACGGCATCATCGCCGGCTGCATGCTGGTGTTCATCCCGGTGGTGGGCGAATTCGTCATCCCGGAACTGCTGGGCGGCCCGGAAACCCTGATGATCGGCAAAGTGCTGTGGCAGGAATTCTTCAACAACCGTGACTGGCCGGTGGCATCCGCCCTGGCGGTGGTGATGCTGGCGATCCTGATCGTGCCCATCATCCTGTTCAACCGCAGTCAGGCCAAGGAAATGGAGGGCAAGGAATGAAACGCTTTCGTTTTTCCAGCCTGATGCTGGTGTTGGGATTGTTGTTCATCTACGCGCCGATGGTGATCCTGGTGATCTTCTCGTTCAACGCCTCGAAGCTGGTGACGGTGTGGGGCGGCTGGTCGATCAAGTGGTACGTCGGCCTGCTGGACAACACCCAACTGATGGGGTCGGTGGTGCGTTCGCTGGAAATCGCCTGCTATACGGCGGTGGCGGCTGTGGCTCTGGGCACGTTGGCGGCTTTCGTGCTGACCCGCATCACCCGCTTCAAGGGGCGGACGCTGTTCGGTGGCCTGGTCACCGCGCCGCTGGTGATGCCGGAAGTGATCACCGGTCTGTCGCTATTGCTGCTGTTCGTCGCCATGGCGCAGATGATCGGCTGGCCCCAGGAGCGCGGCATCGTCACGATCTGGATCGCTCACACGACGTTTTGCGCCGCCTACGTGGCAGTGGTGGTCTCCTCGCGCCTGCGTGAGTTGGACCTGTCCATTGAAGAGGCCGCCATGGATCTCGGTGCGCGGCCATGGAAGGTGTTCATCCTGATCACCATCCCGATGATCGCACCGTCGCTGGCGGCGGGGGGCATGATGTCCTTCGCGTTATCCCTGGATGACCTGGTACTGGCAAGCTTCGTCTCCGGCCCCGGTTCCACCACGTTGCCGATGGAGGTGTTCTCGGCGGTGCGCCTGGGCGTCAAGCCGGAGATCAACGCCGTGGCGAGCCTGATCCTGCTGGCCGTGTCGCTGGTGACGTTCCTGGTCTGGTACTTCAGCCGTCGGGCTGAGGAAAACCGTCGGCGGGCCATTCAGCAAGCCATCGAGGAAAGCGCTGCCGACTCCTGGAAACAACCGCAGGTGCGCCGGCCGGAGACCGTATCGGCCTAGAGACCAGGCAGCTCCCCTGCGGGAGCGAGCCTGCTCGCGATAGCAAGGGAATCGCCCGTTTCATTTCTTCAACGCGTCATGAGCCTCGAGGGCCCGCAACGAATAGATGTACGCCGCGCCAGCGTTCAGCGAAACCGCAGTGGCCAGGGTGGCGGCGATTTCCTCGCGGGTAGCACCGGCCTTGATGGCCGCGTCGGTGTGTACACCGATGCAGCCATCACAGCGGGTCGTGATCGCCACGGCGATGGAAATCAATTCGCGGGTCTTGGCGTCGAGCACGTCGTTTTCGGCGGCAGCTTCATCCAGGGCCATGTAGGCCTTGACCATTTTCGGGTTGCTTTTGCCCAGCGCGCCGAAGGCGCTTTTGATAGTGGGCAGCAGTTCGGACCAGTTGTTGAACATCGCATTGACTCCTGTAGTTGGGGGGCAGGGCATCGAGCCCTTGTAGTCTTGACCATCCATGGCGATCAAGCCGTTTTCATGACGAAATGCACGGCACCCGACTCATGGCGTCCTGGCCGGCAGTAGCTTCAAGGTTTCGCGGGTGTTTGCCGTCACTTCTTCCTCGGCCAGGTGCGCCTGGTGATACACGCCTTCGATGTACGCCTCGGCCTGATCCTCGTAATGCTTATCGAACGGCACACCACTCTGGCCGACAGGGTTGATGGTGACGCTGTGGCTGGGGTCGGCGAAGTCGATAATGCGCCGGGTTGACGGGCCATAGGTCACCGGCCACGGGGCGGGGCCGATTTTCGCCGAGAGGTTGTTGGGCACCTCATGGGTGCCCGGCGCGGCAAAGGGGCCGACATTGAAAATCCGGTCCAGCGGTTTTTGCATGCCCAGTGGATGGCCGTGGGTCAGGGTGTGGGCCTTGCCCCACTGCCATTGCATGGGGTCGTCACCGAGGGTCGCCTTCAGGTGCGCCAGGCTCCAGGTCCAGGCGATTTTAACGATGTCGGTGCGGGTCTCCGTGCCCAGTGTCGAGCGGTCGTCCCACCAGGGTGAATCCTGGGAAGCCGCCAAGCGTGGAAGGGCGGCATCGATCACCCGAGTCGACAGCGCGGTGTCGAAGAACCCGTCCCCCAGTTCATCGTGCAGGGCGGCGTCGGCCAGGTTGAACAGGAACTGGTTGAACAGTGTGGCGCTGACGGAATCCACCGGGTAATCACCCTGCCATTGAGCCAGTTGTTCGACGAATTTGCGTTCCCGCGGGTCGCTGGCCACCTCTCGCAATACCGGCAGCAGCGGCGCGAGCAGCCGAGGTCCGTAGGCGGTGGTGGTGCCCAATTGCAGTTTGCGCGTGGTCTCGATGTCCCACTTTGCCTGCTTGTCGCCCAGCTGCTGGTTGAGTTGCTGACCGCGGTCGGCGAGGTTGTAATACCCGGGGATTTCCATGCCGCTGACTGTCACTGGTTGGAAATTCGCCGAGACAATGTAGCCCCGGTCCGGGTTCTCTTCCTGCGGGTTGCTGCTGAACGGGTAGAAACCCTCTTTGTCCGCCTCGGGGTTGCTGCCATCGAGAATGAAGCCAGGCTTTACGCCAGCCGGTCGCTTGGGCAGTTGCGCCGCGGCCCACCAGCCGATGTCGCCCTTGGCATTGGCCCACACGACGTTCAGCCCGGGCGCGTGGATCTTGGCTGAGGCGCCACGGGCCTTGGTGAGGGTATCGGCGCGATTGAGCTGGTAAAACGCCTCGAGGATCGGATTGCGGCTTTCCAGCAAACCCCACCACATGGCGACCGGGGTCTTGCCGGCATGCGCACCAAGGGCGTCGTTGACGATCGGGCCATGGGGCGACTGGCGCAGCACTAGCGTCACCGGTGCCTGGCCTTTGACCGCGATCTGCTGTTCGCTGCGGGTCATGTCCACCCATTGGCCGTGATACCAGACCTGCTCGGGATTGTCCGGGTTGACCTTCTCGGCGATCAGGTCCAGATCGTCGTTCTGGAACATGGTGACGCTCCAGCCGAAATCCTTGTTCATGCCCAGCGTTGCAAAGGGCATCAGCGCTTGGTAATGCCCATAGAGCTCGAAACCTGGCGCCGACAGGTGCGCCTCATACCACACCGAGGGCGCCGAAAAGCGGATGTGCGGGTCGCCCGCCAGCAACGGCTTGCCGCCATGAGTGCGGCTACCGGATACCGCCCAGGCATTGCTGCCTTCGAACTGCGGCAGGCCATTATCGGCGAAGGCCTGCTCGCTCAGGTGCGCCAGGGCGTTGAGGTCTTTCCAGTCTTTTGCGGTCAACGGCAGGCCGCTCTTGCCTGCCTCGGTCAGCACCCCTTGGGGCTGCCATTCAAGGTCGAAGATGTTCAGGTATTCAGGGCCCAGTTGATCGCGCACGTAGGTCAACAGCGGTTCGGTACGAAAGGCCGCGGCAAAACTGTAGGCCATGTAGCCGGTGATGCTCACGGTGTCTTCAGCCGTGAAGGGACGCTTGGGAATACCCAATACATCGAATTCCAACGGCCGGGTGTGGCTGTCCTGGTAGAGGTTGATACCATCCAGGTAAGCCTGCATTGCCAGCCACGCCGGGGCTTGCCGATCCTGTTCGGCCACGTAGGTCGCGGCGCGCTCGCGAATGCGCAGGCTGCGCATGAGCTTGTCGGTATCGAGCAGTTTCGGCCCCAGCACCTCGGCCAGTTCGCCACGGGCGAGCCGGCGCATGATCTCCATCTGGAACAGCCGGTCCTGGGCATGGACGTAGCCAAGGGCGCGGTACATATCGGTTTCGTTCCCGGCGTGGATATGCGGCACGCCCCGCTCGTCGTAGCGCACCGTGACTGTGCCGTGCAACCCTGCCAGTTGCACGGTGCCTTGGCGGGTCGGTTGCTTGCTGTAGAGGTAGCCGCCCGCGACGATGATGGCGGTGACGACGAGCGAGAGAAGTGCGATGAGGCTGCGTTTCATGAAGCTTCCTTTGCCGATGACGCGCTGTTTTCTTCCTGTTTAACATGCCGCTGCCTGTCGGTGCATCGTTCGTCGCAGGGTATTGTCTAGGGTTTGGCGGAAGTGTCCTCGCCCCACGGGCAATAACAACCCACTGCCAGCGTATGGGTAGCGCTGACCGCTCGGCCGACGCTCAACGCCTCGAGAATAGGCTCGATAAAGCTGTTGTTCGAGTTGCAGGTCAGCCCTTCACTGTAGGGGCCGAAGTACGCCAGTTGGCCGCTGCGATCCCAGATTGCCACGGCCGGGCTGGCGGGAATCCGGTCTGAACCGGGGAGCGCGGCGAGGGGCTTGAGGCGGTTCAGGGTGGTGGGCAACTGACCTTGGCTGCCGGTCTTTTGCACCGCATAGAACTCGACACCTTGCGGTACGTATTGATCGACCAGTTCGGAAAGATGCTGCTGGTTGCCGACGTTGCACGGACATGCCGGGTCCCAGAAATGTACCAGGCGGATCGCACCCGGGCCGGCCAACTCCGCGGGCAGGCGCAAGGGATCGCCGGAGAAGAGCGCAGTATGTTGGCTGAACGCGCGCAGGAAACGACCCTGGAACCAGTCATAGGCCACCCATAAAACGGCGGCGCACCCGAGGACGAGCAGGCTGGCAAACAGGGTCGTGCGGTGGGACGGGCGCATGGAGTCGATCCTCTGGGGGCGGGTAGCTTGCCATGGCTGGCGCGACAGATGAATATCGCAGGCTGACAAAGTCCGTTTTGCGCGATGCGCTCTGCCTGGAAATATTGATGCCTGCCACTTTCGACCCCGATCACCTGCGCGCCAGCCTGCCATCCCTGGCCCAGTGGCAGCCGCTGTCCGAGCAGGCGCAGGCCTACCAGCACTTTTATAGATTGGATTTTCCCCAGCGCAGCATGCGCAAGGGGCTGGGGCGCTTCGAAGTCGACGGGTATGAGTTGGTCGGGCAAGTCTGGTGGCCTGAAAAAGCCGTGGCGACGGTATTTGTATTTCATGGCTACTACGATCATATGGGACTGTACCGGCACTTGATCGAGTGGGCCCTGGAACAGAAATTCGCGGTCATCGCATGCGACTTGCCGGGGCACGGGCTGTCGAGCGGCGAACGCGCCAGTATCGGCGATTTCGCCGAATACCAGGCTACGTTGCAGGGGCTGTTGGCCGAGGCCGTGACGCTAGGGCTGCCGCACCCCTGGCACCTGTGTGGGCAAAGTACAGGCGGGGCGATTGTGGTCGATCATGTGCTCAACCACGGCGCCCAGAGCCCGGCCCAGGGGCAGGTCATTTTGCTGTCACCCCTGGTGCGGCCACGGGCATGGGGTTGGTCGCGCCTGAGTTACTACCTGCTCAAGCCTTTCGTGAACGGTATTGCCCGGCGCTTCAGCGAGAACTCCACCGACCCCGGTTTCCTGCCGTTCCTGCAGGCCGACCCGTTGCAACCGCTGCGTTTGCCCACCGCGTGGGTGGGAGCGCTGGCGCAATGGATCAAGCGTATCGAAGCCGCTCCCAGTAGCCCGCGCCGGCCGTTGATCGTGCAGGGGCAGGCGGACATGACGGTGGATTGGAAGCACAACCTGCAAGTGCTGCGTAGCAAATTCGATCGACCCCAGGTGTTGATACTACCCGAGGGCCGGCATCACCTGGCGAACGAAGCGCTGGCGATGCGTCAGGAAATGTTTGGGTTCTTGAGCAAGCGGATGAGTCGGCTCCGGGATTGACCTGAATATGGCTATCGCGAGCAGGCTCGCTCCCACAGGAGATCGAGTGAAGCCGGATTTCGCGACAGGCCACGATCCCATGTGGGAGCGAGCCTGCTCGCGATGGGCGTAATCCCAGGCGCTGAAGTTCTACCTACTGCCCCAGATTCTGCCCCACCGCCAAACCCGCCCGAATCGCCGCCAGCGCCGCTTGATAATAAGCCTGGCCCTCGGCCGATTCTGCGAAGGTGGCGAACTCTTCCAGTTCCGTATCCGTCAGGTCGCGGTAGACGTAGAGCAGGGTATTGTTCAGGTCGGCGCCGATCTGTTCCATCAGCCGCTGACGCTGGCCGTTCAGCATGCTCTGGGTCTGGCCAGCGCCCAACAGGCCGGGGATCATCGAACTCAGGCTGTCGGCCGCCACGCCGGCAATCGCCAGGCTGACTTCGGCGCCGGCCTCACGGGCGGGCAGTGCCTGCGCCAGGTGGCCGATGATCAGCAGGCGGTTGTCGCTGGCCTGCATCTTGGGCAGGCCTCTGGCATTCTTGGCCAGTTGATCGCGACGTGTGGCCAGCAACTCGGCGGCCACCACCTTGCGACCCAGTGGCGACTGGAAGAAATCCAGGGCCGGCCCCGGGTTGCCGAGATGCTTGCGCAGTTGTGCCTCGGCCCTCTGATCCATGGCCTGTGGGGCAAAACGTTGATTGCTGTTGTTCACCAGCGCCTGGAAGACCGCCGGCGGCAGGCTGTTCTGATAACGCTGTTGCGCGGCGCTCAAGGCATCGTTGAAATGCGCGCGCTGTTCCGGCCAGCCGGCGACCTTGTACAACTGGTCGTAGCTGTCTGCCCAGGCAGGCAAGACGCAGAACATCAACAGTGAGAAAAGCAAACGGCGCATAGGGACTCCTGTCAGCAGCCGACTATTCTCCGTGGGGTGTGGGGTCTTGTCGAGAATTCGTATCAAGTTCGTACGACAGTGCCACCCGCAGCGCCAAACCCGCTGCGTGGCGCTGTTGGTTTTACCGGCACAGGCATACTATGCGCGCCATGCAAATACCTTCTGATCACCCGCTGCTGTTACGTATCGTGGACGACCTCGCCGAGCGCGGCTGGTCGCAGCAGGACCTTTTTCTGTCGGACGATTTGACCCGTGCCCTGGCGGCCGAATGTCGCCAACGCGCCGCCGAGGGCGAACTGGCCCCGGCCGCTGTCGGACGCGGACCGTTCTCGGAAATCCGTGAGGGCATTCGGGGCGATCGTATCCAGTGGATCGAACCCGGTCAGGCGCAGGCCTGCGACCGTTACCTGGGCCTGATGGACAGCCTGCGCGAGGCGATGAACCGGGGGCTGTTCCTGGGCCTGGAAGATTTCGAAAGCCATTTCGCCCTGTACCCACCGGGCGCGTTCTACCTCAAGCATGTCGATCGCTTTCGCGACGACGATCGGCGCATGGTGTCGGCGGTGTTGTACCTCAACGACGATTGGCTGCCGGACCAGGGCGGTCAACTGCGCATGTACCTGGACGGCGCCGAACATGACGTACTGCCCAGGGGTGGTTGCCTGGTGGTGTTCCTGTCGGGCGATATCCCCCATGAAGTGCTGCCCGCCACCCGCGACCGCTTGTCCTTGACCGGCTGGTTCCGGCGCCGTGGCAACGAGTTGTTCTGAGCATGGAAAGGATCCTGGTCAGTCGCTGCCTGCTCGGCCATCGTGTGCGCTATGACGGTGGTGCCAGCGGGCCGTTCGATGTGCTGCAGCAATGGCTGGACGAAGGCCGGGTCGTGCCGCTGTGCCCGGAAGTCGCAGGTGGCTTGCCCACGCCTCGGGCACCGGCGGAGATTGCCGGTGGGCAGGGCGTACGTGTGCTCGACGGCGAGGTTGCAGTTGTCACCGCCGATGGCGAAGACGTCAGCGCCCAGTTTTTATCCGGTGCCCGTCAGGCGCTGGATCAGGTCCGTGAGCACGGCATCCGGATCGCCGTGCTCAAGGCCAACAGCCCGTCGTGCGGTAACCTGCTGACCTATGACGGGACGTTCAGCGGTGTGAAAGTCCGTGGCGAAGGCGTGACCGCTGCGTTGCTCAAGCGCCATGGCGTGCAGGTGTTCAGCGAGTTGCAATTGCCGGAAGCCGCAGCGGCGCTGCAAGCCTTGATCAACGAATAACTCCGATCGAACCGGCTTCCGTGGCCGTTTCTCCTGGACTGATTATCAAAGCTGCCCGGCCAATTGCTCAATCTGCTCCTGCCGCTCAGCCTGACTCAAGCGTGGCTGTGGGTTGAGCGATGACCACTGTGGATAAGCTCGGGCCTTGGTCAGGGCTTCGGGAAGCTTGCCTTCGCGCCAGCTTTTGTCCTGGGGCGTGGCGATGCGGATGCTTTCCATCGCCGCATGGCCGCGCTGATTGAGGGCTTGCAGCAGTTGTCGCTGTCGCAGGGCCAACAGGCGCAGCACGCTGTCGTCCACGGTCAATTCTCGTTGCCCCTTGAGCTTGCCCAGCAGCCGGTTGCCGTAGCCGCGGGCGGTTTGCACGGCGCCGCCGGCGATGGCGCCTGCCAGCGCGGCGGCACCCAGGGTCAGGCCACCCACCAGCAAATCTACGCCGGCACCGGCCGCGGCGCCCGCCGCGATCCCGCCGCCGACGCGCACCCCCAGTTGTTTGAGGGTTTCGGGATTGAACAGGTCGTCACCCCAGCGACCGTCCAGCAGCGGCAGATCGCTCGCCGCCGCGTCCTGGGCGCGGAAAGCGAACAGCTTGAGCAAAGCTTCGACGCAACGCTGTTCGCGCTGACGGACTGCGCTACGCAATTCGCTGATGGCCTGGCGTTCCAGTTCGGGATCGCTGGCGACACTGCGGCGGCAGGCGGCGCAGTCAATCAGTAATTCAGCGATCAGCCGCGCCGCGCTCTGCTGGCGGGCCTGGCGTTGGGCCTGTTGATCGGCGACCAGCCGCTCCAGTTGCCCACGAGCGCCTTCGAGCAACAGCGCGAGGCTCTCATACAGGCGGCGCTCGCCATCCTCCGGCGGGACCACGCTGTCAAAGCGCACCAGCGCATGCAGCCCCAGCCGCGCCAAGGCTTCGCGCCAGGCCTGTTCGCGATGGTTGGCGCTGCTGACAAAATTCAGCACCGGCAGTAGCGGCTTGCCACAACTGGCGAGTACCTCTAATTCGTCGCGATACTTGGCCAGCACCGGTTCCCGGGCATCGATGACATACAGTCCGGCATCGCTGGCAAGCAGTTGCCGCAATACCTTGGCCTCTTGCTCGAAACGCTGCCGGGCTTCGCTGCCCTCGAGGAAGCGAGCCAGGCGCGCCGGGCCGTCGAGGCGTTCGCCGGGACGCTCCAGGCGCTCCAGGTAATCGAGCAGGGCGATGGCGTCCTCCAGGCCCGGCGTGTCGTACAGCTCCAACAGCGCTTCGCCGTCCACCGACAGGCGCGCACCTTCGACGTGGCGGGTGGTGCTCGGCCGGTGGGAGACTTCGCCAAAGCCGACGTCACGGGTCAGTGTGCGCAACAGGGAGGTCTTGCCAACATTGGTATGACCGACCACGGCCAACTTGAGCGGTTTAATCGGATCAGTCATGGCCGCTCTCCAACCAGTTCAAGGGCGCGCAATCGGCGAAGGGCAGTTGCAACTGTCGCAGCGCCGTGTGCCAATCCCCCAGACGCTCGGCGTCCAACGCTTCGCCGGCCGGTGCCTGCAACAGCCAGACGCGGGTGGTGCTGGCGCTGCGGGCCAGCTCGGCGATCAACGCCAGGCTGCCGCGGTCCGGCGAGCGCCGAGGGTCGCAGGCAATCGCCAGTCGCGCGGGTGGAAAGCGCGACAATTGTTCCAGGAGCTTGTTGCGGGACTCGCGGCTGTCGAGGATACCGGCGTTCTTCACTGTGTCCGGTAGTTTCGGAGGCCAGGGTCGATCGTCCAGCTCGATGGCCACCAACAGCGCGCCGTCGCTTTGCGCCGCACCGGCTGCCGGCTCGATCCGATGCAACTGCGCGGGTGCGGCGTCGTTGATGCCCAGTCGTTCGCTGCTGGGCATCAGGTGCTCGCGCAATTGAGCGTAGCCCGGCAGGTTCAAGTCCAGACACAGCCGCGCCCGGCCACGTCGCCAACGCCATAGGCAGAGCAACGCCAGGCACAGGCGCGGCAACACCCCGTAGACCAGCAGCACGCCGACCAGCCAAGCGGCCCAGGCCTGGCGTGCGGTCTCCAGATTGAGGGCACCTTCGCCGCTGGCGCGGATCATGTCTATGGTCGGCACACTGAACCCCAACAGAGCCGGCAAGGCGCCGAGGGATCGAGTCAGGGCGACGAAGGTTTCGCCGCCGAGAATAGTAGTTTCCCAGACAAAGCCATAGCGCCGGGTCGCCATCAGCATCAAGACGATGACCAGCGCGCTGAGCATCGCCAGCGACCACAAGCCGTTGACCAGCGCGCCGAGGGCCCAGCGATTGAGCTTGTGCCGTTGCAGCAACACCAGCAACGCCGGCGCCAGTTGCGCGGCCTTGGCATCCCGGGCCAGTTTCTCACTGAGCCACAGCCACAGGCGCCCCAGCGTCGCGCCTTGCTCACCGACGAATAGCAGGCCCAGAGCCCAGCCGATGAGCAGGATCAGGTTCAGTCCCAGCAGAGTGCCCAAGGCCCAGAACACATTGACGGGTGTCTGTCCGTCACCCAGCGCGGCGAATCCCAGGCCGGCACCGCTGGCAATGGCAAGCACCGTCAATACCAGCACGGCCAGGCGCGCCCCTTGCAACCAATGGCACAGGGCTTGGGTCAGACCGTCGCGCTCGGCCAAGCGTAGGGCTCGGTGGCGGATGCGGCTGGATAAATCGCCGCCCGCCGCACGGGCCAGGCGGTTGGCTTCCTGGTCTTGCAGCGGGCCGGCATGCTCTTCACGCAGGCGTATCGTCTCGGTCAGCCAGAGGCTTTGCAATTCAGTCAGGGTTCCAGTCACGGGCGCTTCCGTCGCAAATGAACGTTGAGGATAACCGCTGCGGCGCCTGTCGGGGTACGTCGGGGCTCTGGTATCCTCGCCGTCATGAAAAAATCTCTCCCTCTCAGCCTGATCGCAGCCCTCGGTGAAAACCGCGTGATCGGCATCGACAACAGCATGCCCTGGCACCTGCCCGGGGATTTCAAATACTTCAAGGCCACCACCTTGGGCAAGCCCATCATCATGGGGCGCAAGACCTGGGACTCCCTGGGCCGACCGCTGCCTGGGCGCCTGAACATCGTGGTCAGCCGCCAGCCTGGTCTGCAGCTGGAGGGGGCGGAAGTCTTCTCCACCCTGGAAGCTGCCGTGGCGCGGGCCGAGTCCTGGGCGTTGGAGCAGGACGTTGATGAGTTGATGCTGATTGGCGGTGCCCAACTCTACACCCAGGCGCTGGAACAGGCCGATCGGCTGTACCTGACCCGTGTGGCGCTGAGTCCGGATGGGGATGCGTGGTTCCCGGAGTTCGATCAGAGCCAGTGGAAACTGGTCTCGAACCAGCCGAATCCGGCGGAAGGGGATAAGCCGGCCTACAGCTTTGAGGTGTGGGAGAAGCGTTAAACCATGTGGGAGCAAAGCTTGCTCGCGATTCAGGTCGATGCGGTGCTTCAGTCGAACCGCGCCATCGTTCTTCGCGAGCAAGCTTTGCTCCCACAGTGATTAGCTATCAGGCATGCACCAACTCAGCATGCTCCTCGGCATCCAGGACAGCCTTGTCAGTCTGCTGCATCACTTGGCTGGTAATGGCGCCGGCGGTGATCGAGCCGCTGACGTTCAACGCCGTGCGGCCCATGTCGATCAACGGTTCGACGGAAATCAGCAACGCCACCAGCGAGACCGGCAAGCCCATGGCCGGCAGCACGATCAGCGCCGCGAACGTCGCGCCGCCACCGACACCCGCCACCCCGGCCGAACTCAAGGTCACTATTGCCACCAGCGTCGCGATCCACAGCGGATCCAGTGGGTTGATACCCACCGTCGGCGCGACCATCACCGCCAGCATGGCCGGATAGAGACCGGCGCAACCGTTCTGGCCGATGGTGGCGCCGAACGAAGCGGAGAAGCTGGCGATGGCGCGCGGGATACCGAGGCGGCTGGTTTGGGCCTCGATGCTCAGCGGGATGGTCGCGGCGCTGGAGCGGCTGGTGAAGGCAAAGGTCAGCACCGGCCAGATCTTGCGGAAGAAACGCAGCGGGTTGATCCCGGCGGCGGAGACCAGCAGGCCGTGGACCAAGAACATCAGGCCCAGCCCCAGGTACGACACCACGACAAAGCTGCCGAGCTTGATGATGTCCTGCAGGTTGGAGCCGGCCACCACCTTGGTCATCAATGCCAGCACGCCGTAGGGGGTCAGCTTCATCACCAGGCGCACCAAGCGTGTTACCCAGCTTTGCAGGGTGTCGATGGCATCGATCACTTTCTGACCTTTCTGCGCGTCATCCTTGAGCAACTGCAACGCGGCGACGCCCAGGAAGGCTGCAAAAATCACCACGCTGATGATCGAGGTCGGCTTGGCCCGGGCCAGGTCGGCAAACGGGTTCTGCGGGACGAACGAGAGCAGCAACTGCGGGATGTTCAGGTCGGCGACCTTGCCGGCATAGTCGCTCTGGATGACTTGCAGGCGCGCCAGCTCCTGGGTCCCAGCCACCAGGCCTTCGGCGGTGAGACCGAACAGGTTGGTCAAGCCGATGCCGATCAGGGCGGCGATGGCCGTGGTGAACAGCAGCGTGCCGATGGTCAGGAAACTGATCTTGCCCAGGGACGAGGCGTTATGCAGGCGGGCCACGGCGCTGAGGATCGAGGCGAAGACCAGCGGGATCACGATCATCTGCAGCAATTGCACATAACCATTGCCCACCAGGTCGAACCAGCCGATGGACGCCTTGAGCACCGGGTTGCCGGCGCCGTAAATCGTGTGCAGGGCGGTGCCGAAGACCACGCCCAGGATCAGTGCCAGCAGCACTTTTTTTGCCAGACTCCAAGTGCCATGGCGCGTTTGCGCCAGACCGAACAGCAAGGCGAGGAACACCAGCAGATTGAGGATCAGCGGCAGATTCATCAAGTAGAACTCCGATAAGACTGTGCCGGTCGCCTGAAGCCGCGACCGCGAACCGGGGAGCCTAACAGGCTGATTACTAAAGAATTAAGACTAAAAAAGCATGTTTAATGTCGTTTATGGAATAAGAGCTTGGCGTTCATAGCTATGTCGCTGGCGTAATCAAGACGCAAGCGGTCGCGGGCAGGCGGGGTTTGTCACAGGCATTTGTTAGCGTCGTGTTCTCTGAACCCTGGGAGAAATGCCGATGAAGCTCGTACCTCGTTTTCTCGCTGTCGCCGTGGGTCTTGGCCTTGCCAGCCAAGTGCTTGCCACTGAACTCAAGCATTGGCCGGCGGAGCAGGCCAAGGCGCTGGAGGCGATGATCGCAGCCAACGCCAATAAGGGTCATTACGCGGTGTTCGACATGGACAACACCAGCTACCGCTATGACCTTGAAGAGTCATTGCTGCCGTTCATGGAAAACAAGGGCCTCATCAGCCGTGAAACCCTGGACCCGTCCCTGAAGCTGATGCCGTTCAAGGACACGGCCGACCACAAGGAAAGTCTGTTCAGCTATTACTACCGCTTGTGCGAAGTGGACGACATGGTCTGCTACCCGTGGGTCGCCCAGGTGTTTTCCGGCTTCACCCTCAAGGAACTCAAGGGCTACGTCGACGAGCTGATGGCCTCCGGCAAACCGGTGCCGACCACGTATTACGATGGCGACAAGGTGGTCAATTACAACGTCAACCCACCCAAAGTCTTCACCGGCCAGGTCGAGCTCTACAACAAGCTGATGGAAAATGGCATCGAGGTCTATGTCATGACCGCGGCGTCGGAAGAGCTGGTGCGCATGGTCGCTTCCGATCCCAAATATGGCTACAACCTCAAGCCGCAGAACGTCATCGGCGTGACCACGCTGCTCAAGGACCGCAAGACCGGCGAGCTGACCACCGCCCGTAAGCAGATCACCGCCGGCAAGTATGACGAGAAAGCCAACCTCGGTCTGGAATACACCCCTTATCTGTGGACCCCGGCGACCTGGATGGCCGGCAAGCACGCGGCAATCCTGACCTACATCGACGAATGGAAGAAACCGGTACTGGTGGCCGGTGATACGCCCAGCAGCGACGGCTACATGCTGTTCCACGATGTTGATGTGGCCAAGGGTGGGATCCATTTGTGGGTCAACCGCAAGGACAAGTACATGGCCCAGATCAACGGCATGATGGCCAAGCACGCTGCTGCCCAGGCCAAGGAAGGATTACCGGTCACGGCGGACAAGAACTGGGTGATCGTGAAACCGGAGGATATTCAGTAATCCCAGCTCCAGATCCGCTCCTACAGTGAATCGTCCCGGCATATCTGATAACAAAATGCCCCGCACTTGGCGGGGCACTTTTGTTTCGCTATGAACGTTTACAGCCCGTCCAGCATCGCCTTGTTGCGTACCGCACCCTTGTCGGCGCTGGTGGCGAGCAGGGCATAGGCCTTGAGCGCAGTGGTCACCTTGCGCGGGCGTACTTCCGCGGGCTTCCAGCCTTTCTTGTCCTGTTCCGCACGGCGTTCGGCCAGTTCCTCGTCGCTGATCAACAGGTTGATCGAGCGGTTCGGAATGTCGATCAGGATCTTGTCACCGTCGCGCACCAGGCCGATGGCGCCACCTGCGGCGGCTTCCGGCGAAGCGTGGCCGATGGACAGGCCCGAGGTGCCGCCGGAGAAACGGCCGTCGGTCAGCAGGGCGCAGGCTTTGCCCAGCCCCTTGGATTTCAGGTAGGACGTTGGGTAGAGCATTTCCTGCATGCCCGGGCCGCCTTTCGGACCTTCGTAGCGAATGATCACGATATCGCCGGCCTTGACTTCATCGGCGAGGATGCCGCGTACGGCGCTGTCCTGGCTTTCGAAGATCTTGGCGTTGCCTTCGAACACGTGGATCGACTCGTCGACGCCAGCGGTTTTCACCACGCAGCCATCCAGAGCGATGTTGCCGTACAGCACGGCCAGGCCACCTTCTTTGGAGTACGCGTGCTCGACGCTGCGGATGCAGCCGTTTTCACGGTCGTCGTCCAGGGTTTCCCAGCGAGTCGACTGGCTGAATGCCGTTTGCGTCGGAATGCCCGCCGGGCCGGCCTTGAAGAAGTGGTGAACGGCTTCGTCGTTGGTCTGGGTGATGTCCCATTTGGCGATGGCATCGGCCATGGTTTTGCTGTGCACCGTCGGCAGGTCGGTGTGCAACAGGCCGCCACGGGCCAAGGAGCCGAGGATGCTGATGATGCCGCCGGCTCGGTGCACGTCTTCCATGTGGTACTTCTGGATGTTCGGCGCGACCTTGCACAGTTGCGGCACGTTGCGGGACAGGCGATCGATGTCACGCAGGTCGAAATCGACCTCGGCTTCCTGGGCCGCCGCCAGCAAATGCAGGATGGTGTTGGTGGAGCCCCCCATGGCGATGTCCAGGGTCATGGCGTTTTCGAATGCTTTGAAGCTGGCGATGTTGCGCGGCAGTACCGACTCGTCGTTCTCACCGTAGTAACGCTTGCATAGCTCGACGATGGTACGGCCGGCCTCCAGGAACAGCTGTTCGCGATCGCTGTGGGTGGCGAGGGTCGAACCGTTGCCCGGCAGGGCCAGGCCCAGGGCTTCGGTCAGGCAGTTCATGGAGTTGGCGGTGAACATGCCGGAGCACGAACCGCAAGTCGGGCAAGCGCTGCGCTCGTACTCGGCGACTTTCTCGTCGGAGGCGCTGGAGTCGGCGGCGATCACCATGGCGTCTACCAGGTCCAGGCCATGGCTGGCCAACTTGGTCTTGCCGGCTTCCATCGGGCCGCCGGAAACGAAGATCACCGGGATATTCAGGCGCAGGGCGGCCATGAGCATGCCGGGGGTGATCTTGTCGCAGTTGGAGATGCACACGATGGCGTCGGCGCAGTGGGCGTTGACCATGTATTCGACGGAGTCGGCGATGATCTCGCGGCTCGGCAGCGAATAGAGCATGCCGTCATGGCCCATGGCGATGCCGTCGTCCACCGCGATGGTGTTGAATTCCTTGGCGACGCCACCGGCGCGTTCGATTTCGCGGGCGACCAGTTGGCCCAGGTCCTTGAGGTGAACGTGGCCGGGTACGAACTGGGTAAAGGAGTTGGCAACGGCGATGATCGGCTTCTTGAAGTCGTCATCCTTCATCCCCGTGGCGCGCCACAAAGCGCGGGCGCCGGCCATATTGCGGCCATGGGTGGATGTTTTCGAGCGGTATTCGGGCATGGAACACTCCGGGCGGCTAATCAGGTACAAATCAGGTATCAATGGGAAGTGAGCTTCTGTTGATGTCTGGAGCACTCGAGAGTGGCTGTGTGTCCAGAAGCGACCGATGACTTTGCAGGATCACTGCGCGCCTCAGCATGAGCTCATAAACCCGCCGGGGATGAATGGCGATGAATACCCTGATTCTACACCGCTGGCGTCAGGATGAAATGACGCAAATCGCTGAACGGCTGCCAATGCCGCGAGGAACGACAAGGGGGGCGTTCAACCGGGCAACAGAACTTTGTGGCGATGCCGGACCAGGCCATTGAGCGCCAGCCCCAGGAGGCTGAGCAATATCAGGCAAAGGGCCAACGTGGTTTGAAGGTCCAGCGGGGTGAGGCTGATCGTGGCGCTGGTCATCCCGCCGACGATGAAAATCAGTACGCTGCCGGCCGATGCCGACGTACCGGCCTGCTCGGGAAACAGGTTCATGGCCCGGGTGTGGGCGGCGGCGCGGGCAATGGTGGTTCCGGCGGTGCAAACAATCATGGGCAGCAGCAAGGTGGCGATGGACAGGCCCAACTGACTGGCGAGTCCGAACATCAGTATCCCCGCCGTCAGGATCAGACCCAGGCCGGAGACGATTTGTGTCTGCGAGTCGATCCGGTTGCTCAACACGGTTGCCATTGCCCCACCGCCAATATAGGCCAGGCCGTAGCCCAGCAGGGTCAGCGAAAATGCCTCGGGCGAAAGCTTCAACTGATCGATGAAAACCAGTGGCGAGATGACGATGAAGGAAAAGTGACAGGAAAAAGCCAGCGCAGAGGTCAGCCAATAGGCCATGAAGCTGAAGTCACTGCAGACCTTTCGATACGCCTCGATGAAGTTCAGGTGTTCCACAGGCGGGGCCGTCGCAGAGGACGGAAGTAAAAGACAGGCCCCTGTAAATGCCCCGATTGCCAGGGCGATGAATACCAGGAAGCTGCCCTGCCAGCCCATCCAGCTTTGCAGTCCGGTGCCGGCCAAGGGAGAAACCGAAATGAATATACCGCCGCAGGTCACCAGGAATATTCGCAGTCGTTGCTGTTCCCTTCCGTCAAAGAGGTCCTGGATCAAGGCTTGGGAAAGGACAAAACAGCCGCACCCCAGTGCCTGGACGACTCGGAAAAACAGAAAGAACCCGTAGCTATCGGCTATGACGCACCCGATCGCCCCCATCGCCGCGACCGTGATGCCAACCAGCAACAGGGCTTTGCGGCCCAGGGCGTCGGAGAGAGGGCCCACCAGCAGTTGCGAGAGGGCGATGCCCACCGCGAACAGACTGACGGACAGGGCGATGTCGGACGATGAGTGCCCGAAGTGCTCGGATAGCGCAGGGAACGAGGGCAGTACCACATCGATCGGGAACACGCCGAGCAAGGTCAGCGTGAGCAGTAAACCGACGGCGGCTGGCTTATGGGGGTGGGGTGTACGCCTGGTATCAGCCATTGATGAACCCCGCTTGGGTGAAAACCATCCGGTAGTGGTCGTTATCGAAGAAGCGTGCGTTGCTCATGGCGGTAAACGTCGATACCGCGCCGGAACGAACACGCTGGGCATGAGCACCTGGCTGCAGAAGAGCGGAAATGATCTGTCGTGAGGATTGTTCCTCGAAGCCGGCGCTGGCGAGGCTGCGCAACAGCCAGGGCTCGTCCGGCTCGAAATAGAGCCCGATGATACGCAGCAGCATCCCGGCGGCGAGGTCGCGTTGCGTGGCGTCCAGGGCTGACCACAGGTACTGGAACACCTGACTGAAGTAGCGGCTGTGGCGCGCCTCGTCTTCGAGGTGGTTCCTGAGCATCCGGTACACCGTGCAAACCAGGGTATGGCGGGTAACGGCGAGCAGCTCCCTGGCAATGATCGTTTCGGAAACGAACCCCAGCAGGAACCAGGCCAGGGGACGGTCCGTAGGGGAAGTGTCTTCGATCATGGCCAATAGCCGATTGATGCGCCTGGGCGGTTGGCGATCCTCGATACCGTAGAGGGCTGCGATCTGCTCGGCCATCTCATTGGAAAAAAGTGCGTGGTAGCCCTCGTCGGTATAAAGCTGCAGGGCCGCGGTTTTCATCTGTCGTGGGACAGGCACGGCCAGTTCACCATGCACGATGGTCTCGACCGAGCGATTGACAACCCGGTGTTCGAGCAACGTCGTGTAGTCGAGGAAGTACACCAGGTGGTTAGCCGCCAGACGCTGGGCGACGGCGCGGCCTGCGTGGTGGACAAATGGATGTTCGACATAGGGAATGAAGGCTGGCGGAAACCAGTCCCGGGTTGAAAGTTGCTGCTCCAGGTCGTCGGGCAGACGGTAGTGATCCCGACGGGTGCGCACCGCAGCCTTGTTGTCCCAATCGCCCAAGGTGTAGCGCGGCAACTGCATGAAGGTGGCGCCGGTCATGACGCAGCATCCTGGCGTTCGATCAGGGCCATCAGCTCTTTGCAGTGCACCTGTCCGTCGCCATGGCCGCAGCCGACAAAAAACAGGGGTTGTTCGCAGGAGTCCTCGAGCCCCAGCAGCCGCTCGACCTCTTGGTCGCTCAGTGCCCCGGTCAGCCAGGTGTCGAGACCGAGGGCAGTAGCGACCATCAGGAACGTCTGGGAAACATGGCCCGTTTCGACGAAAGCCATGCGGTAGGCGCGGGAGTGCTCGTATTTCCACCAGAGCTTGTCGAAGCGCGAGGTGATGAACAACCCGAACGGCAAGGGGTTGATGAAGTGCTGGCCGCAAAGCATTCGACCCAAGGGCGCATCCGGCAGGGGGCCGATCAGGCTCAAGGCGTGTTCGTCAGGATGATAGGCATAGAGGCCCGGTGTCAGCCCGGTCACGTTGCGGACGTAAAGGTAACCCTCGCAGGCATTCAGGCCGCCCCCTGATGGGCTGCTGCGTCTGGCGCCCAATGATTCCGGACAGGCACCCTCACGGGCGCCCTGGCGTTCGTTCAGGTAACCCAGGGTCAGGTACAGCAGTGTGCTGACTTGCTCGATGGATACTGGCTGTTCGTGGAATGAACGCGACGTTTGTCGGTCGATCAGGGCTCGCGCCAGCGAAGCGTGCTGCAAGTCGGTCAGTAGAGGGGGCGACAGGGCCACTCGGGCGGCGGAATCATGTTTGATCCTGGCGGGAGGCCTGGGCGAAGACAGCACTTCGTCGCAATGTTGCAGATACAGGTTCGCCCATTCATTTACATCTTGAGGAATGTTTGCGTACGGAATGTTTTTCGTGCCGAGATGAAAGATTCTGGAGAGTTCATCCCACTTCCAATGAGCGGGCACTCTTTCTTTTTCAATAATGATATCGGCCTTCAGAAGGTCCATGTCGATGGCGTTGTGAATATCGAATTTAGTGGGGGCTTGTATGAGTTCTGCAAGCCGTGTCGAGTAATCAAGTTCCAGTTCGAATTGAGTATGTTGTTCATAGTTCCAGACGACCTGATGGGGGGGGCGGGCAAGGATGAACAGGCAAGGGTTTATATGCATGGGGACTGATTCCGCTTATACGAAGGGCCAGGACAGGGCCAGGGCGCCGGCGTTCCCCGGCCCTGCTTCTACCCGCTTACGTACTTATTTGGCGACGGCTTTTGGAACAACCAGGCCGGCCAGGTTTGCGATTTTGTCAGCTTCCAGATTGATTGCTTTCATGATACAGCTCCTTTGTTTTTGATAAGTGTTGTGTTTCAGTGGAATCACTTTCGAAGTGACGCTTGAATAATTGATTTTTAATGAATGATTGGCAAGCGGATATTGAGTAGGAAAGCTCCAGTAATAATGTGGGAGAGTTCGTACAGAATTTATGGGTGTCGTTATTAACGACGGCATAAAATGATTTTTCAGACAAAAAAATCGCAGCCTGGGCTGCGATTGGAATGTGCGCGAGCGCGGAGCCGAAGCGTCGGCCCCGTCGTGAAACTCAACTGTTGGGCAACAGCCGGCAGATGATGCTCTTGATGTAGCGGGTTTCGGCAATGGCAGGGTGTACCGGGTGGTCTGGTCCCTGGCCGCCGCGTTCAAGCAGCTGGATGTTGCGGTCCAAATGGCGGGCACTGGTCAGCAGGATGTTCTGCAGATCATCCTCAGGCAGGTGCATCGAGCACGAAGCGCTGACCAGGATGCCGTCCTTGGTGAGCAGGCGCATGGCTTGTTCGTTGAGGCGGCGATAGGCGCCTTCGCCGTTCTTGAGGTCTTTCTTGCGCTTGATGAAGGCCGGAGGGTCGGCGACGATCACGTCGAAACGTTCTTCACTGGCCTTGAGCTCCTTCAGGGCTTCGAACACGTCGCCTTCGATGCAGGTCAGCTTCTCGGCGAAGCCATTAAGTGCCGCGTTGCGCTCGACACCGTCGAGGGCGAAGCCCGAAGCGTCGACGCAGAACACTTCACTGGCGCCGAATGCCGCGGCTTGCACGCCCCACCCGCCAATGTAGCTGAACAGGTCCAGCACGCGTTTGCCCTTGGCATAGGGCGCCAGGCGTGCGCGATTCATGCGGTGATCGTAGAACCAGCCGGTTTTCTGGCCTTCCATGACCGGCGCTTCGAATTTCACGCCGTTCTCTTCCAGGGCTACCCATTCAGGCACCAGGCCGAAGACCGTTTCGACGTAGCGTTCCAGGCCCTCGGCGTCACGGGCGGCGGAATCGTTCTTGAACAGGATGCCGCTGGGCTTGAGCACCTGGGTAAGAGCGGCGATGACGTCGTCTTTGTGAGCTTCCATGGTGGCAGATGCGATCTGTACCACGAGGATGTCGCCGAAGCGGTCGACTACCAGGCCCGGCAACAGATCCGAATCGCCGTAGACCAGACGATAGAACGGTTTGTCGAACAACCGCTCACGCAGGGACAGCGCCACGTTGAGGCGGTGTACCAGCAGGGATTTGTCCAGTGGCAACTTCGCATCGCGCGACAGCAGGCGTGCGCAGATGAGGTTGTTCGGGCTCATTGCGACAACACCCAACGGTTTGCCACCGGCGGCCTCGAGGATCGCCTGGTCGCCGGCCTTGAAACCGTGCAGCGGCGTGGCGGCTACGTCGATTTCGTTACTGTAGACCCACAGATGACCGGCGCGCAGGCGGCGGTCGGCATTGGCTTTGAGGCGCAGGCTGGGCAAGGACATGAGGTCGCTCCGGAAAAAAGAGCGGGAGTATACCGCGTCGCGGTGACAGGCGGGCTCGGTGGGCGATGAAACGCGGGGGACGTCCTCCTCCTGACAAGCCTTGCTCCCACAGGGGGGCGTGTCAGGGCTCCGGGCAAAATTTCCTCAAGCCGGGCAGGTGAGCGGCCGAACTAGGGGAGTGCCTGAGTGAAAGTTTTCCCGATCCGCCCCGGCGGCGTGTCGGACCCGTCCTTAAGGGTTAGAATCCCCGCCTGTCCCAGAGTATGTGCAGCCATGTCCAAAGAGCTTTCCGCCGAACAGATCCAACAAGCCCTGCAAGGCATCAGCGTTCCGCCCCAGCCGCAGATCATGGTGGATCTGCAGATGGAGCAGTACATGCCCGACCCGGACCTGGAGACCATCGCCAAGCTGATTTCCCATGACCCCGGTCTTTCCGGGGCCTTGTTGAAAATCGTCAACTCGCCGTATTACGGTTTGCGTAACAAGATCACCTCGATCCAGCGCGCTGTGAATCTGTTGGGCAGTCGCTCGATCATCAACCTGATCAACGCGCAATCGATCAAGGGCGAGTTGCACGACGACACCATTGTCACCCTGAACCGTTTCTGGGATACGGCCCAGGATGTGGCAATGACCTGCCTGACCCTGGCCAAGCGGGTCGGCCTGGAGAATGGCGACGAAGCCTATGCCCTGGGGTTGTTCCATGATTGCGGCGTGCCCTTGATGCTCAAGCAGTTCCCCAATTACATGAGCGTGCTGGAGGAGGCATATGCCAGTGCCAGTGCCGACTGCCGGGTAGTGGACACCGAGAACCGTTTGTTCAATACCAACCATGCGGTGGTCGGTTACTACACCTCCAAGTCATGGCGTTTGCCGGACCACGTCAGCCAGGCCATCGCCAACCACCATAACGCCCTGGCGATTTTCAGCGACGAGTCTTCACGCAACAACAGTCAACTGAAGAACTTGCTGGCGATCCTGAAGATGTCCGAACACATCTGTGCGTCATACCGGGTGCTGGGCAACCAGGCCGAGGACCACGAATGGGCGTGTGTCGGCGAGCTGGTGCTCGATTACATCGGCTTGTCGGAATATGACTTCCAGACTCAGAAACAGGAAATCCGCGACCTTGCCACTCGCTGAAACCCGATAGCACCGAACATCGCTCATTTAGAGAACGCCATGCCAGAACTGCCGGAAGTCGAAACCACCCGTCGCGGGATTGCGCCACACCTTGAAGGACAGCGGGTTAGCCGCGTGATTGTGCGTGACCGTCGCCTGCGCTGGCCGATTCCGGAAGACCTCGATGTGCGGCTATCGGGCCAGCGGATCGTGCAAGTGGAGCGGCGCGCCAAGTACCTGCTGATCAATGCCCAGGTGGGCACATTGATCAGCCACCTGGGCATGTCCGGCAATCTGCGTTTGGTGGAGGTGGGTATGCCGGCTGGCAAGCACGAGCATGTGGACATCGAGCTGGAGTCCGGCCTGGCCTTGCGCTACACCGATCCTCGACGTTTCGGGGCGATGCTTTGGAGCCTTGATCCGCTCAACCACGAACTGCTGATCCGCCTCGGGCCGGAGCCGCTGACCGATCTGTTCGACGGCGAACGCCTGTTCCAGCTTTCCCGTGGACGTTCCATGGCGGTCAAGCCGTTCATCATGGATAACGCGGTGGTGGTAGGCGTGGGCAACATTTATGCAACCGAAGCGCTGTTCGCCGCCGGGATCGATCCGCGCCGGGAGGCCGGGGGTATTTCCCGGGTCCGGTATCTGAAACTGGCCATCGAGATCAAGCGCATCCTTGCCCATGCCATCGAACGCGGCGGCACCACGTTGCGGGACTTTATCGGGGGCGATGGCCAGCCCGGGTATTTCCAGCAGGAACTGTTCGTGTATGGCCGGGGCGGTGAGCTGTGCAAGGTTTGTGGAACGGGGCTGCGGGAAATTCGGCTGGGCCAGCGTGCGAGTGTCTGGTGTCCCCGCTGTCAGAGGTGATTCCTCCTACGGTCTATAGTCAGTAGTCATACTGTCTAGCCGAAGGACCGACCCATGAATCTGCTTCGCCCCGTCGTTCTTGCGCTGCTGCTGAGTGTCGGTTTGCCTGCGCTGGCGAACACCGGCAGCGGTGATCCGCGCTACACCATCCAGAATCCGCCGGCCTACGCCATGATCGGCGATCTGCTGATCGCCCGCCCGCTCCTGCTCGCCGCCACCGTGATCGGGGCCGGTGCATTCGTGGTGTCGTTGCCCTTTACCGCGCTGGGTGGTGGGGTTGGCGATGCGGGGAAGGCATTGGTTGTGGACCCGGCCAAGGCCACGTTCGTGCGGTGTCTGGGGTGTATTGGAGAGGGGTTTGAGCGGCAGGAGTGAAGGCCCTTGGCTTCGTGGTATGGCTGATGGCCTCATCGCGAGCAGGCTCGCTCCCACAGGAGAGCTGCTCAGGACACAATTTTTGCAGACACTGCAGATCCCTGTGGGAGCAAGCCTGCTCGCGATAGGGCCAATACAGGCGCTACAGAACCTTCTGGCTCAAGCCTTGCCCGTAATCCTGCGGTACTTGGCCATCAACTGCTCTTCGGTTTCCGGATGGGCTTCGTCCAGTGGGATGCAATCCACCGGGCAGACCTGTTGGCACTGGGGTTCGTCGTAATGGCCGACGCACTGGGTGCACAGATTCGGATCGATAACGTAGATCTCTTCGCCTTGGGAAATCGCTTCGTTCGGGCACTCGGGTTCGCAGACGTCGCAGTTGATGCAATCGTCGGTGATGATCAGGGACATGCAAGCTCCTGCCGGGGCGTTGGGCCCGGGCATCTGAAAACGGATGTGCTCAATTGTGCCGCATTGGCGGGCTCAGTGCACGCGGGCGCGATAGACTGCACCATGGGGCAAGGACGCGGCTGCGAAGCGAGTCGCAGCCAGCGGGCTACTTCTTGAAGCGCTGGGTCAGCGCATCGGCCACGACCGGGTGGACGAATTTGCTGATATCGCCGCCCAGGGCTGCAATTTCCCGCACCAGAGTCGACGAAATGAACGAGTAGCGCTCCGACGGCGTCAGGAAAAGACTTTCCACGTCAGGCGCCAACTGACGGTTCATGTTGGCCAGCTGGAATTCGTATTCGAAATCCGAGACGGCACGTAGCCCACGCAGGAACACGTTGGCGTTCTTTTCCTTGGCGAATTGCGCCAGCAGGGTCGAGAAGCCGACCACTTCCACGTTGGGCAGGTGCCTGGTGACCTCGCGGGCCAGTTCCACGCGTTGTTCCAGGGGGAACAGCGGGTTTTTCTTCGGGCTGGCGGCGACGGCAATGATCACATGATCGAACAGGCGCGAGGCGCGTTCGACCAGATCGCCATGGCCCTTGGTAATAGGGTCGAAGGTACCTGGGTACAACACTCGGTTCATCGCGTCGTCCTGGCGGGAGTCCGTTGGGGAGTCGGATGGTATCGCAGCCTACTCGGTCGGCCAAGTCGGCTGTGGGATAAGAAAGCACTATAGACGGTACGAATCATCCGGGTATTCATGAGTTTTTTAGCCGTTCGGCCAGCGAATTCGCCAGTTGTGCCGTCAGGCCATACACCGATAACTGCGGATTGGCGCCAATGCTGGTGGGGAACAGCGAACCGTCGTGGATCGACAGGTTACTCAGTTGATGATGACGGCCAAGACTGTCGGTCACGGCCATTCTGGGATCTTCCCCCATGGCACAACCGCCCATGACATGCGCGCTGCTCAGGCGGGTGCGGAACAAGGAAAGGTCCAATTCATCGATCAGCGTCCGGGCTTCGGCCAGGGTTTTTACGTAACGCGCATCGCTGTGCACCGGCATGACCGCCCGGGCGCCTGCGGCGAACTGGATTTCGGCCATGCTGTGGAACGCCCGTCGCACACCGTCCCATGCGTAGGGCGATACCGGATAATCGAGCACCGGCGTGCCGTCGCTGCGCAATTCAACGCTGCCGCCACGGCTGTCCGGATGAAAACCGTCACGCAGCAAGGCCAGCATGGCGTGGGTGTGAGGCAGTTGCGCCATATACCCGGCATTCTCCTGGCCGAAGCCGCCCAGCAACGTGGCGGCAAGAGCGGGATGCAAGGGAGGGACCTCAAGCTTGTAGGACATTTTTCCGGTGGTCCCGTCCTGCCATTGGAAATGATCCGAATAGACCGACTGCGGCGCCCCGTAGAACGGATTGATGACGTCGTCGAACTGCCCGACCGAGATGTTCACCAGATGCAGGAAGGTACGCTTGCCCAAGCGCTGGTGTGGGTCTGGTGCATCGGAGCGCAACAGCAAGGCCGGGCTGTTGATGCCACCGCCGGCCAGTACGTAGTGCCGCGCCTTGACGGTAATGCGCCGCCCGGTCGGCGCCACGCAGCGTTCGTCCATTGCCACGCATTGCAGATCGACAACCGCATCATTGCGTAGGGTCAGGCGTTCAGCCCGCGCCAGGTAAAGCAACGCGCCCCCCTTGTCCAGCGTGGCCGGAATGGTCGTCACCAGCATGGACTGCTTGGCATTGGTGGGGCAGCCCATGCCGCAATAACCCAGGTTCCAGCAGCCCCGCACGTTGCGCGGGATGACGTGCCAATCGTAGCCCAGCCGTTCACAGCCTTTGCGGATCACGTCATTGTTGGCATTGGGCGGAATCAACCATGGCGCCACGCCCAGGCGCTGCTCCATGCGCTCGAACCAGGGGGCCATTTCGGCGGGACTGTGCCCCTTGACGTTGTGTGCCGAGGCCCAGTGATCCAAGGTCTGGTCCGGTGTGCGAAAGCTGGACGTCCAGTTGATCAAGGTCGTGCCGCCCACCGCCCGCCCTTGAAGAATGGTGATGGCCCCATCCTTGCTCATGCGCCCGAGGCCTTCCTGGTACAAGCTCGTGTAGGCTCGATCCTCGAGCAACTTGAAGTCGCTGCTGGTCTTGAGCGGGCCTTCCTCGATCAGCAGGACCTTGTAGCCGGCGGCACTGAGGATTTCCGCCGTGGTGCCGCCGCCCGCGCCGCTGCCGATGATCGCCACATCCGCTTCCAGGACCAGGTCCTGGGTCAACTGCGCGCCGTTGTAGGTGGTCCAGCCGCGGGCCATGCCTTCGCGGAACGGGTCGGGTACGGGCATTTCAGATTCTCTTGTCGTTTAGGGATTTTCGCCGACTCCCTTTGCGGAAGCGGGCTTGCTCGCGAATGCGGCGGATCAGCAATATTGAGATTGACTGACACACTGCTTTCGCGAGCAAGCCCGCTCCTACAGGGTGTTTGCCTGAATTTTCAAACGGTAGGCGGTCCCGGATAGCCGCAGTGGGCCCAGGCCTCGGGCGTGCTGTACCAGGCCATCATCACCATTTGCAGCAAGGAGGCGTGGCCCTGGCGCAGCAGGTCCAGGGAGCTGTTTTCCCACCGATCGAGAAACTGGCGGATGTCATCGGCGCTGGCGTTTTCCCACGCGCCCCAGACGCCGGTGAGTGGCCCTCGGGTGATGCCCAGCGTGAGCACGTCGAACAGTTGGTGGACGAGTTTGAGCATGGCCGGGGAAAGATGAGCCAGGCCGGTGTCCAGGCTTTGCAGGGTGGCAGTCGTAGCGGCGGGCAGTTGCTCAACGGCCACCGCTCCGTCCAGCATCACAGGGATAACGGCACGCAGAAATGGCAGATCGCTGCCGCGCACGGCCGTCAGGCCCTGGCCCGGTTGGCTTGGCGAGCAACCGGCGAGACCAACGGCACTCAGGAAAAGGCTGGCGCCGACGCTGAATTTCAGCAGGCCGCGCCGTGACAGGGCGGGTGTATCGGTCAGGCTTGGGTTCATTATTGTTATTACCTGGCAAGACGCGCTTTAGCGGATGAACAGCTTCTGGATCAATTTCTGAAGCGGTCCGCCGTAAGGCGGGTAAATCAACCTGGCGGCGTTGAAGCGCTGTTTGGTCAGCACGCCCTTGGCCTTGCTGAAGGTCAGGAAACCCTCATGTCCGTGGTAATGCCCCATCCCCGAGGCGCCGATGCCGCCGAATGGCAGGTCATCCTGGGCCACATGCAGCAGTGTGTCGTTCAGACAGACGCCGCCGGAATGGGTCTCGTTGAGTACGCGGTTCTGTTCGGCCTTGTTGTAGCCGAAATAGTAGAGCGCCAACGGACGCGGCCGCTGATTGATGTAGGCAAACGCCTGGTCCAGGTGCTCATAGGGCACGATGGGTAGCAGCGGGCCGAAGATCTCGTCCTGCATGACGGTCATGTCGTCGCTGACATTGAGCAACAGGCTGTGGGCCATGCGCCGCCCCTGGCCCTGGTCGAACAGCTCGATCAGCAAACCGCCCTTGCTGGTGGCATCGCTGATGTAGCCATTGAGCCGTGCAAGCTGTCGTTCGTTGATGATAGCGGTGTAGTCCGGGTTATCAGTCAGGGTCGGATAAAACCCACGAACAGCTTCGCGATACGCCTCGACGAATTCACCTACTCGGTTCTGCGGCACCAATACGTAGTCCGGTGCGACGCAGGTTTGTCC
Organism: Pseudomonas sp. Pf153; assembly: GCF_001269775.1. Classification (NCBI taxonomy): domain Bacteria; kingdom Pseudomonadati; phylum Pseudomonadota; class Gammaproteobacteria; order Pseudomonadales; family Pseudomonadaceae; genus Pseudomonas; species Pseudomonas sp. Pf153. The sequence continues at coordinate 59,792 of NZ_LHVL01000009.1, read as the reverse complement.
AGCGTTGAGCATCTTGCCGAAGGCAATGCGTTCGGCGGCGTCCTTCAAGGGGACGTCGGTGGATACGATGGCCGGTGATTTGCCGCCCAGTTCGAGGGTCACGGGGGTCAGGTTGTCGGCGGCGGCACGCATCACATGCCGGCCGATGCTGGTGGCGCCGGTGAACAGCAGGTGATCGAACGGCAACCTGGAAAATGCCACGCCGACGTCAGCCTCGCCGAGCACTACGCACACCAGGTCCTGGGGGAACACCCGGGCCAGCAATTGCTTGAGCAGTAACCCGGTCGCCGGCGTCGCCTCGCTGAGCTTGAGCATCACCCGGTTGCCCGCCGACAGCGCTCCGACCAACGGTCCGATAGCCAGAAACAGGGGGTAATTCCAGGGCACGATGATCCCGACCACGCCCAATGGCTGATACACCACTTTGGCCGAGGCGGGCTGGAAGGCCATGCCTACCTTGCGTCGGGAAGGTTTCATCCAACCCTGAAGATGCCGGCTCGCATAACGGATGCCATGCAGGCTTGGCATCAGCTCCGCCAGCAGCGTTTCGTCGGCGCTACGGTGGCTGAAATCCTGACTGATGGCGTCGATCAAGGCCTGTCGTTCGTCGCTCAATATCTGCCGCAGTGCCTTGAACCACTGTCGGCGTTGGGCGGCGGTTGGCAAGGGATGAGCGGCGTAGGCCTGGCGCTGGGCATCGAAGAGCGGCTGCAGCTCATCCAGGTTCTGTTGGGATTCGTGCAGATAAGCGATGTCGGCAGACATTGGCAGGCCCCGGTTATTATTAGAGTGGGTGTTTTTTAGAGCTTATGCTCTAAAAAGTCAAATGACATCCATGACGGCTTTGGGTTTGTCCCGGAGACGATAGATCGTAAGATGCCGTTCAATGCCTTCGTCAAAGTAAAGCCCAAGCCATGGCCACACGAATGAAAACCAGCGAGCGCATCGTGCAAAACAGCCTCGAGCTGTTCAACCAGCAGGGCGAGCGCAGCGTCAGCACCAATCACATTGCCGCCCACATGGACATGTCCCCTGGCAATCTCTATTACCACTTCCCTAACAAGCAGGCGATCATCGCCGTGCTGTTCAGCGAATACGAAAACCTGGTGGACAGTTTCCTGCGACCGCCCCAGGGCCGGGCGGCTACGGTGGAGGACAAGCGTTTCTACCTGCAGGAACTGCTGTCGGCGATGTGGAGCTACCGCTTCCTGCATCGGGACCTTGAACACCTGCTCGACAGCGATCCGGACCTTGCCGCCCGCTATCGTCGGTTTTCCCAGCGCTGCCTGATCCACGGCACTGCTATCTATGAAGGTTTCGTCGCCGCCGGCATCCTGAAGATGGACCGGGTACAGATTGAGTCCCTGACGCTCAACGCCTGGATCATCCTCACCTCGTGGGTGCGGTTTCTGTGTACCACGCGAGAAAACTCCAGCCATTTGAGCGAACAGGCCATCAAGCGCGGGGTGTACCAGGTACTCGTGCTGGAGGCCGGCTTCGTGACCGATGAGGCGCGCGAAGCGGTGGACGCACTGTTCAAGGAATATTATGTCCCCTTGGCCCAGACTCTGGAGGAAGGGCAGTAGGATTCGGACCCGATTCAGTCAAAGGAGCTTCAGCATGCCCATCGCGCAACTCATCAGCCCTCAAGCCCTTGAGCAAAGGAGGACACAGCCCGGTTTGGTGATTCTGGACTGTCGCTTTGCCCTGGAGGATCCGGATTACGGTCAGCGCAGTTACGCCGAGGGGCATATCGCCGGGGCTTCGTTCGCGGACCTCGAACGGGACCTGAGCGGCCCGGTGACCAAGGGCGTGACCGGACGTCATCCGTTGCCGGAGCCTGGCGCCTTGATCGAGCGCCTCCAGGCCTGGGGCATCAATCACGACAGCGATATCGTGCTGTATGACGACGGCCCCGGCGCCTACGCCGCTCGGGCCTGGTGGCTGCTGGTCTGGCTGGGCAAGCGCGATGGTCTCTACATTCTCGACGGTGGGCTCAAGGCCTGGCATGCCGCCGGTTTGCCCCTGAGCCTTGATCCACCCGCCGTTCAGCGCGGGGCCTTCAGCGGTTCACCGGACGCGGCCCTGCTGCTCAGTGCCCGAGAGCTTGAGCAGCGCCTCGGTCGCTCGGACATGACTTTGCTGGACGCCCGGGCGTTGCCGCGATTCAAAGGTGACGTCGAACCAATCGATCCAGTGGCCGGCCACATTCCGGGGGCGCAGTGCGCGGCGTTCACTGACAACCTGGGCGGTGATGGACGCTTCCTGCCGGCGGATCGGCTCAAGGAACGTTTCGCTGAAAAACTCGGCGGGCGTTCACCGACCGAGCTGGTGGCTTATTGCGGCTCCGGTGTGACGGCATGCCATAACCTGTTCGCCTTATGCCTGGCGGGGTACCCGTTAGGGCGGTTATACGCCGGCTCGTGGAGCGAATGGATCAATGATCCGCAGCGTAGTGTGGCGACGGGGGAATAGCAGCTGAGCCCAGGACCAATATGGGAGCGAACCGAGTATCGATCATAGGCCCAGGCTGGCCAACCACTGGGGTATGCGCCGCTCCAGGTAATACCCGGGGTTGCGCAGGGTCCCCTCGACAAACCCCACATGCCCGCCCTGGGCATGCAACTCAAGTCGTGTGGAAGCTGACAATTCGCCGGGCTCAGGCACGCTGTGGGGAAAGACGAAAGGATCGTCGGCGGCCTGGATGACCAGGGTCGGTGTGCGGATCCCATCCATGAAATACCGGCTGGAGGCGCGGCGGTAGTAATCCGACGCGTCGGAAAAGCCATGCAGGGGGGCTGTCACCCGGCCGTCGAAGTCCCAGAACGTGCGCATGTTTTCCAGGGAGCCCAATGCCGACAGCGCTGCCAACCCTTCGTGGCGCCCGTCGTGCTTGAACTGGCGTTGTTTGTTGCGCACATAGGCGACCAGTTCCCGCATGAAGTGCGCCTGATAAAACCTGGAAAAGCCCTGACCGATGCGGTCGGCGCAATGGTCAAGGCGAAACGGCACGGAAACCGCCACCGCTCCCAGCAACTGGCTGTCACTGCCGGTCTCTCCCAGGTGCTTGAGCAGCACATTGCCCCCCAGCGAATAGCCCACCGCAAACAGTGGCGCCAATGGCCGTCGAGCTCGCACATGGACGATAGCGGCGGCGAGGTCTTCGCTGACACCCGAGTGATAGCTGCGAGGCAGCAGGTTCGGCTCGCCAGAGCAGCCACGCCAGTTCAGCGCGACACTGGCCCACCCCAGACGTCCGAGGGCCTGTTGCAGCCCGGCCACGTAAGGCGAGTTGGAAGAGCCGGTCAGCCCGTGAAGCACCAGTACCAGTGGTACCTCGGCCCTGTGGGGGCCATGCCAGTCGAGGTCGAGGAAGTCGCCATCCTCCAGCCACAGGCGTTCACGTTGGCGATCGATAGGGAGGGTCTTGCGCCATAACGGTCCCCACAAGGTTTGCAGGTGCGGGTTGCCCAAGCCCGGAGCCGGGACGAATCGTTCTGATGCGGCAGACATTATTGTTGTTCTCGATGCAGCGACCGTCCGTTCAGCCAACGGCAACGGCCATGCGTTGCCACAACGCGTAATACACCCGCCCGGACTTCTGCTCGCGATGCAAGCGCCAGTTCCCCGGCAAGCCGAGGGTGGATGGAGCGGTCTCGCTTTCAGTGTAGACCCAGGCATCCTCGGCCAGCCAATGGCGTTCTTCGAGCAAGGCGCACACCGTCGGCAGCAGGTTCTGGTTGAACGGCGGGTCGAGGAACACCAGGTCGAATGGCGTAGCCGGTTGGCTTTCCAGATAACGTAATGCGTCGGCCGTCTGTACCTGACCGACGGTGCAGCGCAGGGTGCCCAGGTGCTCTTTCAGGCTAGAGACGGCCAGGCTGCTGGCGTCCAGCGCCTGGCCCATGGCCGCGCCGCGGGACAGCGCTTCGAGGAACAAGGCGCCGCTGCCGGCGAATGGATCCAACACCCGGGCGCCTGGCACATAAGGCGCCAGCCAGTTGAACAGGGTTTCGCGTACCCGGTCCGGTGTCGGACGCAAGCCTGGCGCGTCTGGAAAGCTCAGGCGTCGGCTGCGCCACTCGCCGCCGATGATGCGTAGCTGGTTGATCCCGTTATGGACGGGTTTCTTGCTGGAATTCGATGGGCGGGCCATTAGTGCTCCGGAACCCCGAGCGGTTGCTCGGTGGGTTTGTCTGTGGGGGCTGGCAGCGGTTTTTGCGGCACGGTCGGGCCGGCGGTGACGATGACCATTTTGTCGATGCTCAGATGCCTGTTCAACGCTGCCTTGACCTGCTCGACCGTCAGTACCTGGGACTGGCGCATGAAGTCTTCGAGGTAACTTGGTGGCAGATCATAGAAGCCCATGGCGCCGAGCTGGCCGACGATATCCGCGTTGCTGGCCGTGGACAGCGGGAAACTGCCGGCCAGTTCACGCTTGGCATCGTCGAGTTCTTTCTGGGTGGGGCCGTCCCTGAGGTAATCGGCAAACACGTCCTGGACCAGTTTCAGCGTGCCTTCGCTCATCTCGGCACGGGTCTGCAGATTGATCATGAACGGGCCACGACCCTGCATCGGCGTAAAGCCGGAGTACACACCGTAGGTCAGGCCGCGTTTTTCCCGCACCTCGGTCATCAGCCGCGTGCCGAATCCGCCACCACCGAGGATCTGGTTGCCCAGGGACACGGCGGCATAGTCCGGATCGTCACGGTCGATGCCCAGCTGCGCGAGCATCAGGTTGGTCTGTTTGGACGGGAATTCAATATGGGTGGTGCTCGCCTTCGGTTCCACCGGCGACGGTGTTTTCGCCAGGGCAGGGCCTTTTGGCAAGCTGGCAGACACCTGGCTGGCAATCGCTTCGGCTTCGGCGCGGGACAGGTCCCCCACGAGGGCAATCACAGCGTTGCCGGCGGCATAGGCCCTGGCGTGAAACGCACGGGCCTGGGCCAGCGTGATCGGTGGAATGCTTTCGGCGGTGCCGTCGCTGGAGTGGGCGTACGGGTGATCGCCGTAGAGACGCTTCATCAGTTCCAGGCCCGCCAGTTTGCCGGGGTTTTGCTTCTGATACTCGAAACCGGCCAGCAGCTGGTTCTTGATGCGTTCGAAGGAGTCGGTGGGGAAAGTCGGTTTGCCGACCACTTCGGCGAACAGCTTCAGGGCCGGCTCCCGCTTGTCCTTTGCACTGAGGCTGCGCAGCGACACCAGGGCCATGTCCCGGTGGGCGCCATTGCCGAAGTCCGCGCCCAGGCTTTCGAAGCCTTGTGCAATGGCACTGACATCCTTGCCGGCCACGCCTTCGTTAAGCATGGCGTTGGTCAGCGTCGCCAGGCCAGGCGCATCGCCATCCTGGCTGCTGCCGGCAGCGAACGTCACGCGCAGGTCGAACATCGGCAATTCCCGGGCTTCGACGAACAATACCTTGGCACCGTCGGCGGTTTTCCAGGTCTGTACGTCAAGCTGGCGTCGGCTGGGTGCCTTGCCATCGAGTTCGGACAGGGATTGCAGTTTGTTACCGGACCTGGCCTTGTCCAATGCCTGGCTGGCGTCCGTACTGCTCGATGGTGACAGATAAAAGGCCAGGGCGCCGACCAGGGCGATCGACACCAGGCCGATCAGCAGCAGGCGGGATGGTTTGCGCTCACTCATGAGCTTTCTCCTCGGGCAGGACGTGCGCGACGCTCAGGCGCGAGCGGGTGAAATACAGCTGGGCTGCCTTCTGGATATCTTGCGGGGTCACGCTTTGCAGTTCGGCAAGTTCGGTGTCCATCAGCTTCCAGGACAAACCGACGGTTTCCAGCTGGCCCATGGCGGTGGCCTGGCTGGTAATCGAATCGCGCTCGTACACCAGGCCGGCAATGACCTGGGCACGGACGCGTTCCAGTTCGTCGTCGGTCGGTGGGGTGGTTTTCAGTTGTTCAAGCAAGCGCCACAAGCCTGCTTCGGCCTGGGCGAGGGTCTTGTTCTTCTGGGTATTGGGAGTCGCCGACAAAGAGAACAGCGTGTCGCCCCGGGTGTAGGCGTCGTAGCTCGACGAGCCGCCGGAGACCAGCTCTTCGCCGCGCTCCAACTGGGTCGGGATCCGCCCGCTGTAGCCGCCGTCCAACAGCGCCGAAATCAGCCGCAACGCGTTGACCGAGCGTTTGTCGGTTGCTGTGGCGATGCCGGGTACATTGAACGCCATCATTACGCTGGGCAGTTGGGTCTGCACGTGCAGGGTGATCTGGCGCTCGCCGGGTTCGCCCAGCTCCAGGGGGATTTTCGCCACAGGGACGTCGCGCCGTGCAATCGGGCCGAAATAACGCTGGGCCAGTGACTTGACCTCATCCGGTGTCACGTCGCCGACCACCACCAGGGTCGCGTTGTTCGGGGCGTACCAGGACTCATACCAGTGACGCAGTTCCTCGACCTTCATCCGGTCCAGATCGGCCATCCAGCCGATGGTCGGCGTGTGGTAGCCGCTGGCCGGGTAAGCCATGGCCTTGAAGCGCTCATAAGCCTTGGACATCGGCTTGTCGTCGGTGCGCATGCGACGTTCTTCCTTGATGACCTCGATTTCGCGGCTGAACTCCTCCGGTGGCAGGCGCAGGCTGGCCATCCGATCGGCTTCCAGTTCGAAGGCCACGCCCAGGCGATCGCGGGCCAGCACCTGGTAATACGCGGTGAAGTCATCGCTGGTGAACGCGTTCTCTTCGGCCCCCAGGTCTCGCAGGATCAGCGAGGCTTCGCCTGGTCCGACTTTTTCACTGCCCTTGAACATCATGTGCTCCAGGGCGTGGGACAAACCGGTCTGCCCCGGTGTCTCGTAACTGGAGCCGACCTTGTACCAGACCTGGGACACCACCACCGGCGCCCGGTGATCTTCGCGCACCACGACCTTCAGGCCGTTGTCCAGGGTGAATTCATGAGTGGGTTGTGGATCGGCAGCCAAGGCTGAAAAGGGCAGGCAGACTGCGCTGAGCAGCAGGCCTGCGGCGCGGCGGGCGAGAGCATTCATTCGTGTTTAAACCTGTTGGGTTGCCCGCCATGTCTTAGCGTCGGCGGGCGAGAGGGTGCTAGGATACTGGTCCGTTTTACTGGCGGCCACGCCTATCGGGCCTTTTGTCGGGTAGACGTACCGATAAAGTGTCGGTTTGGCTCGTTGATCGCGGCGTTTTCGCCGACGATGCCTTGCCAGTCCTTCGAAAAATCAAGGTCGAGGTGTTCCAGGAACACTTGGACAAAATGTTGCGCGTGAACAAGCTGGATGAAACGCAGTCTGTTCAGCATCGAATATTGATCACCGAGGCGCCCTTGTGGCGCGTCGCTACCGTGAGATAGCCGTCCTCCATGTTTGGTTCCAACGACGACAAGAAGACCCCAGCTGCGGCTGGCGAGAAAAAAGGCCTGTTCGGATGGCTGCGCAAGAAGCCGCAGGAAACCGTCGTCGAACAACCGCAACCCGAGCCTGCCGCCGAGGCAGTGGTCGAAGACGCCGCGCCCATCGTTCTGCCATTGGCCGAGCCGGTGCTGCAACCGGTCGAGCCTCAGACCGAGCCCGCTGCCGAACCGGTGGCCGAACTGCCGCTGACGCCCCCCGCCGGGCAAACGCCCTGGTTGACCCTGCCGGTGGCGGAGGAGCCGGTAGGGCTGGTGGAAGATGTGCAGGCACCCCATATCACGCCACCGATCCCGGCCCCGGTCGTGGAGCCGGTTGCCGAAGCGCCCGCTGCCTCCCTGCCAGATCCGGAGTCGGTTCCCGCTCTGTCCGAGGCGCCGGTCCCCGACGAGTCGACGCCTGCCCCCGAGCCAGGCAAGGTCGGTTTTTTCGCTCGCCTCAAGCAAGGTCTGTCCAAGACCAGCGCCAGTATCGGCGAAGGCATGGCCAGCCTGTTCCTGGGCAAAAAAGTCATCGATGACGAGTTGCTGGACGACATCGAAACCCGACTGTTGACCGCCGACGTTGGCGTCGAGGCGACGTCGCTGATCATCCAGAACCTGACCCAGAAGGTCGCCCGTAAACAGCTGACCGATGCCGACGCGTTGTACAAGTCCCTGCAAGGCGAGCTGGGCAACCTGCTCAAGCCGGTGGAACGACCATTGGTGATCGCTGCGCAGAACAAGCCGTTCGTGATTCTGGTGGTGGGCGTCAACGGCGCCGGCAAGACCACCACCATTGGCAAACTGGCGAAGAAGCTGCAATTGGAAGGCAAGAAGGTCATGCTCGCTGCCGGCGATACCTTCCGTGCCGCCGCGGTCGAGCAGTTGCAGGTATGGGGCGAGCGCAACAGAATTCCGGTGATCGCCCAGCACACCGGCGCCGACTCCGCTTCGGTGATCTTCGACGCCGTACAGGCCGCCAAGGCCCGTGGCATCGATGTGCTGATCGCCGATACGGCCGGTCGCCTGCACACCAAAGACAACCTGATGGAAGAACTGAAAAAGGTTCGACGGGTCATCGGCAAGCTCGATGCCGACGCGCCCCATGAGGTGCTGCTGGTGCTGGACGCGGGCACTGGCCAGAACGCCATCAACCAGGCCAAGCAATTCAACCAGACCGTCGAACTGACAGGTCTGGCCTTGACCAAGCTCGACGGCACCGCCAAGGGCGGGGTGATCTTCGCCCTGGCCAAGCAATTTGGCCTGCCTATCCGCTACATCGGCGTGGGCGAAGGCATCGACGATTTGCGCACCTTTGAAGCCGAGCCCTTTGTCCAGGCACTGTTTGCCGAGCGGGAGCATTCATGATTCGTTTCGAACAGGTCGGTAAACGCTACCCGAACGGTCACGTCGGCTTGCATGAACTGAGCTTTCGGGTGCGTCGGGGTGAGTTTCTGTTTGTCACCGGCCATTCCGGCGCCGGTAAAAGTACCTTGCTGCGCCTGCTGCTGGCGATGGAACGACCCACCAGTGGCAAGTTGCTGCTGGCCGGTCAGGATCTGAGCACCATCAGCAATGCCCAGATTCCTTTCCTGCGGCGGCAGATCGGCGTGGTATTCCAGAACCACCAATTGCTGTTCGACCGCACCGTGTTCAATAACGTGGCCTTGCCGCTGCAGATCCTGGGGTTGTCCAAGGCCGAGATCAGCAAGCGTGTGGATTCGGCCCTGGAACGCGTGGCCTTGTCGGACAAGGCCGAGCTGTACCCCGGCGACCTGTCCACCGGCCAGCAACAGCGCGTCGGCATCGCCCGCGCCATCGTACACCGCCCGGCCTTGTTGCTGGCGGACGAACCCACCGGTAACCTCGACCCGCGTCTGGCGGCGGAAATCATGGGCGTATTCGAAGACATCAACCGTTTGGGCACCAGTGTGCTGATCGCCAGTCACGACCTGGCCCTGATCGCGCGCATGCGTCATCGCATGCTGACCTTGCAGCGTGGCCGCCTGATCGGTGACGGGGAGGCTGGCGTATGAGCGCAACCCGCAGCCCCAAAGTGGCCGAACGCGTGGCTCCGAAAGCCTCCGAGCCTCAGCCGAAAAAGAAAAAGCACGATGATGACGGTCCGGACTTCGCCACGTTGCTGCATGCCTGGATCGAAAGTCATCGCGCCAGCCTGCTCGACAGCCTTCGCCGCCTGGGCAAGCAGCCGATTGGCAGTTTCTTTACCTGCATGGTCATGGCGGTCGCCCTGAGCCTGCCGATGGGCCTGTCATTATTGCTCAGCAACGTGGAGCGTCTCGGGGGCTCCTGGCAGCGCGCGGCGCAGATTTCCCTTTACCTGCAACTGGAGGCGACGCCGGCCGAGGGCGGGGCGTTGCGCGAGCAGATCAAGGCCATGCCGGGCGTCGCCGATGCCGAATATATTGGCCGCGAACAGGCACTGGAGGAGTTCCAGCAGCAATCCGGCCTGGGCGAAGCGCTCAGGGAACTGCCGGAGAACCCGCTGCCGGGTGTGGTCCTGGTGACGCCGAAGGAGGTCGATAAGCCGACCCTTGAAGCATTAAGACAAAGACTTTCCGAACTTCCGAAGGTACAACAAGCGCAACTTGATCTAGTCTGGGTCGAGCGTCTTGCGGCAATCCTCAAGCTCGGCGACCGGTTTGTCTTCGGTCTGACGGTGCTTCTGGTTTCTGCATTACTTTTGGTGATAGGCAATACCATTCGTCTTCATATTGAAAACCGCCGCACCGAGATAGAAGTGATTAAACTCGTCGGCGGCACGGACAGTTATGTGCGCAGGCCCTTCCTCTATATGGGCGCGCTGTATGGCTTCGGTGCCGGGATCCTGTCCTGGGGCGTATTGGCGTTCGGTCTGGACTGGCTGAACGATGCGGTGGTGGGACTGGCCGGTTTGTACGGCAGTGATTTCGCGTTGGCCGGAGTGCCGGTCGCCGACGGTCTGTCGCTCTTGCTTGGCGCGGTGCTGTTGGGTTATATCGGTGCATGGATTGCGGTCGCACGCCACTTGCGTGAGCTTGCGCCAAAATAGTGTTTTTTGCGCGTATTGACCTTTCGGTTTTTGTGGGAACTAGTTTTAGAGTTCCCGGTCAATTTTCGCAGTGCTGAACTGCACGAGTTATGTGAGTCGGAGGTTTTTTCGTATGACCACTTCTTTGCAACCTGCGTATGCTCTGGTCCCGGGTGCGAACCTGGAGGCCTATGTGCATACGGTGAACAGCATCCCTTTGCTGACACCCGAGCAGGAGCGTGAACTGGCCGAGAGTCTCTACTATGAGCAGGATCTTGAGGCGGCTCGGCAAATGGTGCTCGCCCACCTGCGTTTTGTCGTACATATTGCCCGCAGCTATTCCGGCTACGGGCTGGCCCAGGCCGACCTGATCCAGGAAGGCAACGTTGGCCTGATGAAGGCGGTCAAGCGTTTCAATCCGGAAATGGGCGTGCGGCTGGTGTCGTTCGCGGTTCACTGGATCAAGGCGGAAATCCACGAGTTCATCCTGCGCAACTGGCGCATCGTGAAAGTCGCGACCACCAAGGCCCAGCGCAAGCTGTTCTTCAACCTGCGCAGCCAGAAGAAGCGCCTGGCCTGGCTGAACAACGACGAAGTCAATCGCGTGGCCGAAAGCCTGGGTGTCGAGCCTCGGGAAGTGCGCGAGATGGAAAGCCGGTTGACCGGCCAGGACATGGCCTTCGACCCGGCTGCCGAAGCGGACGACGACAGTGCCTTCCAATCGCCGGCCAACTACCTGGAAGACCACCGGTACGACCCGGCGCGTCAACTGGAAGACGCCGACTGGAGCGATAACTCCAACACCAACCTGCACGAAGCCCTGGAAGTGCTGGACGAGCGTAGCCGCGATATTCTCTACCAGCGCTGGCTGGCCGAGGAAAAAGCCACGCTGCACGACTTGGCGCAGAAGTACAACGTGTCGGCCGAGCGGATTCGCCAGCTTGAGAAAAGCGCGATGAACAAGCTCAAGGTGTCGATTGCGGCCTGACTTGCAGTAATGACAAAAAAACGCCCCGATCAGTGATGATCGGGGCGTTTTTGTTCGTGCCCGACATTTGAATCCACCGCCGACCCTGTGGGAGCGAGCCTGCTCGCGATAGCGATAGGTCAGTGGCATCAATGTGTCAGATACACCGCTATCGCGAGCAGGCTCGCTCCCACAAGGAATCTTCCATAAAGACTCTATGGCGTTGTGGCTACTGGGCCCAAGGTGCCCGGCGTGCATGGTTCAGCCCCAGCAGATAGCTGTCTCCACCCAACTGGCTCATCTGTTGGCGGATCCAGCTCGCCCGCCGCAACACATAAGGGCTAGGTCGACTGGCGCTCCATTTACGGGGATTGGGCAAGACCGCCGCCAGCAGGCTCGCCTGTTGGCGGGACAGCGCATCGGCGCCGACGCGGAAATGATGTCGCGCTGCGGCTTCGGCGCCGAACACGCCGCTATCCCACTCGACACTGTTGAGGTACACCTCGAGGATCCGCTGCTTGGGCCAGAATACCTCGATCAGAGCGGTGAACCACGCTTCCAGCCCCTTGCGCAGCCAGCTGCGACCCGACCACAGGAACAGGTTCTTGGACACTTGCTGGCTGAGGGTGCTGGCACCGCGAATCGAACCGCCGCGCCCGTTGTGGGCAAATGCGGCCTGAATCGCGCTGATGTCGAAACCCCAGTGTTCAGGGAATTTCTGGTCCTCGCCGGCAATGACCGCGACCTTGAGGCTGTCGGAAATCTGATCCCAGGGTTGCCAGGTGCGCTGCAGGTCAATCGGTTCCCCGCCAAACCAGGATTCGACCTTGCGTTCGATCATCAGCGCGGTGAACGGTGGCGGCACCACGCGAAACAAAAGCACCAGCACAACGCTGCCGATGGCGAACCAGAGCGAGGCTTTAACGAATCGTCGAAACAGTGAACGCAGTGAACGCAGCATAGGGATGGCTTGGCCGAACCGGTCGAGCGGGCCATTATACAGACCCTGCCCACCGAGTCTGACTGGAGTTCTCATGCTGCGTAACTTTCTGATGCTGGCCGCTTTCTTCGGCTTCACAGGCGTGGCGCTGGGGGCATTTGCCGCCCATGGCCTGAAAAATCGCCTCAGCGCCGAGTACCTGGCGATTTTCCACACCGGGGTCACTTATCAACTGGTGCATACGCTGGCACTGCTGGGCGTTGCGCTGCTGGCAACGCATATTCCGGGTCGGATCGTGACCTGGGCCGGGTTGTCATTCGTGATCGGCATCGTCCTGTTCTCCGGCAGCTTGTACCTGCTCACCCTGACGGGTATCAGCAAGCTCGGCATCATCACCCCGTTCGGTGGCGTGGCGTTCCTGATCGGCTGGCTCTGCCTGGGACTCGCGGCCTGGCGCCTCCAACTTGCCGCTTGAATCCTGCCGCTTGCAGGGCTCCCTGACCAAGGGACTTGGGTCGCCCTGACGGATCGGGCTAGAATGCCAGCCCCTAAAAATGATGGCGGCATGCGGCATGCGCATTCAGTTGAACGGCGAACCCTTTGAACTGCCCGACGGTGAAACCGTTGCGGCCCTGCTGACCCGTCTGGATCTTGCCGGACGTCGCGTCGCGGTGGAGCTCAATCTGGATATCGTCCCGCGCAGCCAGCATGCCGACACCACGCTGAACGACGGTGACAGCGTCGAAGTGGTCCACGCCATCGGCGGCGGCTGATCACGGCGGCTTCACAGCATTTCGCAAGAACCTCACCCCTACAGAGGATTTCCCATGAGCATCGTTCGTAGCGACAAGCCCTTCGTTCTGGCCGGTCGTACCTACCAGTCGCGCTTGCTGGTAGGCACCGGCAAGTACCGCGACATGGAAGAAACCCGCCTGGCCATCGAGGCCTCGGGCGCCGAAATCGTCACCGTCGCCGTACGCCGGACCAACATCGGCCAGAACCCGGGCGAACCGAACCTGCTGGATATCCTGCCGCCGGATCGCTACACCATCCTGCCCAACACCGCCGGCTGCTTCGATGCCGTCGAAGCCGTGCGTACCTGCCGCCTGGCCCGTGAGCTGCTCGATGGCCACAACCTGGTGAAGCTGGAAGTGCTGGCGGACCAGAAAACACTGTTCCCCAATGTGATCGAAACCCTCAAGGCCGCCGAAACCCTGGTCAAGGAAGGTTTCGACGTGATGGTGTACACCAGCGATGACCCGATCATTGCGCGTCAACTGGCGGAAATCGGCTGCATCGCGGTCATGCCGCTGGCTGGCCTGATCGGCACGGGGCTGGGCATCTGCAACCCTTACAACCTGCAGATCATCCTCGAAGAAGCCAGGATTCCAGTGTTGGTAGATGCCGGTGTCGGCACCGCCTCCGACGCCACCATCGCCATGGAGCTGGGTTGCGAAGCCGTGTTGATGAACTCCGCCATCGCCCACGCCCAGCAACCGGTGCTGATGGCCGAAGCCATGAAACACGCCATTGTGGCCGGCCGCCTGGCTTATCTGGCCGGCCGCATGCCGAAAAAACTTTACGCCAGCGCCTCCTCGCCGCTGGATGGTCTGATCAAGTAAGAGTTATTGATGACTGAATCGAACGACACGCCGGTCCTGCCGGAAGAAGGCGAAGAGCGCCAGCACCGCCGTATCAAGAGTTTCGTGATGCGCGCCGGGCGCATGACCGAAGGCCAGCAGCGTGGCCTGGAGCAGGGCGCACCGCTGTTCGTCCTGCCGCTGGCCGATGGGCCGGTGGATTTCGACCAGGTGTTCGGCCGCTCGGCCCCGCGCTCGCTGGAAATCGGCTTTGGCATGGGTCATTCGCTGCTGGAAATGGCCGCTGCCTCGCCTGACCAGGATTTCATCGGCGTGGAAGTGCACCGGCCCGGTGTCGGCGCGCTGCTGAACGGCGTGCTCACCCAGGGGCTGACCAACCTGCGGGTCTACGATTGCGACGCCATCGAAGTGCTCAACCGTTGTGTGGCCGATAACAGCCTCGACCGGCTGATGCTGTTCTTTCCAGACCCTTGGCACAAGAGCCGTCACCACAAGCGCCGTATCGTCCAGGCGTCATTCGCCGAGCTGGTACGCAGCAAGTTGAAGGTCGGCGGTGTGTTGCACATGGCCACCGACTGGGAACCCTATGCCGAGTACATGCTGGAAGTCATGAACGTCGCGCCGGGTTACCGCAACCTGGCCGAAGACGGCAAATACATCCCGCGTCCGGCCGAGCGGCCGATCACCAAGTTCGAACGCCGGGGCGAAAAGCTCGGGCATGGGGTTTGGGATTTGAAGTTCGAGAAGTTGGCGTAAGCCATACGCTGTACCCAATGTGGGAGCGGGCTGTGGGAGTAAGGCTTGCCCGCGATAGCCGCGCCTCGGTATCAAGCTGGATCCGAGTCGCCTGAATCGCGAGCAAGCTTTGCTCCCACAGGCTCGCTCCCACAATTGTTTTTGCGGTGTGGCTGGGTTCAGCGCCGATCCGCCACCACCCCGATCAACACCAGCACCACCAACAATACCGGCGCCAGGCTGTAGTTGTTGAACTGGCTCAAGCCCCGAACCACCCACGGCGTGGCGTAGATCAGTGCCGCGCCGCTGCCGATCATGCACAGCAGGGCGATCAAGGGGACGCGCAAGGCTCCGGCGATGCTACCCAGGCGTTGCTCGATCCAACCCTTGATGTCGGCGCCAAACAACACCAGCAGGCAGCCTACCAATGCGAGGGAGATTTCCGACAGGTTGCTGCGGCTCCAGCGGGACACGGTGGCGAGCAGGTCGAGTACCAGATCCATTCGATTTCCTTGTGTTGATCAGCTCAGAAATTTCTGCAGCAAGTCGTTGAGAAACAGCTGTCCGCGCTCGGTCGCCGCCAGACGTGACGGTTCGACCTGCAACAACCCGCTTTGTTCGGCCTCGCGCCGGCCTTTGGCCAGGCTTTCCAGGGGTAACCCGGTACGCTGCGGATACAGCCGCGCCTCTACGCCTTCGGTCAGCCGCAGGGCATTCATCAGGAACTCGAAGGGCAGCTCTTCGTTGTTCAGGACTTTTTCGCCAGCCAGAAAGCGCTTGGCCGGGTTGAGGTAGTCTTTGGGCAAGCGAGTCTTCCAGGTGCGCACGATGCGCCCGTCCGGATGGCTGAGCTTGCCGTGGGCGCCGGCACCGATGCCGATGAAATCGCCAAAGCTCCAGTAGTTGAGGTTGTGCCGCGCCGCCCGGCCGGGCTGGGCATAGGCGGAGACTTCGTACTGTGCGTAACCCTGTTCGGCCAGCAGTGCCTGCCCCGCCTCCTGGATGTCCCACAGGGTGTCGTCTTCCGGCAGCGTTGGTGGCTGGTTCCAGAACACCGTGTTCGGCTCCAACGTCAGCTGGTACCAGGACAGGTGAGTCGGCTTCAAGGCGATGGCCTGGCGCAGGTCGCTCAGGGCGTCGTCGAGGGATTGGTCGGGCAGGCCGTGCATCAGGTCCAGGTTGAAGTTATCGAACCCGGCCTGGCGGGCCATGCCGGCGGCCCGCACGGCTTCGTCACCGTTGTGGATCCGGCCCAGGGCTTCGAGCTTGGCCTGCTGGAAACTCTGGATGCCAATGGACAGGCGATTGATGCCCAAGGCCCGGTACGCGACGAACTTCTCCTGCTCGAAGGTGCCGGGGTTGGCTTCCAGGGTAATCTCGATGTCCGGGGCGAAGGGTATTCGCGTCGCCACGCCTTCGAGCAGCCGACCCAGGGCCTGGGCGCTGAAGAGGCTTGGAGTGCCGCCGCCAAAGAAGATCGAGCTCAGTTGTCGACCGTGTACTGCGTGCAGGTCCTGATCGAGGTCGGCCAGCAGGGCGTCGATGTATGCCTCTTCCGGCAGCTGTGCGCTGGCGGCGTGGGAGTTGAAATCGCAATACGGGCATTTACGCACGCACCACGGGATATGGACGTACAGCGCCAAGGGTGGCAACACCGGCAGCGGCGCCCTGGGCGCTTGTGCACCGCCGTGTATCAGCGGTGCGGGGGAATCATTGGTCATTGCAGACCCAGGCGTTGACGCAGCAGGGCCATGGCGCGGGCGCGGTGGCTAAGCTGGTTTTTTTCAACCGGGCCCAGCTCGGCGCTGGAACAGTTGCGCTCCGGCACCCAGAACAGCGGGTCGTAGCCAAAGCCGTGTTCGCCGCTGGCCTCGGTGAGGATGCGCCCATGCCACAAGCCTTCGCAGAGGATCGGCAGCGGGTCGTCGGCATGGCGTACCAGGGCCAGCACGCAAACGAACTGCGCGCCGCGCTCGGCTTCAGGCACGTCCTTGAGGGCTTCGAGTAGCTTGGCGTTGTTCGCCGCATCACCCTTGCCGTCGGCATAGCGCGCCGAATAGATGCCCGGCGCGCCGCCGAGGAAATCCACCGCCAGCCCGGAGTCGTCGGCCAATGCCGGCAGGCCGGAAATACGCGCCGCGTTGCGGGCCTTGAGGATGGCGTTCTCGACGAAGGACAAACCGGTTTCTTCAGGCTCCACCTGGCTGAATTCGCCGATCGAGCGCAGCTGCACCGACCCGCCGAGCATGGCCTGGAGTTCCTTGAGTTTGCCGGCGTTGTGGCTGGCCAGTACGAGTTGGCTGAGGTTCATCATTGGCCGGGGAACAGTTCCTGGTTGAAATTGAGGGTGTTGACTTTGTCGCCGGTTTTCACAGCGACTTCAAAGGTACGAACTTCCTGTTGTTGTACAGGATACTGAGCGACGTAATAGAGCGCGTTCGGCTCGTCCACCTTTTTGAAGGTCAGCGGGATGCTGTTGCCGATAAGGTCCTTGATTGAGCCACTGACCTCGGCCTCCAGGGATTTGCCAGCCCGGAGCGCGGAAATAATGATTACGCCTTCCTTGCTGTCTCGGCTCAGTCCGGCTGCCTTGGCAGTTTCCGGCTTCAGAAAGGTGGAGTTGTAGGTGTTGTAATGCACAGTGATGTCACCAAACACCTCCATGCGTTCGGGCTTGATGACCTCGGCGGCCATGGCCATGACACTCAGACAGGCGGTAATGAGAAACAACGCTAGACGTTTCATGTCGTGCTCCTGATCAGGCGGGGGTTACACCGCGACCTGGTGGTCGGTGAGGCCTGGGCTGCTGACCCGATAAATGCCTATCTCACCTAATAGATTAGGCCATAGTTTACTGGCCCACCCATGGCGGTGCTGCTGGTCCACCGCCAGGCGGTCGATGACCTTGGCCTGGCGCTCGCGGCACAGTTCCTCGAAATCCTCGAAGGTACAGAAATGGATATTCGGCGTGTTGTACCAGGTGTAGGGCAGGAATTCCGACACTGGCATGCGGCCCTTGCTCGCCAGGTACCAGCGGCAGCGCCAGTGCCCGAAGTTGGGGAAGGTGATGATGCACTGGCGCCCGACCCGCAGCATTTCGTCGAGGATCCTGTCCGGGTAGTGCACCGCTTGCAGCGCCTGGGTCATGACCACGATGTCGAAGCTGTTGCTGGCGAAATTGCCCAGGCCCTTGTCCAGGTCCTGCTCGATGACATTGATCCCCTTGGCCACGCATTCGGCGATATTGTCCGGGTCGTTTTCCAGGCCATAGCCTGTGACTTGCTTGTTGTCCCGCAGCCAGGTCAGCAGTTCGCCGTTGCCGCAACCCAGGTCGAGCACACGGCTGCCGGCGGGGATCCATTCCTGGATGATTTCCAGATCGGCTCTCATGGCGTCCTCACAGCGTAATACGGTTCATGTAGTTGCCGAACGCCTGCAGATAGCGCGGGATCGGGATCAAGAAGGCGTCATGGCCCTGGGGGGCGTCGATTTCCAGGTAGCAGACGTCCTTGCGCGCAGCCATCAACGCGTCCACCAGTTCCCGGGAGCGGGCGGGGGAGAAGCGCCAGTCGGTGGTGAACGACATCACGCAGAACTTGGCGGTGGCGCCTGCGAAGGTTTTCGCCAGGTCGTCGTTGAAGTTTGCCGCCGGGTCGAAGTAGTCCAGGGCCTTGGTCATCAACAGGTAGGTGTTGGCATCGAAACGCCCGGAGAACTCTTCGCCCTGATAGCGCAGGTAGCTTTCGACCTGGAACTCGACGCTGTGGAAGTCGTAGTTGAGCTTCTCGCTCTTGAGGCCTCGGCCGAATTTCTCGCCCATGGAGTCATCGGACAGGTAGGTGATGTGCCCGACCATCCGTGCCAGCATCAGCCCGCGCTTGGGAATCACGCCCTGTTCCTGGAACGAGCCGCCGTGGAATTCCGGGTCGGTGAGGATCGCCTGGCGCGCCACTTCGTTGAAGGCGATATTCTGCGCCGACAGCTTGGGGGCCGAGGCGATTGCCAGGCAATGGCGCACGCGGTCCGGGTAGGTGATGGTCCATTGCAGGGCCTGCATGCCACCCAGGCTGCCGCCGATGACGGCGGCCCACTGGGCGATGCCGAGCCGGTCGGCCAGACGGGCCTGGCTATGCACCCAGTCTTCCACGGTCAATACCGGGAATTCGGCCCCGAAGGGCTTGCCGGTGTCCGGATTGATGCTGCTGGGACCGGTGGAACCGTTGCAGCCGCCGAGGTTGTTCAGGCTCACCACGAAGAATCGATTGGTGTCGATGGGCTTGCCGGGGCCGATGCAACTGTCCCACCAGCCGGGCTTGCGGTCATCGACGCTGTGGTAGCCGGCGGCGTGGTGGTGACCCGACAAGGCATGGCAGATCAGCACGGCATTGCTGGCCGTGGCGTTGAGGCTGCCGTAGGTTTCGTAGATCAGGTCATAGGCTGGCAACGAACGGCCGCAGGCAAGGGCCAGGGGCTCGCTGAAATGCGCCATTTGCGGCGTCACCAGACCAACGGAATCGGGGGGAAAGACAGCTGGCATCGACCCTGCTCTCGTTGAAATGAGGCGTAAGTCTAAAGACCGCTGGGGTTAGCGGCAAGCAATGGGCCGCGCTGATTGTTCAGCAGATGCAAACCTGTGGGAGCAAGGCTTGCCCGCGATAAAGACAGTGCGGTCTTTCAGGAACCGAGGTGCCTGTTTCGCGAGCAAGCTTTGCTCCCACAGAGAGAGGTGCTGACTGATCAGGCCGGTATCGGGTCAGATCAGCACCCGCAGGATCTCCGGCATCATGGTCACTGCCGCCAGGTTGTTGATCACCAGCATGTCGATCAGCTTGAGCACCAGGAACGCCAGGATCGGCGAGATGTCCAGGCCGCCGAGGTTCGGCACGATGCGACGGAACGGTGCCAGGGCCGGCTCGCAGATCTGGTTTACCAGCTCGGCGCCCGGGTTGTGGCTGCCCGGCGCGACCCACGACAGGATCACGCTGATGATCAGGGCGAAGAAGAAGATCTTCAGAAACAACGCGGTCACGCCGATGATCGACCAGATCAGCAGCTGCAGCGGGTTACCAGTGGTGCCATAGGTCAACAGCAGGGTCAGGGCCATCAGCGCCATTTGTATCAGGATCGCCAGCAGCAACGACGACATGTCCAGGCCGAACAGGCTCGGGATAATCCTACGCAGCGGCTTGAGCAGCGGCTGGGTAGCCTTGACGACGAACTGGCACAGCGGATTGTAGAAGTTGGCGCGCACCAGCTGTAGCACGAAGCGCAGCAGCACGATCAACAGGTACAGGCTGCCAAGGGTTTGCAGCACATAGACCGCTGCGGTGTTCAATCCGATCATGAATGGCTCCTTTATTGGCCCAGTTGTTCGGCCATCTCGGCCGAGCGATGCGCGGCGGCGCCGAGTGCTTTTTCCACCAGGGCTTCAAAGCCCCCGGCCTGGAACGATTTGATCGCCGCTTCGGTGGTGCCGGCGGGCGAAGTCACGCGACGGCGCAGCTCGGCGGCGTCAACGTCACTGGACACCGCCATATGCGCGGCGCCGAGGGCGGTCTGCAGGGTGAGCCGAGCGGCGGTTTCCCGAGGCAGGCCAAGCTTCTCGCCAGCGGCGGTCATGGCTTCGATCAGCAGGAAGAAATACGCCGGCCCCGAGCCGGATACGGCGGTGACCGCGTCCAGTTGCTGTTCTGTCTCCAGCCACAGCGCCAGGCCCACGGCCGACAAGAGTTCTTCGGCCTGCTGGCGTTGTCCGGTAGAGACCTGCGGGGTCGCGAACAGACCGCTGACGCCCTGGCGCAGTAACGCCGGGGTGTTCGGCATACAACGTACGATCGGCTGGGCACCGAGCCAATTGTTCATGCTGGCGCAGGTGATGCCAGCGGCAATCGATACCACCAATTGATCAGGCTTGAGGCTCGGGCGAAGGGCTTCGCACACGGTTTTCATCGCCTGTGGCTTGACCGCCAGCACGACGACGTCGACGCCGTCGATGGCCTGGGCGTTGTCGGCGAAGGTTTCGATGCCGTGCTCGGCGCTCACTCGGGCGCGGGTCTCGTCACCGGGATCGCTGGCGCGGATCTGCGAGGCATCCAGGCCCTTGGCCCGCAGGCCGCCGATCAGGCTGGCGGCCATGTTGCCGGCGCCGATGAAGGCAATACGCGTGTTGCTCATGACAGGTCCTTGATTGAAGAGTTGAGTCGGCATGGGTTAACGGGTGCCGTAGTCGCGGGCGCCAAACAGGGCCGTGCCGATACGGACCCAGGTAGCGCCCTGGGCGATGGCGGATTCGAGGTCGTGGCTCATGCCCATGGACAGGGTGTCCAGTGGCAGGTCGAGGCTGGCTTGCAGGCGTTGGACAGTGGCAAAGGCAGTGTCCTGGGCCGTGCGATCTTCGGTTGGTTCAGGAATGGCCATCAGTCCACGCAGCCTCAGGCGCGGCAAGGCGCTGATGGCGTCGGCGAGGGCTGGCAGGTCCGTTGGGGTACAGCCGGATTTGCTGGCTTCGCCGCTGACGTTGACCTGGATGCAGATGTTCAGCGGCGGCAACTCGGCCGGGCGCTGTTCGGACAGGCGTTGGGCAATTTTCAGGCGATCCACGGAGTGCACCCAGGCGAAATGTTCAGCGATAGCGCGCGTCTTGTTCGACTGAATGGGGCCGATGAAGTGCCAGATCAAGGGCAGGTCGGTCAGTTCGGCCTGCTTGCCCAGTGCCTCTTGCAGGTAGTTCTCACCGAAATCCCGCAAGCCGGCGGCATAGGCTTCCCGCAGGGCCTGGGCGGGTTTTGTCTTGCTTACCGCCAGCAGCTGAACGCTGTGTTCGGCACGTTGGGCGGCTTGTTCCGCGGCGCGGATCCGTGAAACTACCTGGGCGATGTTGTCTGCTATGGTGGACATAAAGAAGCGCCAGCGGGTCTGAGGTTCGCGGCATTCTACTGGAATTGAGGAGCGCTATGGATATCACCGAACTGCTGGCGTTCAGCGCCAAACAGGGGGCGTCGGACCTGCATCTGTCCGCCGGGCTGCCGCCAATGATCCGCGTCGACGGCGATGTGCGCAGGATCAACCTGCCGGCACTGGACCACAAGCAGGTCCATGAGTTGATCTACGACATCATGAACGACCGGCAGCGAGTCGATTACGAAAAGCTTCTGGAAACCGATTTTTCCTTCGAAGTACCGGGTGTGGCACGGTTTCGGGTCAACGCCTTCAACCAGAATCGTGGGGCGGGAGCGGTGTTCCGGACCATTCCGTCGAAAGTCCTGACCATGGAAGACCTGGGGATGGGCGATGTGTTTCGCAAAGTGACCGAAGCGCCCCGGGGACTGGTGCTGGTGACCGGGCCAACCGGTTCGGGCAAGTCCACTACGCTGGCGGCGATGATCGATTACCTCAACACTCATAAGCATCACCATATCCTCACCATCGAAGACCCCATCGAATTTGTCCACGAACCGCGCAAATGCCTGATCAACCAGCGGGAAGTGCACCGCGACACCCAGGGTTTTTCCACGGCTCTGCGCTCGGCCCTGCGGGAAGATCCGGACGTGATCCTGGTGGGGGAGATGCGCGACCTGGAAACCATCCGCCTGGCGCTGACCGCTGCTGAAACCGGGCACCTGGTGTTCGGCACCCTGCACACCACTTCGGCGGCCAAGACCATCGACCGGGTGGTGGACGTGTTCCCGGGCGATGAAAAGTCCATGGTTCGCTCGATGCTGTCGGAGTCGCTGCAAGCGGTGATCTCCCAGACGCTGATCAAGAAGATCGGCGGCGGTCGCGTCGCGGCCCATGAAATCATGCTGGGCACGGCGGCGATCCGTAACCTGATCCGTGAAGACAAGGTGGCGCAGATGTACTCGGCCATCCAGACTGGCGGCTCGCTGGGAATGCAGACCCTGGACATGTGCTTGAAGGATCTGGTGAGCAAGGGGCTGATCAGCCGGGAGCATGCGCGGGAGAGGGCGCGCACGCCGGATAATTTCTAAGTAGGTTTCGAGGACGCTATCGCGAGCAGGCTCGCTCCCACAGAAGAGTGCATTCCCTGTGGGAGCGAGCCTGCTCGCGATGGGGCTATCGGCTGGGCCTTGAACGCTGGATCAGCGCTGAACGACTCGCATCCCCGCCGGCTCTTTCGGCAAGACCCGCTTGGCCACCACGTAATGGGTGTCCCAGTAGGGTTTGTTCAAATTGTCGATGGTCACCGACTTGCCACGACGCGGCGCGTGGATAAAACGGTCGTTGCCCAGGTAGATCGCGACGTGATTGACCCGACGGCTTTTGAGCTTGAAGAAAATCAGATCGCCGGGCTTGAGGTCCTTGCGATCGACTTTCTCGCCATGCCCGCTGGCCATTGCATTGGAGGTGCGTGGCAGATCGAAGGTGGCATCGTTGAAGGCATATTTCACCAGTCCACTGCAATCGAAACCCTTGCTCGGACTGCTGCCGCCCCAGCGATAAGGGGTGCCAAGCACATTCACGGCGCGGCTCAGGACAGTGCTGCTTGTCTTGGCGGCCATGGGCGGCACCAGCTTGCTGTTGGCGGTGCTCACACGCTGGGCGTTCTGCCGGTTCTTGCTCGAAGGAGCAGAAACATGGGATTTAGGTGTGAAGCCATTGATATTGGGAAGACGTTGCTCACGGTTGGTGGCGTGGGCGGCCAGGGGCAATAATAGGCAAAGGGTCAGCCATGTCTTGAAAAATGGACGCATTAGGCAGGGCTCATAAAGGTTAGCGCGCAACTTTATAACAGCTTTTTTTGCGATTCCGAGGCCGTTTGTCGATTCAAAAGGGCGCTAAAAAGCGGGTAATTGCGGCATTTTGTACGGATTGTCCGACAGAACCCCCGTATTCCGGGGCTTTCGCCGACTCGCATCATCAGGCACCGCTTGTCGGCTCGACACGAAAAAGTCACAAAAAGTCCCAACAAATTTATCTATCGAGGTAAAGAGACCATTCATGAACAGCTATCAGCAGGGCACAGCGCACGATACACACAGCAAAGTCATCGGGTATCTGCTCTGGATTTTCGGTTTCACCGGTGCCCACCGCTTCTACTATGGCAAGCCGGTGACGGGCACGATCTGGTTCTTCACGCTGGGCTTGCTGGGCATTGGCTGGCTGATCGACCTGTTCCTGATACCGTCCATGGACCGCGAAGCGGACCTGCGCTTCACTCCGGGGCCGATCGAATACAGCGTGGCGTGGATCCTGCTGACGTTTCTCGGTGTTTTTGGTGTGCACCGCATGTATCAGGGCAAGTGGCTCAGCGGTATCGTCTACTTGCTGACCGGCGGGGTGTTCTTCCTGGGGGTGCTGTATGACTTCTGGACGCTGAACGATCAGGTGTCGATTCGTAATGCGCAGAAGCGAGGGGCTTTTCAGTAAGGCGGGAAGACCGAGTCGCCTGTATTCGCGAGCAAGCCCGCTCCCACACTGGATCTTCAGTGATCACATATCTTGTGAGCACCCTATGATCCAATGTGGGAGCGGGCTTGCTCGCGAAGCAGGCGACGCGGTATCAGGCCTGGTGGGTAATCCGTCCATCCATCAAGGTATAACGCACCACACCCGGCAGGCTGTGACCGAGGAACGGGCAGTTGTCACCCTTGGAGCGCCAGGCTTCGCCGGCCACGGTCGATGCGCACGGGTCGAACAGTACCAGGTCCGCCGCCGCGCCGACGGCCAGTTTGCCAGCCGGCAGCTCCAGCGCCTGGGCCGGGCCGGTGCTCAGGCGAGCCAGCAGGGTCGGCAGGTCCAGCAAGCCGTCTTCCACCAATGTCAGGGCCAGCGGTAGCAACAATTCGACGCTGCTGATGCCAGGCTCCGTGGCACCGAACGGCGCCAGCTTGGCATCGCGCTCGTGGGGCTGGTGATGGCTGGCAATGGCCGAGATCACGCCGGACTTCACGGCTTCACGCAGGCCATCCCGGTCGGCGCGGGTGCGCAGAGGCGGTTGGACGTGATAGACGCTGTTGAAGTCGATCAGCGCTTCGTCGGTCAGGATTAACTGGTACAGCGCCACATCAGCGGTGACCGGCAGACCACGAGCCTGGGCCTGGGCGATCAGCGCCGCGCCACGAGCGCTGGTGAGCTGGCTGAAGTGGGCGCGCACGCCGCTCTGTTCCACCAGCAGCAGGTCCCGGGCCAGGGCCACGGTCTCGGCGGTTTCCGGAATGCCGGGCAGGCCGAGGAAACTGGCGGTCGGGCCTTCGTGGGCCAGCCCGCCGTCGGCCAGGTCATTATCCTGCGAGTTGAAGATCACCGTCAGGCCGAAGGTCGCCGCGTATTCCAGGGCGCGACACAGCGTGCGGGTGTTGCGGAAGTTGTTCAAGCCGTTGCCGAAGGCCACGCAACCGGCGTCACGCAGGGCGATGAGTTCGGCCAGTTGCTCGCCTTCCAGGCCTTTGCTCAAGGCGCCAATGGGGAACACCTTGGTGTTGCCGGCTTCGCGGGCGCGGTCGAGGATCAGTTCGGCCACGGCCGACGTGTCCAGGACCGGTTTGGTCCGTGGCGGGCAGCACAGGCTGGTCACGCCACCGACGGCGGCAGCGTGTGTCTCGCTGACAATGGTGCCTTTGCGACTGTAGCCGGGCTCGCGCAGGGCGACGTTCAGGTCTACCAGACCGGGCGCGGCCACCAGACCCCGGGCATCGAGGGTCTGGGCGGCAGTGAAGCCGGCCGGTGCGGCGCCAAGCGCGGCGATCTTGCAGGCATCGATATGAATGTCGGTCACTTGATCCAGGCCGCTGGCCGGATCGATCACGCGTGCGCCGAGAATGCTGAGTTTCACTGGGCGTTCTCCTGGTCGAGTTGGCGCTGGGCCGTTTGTCCGCTCATGGCCATGGAGAGCACGGCCATGCGAATGGCGATGCCGTAGGTCACTTGGTTGAGGATCACTGAATGCGGGCCGTCGGCCACTGCCGACTCGATCTCTACGCCTCGGTTGATCGGTCCCGGGTGCATGACGATGGCGTCGGGCTTGGCCCCGGCCAGTCGGGCGGTGGTCAGGCCGAACAGGCGGTAGAACTCGCCTTCGCTGGGCAACAGGCCGCCGGTCATGCGTTCACGTTGCAGGCGCAGCATGATCACCACGTCGACATCCTTGAGGCCTTCGGTCATGTCGGTGTAGACCTTCACGCCGTATTGCTCGACGCCAATGGGCAGCAGGGTCTTGGGGGCAATCACCCGGATGTCCGGGCAGCCGAGGGTCTTGAGGGCCAGCATGTTGGAGCGGGCCACCCTGGAGTGCAGGATGTCGCCGACGATGGCCACCGAGAGATTCTCGAAGCCGCCCTTGTGGCGGCGGATGGTGAGCATGTCCAGCATGCCCTGGGTCGGGTGGGCGTGACGGCCGTCGCCGCCGTTGATGATCGCCACCTGCGGGCAGACATGTTCGGCAATGAAATGCGCCGCCCCGGAATCGCCGTGACGCACCACGAACATGTCCGCAGCCATGGCTTCGAGGTTGCGCAGGGTATCGAGCAGGGTCTCACCCTTGCTCGCCGAAGACGTGGACACGTTGAGGGTGATCACGTCCGCCGACAGCCGCTGGGCGGCCAGCTCGAAGGTTGTGCGGGTGCGGGTGGAGTTTTCGAAGAACACGTTGCACACGGTCTTGCCGCGCAGCAACGGGACTTTCTTCACCGCCCGGGCGCCGACCTCGAGGAACGAGTCGGCAGTGTCGAGAATTTCCGTCAGCAGCTCGCGGCGCAGGCCGTCGAGGGACAGGAAGTGCCGCAGCTGGCCCTGATCGTTGAGCTGCAGCGGGCGCTTGGTTTCGAGAGGCGTCATCGCGATGGACTCTTACAAGGGCAGTTAAAGGGCAAGGTCTTGCAGTTCGAGTTGCAGCGGCGTCGGGCCCAGGAGCTTGACCCGCTCGTGAGCGGCCAGCGTCAGCGTCGCGCCGACCACGTTCGGGCGAATCGGCAGTTCGGCGGCGTCCAGGTCCAGCAGGCAGACCAGGGTCACGCTGGCCGGGCGGCCATAGTCGAACAACTCGTTCATGGCGGCGCGGATGGTTCGGCCGCTCATCAGAACGTCGTCGATCAGCACCAAGTGCTGGCCCTCGATCTCGAAGGGTAGCGCCGAAGGACGCACTTGCGGATGCAGGCCGTTCTGACTGAAGTCGTCGCGGTAGAAGGATACATCCAGGGTGCCCAGGGGCGACTGGCTGCCCAATACTTCGAGCAAGGCCTGGGCGACCCACACGCCACCGGTGCGAATACCGATATAGCGCGGCTCGCTGATGCCGCGTTGTTCCAGGTGTGCCTTGAGACGGATCGCCATCTGACTGATCAGTTCGGCAGGATTGGGCAGGCTCATGCTGGCTCCTTCAGGTTTCCGGGCCGGTGTGAGTGGCGCGGTTCATCGCTAAAAGAAAGCGCCTTGGCGGCGCTTTCGAAAATCAGGTATCGAACAGGGCGGTATTGGCATCGAGCCAGCCCTGCAACAGCAGGGCGGCGGCGATGGCGTCCACCGGGTTGTCGCGGTAACTGCCTTTCTGCCCCCCGCGCCCTTGGCGCTCGCCCTTGGCTTCGAACGTCGTGAGGCGCTCGTCGTGGGTATAGAAAGGCAGGTTGAAACGGCCGTTGAGCCGGCGGGCGAACTTTTCGGCGCGTACGCACATGTCGCTGGGCGTGCCGTCCATGTTCAGTGGCAGGCCGACCACCACGGCGTCGGGTTTCCATTCCTTGATCAGCGCTTCGACCTGATTCCAGTCCGGCACCCCGTTCTGCGCCTTCAGCGTGCACAGCTCGCGGGCCTGCCCGGTCACGACCTGGCCGACCGCGACGCCGATCTGTTTGGTGCCGTAATCGAATCCCAGCAGCAAACGCAGGGCCATCAGGCGTGGCCTGCCTGACTGGTCAGCAGGCTGAGGTTGATACCCAGCCGGCTGGCCGCCGCTTCCAGGCGCAGTTCGCTGCTGGTATTGAACAGGATGTC
This sequence comes from Pseudomonas sp. Pf153, assembly GCF_001269775.1. Taxonomy (NCBI): domain Bacteria; kingdom Pseudomonadati; phylum Pseudomonadota; class Gammaproteobacteria; order Pseudomonadales; family Pseudomonadaceae; genus Pseudomonas; species Pseudomonas sp. Pf153. The sequence goes on along the minus strand of NZ_LHVL01000009.1, from coordinate 32,217 downwards.
GGCGTCGAACGGGCAGGTCAGCCAAGCGTTGTCGGCGAGTTCGGCTTCCAGCTGCCCGGCTTCCCAACCGGCATAACCGAGGGCGATCAGGCTTTTTTCCGGGCCGACACCATCGGCAATGGCGAACAGTACATCCTGGGAGGTGGAAAGCGATATGCCATCAAGCTCCACGGTGGCCTGATAACTCTGTCCCGACGGATGGAGCACGAAGCCGCGGTCAGTCTGTACCGGGCCACCGATGAAAATCGGGACGTGCTGGCACAACAATGGCGGCTCTACTTCGGGGCGCAACTGCTCGAGAATGTCCGCCAGGTTGAGCTCCTGCGGCCGATTGATCACTAGCCCCATGGCGCCATTGGCCGTGTGCTCGACGATGTAGGTCAAGGTGTGGGCAAAGTTCGGATCGGCCATGTGCGGCATGGCAATCAGGAAGTGATGCTTGAGGTAGGTGGGGCTGACATTTTTCATAGGCGCTAGTGTGGCGGTGCAGGGCGGAACTGACAAGCTGGGGATGTGCAGGAAATGCAGCAGTGGGTCCTCATCCCGCTGTGGGAGCGGGCTTGCTCGCGAAGGGGCCAGTACAGTCAATGGCTATCTTGTGACTGGGCCACCGTCTTCGCGGGCAAGCCCGCTCCCACAAAGGTTGTGCGGTGGATCAGTTGCTCGAAAGCCGGTCACCCCGGGCAAATTTCCAGGTGCGAATGATTTCCAGGCGGTCGATGTCCGACAGGTCCCCGGTAAACGGCGCGAATGGCGCGGCCAGGCGCACGATGCGCTGGGCCGCCTGGTCCAGCAATGGCTGGCCGGAAGACTCCAGCACCAGCACTTCATACAAGGAACCGTCGCGGTTGATCGAGACCATCAGCCGCAGGTTGCCGTAGATCTGCTTGCGTCGGGCTTCGTCGGGGTAATTGAGGTTGCCGATGCGCTCGACTTTCTTGCGCCACTCATCCTTGTACCAGGCGCCCTTGTCGCGCATGGTCGAGGCGGCGCTCAAGCGGTGAATGCGCGGGCGCTTGGCATAGAGCTGCTGTTCCTGGGCCAGTTCGGCTTCCAGGCTGGCGATGTCGCTGGACAACTGGGCGCTGTCGAAGGTCGGCGTCGGGGCCTTGGGCTTGGGATCGGGCTTGACCTCTTCCTTGACCGGGGCTTTTTTCGGCTTCGGTGCCACAGTGGTCACGGCCGCCTTGGGCGCGGTTTCCTGCACTTCGGGCTTGGCTGCCGGCGCAGGGGTGGCCTTTTGCACTTGATTGTCCTGGAAGGGTGCGATCTCGGTGGTCTTGGGGGTCGCCTTCTTTTCCAGGGTGCCGCTGCCCTGCTGGTTATCCTGGGCCAGGAAGTCCGCCTGCTTGGGCTTGGTTTCGCTCTTGAAGGTGGCCAGGGTGATTTCCAGGGTCTGGCTGATCTGCTTGGGTTCGACCGTGGCAAACCCGACGCCCAGCAGCAGGGCCAGGTGGATCAGCGCTGCCAGGAACAAGGTAAAACCAAGGCGATCGGCCGGGCGCACGCCGCGATGGGCGAGTTCTTGGGGCAGATCGGATGGGAGGGTCATGACAAGGAAACCAGCATCGCGTTTTTTTCAGGCCGGGCATGATAACGCAATGTCGGTTTCCTTCATCAGATCCGGATCAACGAGCCTTGAGCTTCTGATCGATGGCATCCATCAGCAGGCCGCCGATGTCGGTGCCGAAGGCGTTGTCGATCTCGCGGATGCAGGTCGGGCTGGTGACGTTGATTTCCGTCAGGTGTTCGCCGATCACGTCCAGGCCCACGAACAGCAGGCCTTTTTCCCGCAGGGTCGGACCGACCTGGGCGGCGATCCAGCGGTCTTTCTCGGTCAGCGGTCGCGCTTCGCCCCGACCACCGGCCGCCAGGTTGCCACGGGTTTCGCCGGCCGCCGGGATGCGTGCCAGGCAATAGTCCACCGGCTCGCCGTCGATCATCAGGATGCGCTTGTCGCCGTCGACGATGGCCGGCAGGTACGCCTGGATCATGATCTGCTGCTGGCCGTGCAGAGTCAGGGTTTCCAAGATCACCGACAGGTTCGGATGGCCGGCGGTGTGGCGGAAGATCGAAGACCCGCCCATGCCATCCAGCGGCTTGAGGATCACGTCGCCGTGATGGTCGGCGAATTCTCGCAGTACATCCGGGCGCCGGCTGACGATGGTGGGGGGCGTGCAGTGCGGGAACAGTGTGGCGAACAGCTTTTCGTTGCAGTCGCGCAGACTCTGGGGCTTGTTGACCACCAGCACGCCGGCGCTTTCGGCTTGTTCCAGCAGGTAGGTGGAGTACACGAACTCCATGTCGAAAGGCGGATCCTTACGCATCAGGATCACGTCCAGATCGCTCAGCAATGCATCGCTTTCGGCGTCCAGTTCGAACCATTTCTCCGGGTTGGCGAAGACTTTCAGCGGCTTCATCCGCGCCCGCGCCTGGCCTTCGGCCTGGTAGAGATCGCGCTGCTCCATATAGAACAGCTCCCAGCCGCGCTTTTGGGCGGCCAGCAGCATGGCCAGCGAGCTATCCTTTTTGTAGGAAATGCTGGCAATAGGGTCCATGACAATGCCGACGCGTACGCTCATGGCTTGGTTCCTCGAAATCTGATGGACACGAATGATGTAAAAAAGTGGCGTCAGAGTGGCGCCCGGCGAATTGGCGGTCAAGGAAAAACCATCGCACCGAGCGGCCGATAGCCCGGCGCCGGAGACTGTGCTAAAAAGGCTGCCATGTGGCGCGCGGGCCTTGAACATCAAGGGCTTGCGCCGTCGGTCGCATTTACGCGTAAAAAACCGGTTCGCAGTGGCAATGGCAGAGCATCTTACGCAACAACAACCCAGCGCCTTGAAGGTCATGGTCATCGACGACTCGAAGACCATCCGCCGCACCGCCGAAACCTTGCTGCGCAACGTGGGTTGCGAAGTGATCACGGCTGTCGACGGCTTCGATGCCCTGGCCAAGATTACCGACCATCATCCGGGCATCATCTTTGTCGACATCATGATGCCGCGTCTGGACGGTTATCAGACCTGCGCCCTGATCAAGAACAACAGTGCGTTCAAGGCCACGCCGGTGATCATGCTGTCGTCCCGCGATGGCCTGTTCGACAAGGCCAAGGGACGCATCGTCGGTTCCGATCAGTTTTTGACCAAGCCTTTCAGCAGGGAAGAACTGCTGGGCGCGATACAGGCCCATGTCCCGGGCTTTGCCGCCGTCCAGCCGCACCAGGCACATTAAATGACGCTCGGCCGTTGGGCCTGGGGTCGACAAAAATGGGGAACACCATGGCACGAATTCTGATCGTCGATGATTCGCCGACCGAAATGTACAAGCTGACCGGCATGCTGGAAAAGCACGGCCATCAGGTCCTGAAAGCTGAGAACGGCGCCGACGGCGTGGCCCTGGCGCGCCAGGAAAAGCCCGACGCTGTGCTGATGGACATCGTCATGCCGGGCCTCAATGGTTTCCAGGCGACACGCCAGCTCACAAAGGACCCGGAAACCGGCCATATCCCGGTGATCATCATCACCACCAAGGACCAGGACACCGACAAGGTCTGGGGCACGCGCCAGGGCGCAAAGGATTACCTGACCAAGCCGGTGGACGAAGACACCCTGATCAAGACCCTCGACAACGTACTGGCGGGTTGACGTCGCGGCCATGAGCCCATCCCTGACCGCGTTCGAACTGCTGGCGCAGATTGACCGGCGCTGCCGGTCGCTGGCCGCGGACCTGCCGTCCCAGCCGATCCTGCGCCATAACTGGAGTGGCATCGGCTTTCGCCTGGGCGAGCACTGGTACGTGGCCCCCATGGACGAAGTCAGCGAAGTGCTGCATGAGCCGCGCCATACGCATCTGCCCGGGGTCAAGCCATGGGTGCGCGGCGTGGCTAACCTACGTGGCCGGCTGTTGCCCTTGATGGACCTGTGCGGTTTTTTCGGTCATGAACTGTCGGCCGTGCGCAAGCAAAGGCGGGTGCTGGTGGTGGATCACGACGAGATATTTGCCGGGTTGCTGGTGGACGAAGTCCTCGGGCTGCAGCATTTCGCCCAGGACAGCCTGGAGCCCACGCCTGTTGGCGATCTCGACGGGCCGGAAGCGGTATTCGTCAAGGGCCGGTTTCGCGGCGAGCGGCAGTGGCAGGTGTTCAGTCCTTTCGCGTTGACGCGGTCGGCGGGGTTCATGGATGTGGCGATTTAACAGATACAGCGCAGCCTCCTGTGGGAGCGAGCCTGTGGGAGCAAAGCTTGCTCGCGATGCAGACGCCTCGGTCGGCAGCAAACCGTGTTGTCATCATCGCGGGCAAGCCTTGCTCCCACAGAGCCGCCCTGAGGTCAGTCACCCATGGCGAGTTGGATTGGGCAGTACAGGCGAGAACCGATGATCAAAGCAAGCACAGGCAAGCCACTGGAAGCGTCGCGCAGTCGTTCGCAGATCATCGTGCTGTTCGTCGCGCTGATCGTCTTCATCATGCTGTTGTTCGCCAATTTCGCCTACCTCAATACCCAGTCCACCTACGACAAGCAGTACATCGGCCATGCCGGCGAGTTGCGCGTGCTGTCCCAGCGCATTGCCAAAAACGCCACCGAGGCCGCCGCTGGCAAGGCTGCGGCATTCAAGCTGTTGAGCGACGCCCGCAACGATTTCGCCCAGCGTTGGGGGTATCTCAAGCAAGGCGACCCGGTGACTGGACTGCCGCCGGCGCCCTCGACCCTGCGGCCCCAGTTGCGCGCCGTGCAACTGGACTGGGAGCGCCTGCTCAAGAACACCGATGCCATCCTGTCCAGTGAGCAGACCGTGCTGTCGTTGCACCAGGTGGCGGCGACCCTGGCCGAAACCGTGCCGCAGTTGCAGGTCGAGTACGAGAAAGTCGTCGAAATCCTGTTGCAACGTGGCGCGCCCGCCGGCCAGGTGGCCATGGCCCAACGTCAGTCGTTGCTGGCCGAACGCATTCTTGGCGCAGTGAACACCGTATTGGCGGGGGATGAGAACGCCAGCCAGGCCGCCGACACCTTCGGCCGCGATGCCGCACGTTTCGGCCAGGTACTCAACGGCATGCTGCAAGGTGATCCAACCTTGAAGATTTCCCAGGTCCAGGACCGCGACGCCCGGGCACGCCTCACTGAAATCAGCGAGCTGTTCGAGTTCGTTTCGGGCTCGGTAGACGAAATTCTCGAGACCTCGCCGGAGCTGTTCAAGGTCCGCGAATCGGCTGGCAATATCTTCAACCTGTCACAGACCCTGCTCGACGAAGCCTCGCACTTGACCACGGCACTGGAGAACCTCGCCGCAGGCCGCTCCGTCCACACCATCGGTGGCTACGTGCTGGGCCTGCTGGCGCTGACGTCGATCATCCTGATCGGCCTGGTCATGGTCCGTGAAACCAATCGCCAACTGCACGAAACCGCGCAGAAGAACGAGCGCAACCAGAACGCGATCATGCGTCTTCTGGACGAAATCGCCGACCTGGCCGACGGTGACCTGACTGTCACGGCGTCGGTTACCGAGGACTTCACCGGTACCATCGCCGACTCTATCAATTATTCGGTGGACCAACTGCGTGACTTGGTCGCCACCATCAATCTCACCGCCGGCCAGGTCGCCGCGGCGGTCCAGGAAACCCAGGCCACCGCCATGCACCTGGCCCAGGCTTCCGAACACCAGGCCCAGCAAATCAGCGAAGCTTCGACTTCAATCAATGAAATGGCTCAGTCCATCGACCAGGTTTCGGCCACCGCCGCCGAGTCGTCGGCGGTGGCCGAGCGCTCCGTGGAGATCGCCAACAAGGGCAACGAGGTGGTGCACAACACCATTCATGGCATGGACAATATCCGCGAGCAGATCCAGGACACCGCCAAACGCATCAAGCGCCTGGGCGAGTCTTCCCAGGAAATCGGCGACATTGTCAGCCTGATCGACGACATCGCCGACCAGACCAACATCCTGGCCCTCAACGCCGCCATCCAGGCGTCCATGGCCGGCGATGCCGGGCGCGGGTTCGCAGTGGTGGCCGACGAGGTGCAGCGGCTGGCGGAGCGTTCTTCCGCGGCAACCCGGCAGATCGAAACGCTGGTGCGGGCGATTCAGGCCGACACCAACGAAGCGGTGATTTCCATGGAGCAGACCACCAGCGAAGTGGTGCGCGGCGCCCGCCTGGCCCAGGATGCCGGTGTGGCCCTAGAGGAAATCGAAGGCGTGTCCAGGACCCTCGCGGCGCTGATCCAGAGCATTTCCAACGCAGCGCGACAACAAACCACCTCGGCGGGGCAGATTTCCCTGACGATGAACGTGATCCAGCAGATCACCACGCAGACATCGTCCGGCTCCACTGCTACCGCCGAGAGCATCGGTAACCTGGCGAAGATGGCCAGCCAACTGCGTCGTTCGGTGTCGGGGTTCACCTTGCCGGCAGCGCCCGAATTGGACGAGGACAAGGTGTGACGGTTCTGTCGATTGGGAGTGGTTATGGGTGATCGGCACGACTACGTGGCCCTGGAATGGGTCAAGGGCGAGATTGCCGAAACGCTGAAGCAGGCCCATCTGGCCCTCAACCGCCTGGTGGAAGATCCGCAGGCGTCGGATGCCCTCGGCCAATGCCTGGCTTGTATTCATCAGGTCCACGGCGGCCTGCAGATGGTCGAGTTCTACGGCGCGGCCTTGCTGGCCGAAGAGATGGAGCAACTGTGTGCCGCCTTGCGCAACAACAGCGTTGCTCATCGCGACGAGGCCATCAGCCTGTTGAGTCAGGCCCTCGGGCAGTTGCCGATGTACCTGGATCGCGTCCAGGGCGCGCGTCGCGACTTGCCGCTGGTGGTGCTGCCGCTGATCAACGACCTGCGCAGCGCCCGGGGCGAGGGCCTGCTGTCGGAAACCAGTCTGTTCAGTCCCGAGCTGCCGGAAATCGCACCACTCAGCGACGCGGCCCTGAAGCGGCTCGAACCGCCGGAGCTGCCCAACACGTTACGCAAGCTGCGCCAGACCCTGCAGATGGCCCTGGTAGGTCTGTTGCGCGAACAGGACGACGCCACACACCTGGGCTACCTGACCAAAGTCTTCCACCGCCTGGAAGGGCTGTGCGCCGGGGCGCCGCTCAATGCATTGTGGCAGGTGGCCTCGGCGCTGGTCGAAGGCATGCGCGAGGGGCGCATCGCCAACAGCCCGGCGCTGCGCAGCCTGTTCAAGGAAGCCGACAAGGAGCTCAAACGCCTGCTGGAGCAGGGCATGCCGGGCATCAATCAACCGGCGCCGCCCCATTTGCTCAAGAGCTTGTTGTTCTATATTGCCAAGGCTGAACATCCCAGCGGGCAGATGCAGATCATGAAAGAACGCTACTCACTGGAAGACGCGCTACCCGACAGCGCCATGGTCGACGAAGAACGTGCGCGCCTGGCGGGCCCCGACCGCGATGCCATGCGTTCGGTACTCACCGCACTTTGTGAAGAACTGGTGCGCGTCAAGGAGCGGCTGGACCTGTTCGTGCGCAGCGACCGCCAGCACGCCTCGGAGCTGGACAGCCTGCTGGCGCCCCTGCGGCAGATCGCCGATACCCTGGCGGTGCTCGGTTTCGGTCAGCCGCGCAAGGTCATCATCGATCAGTTGGCGGTGGTCCTGAGTCTCGCCCAAGGCCAGCGCGAACCCGATGACGCGACCCTCATGGACGTCGCCGGCGCCTTGCTCTACGTCGAGGCCACCCTGGCCGGCATGGTCGGCACCGTCGAGCCCGAAAGCCCGGAAGACAACCCGCTGCCCACCACCGACCTGACCCAGATCCACCAGATCGTCATCAAGGAAGCCCACACCTGCCTGCAGCAGGCCAAGGATATGATCGTCGACTACATCGAGGCCGACTGGAACAGCGAGCAGCTACAGGGCTTGCCCGCCTTGCTGACCCAGGTCCGTGGCGCGCTGGCGATGATTCCCCTGGGGCGCGCCGCCGGCCTGGTGGAAGCCTGCAACGGTTTCATCCGCGATCATCTGCTGCTGGAGCGGGCCCAGCCGGGGTGGGAAGAACTCGATCACCTCGCCGATGTGATCAGCGGTCTCGAATACTATCTGGAGCGCTTGAGCGACGATCCGCAGAATCCCGGTGAGTCGCTGCTCGATGAGGTGGAGCGAAGCCTGGCGGCCCTCGGTTATTTCCCCGACGAAGCCCGGGTGCCATTGCTCGACGATGTGCTGAGCCCCAACGAGGCGCAGCTCATGCAGGACCTGCAGGAGCTGGATGATCCGCAGACCGTGCAGTCCCTGGCCGAGGTGCTGGCCAGTCCGGTCTCGGCGGTCAACCCCCCGGCGCGTAGCACGCCGGGCAGCCTGTTGCCGCCGCCGGTGGACGAACATCCGGTGGACGACGAGCTGCGCGAAGTCTTCCTGGAAGAAGCCGAGGAAGTGCTGGAGGTGCTGCGCGAGTACCTGCCCCGGTGGACGGCGCGACCCGACGATCAAGGCATCCTGGGTGAACTGCGCCGGGCCTTTCATACCCTCAAGGGCAGTGGTCGCATGGTCCGGGCACTGGTGTTGGGGGAATTGGCGTGGGCGGTGGAGAACCTGCTCAACCGCGTGCTGGAACGCAGCGTCGAGCCGGGAGCCTCGGTACAACGGTTGGTCGACGACACGGTGCAACTGCTCCCCGGCCTGGTGGCTGAGTTCGCCGACCATCGCCAGCGCCAGCGCGACGATGTCGACCGTCTGGCTGCCCGCGCCCATGCCCTTGCCAGGGGCTGCGACGAGGAGGATGAGGACCAGCGGGACGTGGCCGCCCTCGACCCTTTGCTGTTGAAAATCTTCGACAACGAAGCCCAGGGCCATCTCGCCAGCTTGCGGCGCTTTCTCGACCAGGCCGTCGAACACATGCCGTTGCAGGCGGGCGATGAATTGCATCGGGCCCTGCACACCCTCAAGGGCAGTGCGTTCATGGCCGGCGTGCTGCCCATCGCCGAACTGGCGGGGACGATGGACCAGCTCGCCCGGGAATACCGGGCGCACCTGATTGCCCTCGACCTCGATGAGGTGGAATGTCTGCTGGAGGCCGAGGGCCTGCTGCGCCTGGGGCTGCGCCAGCTGAAAAGCGATCCGCTGGCGCCGATTCCCGGTGCCGAGGACCTGATCCAGCGAACCCAGGCCCTGTTGGCCGAGCGCCTGCGGGCGGCGCTCAACGCACCAGACAAAGGCCTGCGGCCCAAGCGGGATCCGCAACTGATCAATGATTTCCTCGCCCAGGGCATGGACATTCTGTTGGATGCCGAAAGCCTGTTGCAGCGTTGGCAGGAACACCCCGGCCAAGGCCAGGAACTGAGCGCGCTGCTGGATGAGTTGACCACCCTCGGTGAAGGTGCGCACCTGGCTGAGCTGCATCCGATGGATGAGCTGTGCGAAGCCTTGCTCGACCTCTATGGCGCGGTGGAGGAAAGCAGCCTGGCGGTCAACGATGAATTTTTCCAGCAAGCGCAACTCGCTCATGAGGCGTTGGTCGACATGCTCGATGAATTGGCGGCCGGGCAACAGGTCCATCCGCAGCCCGAGCGGGTGCAGGCCTTGCGTCGCTTGCTCGAGGCAGGTCTCGATCCGTCGGCCACGGGCCTGATCCGCAGCGACGGTAGCCGGACCCTGAGCATCCGCGAACTGGGCGATGCGACGACCGAGCTGGAACGTGACGATGCGGCCGTGGACGACGACATCACCTCGATCTTCCTCGAGGAGGCCCAGGATATCCTGGAAAGCGCCGCCCAGGCCCTGCAACGCTGGCTGGCCGACCCGGACAACGGCGCGCCACTGTCCTCGCTGCAACGGGACCTGCATACCCTCAAGGGCGGTGCCCGGATGGCCGATGTCCGGCCGGTGAGCGACCTGGCCCAGGAGCTGGAAAACCTTTATGAAGGGTTGGTGGACCGCCGCTACAGCTACAGTGACGAGTTGGCGCAACTGCTCAACAGCAGCCATGAGCGCCTTGAGCTGCTGCTCGGGCAATTGCAGCAGGGCCAAGTGCTGGGCGATCCCGTTTCGCTGATCGACGCCATCCGCAGGTTCCGCCAGGACAAACCGCACGCCGTCGAGGCAAGCGGAGTGACCCAGGGCGACGGCACCCATCATGATCCCGAGCTGCTGGAGATCTTCCTCGAGGAAGGCTTCGACATCCTCGACAGTTCCGGCGCGGCGTTGCTGCGTTGGCAGGCCGAGCCGTCGAACCGCCAGGCCGTCGAAACCCTGTTGCGCGACCTGCATACCCTCAAGGGGGGGGCGCGGATGGTGGAAATCGGTCCCATCGGCGATCTCGCTCACGAACTGGAAAACCTCTACGAGGGGTTGTCGGCAGGTCTGCTGCAAGCGACCCCGACGCTGTTCACGCTGCTGCAAAGCAGCCATGACCGGCTGGCGCACATGCTCGACGCGGTGCGGGCCGGCCAGCCCTGTCCGCCGGCGGACCGCCTGATCGCGCAGATCCAGGCGGTCAACCAGCCACAGGCAAGCCCGGCGCCCGAAGCCGCGGTTGTGCCGGTTCCTGCTCCGATCCCCGCGCCTGCCAAGCCTGAGCCGGGCGCCTCGGGCGAAGGTGCGGACATGGTCAAGGTCTCCGCCGAACTGCTGGACGACCTGGTGAACCTGGCGGGGGAGGCTTCGATCTTTCGTGGTCGTATCGAACAGCAGGTCAATGACGCGCGGGTGGCTTTGGGCGAGATGGAAACCACCATCGAGCGCATGCGCGATCAATTGCGGCGCCTCGACACCGAAACCCAGGGACGGATCCTCAGTCGCCAGCAGGTAGAGGCTGAGCGGCTGGGCTACGAAGATTTCGACCCGTTGGAAATGGACCGCCATTCCCAGCTGCAGCAGTTGTCCAGGGCACTGTTCGAATCCGCTTCGGACCTGCTCGACCTCAAGGAAACCCTGGATCGGGGTAATCACGACGCGGAAAACTTGCTGCAACAGCAAGGCCGGATCAACACCGAACTCCAGGAAGGCCTGATGCGCACGCGCATGGTGCCGTTCGAGCGCATGCTGCCGCGCCTCAAACGCATCGTCCGGCAGGTGGCCCAGGAACTGGGCAAGGATGTGGAGTTCGTGGTCGATAACGCCGAAGGCGAGATGGACCGCAATGTACTGGAACGCATGGCCGCGCCGCTGGAGCATATGTTGCGCAACGCCGTCGATCATGGCCTGGAACCCGCCGATGTGCGCATCGCCGCCGGCAAACCGGCGCGCGGCCGCATCAGCCTCGAACTTTCACGGGAAGGCGGCGACATCATTTTCGACATCCGCGACGATGGCGCCGGCGTGCCCCTGGAGGCGGTGCGGAACAAGGCGATCAAGCGTGGACTGCTGGCGCCGGACAGTGACATCAGCGACCGCGATGTCTTGCAGTTCATCCTGCAGCCGGGTTTTTCCACCGCTGAGAAAATTACCCAGATCTCCGGGCGCGGCGTCGGCATGGACGTGGTCCATGAAGAGGTGCGGCAACTGGGCGGCAGCATGATGATCGATTCCACGGCGGGGCAGGGCGTGCATTTCCGTATTCGCCTGCCGTTTACCGTGGCGGTCAACCGGGCACTGATGGTGCAGTGTCATGAAGACCAGTACGCGATCCCGCTCAACACCATCGAAAGCATTGTGCGGGTGCTGCCCGCCGAGCTGGATGCCTATTACCAACTCGATCCGCCGGTCTACACCTACGCCGGGCAACGCCATGAGTTGTACTACTTGGGCGAAGTACTGAAGACTGGCGCCCGTGCCAAGCTGCTGGGCCAGAGCCAGCCCTTGCCGCTGCTGCTGATGCAGTGCAATGAGCGGCATGTCGCGGTGCAGGTGGACGCGACCCTTGGGACTCGGGAAATCGTGGTCAAAAGTCTAGGCCCGCAATTCTCTTCGGTGCAGGGACTGTCCGGCGCGACCATCCTGGGGGACGGCCGGGTGGTGCTCATCCTCGACTTGCTGGCGCCGATCCGCGCCTTGCCTGGCCAGACCCCACGGCGCCAGGCACTGGCCGAAGGTGACGGCGAACATCAACGGCCGTTGCTGGTGCTGGTGGTGGACGATTCGGTGACGGTGCGCAAGGTCACCAGTCGCTTGCTGGAGCGCCACGGCATGCATGTGCTTACCGCCAAGGACGGGGTGGATGCCATGGCCTTGCTGAGCGAACACTCCCCGGACCTGATGCTGCTGGACATCGAAATGCCGCGCATGGACGGTTTTGAAGTGGCGACCCAGGTGCGCAACGACCCGCGCCTGGCACACCTGCCGATCATCATGATCACGTCCCGTACGGGCCAGAAACACCGCGATCGGGCCATGGCCATCGGCGTCAACGACTACCTGGGCAAGCCGTATCAGGAATCGGTACTGCTCGAGAGCATTGCCCACTGGAGCAGAACCCATGCATGAAGACCGGACCCGGTACCTCACCGGTCTGCTGCTGCCGCTGTCCGATCGGCATCTGGTGTTGCCCAACGTCGCGGTGGCCGAGCTGATCGACTATCAGAGCAGCGCCTTCGATATGGACACCCCGCCGTGGTTCCTGGGCTGGGTCAGCTGGCGCGAACGGCAGATCCCGCTGCTGAGCTTCGAATCGGCCTGCGGCCAGAAAACCATGATCGGCGAACGAGCGCGCATCGTCGTGCTCAACGCCCTGGGCGGCCGCCCCGAACTGAAGTTCATCGCACTGCTGGTACAAGGCATCCCGCGCTCCCACAAGCTCGATAGTCAACTGAGCTATGTAGATGTGCCGTTGTGCGGATTGGAACAAGCGGCGGTGCAGGTTGGGGATCATGTGGCGAAGGTGCCGGATCTGCTGGCGTTGGAAGAGCTGGTAATCGCCGCCGGGTTGGTGCAGATCATTACTCCAACCGTAACGATCCACCGCTGAGCTTGATTGATGCACCCACCATGACACTCCTAAGGTAAGCCCCACGACAGCGAACCCGTGGAGTGGTCATGACAACAACAATATCCCCCGACTCGCGCTGGACGCGGCGGCGCAGCGAGAAGCAGCGGCGGCTCGAACTGGTGAAGGGGCTTGCCGACGGTGTGGTGTTGCCCACCGACAAAATCGTCGCGGCGCTGGAGGCGTTGATCCTGCCGGGTGACCGCGTGGTGCTGGAGGGCAATAACCAGAAGCAGGCGGATTTTCTGTCGCGCTCTCTGGCCAAGACCGACCCTTCTAAGTTGCACGACCTGCACATGATCATGCCCAGCGTCGGCCGTTCCGAGCACCTCGATCTGTTCGAGCGCGGTATCGCCCGCAAGCTGGACTTTTCCTTCGCCGGCACCCAGAGTCTGCGCATCAGCCAGTTGCTGGAGGACGGCCTGCTGGAAATCGGCGCGATCCACACCTACATCGAGCTCTACGCCCGGCTGGTGGTGGACTTGATCCCCAACGTGGTGCTCTCGGCCGGTTTCATGGCTGACCGCGCCGGCAACATCTACACCGGCCCCAGTACCGAAGACACCCCGGCATTGATCGAGCCGGCGGCCTTCAGCGACGGCATTGTCATTGTCCAGGTCAACCAGTTGGTGGACGACGTCAGCGACCTGCCGCGAGTCGACATCCCGGCATCCTGGGTGGATTTCGTGGTGGTGGCCGATAAGCCCTTCTACATCGAACCGCTGTTCACCCGTGATCCACGCCATATCAAGCCGGTGCATGTGTTGATGGCGATGATGGCGATCCGCGGGATCTATGAAAAACACAACGTTCAGTCCCTCAACCACGGCATCGGTTTCAACACCGCCGCCATCGAGCTGATCCTGCCGACCTACGGCGAATCCCTCGGCCTGAAGGGCAAGATCTGCCGTAATTGGACCCTCAATCCGCACCCGACCCTGATCCCGGCCATCGAAAGCGGCTGGGTCGAAAGCGTGCATTGCTTCGGCACCGAACTGGGCATGGAACGCTACATCGCCGCCCGGCCCGACGTGTTCTTCACCGGGCATGACGGCTCGCTGCGCTCCAATCGCATGGTCTGCCAACTGGCCGGGCAATACGCGGTGGACCTGTTCATCGGAGCCACGTTGCAAGTGGACGGCGACGGTCATTCCTCCACCGTTACCCGTGGCCGGCTGGCCGGTTTCGGGGGGGCGCCGAACATGGGCCATGATCCGCGCGGCCGGCGTCACGGCACGCCGGCCTGGCTCGACATGCGCCACGGCGATGGCGACGCACCACTGCTCGAGCGCGGCAAGAAACTGGTGGTGCAGATGGTCGAGACGTTCCAGGAAGGCGGCAAACCCACCTTCGTCGACACCCTCGATGCAGTGGATGTGGCGAAGAAAGCCGGCATGCCCCTGGCGCCGATCATGATCTACGGCGACGACGTCACCCATCTGCTCACCGAGGAAGGCATTGCCTACCTGTACAAGGCCCGCTCCCTGGAAGAGCGCCAGGCCATGATCGCGGCTGTAGCCGGCGTCACCGCCATCGGCCTGCGGCACAACCCGAAAGAGACGGCCCGCATGCGTCGTGAAGGTTTGATCGCCTTGCCCGAAGACCTCGGCATCCGCCGCACCGACGCCACCCGCGAATGGCTCGCCGCCAAAAGCGTGGCCGATCTGGTGGAGTGGTCCGGTGGCCTCTACAACCCCCCCGCCAAATTCAGGAGCTGGTAAATGCACGCACTCAACCGGCAACCCGACACGCTGTCCCTGGCCGAGCGCCTGGCGGACCTGGCAGTCGACGCGCTGATCGACGAAGCCGACCTGTCGCCCAAACCGGCCTTGGTGGACCGCCGTGGCAGCGGTGCCCATACCGATCTGCACCTGGGCCTGATGCACGCCTCGGCGCTGTCGCTGTGGCCGGCGTTCAAGGAAATGGCCGAGGCCGCCATCGATTACGCTGAAATCGGCCTGCCGCTGCGCGAAGCCCTCGGACGGATCGGCCGCGAAGGCGAAGCCACGATGCTTGCCACCACGGGCGGCGTGAACACGCACCGCGGCGCGATCTGGGCCTTGGGCCTGTTGGTCGCTGCCGCCGCGCTGGAACCTGAATCCAGCGTTGCGGGCGCCGTCACGTTGCGCGCAGCACGCCTGGCCTTGCTCGACGACCGCTACGCGCCAAGACCCTTGAGCCACGGCGCCCAGGTCGCCCAGCGTTACGGCGTGCGTGGTGCCCGTGAAGAAGCACAGCTGGCTTTCCCGGCCGTGACGGGCCTGGGCCTGCCGCAACTCAAGCGCAGTCGCGCAGCCGGGGCAGGGGAGCAGAACGCCCGGCTCGATGCCTTGCTGGCGATCATGACCACCCTGGCCGACACCTGCGTGCTGTATCGCGCCGGCGAAGCGGGCCTTAAGGCCATGCAACAAGGTGCCAGAGCCGTACTCGACGCTGGCGGCTGTGCGAGCCTCGGTGGTCGTCGCCAACTGCACGCGCTGGACCAACAACTGATTGCCTTGAACGCCTCGCCCGGCGGCGCTGCGGACCTGCTCGCCGCCTGCCTGCTGCTCGACCGTGTCGAGCGTGGCGATGGCTTCTTCCCAGGAGTGTGCTGATGGAAACCTTATCCTTTGAATTCCCCGCCGGGCAGCCGCCACGGGGCCGGGCGCTGGTGGGCTGTGTTGGCTCGGGCGACCTGGAAGTGCTGATCGAGCCCGGGCTGGCGGGCAAGTTGACCATCCAGGTGCAGACCTCGGTCAATGGCAGCGAGCAACGCTGGCAGCATCTCTTCGCCCGCATGTTTGACGGCCAGACGCCACCGGCGCTGGCGATTGATATCCACGATTTCGGCGCCACCCCCGGCGTGGTGCGCCTGCGCCTGGAACAGGGTTTCGAGGAGATCGGTCATGACTGACAGCACAACGCTTTTGAATAAACGCAGCTTCGTCGAGCTGGGCGCCCGGCAACGGGCCCAGGCCTTGCTCGATGACGGCTCATTCCGCGAGCTGCTCGATCCGTTCCAACGGGTCATGTCGCCGTGGCTGTCGCGCCAGGGCGTGGTGCCGCAAAGCGATGACGGCGTGGTGATCGCCAAGGGCACCCTAGATGGCCTGCCGGTGGTGATTGCCGCCATCGAAGGAGCGTTCCAGGGCGGCAGCCTCGGTGAAGTCGGCGGGGCGAAAATCGCCGGCGCCCTGGAGCTGGCCGCCGAAGACAATCGCAAAGCAATTCCGACCCGTGCCGTGCTGCTGCTGGAAACCGGCGGCGTGCGTTTGCAGGAAGCCAACCTCGGGTTGGCGGCCATCGCGGAAATCCACTCGGCCATCGTCGACCTGCGCCAGTATCAACCGGTGGTTGGCGTGGTGGCCGGGAGCGTCGGCTGCTTTGGCGGCATGTCCATCGCCGCCGGCCTGTGCAGTTACCTGTTGGTCACACAGGAAGCGCGGCTGGGCCTGAACGGCCCGCAGGTGATCGAGCAGGAGGCCGGTATCGAGGAATATGACGCCCGGGACCGTCCGTTCATCTGGAGCCTGACCGGTGGCGAACAGCGTTTCGCCACCGGTCTGGTGGATCGCTATGCCAGTGATGACGTTGCACAGATTCGCCAGCAGGTCAGTCAGTTGCTGCACCTGGGCGTGCCCGCTGAGCATCGCAGTAGCCAGGCCGAACTGTTCCTGCAACGCCTGGGGCGGTTGGACACCGAGGCGCAAATCGAACCGGCAGCGGTTCGCCAGCTGTATCAGGGAGAACGCTCATGAGTTCGTATTCGTTGAGAGGCCTGCGCTGGTTCGAAGCGTTGAGCAACGGCGTCAGGCCGCTTCCAGGCCTGCCGGCTTCGTTGAAAGTGGCCGACACCCAATTGGGCGGACAAGACGTGCGCCTGTTGGCGGTGGTGGCCGATCCGGATAACCGTTTCCCTCGGGCGCGCAACGGTGAGGTTGGCTTGCTGGAAGGTTGGGGTTTGGCCAAGGCCGTGAACGATGCCGTGGAAGCCGACCGTGATGCGCCGGTCAAGCGGCCGCTGATCGCCATCGTCGACGTTCCGAGCCAGGCCTATGGCCGTCGGGAAGAAGCCCTGGGCATCCATCAGGCACTGGCCGGGGCGGCGGACAGCTATGCCCGCGCCCGTCTGGGTGGACATCCGGTGATCGGCCTGCTGGTGGGCAAGGCGATGTCCGGTGCGTTCCTGGCCCATGGGTATCAAGCCAACCGTTTGATTGCGCTGCGCGACCCCGGGGTGATGGTCCACGCCATGGGCAAGGCTTCGGCGGCGCGGGTGACCCTGCGCAGTGTTGAGGCGCTGGAAGCCCTGGCCGCCAGCGTGCCGCCGATGGCCTATGACATCGACAGTTATGCCAGCCTTGGGCTGTTGTGGGAAACCCTGTCGGTGGAACGGATCGAGCAACCGTCGGCGGCGGACCTGGCGCGGGTCCACGAATGCCTCATCCAGGCCATCCGGGACGTCGAAACCGGTCCGCGGGACCTGCGCGGGCGGCTGGGCGCCGCCAATCGCATGGCCTCGAGCAAGGTTCGCCAATTGTTGAGAGCACAGTGGTGAACACGTTCCTGGCCCACGACCTGCTGTGGGGCATGACGCCGGAGCACTTGCCGGTGGACGCACCTGCGTGGGCGTACGAAGCCCTGGGTGCCGGTCAACCGGTGGTGGTCCGGCGCGCCACGACGGCAGCGAACCGTATCGCCGTCGGGGTTCGTGGACGCTTGCGTGAGCAGCGTTATGCCACAACGATGGCGAAGTCCGCGATTACCCGACGGGTCAGGCCGGAAGATCTCGGCCACGCTGTCTTGGTCCGCGATCTGCCAGCGCTGCACGCATTGGCCCGGCTGAGGCCGGTGCTCGATGGCTGCAGTTGGGTGTGGGGGGTCAGCGGCGCCGTCGGGTTCGAACTCGCCAGCGGCGTCGAAGCGTTGCATGAGCGCAGCGACCTCGACCTGATCCTGCGCATGCCGCATCCGCTGGATCGCGGTCATGCCCGTGAGCTGCTCGCGCAACTGGATGCGTCGGTGTGCGTGGTGGACATGCAGTTGCAAACGCCCCACGGTGCCGTCGCGTTGAGGGAGTGGGCCGGTCCGGCGCGCCGGGTGCTGCTCAAGGACAATCGGCAGGCGCGCCTGGTGTGCGACCCCTGGCAGCCGTCGCTGGAGCCGATGCCATGAAAATGTTCGTGTTCCCCGGCCAGGGTGCGCAGCGAGCGGGCATGCTCCGTGAGCTGGCACCGCAGATCCTGGAGGAAGCCAGCGAGGTGCTGGGTGAGGACGTGAAGCAACTGGACAGCGCTGAGGCGTTGCAATCGACCCGTGCGGTGCAGTTGTGCCTGTTGATCGCTGGCGTAGCGGCGTCCCGGCGCTTGCTGGAACAGGCGCCCGCGCCGGATTACGTGGCGGGGCTGTCCATCGGTGCGTATCCGGCGGCTGTGGTGGCGGGTGCGTTGGGGTTTGCCGATGCCTTGCGGCTGGTCAGCCTGCGGGGCGAATTGATGCAGCAGGCATATCCAAAAGGCTACGGCATGACCGCCATCATCGGCCTGGAGCTGGTGACGGTGGAGACGTTGCTGGCCCAGGTGCACAGCGATGCAACACCGGTCTACCTGGCCAACATCAACGCCGATAACCAAGTGGTTATCGCCGGCAGCGACGAGGCCATGGCCATCGTCGCCGGACAGGCACGGAGCCAAGGCGCCGCGAAAGCGTGTCGGCTGACCGTCAGCGTACCGTCCCATTGCCCGTTGCTGGAGGCTCCGGCGCGAACGCTCGCCGAGGCGTTCAGCGATGTGTCGTTGAAACTGCCTGGCCTGGGTTACCTCAGCGGCAGCCGTGCCCGGCCCGTGATGAGCACCGAGGCCCTGCGCGACGACCTGGCGTTCAATATGTGCCGCGTCGTCGATTGGCGCGGCACCGTGCAAAGCGCCTATGAGCGCGGCGTGCGCCTGCAGATCGAATTGCCGCCCGGAGCGGTGCTGACCGGGCTGGCCCGCCGGGTGTTCGAACAGGGCACCGTCATTGCGTTCGACGGTGCGCGGCTCGACACCTTGCAGGCCCTGTTGCGTGAGGAGGGAAGCCAACGACTCTAGACCACCGACTCAGGCTTCGAACGACAAAAACAACAATCCCGACGATGCATTTTGAGGACTACGACAATGATTATTTACGGTGTGGCACTGTTGGCGATCTGTACGCTGACAGGGGTGATCCTGGGCGACATGCTGGGCGTGCTGCTGGGGGTGAAGTCCAACGTCGGCGGAGTCGGCATTGCAATGATCCTGCTGATTTGCGCGCGCTTGTGGATGCACCGGCACGGCGGCATGACCAAGGATTGCGAGATGGGCGTCGCCTTCTGGGGCGCCATGTACATTCCGGTGGTGGTCGCGATGGCCGCGCAACAGAATGTTGTCACGGCCTTGCACGGCGGCCCGGTGGCTGTACTGGGGGCGATTGGCTCGGTGTTGCTGTGCGGCGTGACCATTGCGCTGATCAGCCGGACCCACAAGGGCGAACCCTTGCCCGACGAACCGACCGAAGTGACGCCCCTCGGCACGCCTGTAGGAGGTCGCTGATATGTGGGATCTCATCGAGAAAGGCTTGGAACATAACGGCCTGATCACGGCGTTCGCTTTCGTCGGCGTGATCATGTGGGTGTCGGTAGTGTTGTCCAAACGCCTGACCTTCGGACGCATTCACGGCTCGGCAATCGCCATCGTCATTGGCCTGGTGCTGGCCTGGGTGGGTGGAACCATGACCGGTGGGCAGAAAGGTCTGGCGGATCTGTCGCTGTTTTCCGGCATTGGCCTGATGGGCGGGGCCATGCTGCGTGACTTCGCCATTGTCGCCACGGCGTTCGAGGTCCAGGCTACCGAAGCGAAGAAGGCCGGGATGATTGGCGTCGTCGCGCTGTTGCTGGGCACGATCCTGCCCTTTATTGTCGGTGCGAGCGTGGCCTGGTCGTTCGGCTATCGCGATGCGGTGAGCATGACCACCATTGGCGCGGGCGCGGTGACTTATATCGTTGGGCCAGTGACCGGCGCGGCGATTGGTGCCACTTCCGATGTCATGGCGTTGTCGATTGCCACCGGGTTGATCAAGGCGATCCTGGTGATGGTCGGCACCCCTGTGGCGGCACGTTGGATGGGCCTGGACAATCCGCGTTCGGCCATGGTCTTCGGCGGGCTCGCCGGAACCGTGAGCGGGGTGACGGCCGGGTTGGCCGCGACGGATCGGCGACTGGTGCCGTACGGTGCGTTGACGGCAACGTTCCACACCGGGCTTGGCTGCCTGCTGGGGCCTTCGTTGCTGTTTTTCATTGTTCGCGGGATTGTTGGCTAGGTTCCGGCTGATGTTGCGCTTGTCATGACGCCATCGCGAGCAGGCTCGCTCCCACTGAGGGGCGGTGGTGCCCCTCCCTCCGCGGACATTGTGGGAGCGAGCCTGCTCGCGATGAAGGCACCACCGTTTCAAACCTGGCGATTGGCATACATCCGGCATTCGGCAAGTAATGCCAGCAGGTTCGGATCGCGTTCCTTGGCCTTGAGGAACACCACGCCGATGTGCTGCTGCAACCGGTACTTTTCCTGCAATGGGATCAACTTCACCCGTTTTTCGTACACCGCCGCAATCCGCCCTGGCAACAGGGCATAACCCACCCCCGAGCTGACCATGCTCAGCAGGGTGAAGATGTCGTTGACCTGCATCGCCACCTTCGGCTCGAACCCCGCTTGCCTGAATACTCTGATCCCGTCCTGATGCGTGGCGAAGCCCTGGGTCAGGGTGATGAACGTCTCGTCGCGCACCTCGGCCAGGTCGACTTCGGTCCGTTGGGCAAACGGCGAGTCTGCCGGTGTGGCGAGGAAAATGTCATCGGAAAACAGGGCGATGTGCTCGCAGTCCGGGTCGTTGACGCTGTCGTCCAGGGACACCAGGATCGCGTCGACTTCCATGTTCTTGAGCTTGTACAGCAAGTCGATGTTCGAACCCATGATCAGGTCGATGTTGAGTTCGCTGCGGCGGATTTTCAAACCCATGATCAGCTGCGGCACAGTCTTGACCGTCAGCGAATACAGCGAACCGAGCTTGAAGCGTTCGGCGGAGAACCCGGCGGCTTCGCGGGTCAGGCGCACGCTGTCGACCACGTCCTGGATCAGCTTTTGCGCTCGTTCTTCAAGCACGTAGGCACTCTCCAACGGCGTGAGGTTTCGTCCTTCGTGCTTGAACAACGGACAACGCAAGGCACTCTCCAGGGAATGGATGGCCCGGTGCACGCTGACGTTGCTGGTCTGTAACTCGGCTGCCGCCCGCGCCATGTTGCCGGTGCGCATGAAGGCCAGGAACACCTCGAGTTTCTTCAGGGTCAATTCTTCGTCGATCAGCATGGGCGGGGCTCTTGGTCGTGTCACCCGATTGTGCCCCAATACCTCTGGGAGACCTATCTTGCGGCAAACCATTGCACTTTGACGCGCCAGGCCCGAGCCTTGGCGCATGTTCGGGAATGTGAGGGGGATGGATGTACCACGGGGAACGACTCAATGCCTGGACCCATCTGGTCGGGGCGGTCGCAGCGTTTATCGGTGCGGTGTGGTTGCTGGTGATTGCGGGGATGGCCGGCGATCCGTGGAAGATCGTCAGCGTGGCGATCTATGGATTTACCTTGCTGGTGCTGTACAGCGCTTCGACCGTCTACCACAGCGTGCGCGGGCGCAAGAAAGCGATCATGCAGAAGGTCGACCACTTTTCGATCTACCTGCTCATCGCCGGGAGTTATACGCCGTTCTGCCTGGTGACGTTGCGCGGACCATGGGGCTGGACCTTGTTCGGGATTGTCTGGGGGCTGGCGCTGATCGGGATCCTGCAGGAAATCAAGCCGCGTTCCGAAGCACGGATCCTGTCGATCGTGATCTACGCCGTAATGGGCTGGATCGTGCTGGTGGCGGTCAAGCCTTTGCTGGCGGCGCTGGGCAGCGCCGGATTCGCCTGGCTGGCCTCGGGTGGTGTGTTGTACACCGTGGGTATCATCTTTTTTGCGCTTGATAAGCGACTGCGCCATGCCCATGGCATCTGGCATTTGTTCGTGATCGCCGGCAGCCTGCTGCATTTCGTGGCGATTCTGTTTTACGTTCTCTAGGTGGAAAGGCGATCCAGCTGCGCTTGTGCCCGCGAGGCGAAAATCTCCAGCAGCGCGCCCAGGGTGTGCACCGGCGCCTCGTTGGCGCGGGTCACGGCATAAAGGGATATGGGCAGCGGTGGCGACAGCGGTCGGATGGCCGTGCGGCTGGCCGAAGCGCCCAGCGCCGTGAACGGGTCGATCACCGCCAATCCGGCGCCGGACTCCACCATGGCCCGGGCCAGTGAGTAAGTCTGCACGGCGATGCTGACCCGCGGTGGCGGCTCCACGGACTCGAGGTAGCCGTCGAGCCTGGCGGACAGGGGGTCGGCACTGGACAAGCCGATCAGAGGCGCATTGGCCAGTGCCTGTAATGGCATCGGCGTGCCGACCGCCGCTTCGTCCCAATGCCCCTTCGGTGCCAACGCCACCAATACGCCGTTGGCCAGGGCCTGGGCCTTGAGTCCGGGATGCTCGGGCGGTTGCAACGTCAGGGCGACATCGATTTCGCGCATCAACAGGTTCTGGACCAGCTCGCGGCTATGGGCGCTGGACAATTCGCAGACGATGTCCGGGTGACGTTGGGTCCATTGATGAACGGCCTCAGGCAGCAGCGAGAGGGCCAGGGCCGGCGTCGCACCGATGCGCAGACGATGACCCGGCGCGCGGCGCAGGTTCTGGGCCAGCCGTCGCACGCCTTGCAGGCTTTCGCTGACCTTGTCCACTTCACGCTCCAGCGCCAACGCTTCGGGCGTGACCTGCAACTTACCGCGAACCCGCAGGAACAGGGCAAAGCCCAGTTGCTGCTCGGCATGCTGCAGCACCTTGGTCACCGCCGGCTGGGAGACATGCAGCAACTGCGCGGCACCACTGATGGAACCGGTCTGGCGGATCGCCTGGAAAACCTCGATGTGACGAAGGCGCATGGCAACTCCATAACCTTTGCTTATAGGCGGTGCATCTTTATTGATTGTTCGGTGGCTGTCACCTGCCCCTAATCTGAGGCCATTCGAAACAGGTGTGAGACGGACATGGCTCAGCGGGTTTGCATCATCGGTGGCGGCGTGGTCGGGTTGACGACGGCCTATGCGCTGGTGCGTGAGGGTATCGACGTGACGTTGCTGGAAGCCCGGGACACCCTGGGCAGCGAAACCAGTTTTGCCAATGGCGGCCAGTTGTCCTACCGCTACGTCGCTCCGCTGGCGGATGCCGGTGTGCCATGGCAGGCATTGGGCTGGATGCTGCGCGGTGATTCGCCACTCAAGTTGCGGCCACGCCTGGATCCGGCGCAGTGGCGCTGGATGGCCTCGTTCATCGGCGCGTGCCGGACGTCGATCAACCGACGTAACGGTGCTCATTTGTTGCGCCTGGCGTTGCTGAGCCAGTCTACCTTGCAGGATTGGCGTGAAGATGACCGCCTCGATGGCTTTGACTGGCGGCGCAACGGCAAACTGGTCACGTTCCGCGATGCCGGACATTTCGAACATGCCCGCAAGCGGGTGACCGATAGCCTCCATCAACAGGTGCTGGGCGCCGCCGAGTGCGTGGGCCTGGAACCGGCATTGAACGGCGTGCCCTACGTGGGCGGCATCTACACGCCGGATGAAGAAGTTGCCGACTGTCATGGCTTTTGCCAGCAATTGGCGGCCCGTTTGCGGGCCTCGGGCCGTTGCGAGTTCCTGATGGGGCGGACAGTGACCAGGATTCACCACGCCGACGGCCGGGTACGAGCGCTGGAGTCGGGTGGGCAGTTGTTACCCGTGGACAACCTCGTCATCGCGGCCGGCCACCGCAGTGCGGCCCTGGGACTGCCGGGGGTGCAAATGCCGCTGTATCCGCTCAAGGGCTATAGCCTGACGGCGCCCATCGGCGCTCGGCATCGAGCACCGGAGCTGAGCATCACCGACTATGACCGCAAAATCGTCTACGCCCGTATCGGTGAACAATGGCGGGTGGCGGCGATGGTGGACATCGTCGGCTTCGACCCGACGCCCGACCCTCGGCGCCTTGCCCTGATCAAGCGCCAGGCCCGGGAAACGTTTCCCCAGGCCGCGGATTACGAGCACGCCAGCGAATGGGCCGGCATGCGCCCGGCCACCCCCAGTGGCGTGCCGCTGATCGGTGCCACCCGCTACCCTAACCTGTGGCTCAATCTCGGCCACGGTGCGCTGGGCTTTACCCTGGCCTGCGGCAGCGCCCGCCTGCTCAGCGAACTGATCCGCCAGCGCGAACCGTCCATCGATCTGCGGGGCCTCGCGCCCCGTGCCGCCTGACCCACCCGCAACGGAGAATAACAATGCCAAAACACACGTTGATCGGCTGTACCCTGAGCCTGTTGTTGAGCTTCCAGGCCCACGCGACGCAAGAGCCCCTGACCGGCACCCTGGAGAAGATCGCCAGCAGTCGAAGCATTACTCTGGGTTATCGCGATGCATCGGTGCCGTTTTCCTACATCGGTGACGGCAGCGGTAAGCCGATGGGCTATTCGGTGGAGCTGGCGAACAAGGTCGTCGAGCGCATCAAGACTCAACTGGCGCTGCCGCAACTGGACGTGAAGTACAACCTGGTCACGTCCCAGACCCGCATCCCACTGGTGCAGAATGGCACCGTGGACCTGGAGTGCGGCTCCACCGGTGTGACCGCGGAGCGGCAGAAACAAGTGGCGTTCTCCTATGGCTTTATCTACGTGAAGGGCCAATTGCTGACGGCCAGGGACAGCGGCATCCACCGCTTTGCCGACTTGCGCGGTAAAAACGTGGTCACCACCGCCGGCACCACCAACGAACGTTTTCTGAAAAGCTACAACCAGGACAACAAGACCGACATGTTCGTCATCAGCGCCAAGGACCACGGCGAAGCCTTTCAGATGCTCGAAACGGGTCGGGCCGCGGCGTTCTACATGGACGATGCGCTGCTGTATGGCGAGCGGGCCAAGGCTCGTGACCCGCACAAGTGGGTGGTGGTAGGCGAAGAACAATCGCGGGAAATTTACAGTTGCATGGTGCGCAAGGATGATCCGCAATTCCTGGCGCTGGTCAACGCGACCCTGGGGGATTTGTACAAATCCGGGGAGATCAACGACATCTACGACCGCTGGTTCCAGAAACCGATTCCACCCAAGGGATTGAATCTGGAGTTCCCGATGACCACTGAGCTGAAGGCGATCATTGCCACGCCTGTGAGCGATCCGGTGCAGTAGCGGCTCCCACAAGGAAACGCTCGCATTCCAGCCTTAGAAATCCCCCCACAACTGCTGCGCCACCGCCAGGGCCACCACCGGCGCGGTCTCGGTGCGCAGCACGCGTGGGCCGAGACGGGCAGCGTGGTAGCCGACGGTCTTGGCTTGTTCGACTTCGGCGTCGGACAATCCGCCCTCGGGACCAATCAGGAACGCCAGAGTCGATGGCCGGGCATGGCTGACCAGCGGCTCGGCCACCGGGTGCAGGACCAGCTTCAGCTCGGCGTCGGTCTGCTTCAGCCAGTCGGCCAGCAGCAACGGCGGGTGAATCAGCGGCACGGTCGAGCGACCGCATTGCTCGCAGGCACTGATCGCCACCTGACGCCAATGCAACAGGCGTTTGTCGGCGCGTTCGTCCTTGAGGCGCACTTCGCAGCGGTCGCTGAATATCGGGGTGATCTCGCTGACGCCCAGTTCCGTGGCTTTCTGGATGGCCCAGTCCATGCGTTCGCCCCGGGACAGACCCTGGCCGAGGTGGATGTGCAGCGGCGATTGCGGTTGTCCGTCGAACTGCTCGTTCAGCTGTACCCGCACATGTTTCTTGCCGACTTCGGCCAGGATACCCCTGAACTCCTGCCCCGAACCGTCGAATACCTGCACCGCATCCCCCTCGGCCATGCGCAGTACACGGCTGATGTAATGGGCCTGGGCCTCGGGCAGTTCGTGCTCGCCAAGACTCAGGGGGGTGTCGATGAAGAAGCGGGACAGTCTCATGCTGGATCTCTGTAGAAAAAGAAAATCTTGGGTGATGCCATTGGCCCCATCGCGGGCAAGCCTTGCTCCCACTAGGACAGTGGACTTGCTGTGGGAGCAAGGCTTGCCCGCGATGGCTGTTGCTCAGGCTCAGCCCGGATCGCGATAGCCCGGATGAAAATCTTCAGGCACCGCCACGCTGACCTTGTCCCGGGTGGCGATATCGATGCCTTCGCTGGCCACTTCGGCCAGGAAGTCGATCTGCTCGGGCGTGATGACATACGGTGGCAGGAAGTACACCACACTGCCCAGTGGCCGTAACAACGCACCGCGTTCAAGGGCGTGCTGGAACACAGTCAGGCCGCGACGCTCCTGCCAGGGGTAGGCGGTCTTGCTGGCCTTGTCCTTGACCATCTCGATCGCCAGCACCATACCGGTCTGGCGCACTTCGGCCACGTTGGGGTGGTCGGCCAGGTGCGCGGTGGCGCTTGCCATGCGTGAGGCCAGGGCCTTGTTGTTTTCGATGACGTTGTCTTGCTCGAAGATGTCCAGCGTCGCCAACGCCGCCGCGCAAGCCAGCGGGTTGCCCGTATAGCTGTGGGAATGCAGGAAGGCGCGCAGGGTCGGGTAGTCGTCGTAGAACGCGTTGTAGACCTCATCGGTGGTCAGGCACGCCGCCAATGGCAGGTAGCCGCCGGTCAGGGCCTTGGACAGGCAGAGGAAATCCGGCGTGATACCAGCCTGTTCACAGGCGAACATCGTCCCGGTACGGCCGAACCCAACGGCGATTTCGTCGTGGATCAAGTGCACACCGTAGCGGTCACAGGCCTCGCGCAGCAATTTCAGGTACACCGGGTGATACATGCGCATGCCACCGGCGCCCTGGATCAGCGGTTCGACAATCACCGCGGCTACGCTGCCGTGGTGCTCGGCGAGGGTCTGTTCCATGGCCGCGAAGATCGTGCGCGAGTGCTCTTCCCAGCTCACGCCCTCAGGGCGGTGATAGCAGTCGGGGCTTGGCACCTTGAGGGTGTCCAGCAGCAACGCCTTGTAGGTTTCGGTGAACAGCGGCACGTCGCCCACCGACATCGCCGCGATGGTTTCGCCGTGGTAGCTGTTGCTCAGGGTCACGAAGCGCTTCTTCTCGGGACGGCCGCGATTAACCCAGTAATGGAAGCTCATCTTCATCGCCACTTCGATACATGACGAGCCGTTGTCGGCGTAGAAGCAACGGGTCAGGCCTTCGGGCGTGATCTTGACCAGGCGTTCGGATAGCTCGATCACTGGTTGGTGGCTGAAGCCGGCGAGGATCACATGTTCCAACTGGTCGACCTGGTCCTTGATCCGCTGGTTGATGCGCGGGTTGGCATGACCGAACACATTGACCCACCAGGAGCTGACGGCGTCGAGGTAGCGCTTGCCCTCGAAGTCTTCCAGCCACACGCCTTCACCGCGCTTGATAGGGATCAGCGGCAGTCGTTCGTGATCTTTCATCTGGGTGCAGGGATGCCATAGCACCGCGAGATCGCGTTGCATCCACTGGTTATTCAGGCCCATGTACAGTCTCCTCGAGGCGGCTCGCGGCGGGCGCGGGCCAAACAATCGGGCAAGCCTATGCAATGGCGGCCCCGGGGACAACCCATTGTGTCGGTCCCCGCTACTTTGAGCCAGGCGATAGACGTCGCTGGCGGCGTTATGATGGCTGACGTATTCTTCGCCGTTCTCTGAGCCGGCTGGCTCGAAAGAACAGAAATTTCCCAGGTTTTTATTCCGGAGTTCGCAGAATGTCTGCTGGTTGGCTGCGCGCGTGTGCGCTGGTGGTGATAGGGCTGTTCAGCGTTACGGCGCTGGCGAAGGACAAGCAACCGACGGCCATCGTCATCGGTGGCGGCCTGGCGGGGCTCACGGCGGCCTACGAGTTGCAGAATAAAGGCTGGACGGTGACCCTGCTGGAGGCCAAGCCCAGCGTGGGCGGCCGTTCGGGCATGGCCACCAGTGAGTGGATCGGCAATGAAAAGACTCAGCCGGTGCTGAATAAATACGTCTCTACTTTCAAGCTGGGCACCACGCCGGCGCCGGAATTCGTGCGCACCCCCAGCTATCTGATTGACGGCACCTACTTCACCGCCGCCGACCTGACCACTAAGCAGCCGGCCACCGCCGAAGCGCTCAAGCGCTACGAAACCACCCTGGACGAGCTGGCGCGTTCCATCGAGGACCCGCTGAATCCGACGGCCACCAGCACGCTGCACGCGCTGGACCAGATGACCGTATCCGCCTGGCTGGACCGCTTGCAGCTTCCGGCCACTGCGCGGCAACTGGTGAATCAGGAAATTCGTACCCGTTACGACGAACCTTCGCGTCTGTCGCTGCTGTATTTCGCACAGCAGAACCGGGTCAATCGCGGTGTGTCCGACCGCGACCTGCGGGCTTCGCGCCTGCTCGGTGGTAGCCAGGTGCTGGCACAGGCCTTCCTCAAGCAACTGAAAACCATCAAGACCGACTCGCCGGTGTCGGCCATTTCCCAGGACAAGGACGGTGTGACCGTCAAGGTCGGCAGCGTGGGCTATCAGGCCGATTACGTGGTGCTGGCCGTGCCGCTGCGCGCGCTGAACAAGATTCAACTGACACCGGCCCTGGACGCCCAGCACCAGGCCGCGATAAAGGGCACCAACTACGGTTGGCGCGACCAGATCATGCTCAAGTTCAAGACCCCGGTCTGGGACAGCAAGGCGCGCATGTCGGGTGAGATCTTCAGCAATACCGGCCTGGGCATGATGTGGATCGAACCGGCCCTCAAAGGTGGCGCCAATGTCATCATCAACCTTTCAGGGGATAACGCCCGGGTGATGCAGGCCTTTGGCGACAAACAAATGGTCGATCAGGTGCTGATCCGCCTGCACGCGTTTTATCCACAGGCCCGTGGCGCGTTTACCGGTTACGAAATCCGTCGCTATAGCACCGACCCGTCCACCGGCGGTTCCTACCTGGCCTTCGGCCCGGGCCAGATCAGCAAGTTCTGGCGCCTGTGGGAAAAGCCGCTGCAGCGTGTAGCCTTTGCCGGTGAACACACCGACGCCTTGTATCCAGGCACTCTGGAAGGCGCGCTGCGCAGCGGTCAGCGTGCTGCCAGCCAAGTGCAAGACCTGGCGGCGGGCAAGTCGTTCGAGCCGACCAAGGTCGTTCCGGCTGCAACGGCAGCAGCTGCCGGTGCGGTCGCGGCGAAGAAGGGCAACTTTTTCACCAACCTGTTTGGCGGTTCGGATGACGCCAAGCAGCCTGAGCCGGTCAAGGCTCCAGAACCGGTGGCTCCGCCAGCACCGACGCCCGCTCCGGCGCCAACTCCGGCGCCGGCACCTGCACCGGTAGAAGCGCCGAAACCTGTGGCGCCGGTAAAAGCCGAGCCTGCCAAGAAGGCACCAGCGAAGAAACCGGCCACCAAGACCCCGGCGAAAAAGACGTCGGCCAAGGCTCCGACAAAAAAGGTCGAACCGGCGAAGAAGCCAGCAGCCAAGCCGGCAGCATCCACACCGGCAGCCACTGAGACCAAAACTCAGTAAAACAGGTGTTACAAAAAAAGCGCGGCGAGTCAGCCGCGTTTTTTTTTGTCTGGAAAAACCCTTCGCGAGCAGGCTGCTCCCACATGGGACTGTGGTGACCGCGCCGAATGCGATTCTTGTGCGAGCTTGCTCGCGATGAGGGGCGCTGTGATCCTGATTATCACAGGTTGTATTTCGTTTTAATCTTTCCTTAACCGACCCCAACCAAACTGATGATCGTATTTCTCGATATTTCAAAGCGAAATTTTCCGCTTTAATTCGATAGATAACTCGCTAGTCTTGATCGCAGTTTTTACAGGATATGAGCAATGCAGCTACGCAACTCTTCTTCCCGCTATGGCTGGGTCAGTATCGTGATGCACTGGGGCGTTGCGCTGGTGGTGTACGGGCTGTTTGCGCTGGGCTTGTGGATGGTCGGCCTGGACTACTACAGCAGCTGGCGCAAAGATGCGCCGGACCTGCACAAGAGCATCGGCCTGGTGTTGCTGGCGGTGATGTTGCTGCGGGTGATCTGGCGCTTCGTCAGCCCGCCGCCACCGACCCTGGCCACCTACGGTCGCCTGACCCGCGTCGGTGCCAAGCTTGGCCATAGCGCGCTGTATTTCGGCCTTTTCGCCGTAATGATCGCCGGTTACCTGATTTCCACCGCAGACGGTGTCGGGATACCGGTGTTTGGTTTGTTCGAAGTCCCCGCGCTGGTGTCCGGACTGCCCGACCAGGCAGACGTCGCCGGCGAGATTCACCTGTACCTCGCCTGGGCGCTGGTAATTTTTTCCGGCCTCCATGCGTTGGCAGCATTGAAACACCACTTTATCGACCGTGACGCGACCCTCAAGCGAATGCTGGGGCGCCAAGCCTGATGTTCAACCTCGACTCCAAAGGAATAGAAAGCATGTTGAAAAAGACGCTCGCCGCCCTGGCAATCGGTTCCGCCCTGCTGACGGCTGGTCAGGCCATGGCTGCCGACTATGTGGTCGACAAGGAAGGCCAGCACGCCTTCGTCGACTTCAAGATCAGCCACCTGGGCTACAGCTACATCACCGGTACCTTCAAGGATATCGACGGCAAGTTCAGCTTCGACGCGGCCAAGCCGGAAGACAGCAAGATCGAATTCAACGTTCGCACCGCCAGCGTGTTCACCAACCACGCGGAGCGTGACAAGCACATCGCCAGCGGTGACTTCCTGAACGTGAGCAAGTTCGCCGACGCCAAGTTCGTTTCCACCAGCGTCAAGCCCACCGGCAAGAACGCCGATGGCAAGGAAACGGCTGATGTAGCCGGTAACCTGACCCTGCTGGGCGTCACCAAGCCGATCGTGGTCAAGGCCACGTTCCTGGGTGAAGGCAAAGACCCATGGGGCGGCTACCGTGCTGGCTTCGAAGGTACGACCAGCATCAAGCGTTCCGATTTCGGCAAACAGAAAGACCTGGGCCCATCGTCCGATGTGGTTGAGCTGTATGTGACCTTTGAAGGTGTCAAAGCGAAGTAATTTTCGCGCCTGACAAAAAAACGCCCCCGGCCTTACGGTCGGGGGCGTTTTTTTATTGCTGTATGAATAAGGTACAGCCAACCCCGAACCCTGTGGGAGATTCTATGTTGCAGGGCAACCCTGCAACATCGGCTTCGGCTGGTATTCGCTCTGATTTTTCATCAGAGCGAATGCAACTCGGCAGAGCTTACGGGCAAGCACCACCAATGCCTGAGTTTTTGAAAAGCCTCTTGCCAGGTATGACTCGTAGAAGGGTTTCCATCTAGGCGAGCGAGAGGCCGTCATCGCAGCGATGTGAGCTAAGCGCCTTATCTCTGGATCGCCTTTCTTGGTTAGATACCGGGGGCCATTCTTTTTGCCAGAGTCATCCACCCTCAGGTCCATTCCCAAAAACGCAATAAATGCATTGCTGTTCGCAAAATTGCCCCGCATGTAACTGGTGGCCAGTCCGGTTGCGACCAGCTCGCCTACGCCTTCGATGGCTTTACAACGGACGATGTTTTCTGCAATTCCTGAGTCTTTGCTGACCTTTCGTAGCAGTTTCTGAATAGCCTTGATCGCTTGCTCAAAGGCTGTTTGCTGAGTGGCCAGCGCTTCCTTCAGCAGAGGCTCGTCGATCCAGCTCAACATCAGAGCGGTATGATTTCTGACCAGCGTCGCACGTCTATGAAGCAAGCTCTTTAGCGTTGTGTAGGCCTTTGGAGGGGGACACCAGAGCCGCAGCTCGTGCTGTTCATTGGTCAAATACCGCGCTAACAAACGAGCATCACAAGGATCGTTCTTGGCTCGCTGCCCAATGCCGCGACGATAGTTACTTACCCGATAAGCATCCACGACATAAACCTGATGCCCCATCGCATGAGCCAAGTCGACGGTGTCCAGGTGATAAATGTTGGTAGCTTCAATGGCAATGGCGCTTTGGGCGGGCAACGTTTTAAGCCAGCGTTTTAGGGTTGTTCGATCATTCTTAACGGTATCTATCGTTTGCAGATCAGAGCGATATACAGCGATTTCGGCCTTAGCGACATCAATGCCAACAACCGTTTGCGAGGTAAGGATTGTCATAACAAATCCTCGGGGCTAGGGTTTAGGTGCTTGTCGGGGTCTACCTTTGCGCTGGCTTGCATCTATCGTCGATCTTGTCGATGAATTCCATATTGGCGCTTTGGGTAGAAGGGGCGGGACGAGAAGTCTCCCACGGTCCGTACTGGCTAGAGTCGGAATCGAGCTTTTAGTCCCGCCCACCCCTTCAAGTCTAAACATACAAGCGAGCCTGCT